>CAZCRT010000035.1:0-26770 GCA_964501185.1 uncultured Bacteroidia bacterium
TTGTACCAACAGAATCCTATCATTCAAAGTGGTCCGGTTTAAGGGAGGAAGGTCATACTGGATTATCTGGTCGCCTGGCGATTATTGCTGTCGTGATGTAGGGGGAACGGTATTAACGAATTATGATCTGTTCCTAAAAAACTGGTTCTTTTAATTGAAGAATTCGGCGAATCGTGTAACCAGCTAACCGGAGGATTCGTATGAAAAGTCCCGATTTACCGAGGAGCAGGTCGCTTTTGCGTTTCGTCAGAGGGGAAAGAATTCAAGATTGCCGAAGTCTGCCGCAAGCTTTATATCTCAGAAGGTACATTCTACAACTGGAAGCATTCCAGACGATGGGTAGCAGCTGCACACCGTCTGGAAAGACCTCAACTTTCTACGATCAACCAGAGCTGGAGTATGGATTTTCTGTCGGATCAGATGTTGGTCTTCAAACTACATTGTCACGAATCGGACCAGATGCCCTTTCGAGAACCAGTCTTGGAGGGAGGGTGGCAGGAAAAACAATGTATTACGGCAACTGGTTTGAAGTGTTCCAACATAGCAAGTAACTGAGTTACTCTGAAACTGATATATTAATCGTAAATTGGGATGCAAATGAAAGTCTTGTCGACTGCTAGTATGAAAGAAATATGTTGTTTCCCCCGATGTTCCGTATTAACATTTGCATTGATTACAAAGGGCCGTATTTAGTTATACTGAATTGGTTTACGGTGAAACCGTGTTCACAGCAGCAAAGCTATCCAACTGATTAAAGATGAACCCTGGCATAGTCGATACAACTGTTGCACTATTAGACAGCTATACTTTAACAGCGAATTGACCTGAGATAGCTTACTCTGTGTCAATTCGACTAGTCAAAGCTGGCGGTATCCGATTGTCATTATCAGGGAGATAGATTAAGAGGGATTCTGATCTGTGAATAACCAGTCATATGTGTATGGGAAAGCGGGGAGTGTATGAATCTGCTGAAGCTTACAACGGGAGTCGTTGTTGCTATAAGCGTGGTCTGGGTTTTCAACTCCTGTGCGGTCAAGTCAGCTGTCATAGAGGACACTCCTGAAGCAGTTACTTCAGCTGTTCCGGCTGATGACATTCAAATGCATCCCGGACCGGATCCTGCTATATTTCCTCACTTAGCCACCCCCTATCTGATCAGGTTCGGTGATAAATTGCAGGTAAGCTTCAACTATACACCTGAATTTGATCGTCTCGTCACGGTACGACCGGATGGCAGGATTACACTATCTTGGGTTGGTGATCTCGAAGTGGCAGGTAGAACTACCGACGAAATAGCTGGCGAGATTGAAGAGGTGTACAGCGAGATGGTGCGAAATCCGGAGCTGGTTGTCAGTGTGACAAGTGTCGCTCCGATGCGATTTTACGTTTTCGGGGAGGTACGCAAACCAGGCTTCTACGACGTGCAGAATAGGGTGACGATGTTGGAAGCAATTGCCATGGCCGGTGGGATGACCACCAAAGCGGAATGGAAGTCGATTCTGCTTTTTCATCCGATCTCTTCCGATACCGGCACGGTGGAGCAGATTGATCTGGAAACCAGTATCAATGGCGATTCCTATGCTTTACATCTGGTTCAGTCCTTCGATATCATTTATGTTCCACCGACTTTCATCAGCAACGTGCATCAGTTCATAAGTGATTACTTCGTTAATATTGTACCACCAGTAGATTCGTTCCTCAGAAATCGATACTACTGGCAGTTGGGAAGGCTGGAGTAGTATGGCCAGACTTGAGTACAAAGGCGCTCGTATAGAAGCAGTACGCATCTTCTTTCGCTATCTTCCGTTGTTTCTGGTGATCGTGATCCTGTCTACCGGGATATCCATTATTAACAACCTTGCCAAAGATGACTATTATAACGGTAGTCTCCAATTGATGGTGACTCCGGAATCGGACCAAATCGAGCTGGTTCGTGCGGCTCGATACCAGACCACTATCACTTTCGCTGAATTAAAAAACACTGAGTCTGAATTCATTCAATCCTGGCCAATTGTGCAGGAGGCAGCCAGCCTGGCTGATTCTACCTGGAAGAACATTCTTCATAATGATACAAGAGAGCGCTCACAGTTGATGTCAATGTTACGGAGCAGGCTCTGGGTTGTCCCTGTAAAGAACTCAACCATGCTTAGAATTGGTTTTACCGATTCCGATCCGGAAAGGTTGGCACGTTTTCTCAACCAACTGGCTGAGCAATATATTGCAGCTCGGACCAGGATAGAAGCAGACACATCAAGCATTGGTTACTATATCGAGAAGATTGCTTTCGTCAATAGCCAACTTGATTCGTTACAGAGTTTACGAGCTGATCTGTTGAGTGATAATAATCTGGTGAACCCTCAACTTGAAATGCATACTCATCTGCAAAGGTATAACCAGATAGTTATCGAGAACGAAAATCTCGATAATCAGATTGCTCAAAGCACTAGTCTGCTGGAACGACTGGACACTGCACTGGCTCATTTTGTGGAACGGGGAGTCTTGGTATTGCCGGTGTTACCCAGCAGGAACCTGCAGCAGCTGAAATCGCTCTACTATGAGAGGCAGAGAGAGATTAATACGCTTCGACAGAAGTACCAGGATGGCTATTTTGAGATCGAGCGGCTCGAGGAAGAGTTAACCTTGCTTAAAGAACAACTGGTGTCCGAGATTCATGGTCTCAGGGATGCGGAGCTGGGTAACCATCAGGACTTGTTGAATCAACGACAACGTGGTCTAGAAGTATTTCAGGATCTTGCTGATATTTCGGCTGCCTATCCTCAGATAGTGACCACAGTCGAGCAGCTGGAACTGAAAATTGACAACCGTAAGAAGATGTTGGGAGTGCTGACCGATAAACTCTCGGAATATCAGCTAGCCAATCCCAATATTAACGCCAACGTAGATATAACTGTCGTAGATCCTGCAGTGGTTCCCACAGCACCCAGCGGACCGCGTCGGGTTCTGAGCGTGGTCATCACGTTCATTTTGTCATTGGTCATATCGATTCTGCTGATGTTTCTGTTGGATCTCATGTCCAACCGTTATAATTCTGCCTATCAGTTGATAATGGATCTGCATTTGCCAGTAATCGTTTCAATACCGGAAATACAGGAATAGCCCATGTCGATTTATCGTGAGCTGCTGCGAAGTAACAATAAAGAGGATAGTACTGCTGGGATAGTCCCGGAAGTCCGGAGTGAAATTGAGAAACTGGCCGGCTTTATTGATTATCACCATGGTACTGGTAAAACCTCTTTTCTTTTTACAGCTACTGAGAGAGGTGAAGGTTCAACATTCACTCTGGCTCAGACAGCCCTGCTGTTGGCGGAGCTGAACAAAAACATAAAAATACTGGTAATCGACGCCAATCTACGAACACCTGATCTGCACCATCAGTTCAATGTTTCTAAGGAACGAGGTCTGCAGAATTTTCTGGAAGAAACAACCGATGAGCTGCCGGTACAGCAGCATTCTGAAAATCTGGACGTAATTAGTGCCGGATCAAAATCTGGTGGCCAGTTTGCCAGATCGGGATTGGCCGATTTTCGCCGGTTGCTGGATAAGGTATCAAACGAATATAATATCATTTTGATTGACTCCCCGGCTGCCCGGTGGTATGCCGATGCTGTCGCTTTAGCCCCTGCTGTTGATGGCGTTATTTTAATAATTGCTGCCGGAGTCACCGGTAAAGGGATCATCAAGACCGTGATTGAATCAATAAATAATGCCGGCGGGGAGATTCTCGGAACCGTCCTCAATCGGAGAAAAGATGAAATTCCATCTTTCATCTACCGACGGCTCTAGTAGTTCTCTATCTTTGTCTGCTCAAGTAATCCTTGGGATTACGATAGTCGCTGTTGGTTTTGGTCTGGCTGGCGCAGGTAACGTATATTTTTTCGTCTTACTTACATTCTTGGCTGTAGTTCCACTTTTTTTCACCCGATTTACAATTCATCTGTTTATAATCCTACTGATACTGGATGTAATTGTTCAGGAAACATTTAGTTATGGTGGCTACAGAGTTTTAGGTTTTCAGAGTGGTTTTTTTGATGTATTTATTCTGATCTCTGCCGGCATCCTGTTTGTTCGCAATCGCGAAAAGTTCACCTTCAAACTGCTGATACCGTTTCTGGCATTCATCACAGTTTTCCTGCTTTCAGTCCTGTTTCACCCTGATGTCCTAGAATCAGGGTTTATTAACTGGCAGAGGATAGCTGTCGAAAACTTCCTTATCCTTGTTCTGGCTATGCTGTTGGTTGATTCAATACAGGATGCCAGGACATTATTGTATGGTACCATAGTAGTGATGTCGCTCATTGCATTGTACTTCTTTTACCGTTATTGGCAGCAGGGATACGTTGTCTTTTTCGGTGGTGGCGGCAGCGAAGAAGCATTGAAACACGCTTTTCCCATCAGTTCTGATTTCCGTAATAAAAGCATGATGGCTGCTCAGGTCGTACCTGTAATGGTCATCTTAAGCATTCTTACTTTCGAACTGCGATCTATCATGATTCGAACTCTCTGCGGTACGGGTGCAGTAATCACATTCATAGTAATACTGATCGGTTCTTCCCGGGGGGCTTTCCTGGCGGCTTCTGGGGGCATCCTGTTTTACCTGATTGTACGCTTCCGCATGGGGCGCCTGCCGTTGATTCCGATACTGTTTATCGTTTTAGTAGGTGGGACCCTGGCACTTCAAACGGATGTTGGTGATCGGATGATTAATCGATTTTTCACCGGAGAGGCTAGAGAAGAGCTGACCTTAGATGATTATAATCGCGTTTCTCTAATCGAAACATCGGCTGTCCTTATCAAGCAGTACCCACTGCTGGGTATCGGTTTCAGTGAGTTGAAATTCTTCGAGGAGAATAAGAAGTATAATTTTGGTGGTACCATTTTAGCGCATCCTCATAACTCCTACCTACAGATGTGGGTTTTCGGTGGAACCTTGACATTAATCGCATTTCTCTGGGTTCTGGTCCACTTAATGTTCCCGGTTGGGCGAGTAATTAAGCAGAAAATTGATGATCCCTTATTAATTGCAGTAGCAGCTGCAATTACAGGACTGTTACTTGATTTTGGTACCGGTCGCATTTTATTCGTTCCGTCAATCTCACACACTTTTTTCATATTATTAACAGGCGCTTTTTTCTATGCTCGTTTCCTGCTACATGACAGTTCGACTGATGAACAGGAATCAGCAATAGGGGAAGCGCAGCAACCTCCCTGTGCAGGTGAGAGGCTGGAGAGAAGGCTTGATCGACACGGCGATTTATCATAAGGAAATTGAAATGGTTACCAGATGGCACACATTGTTCCTGGGTTTGGCGTTACTTCTACTCTGGATTGGATGCGAAGAGAAGACTACTGAGAGGCAAACCGTTGAGCTCCCGGACACACTCTACAGTGACATAACAATTGCTGCCAACAGTGATGTAGAGGTTCACGATCATCTAACTGTTCCTGAAGGGGTGGTGATGACCGTTGAACGGGATGTGCACTTTCTGGTTGATGAGGGAATAATCATCCGGGTCGAAGGGAGTTTGATTGCTCACGGCAGTGGCGATGACCCAATTGTGTTCAGAGCAGCTGCTTCAGCCGATGAGTGGTACGGTATCAGCAGCACACTGGCGAACGATAATTTTTCCGCAATGGAGTTGAACCATGTTCATGTAAAGGACTGTGTACAGGGAATCGAGATTACGGGCTACAATACGCAGCTACAGAATGTCAAGGTCAGTAATTCTGTCATTGGGATAACCTGCTATGGAGACAGTGGTACTATTCTCAATGATCTTGAATTGCGTGATTGCGAAACAGGTTTGGCTATCAGAAACAGCAGTGATGTTCAGATATACGATCTCTGGTCTCACCATAATGTTGTAGGTATCAGGGCCTACAACAATAGAGCTTTGTTGACGCAATCTATCATAGAGAACAATCAGTCTACTGGAATTATATGTGAACTGTCAGACGATTCTCTGATAATCATCGATAACAGCATTAGAAATTCAGAAAACGGCCTTGCCTACTATTCGGCTTCACATGTAGTTTTACACAACAATACGATCAGCAATAACACTCGTGGTATATTACTTGTAAGCTATCATCGAGCTACTACTTCAGTCAGCCAGAATAATATCATAGACAACACACAATATGCTATGGGATACACTGATCCAGTCTGGCCGGCAGATAATGCTATTGATATTTCCAACAACTGGTGGGGAACTACCGATTCGGTCGCGATAGCTGAAGTAATCATTGATGTATATGACAACCTTGAATTCGATACTCTCAGATTTGTTCCTTTTGCATTGGAGCCGTTTTAATGAGTAGGTTCAGCCAGGTTACTGGTTGGATCCTGCACGGGAACTTCAATGAGATTGCAATCAGACTGAGATCAGGATTACGACCGCTTTTCCTTCGTTTTACCGATCCACTCTACTTATATCTGATTCTGCCACATGTACTCACACGCTCTCCTGAACCAGCAGACAATTTCCTGGCACTGTTGAAAGATCGCGTTTCACCCCCAGATCAATGTGCGGACCAAGTCGGTCAATTTCGGGAAGATTGTGATCGCATCCTTAATGGTGACTTTACTGAATTCAGTGCTGTTTACCGCGCTCTGGGTCGGGTATCTGACGTTGGAATCAATTGGTTCGATGATTACTGCACAGGTAATCGCTGGCCATCCTGTTTTTATAGCGAAGTTGATTACAGCTCAGAGAATCGTCCAGGTGACATCAGGAACATGTGGGAGATACACCGCCACCTGTTCTTCTCCAAACTGGGTGCTGGATTCAGACTGACCGAAGATGAGCGCTATATAGACTGGATAAGTGACCAATGGCAGGACTGGTTGCAACAGAACCAGATTGGATTTGGTATCGGTTGGATCGCACCGCAGATTCAGGAAAATGCTATTCGGAACATCTCCTGGATTCTTGCCTTTTCTTTTATCCATGATTCATCGGGGTTGAACCTGCAAGAGCGTAAAATCATGTTGAGAAGCATTTTTCAACAGGGTTGTTTCCTCAATCATTACTTCAATAGCCGGAAGGGGATTTCACACAATCACTTGATATCTGAGGCAGGCGGTCTGGTTGTTAGTGGTATGTTTTTCAGTGAACACTCCTTCGGGAAGCGCTGGTTGCGACGCGGCTTGCGCTCACTGGAGAAGAGTCTTCTCTTTCAGATTCATCCTGACGGTGTGCAGGGGGAGTTTTCAATCAACTATCACGCTTTCGTACTGGAAACAGCGCTCCTGGTTTACAGCCTGGGTATCCGCCTGGGCATTGACTTCAAGGAAGAGTATAAGACGGCTTTGCTGGAAATGCTGCGGCATGTATCAGCAATGACCTATCCGGATGGCAGTTTGCCACAATTCGGTGACACTGATAACGCCACTGTTTTTGCATTGTCATCCCAACGGTTGGAAGACCGCAGGCGCTATGCTTCAACCGGAGCAGTTCTCTTCAACGATCCGGAATTAAAAAGCGCTGCCGGACGGTTCCATCTGGAAACATGGTTGCTCGTGGGGAAGGGGAGTTATGAGCGGTGGAAAGAAATACCGACCCCAGCGAAATCTGTCCTCCAACATTTCTATCCCTCTATGAATACAGTCTGTAGCCGCTTTCGGGATGAGCAGCAGCAGGAGCAGCTTATCATGCGGGGAGGTGGTGCTTCCTTCCCCACCGGAATAGGTACCAGTCATAATCATGCCGACTATCTCGGATTTACCTGGTGGGTAGATGGCCAGGAGATACTTATAGATCCTGGAACCTATTCCTATAGTTTAAACGACAAATGGCGGTACTATTTTCGCTCTGCCGTAGCCCACAACTGCCTTACTGTTGACAATGAGAATATGCTGGAGGTAACCAGGCAACGCTTTGGTGTACCTGATATCTTTCCAGTCAGGACTCTCGAGCAGGTCAGTCAGATTGATTACTCCTATCTTCATCTGGAGTATCAGAAGCAAACCGGTACCACTGAATGGCAACATAGCAGACGCTTTTTGCATGTGAACCCGGGCATGCTGCTGATTCGTGATGAGGTAGCCTGTCCAGGCAGGCATACTCTGGGAATTCACTTCCAACTGGCAGGTTCCTATAAAACGGGCAGAAGAGGAGGTTTTAATACAGTTAAATCGGTTTCCCCGGGGCCGGTACTCTATTTTGCCACTTCTCCTGACGATATATTTCTTGGGTATGGTAATGAACAGGAACTGTCCGGCTGGTTTTCACCCAGGTACGGTCAGCGAAAGAGATTAACATCTGCTAAGGCGAGACTCAAATTCAGCGACACTGTCCGTTTCGATACAATAATCGATGCACGGTCTGCCTGGCAGCTGGAGCTGGAAGCTGAAACACTGAAACTCAGTATGAATGGAGTAACTCTAGCAGCGGATAGAACCGGTGTTAGAATAGAGAAGGGACTTGAATCATTGATGGACAGGTTATGATGGTTAAACCGAAGCTTCTCTACTTTACTTATCGAGGACTTGAAAATGATTCCGGTTATGGAATTCAGTTCCTTTCAGAAGTGACTGAACTACACCAGCTGGGCTATGCAGTACATGTTTTAACCTGTCCCAATTGGCGGAGTGCCAGAGAGTTGGCTGGTCGGTTTACAGAGTTGCGGGAGAACTTTAAGGCGAATGGGATTGGTTTTACCGTCATACCTGTCTATGGTGAATACCGCAGATTGTCACGGCAACTGTTAAATAACATGTTGGTCAGATTTCTAAGGAAGCTGATGAAACGGGAAGGGATCGACATAGTCCACGCACACGGTTTCGATGCCGGTTATCTGACCGAGCGGGCACTGCGCAGCTCTGACATTCCGATGGTTCTCGATCTGCATGGAGTTTACTTCTGGGAAAAGATATACGAAAAGGGCAGGGCTGTATTCAACTCTCGTGAACTTGTTCGAGCCCGCAAACTGAAACAAAAAATGATCGATGCTGCTGATCGGGTTTTCTGTGTCAGTGAGTACTTCCGTAGATATCTGTCTGATACTTACTTTGCTCCAGGTGATAAGGTTGTTCTTACCCCCAGCGGTACTCATGTAAAACCGCTTCCGGAAGAATTAGAGCGTAGTGAGTTTCGTACCCGCCTCGGGCTGACTGATAAATTCGTAATGGTTTACGCTGGCAGCACCCATCGCTGGCAGAAGATTGACGAACTGTTTCATCTTTCCAGTGTTATGCTGGGATCATTACCTGACTTTCATCTACTGGTCTTTTCCAGATCGAAAGAGCAGGTAGAACAGATTGCATCGGAACACAGTTTCCCCCTAAGTAACCTCACTGTTATCTCGTTACCGCATGATCAGATGCACTCTCATCTGGCGGTTGCTGACGTTGGTGTTTTGTTGCGGGATGATAATCTGGTAAACAGAGCTGCCTCGCCTATCAAGTTTGCTGAATATCTGGCTGCCGGTTTGCCGGTTATTCTCTCTGATTGTATTGGTGATAGCGGTGCGCTGGCCCGGAAAAAAGGTGTTGGTTTTATCCTCTCAGAGCTGACGCGATCTGCATATAAGAAAGTTGCCCAGCATGTAAGGGAAACCGATTTCTCTCAGGAGTTGCGGGTTTGTTGCCATGATACTGCATTTCAGGTTTACGACTGGAGTATCATCATGAAGACCTTTGAGGTCCAGTACCAGCAACTGCAAACCGGAGAAAAAGAGCAGCTATGAAGCAACGAATCTGTTTTATCAACCTTAACGCAGCTGCGCTTTACTCCCCGCAAGCTGAAAGCTTCATCGGTGGGGCTGAAGTGGATAGTTACATGATTGCGCAGATGTGCCACGAATTGGGATACCAGGTTGAAGTAGTTGTCACAATTTCGGACAGAGCCGAGGGGACCTGGGAACATGAGGGAATACTGTTGCATAATTCTACAGTTGGAAACAGCAGCGGTTTCACCTGGATTAGAAAACTATGGCAGTTGATCCGCTCGCTTGACAGGCAAATCTGGTTTACGAAAATCATCTCGCCGGTATCCGCTCTACTGGGATTTTATTGTATGTTGTTTCGACGAATTCTCATATACAAAGCCGCTAATGAGAGAGATTTACTGCTCGCTCTAGGGAAAGGAGAATATTCCTTTAAGCAGCGTATATACTTCCTTTTGACACGCCTGGGAACGAAGGTCTACATCGCTCAGAATGATAATCAACTGCAGGCCGCTGCCCGCTGGTTCGACAAACCGGGTAGAAAGCTGTTAAAAATCCCTAACACTCATCACCCGGTAGCTGTTAAGAATCGCCCATTGGAAGAGCGGGAGTACATACTCTGGGTAGGACACCTGAAAGCATTCAAGGGACCTGAAGCTGTCATGCAACTGGCGAAGGCGATTCCGGAGCAGCGCTTTTTGATGATTGCCGCATCAAAAGATACGCCGGAAGCCGCACAATATCGGACTGAAATCGAACGGATTCCTAATATCGAACTAATAGAAAATGTTGCTTTTTCTGACATGTCATCCTATTTCAGCCGCGCGCTGGTTCTGGTGAACAGTTCAATTTCCGAAGGATTCCCGAATACCTTCCTGCAAGCTTTTCAAACCCTCACTCCGCTGGCAACTACAGGTATTGATCCTGACGGTATGATCGTCAGTGCCGGGCTTGGAAAAGTAGCTGTAGATGTCGAAGAACTGGCAGACTGGCTGCAGGATCTGCAGGACCAACCGGAACAATACAAAGAGATACAAGATAACCTGGCGCATTACAACCAGGAATATTTTTCATATGAGAAAGTAAAAGAACAATACCGGAAGCTACTTGAGGAGATCGCATGATTGAGAAGATAAAGAGCGGAAAAGCCGTCATTGGCGTCATAGGAATGGGATATGTCGGTTTGCCTTTGTTGCTCGAGTTCGTCGAAAAGAAGGTCCGAGTGATCGGTTTCGATGTTGATTCGAAGAAAACAGAAGCGTTGCAAAAGGGTGAGACCTACATCAAGCATATCCCGGCAAAACGGATTGCGACTGCCATGGAAACTGGACTCTTCGAATCCACTACAGATTTCTCCCGTCTGACTGAAGTTGACGCGGTCCTGATCTGCGTACCGACACCGCTGGATCGCTACCGTCAACCGGATCTCTCATACGTACTCGATTCCACCCGTGTGGCTGCCAAGTACCTGCAGAAGGGTCAGTTGATCGTGCTTGAATCCACTACCTATCCGGGCACTTCAGATGAAGAGATGCTGCCCATTCTGGAAGAAAGTGGACTTAAAGCCGGTGTAGATTTTCATATTGCTTACTCCCCGGAGCGGGAAGATCCCAACAATCCAGAATATACAACTGCTACTATTCCCAAGGTTATCGGTGGTCTGACGCCCCTCTGTACTGAGATTGCAGTGGCGCTTTACGATCAGATTATCGTGCAGACCGTACCGGTGTCTTCAACCCGCGTGGCTGAAGCGACCAAACTGCTGGAGAACATCTTTCGGTCCATAAACATCGCTATGGTCAACGAGCTGAAGATGGTTTTCGACAAGATGGATATCGATGTCTGGGAAGTGATCAGGGCAGCCTCTACCAAGCCCTTCGGTTTCAAGCCGTTTTATCCCGGCCCCGGTCTGGGTGGGCATTGTATTCCGATCGATCCCTTTTACCTGACCTGGAAGGCCAAGGAGTACGGCCAGAATACCCGCTTCATCGAACTGGCTGGTGAGATCAACACTTTCATGCCGGAGTATGTGATTACCAATGTTCTGAATGCGCTTAATGATCATGAGAAATCACTCAAAGGATCGCGGGTGCTGCTGTTAGGCCTGGCCTATAAGAAAAATGTGGATGACCCACGGGAATCACCCTCCTTCGAACTGATTCGATTATTGTCGGAGAAGGGCGCACTTGTTGATTATCACGATCCCTATATCCAGACCATGCCACTGATGCGTAAGTATAATTTCAAGATGGATTCAGTGCCTCTGACGGCTGAAGGCCTGAAGAGTTATGACTGCGTGCTGATCTCGACCGATCACGATGATGTAGATTACGAAATGATTGTGAAAAATTCAGATCTGGTGATAGATACGCGCAATGCAACGACCGCATTACAGCAGGATTACGATAACATTGTCAAAACGTAATACATACTGATATGAAGATTCTAATCACCGGCGGTGCCGGTTTCATAGGTTCAAATCTGGCAGAATACTTTCTGGCAAAGGGGTATAAAGTCACGATCCTGGACAACCTTGCCACCGGCCATTTCCACAATATCGAGCAGGTGCGGGAGAGTATTCCTGATGACAAACGCGGTAACTTTGAGTTTGTTGAGGGTGATATCAGAAATCTGTACACCTGTAAGAGCTGTACTCAAGGAGTCGACTATGTGTTACACCAGGCGGCTCTCGGTTCTGTGCCACGTTCGATAGCACAACCACTGGACTCACATCAGAATAATGTGGATGGTTTTCTGAACATGCAGATTGCCAGCCGTGATAATAATGTGAGACGTTTTGTCTTTGCCTCCTCCAGTTCGGTTTATGGTGACAATCCGGATTTACCAAAGCTGGAGGATAAAACAGGTGAGGTGTTGTCACCATACGCCCTCACTAAAAAGATGAACGAACTGCAGGCGGCAACTTTTCAACGGATTTATGGCCTGGAGTTTATCGGGCTGCGATACTTCAATGTATTTGGCAGACGACAGGACCCGGAGGGAGCATACGCTGCCGTTATCCCACGCTGGATCAAAGAGTTCATGGAGGGTATTACGCCCACCATCAATGGTGACGGAGAGACCAGTCGAGACTTCTGTTACATTGATAACGTGATACAGGCAAATGAACGAGCAATGCTGACTGATAATCCGGATGCGGTCAATACTATCTATAACGTTGCCGCTGGCGGGCGGACCACATTGAATCAACTGTACAATATGCTGGGAGAAGAGCTCGCACGGTACAAAACGGATTTTATAGTACCGGAGCCAGGTTACGCTCCCTTCCGTCCTGGAGACATTCTTCATTCATTCGCCGACATAGGTCGTGCGCAGCGGCTGCTGGAGTACTTACCCAGTCATGATATTGAGCAGGGAATTCGGGAAAGCATGCAGTGGTACGTTGAGAATCTGGAGCAAGGATGAACAGAAAGTTCTGGTTTGCACTCCAGCGTCTCTATGAGATTGTGCGTGGGTATAAAATCAGCAACTGGTCTCAGCTCTATCAAGAATCTGGTAACTGGACTGCTGAACAGATACAGTCATTCCAACAGGAAAGACTGGGTGAGCAGTTGCGACATGCCTGTGACAGGATTCCCTACTATCGAAAACTGGCAGACAGCGGTCAGTTATCATTGAAAAGCTCCACGTCTGAGGAGTGGTTGAAGCAGTTTCCGCTAATGTCCAAGAAGGACTACCAGCGTTTTCCCTCTGATTTTCACCTGCAGGCGGACATGTCGCAGTATACCAGCAATCAAACCGGCGGCTCAACCGGAGAAGTGCTTGATTTTTATCAAGATAAGACTTATATGGATGCTTCCTGGGCATCCCAGAGATATTTCAACTCCTGGTCAGGTTACGTTCCGGGAAGCAAATGGGCCTCGATCTGGGGTGCTGCCATCGAAGATAAGCAGCAGCAGAAAGTGCGGACTAGACTGGCAAAGCTGATCTACCATCAGCTGTTCATCTCGACTTTCGATCTTAAGCCAGACAGTATCAGACAAAAAATAGAAACAATGGTTAACTTCAAACCGAATATAGTACATGGCTTTCCCTCCGCAATGGAGGCCTTTGCCCGATATATTCTCGATAACGGCCTCCGGATCGACTTTCTAGTTGGTGTGATGACCTCGGCTGAAACCCTGCAACCTGATCAGCGAGAGCTGATCGAGAAAGCTTTTCGGGCACCTGTTTATAACAGATATGGCAGTCGTGAGTTTTCAAGCTTGGCGATGGAGTGCAGTGCACATAGTGGACTGCATCTTGATGAGATACGCAATTACTTCGAATTTCTGCCGGTGAGCGATGGACTGGCTGAAATCGTTGTTACTCAGCTGACCAACCAGGCTATGCCTTTGATTCGTTATCGAACCGGTGATATCGCCAGACTTTCCGATAAGGACTGGTCTGGTGAGCTTTGTAGCTGTGGTAGCGCTTTGAGCAAAGTAGCCGGAATAGAGGGCAGGACCTGGGATCTGATCCGGGGAAAATCAGGGGAGGTGATCACCGGGACTTTCTGGAGATTACTACGTTCCCGGCCCGGCACAGTTCAATTCCAGGTGCACCAGCGAAATCTTGAGCAGATTGAGATCAATCTGCTGACAAATGAGCAGTGGCAACCGGAAAATGAGGAGTACTACCGGCAGATGATACAGAGCCAGTTCCAGGATCCAGTGTCGATAAGATTCAACTATCCTGATGAGAGCCCTGCATCAGCCTCCGGCAAGCACCGATTTGTGATTTCTGATGTTGGAGCAGAAGGCTGATGTCGGAAAGACGCTATTACTTCCTGGCTTCCCTTCTGTTTCTGTTACTGTTGTTACTGCTGCTTGTCAGCTCGATTCCCTATGTGTATTTCGGTATCGGACTGCTTCTGCTCTGCTATCCACTCATCTTTGATCGATCACGGCGTGGTTTTCTCCCCATCCTGATGTTCCATTCAGTTAGTGATAGCTACAACAGGTTTCCCAATTCCCAACTGACAGTGAGTCGGCGGAATTTTCTGAACTTCATGCACTATCTGAAATTCAGGGGTTACGCAACGTTATCTCTCAATGAGTCTGAACAATATATCAGAGGAGAGCGACACTGGAGACGAGCTGTTGCCTTGACTTTTGATGATGGTTTTCTCGATAACTGGATCAATGTAGCACCTGTACTGGAGGCTTATCAGCAAAAGGGAACCATCTTTATCTCGTATGATTTTATAGAGAAAAGCAGAGATATTCGTCAACGCCGAGAGCTGCATGCAAAGACGGGTAATTTACATGAATGGGGGTATCTCTCAGAAGGGGAGTTGTTGGTTATGCAGCGAAGTGGGTGCTTTGATTTTCATCCGCATGGAGTAACCCACACCTGGCTTTTCAGTGGACCTGAGCTGACAGGTTTCCACCTGCCGGGTGATAGAAGCTGGTGGCTGGATTGGAATCGCTATCCTGCTGAGAAACCAGATTGGATAACATTCTATCCCCAATCACGTTGTAGATGGGGAACTCCGCTATTCACTTACGGTAAGTCGCTGGGAGTAAGACGTTTCTTTCCGGACAAGGTGCAAATCACGACGTTCATGCAGCAGGTGGGCAGGCTGAATCCACCCCTGACTGAAGATCAGCTTTTCAAGACCTGGGACGATCTTTTTGCTGACAGAGAAGTACCAGGTAAGTACGAAAGCGACAGCGATTATAACGCTAGAGTACTCAGTGAACTCCAGCAGACCAGATCCTATCTTGAAGAACTGCTGAGATATAAATGTCCCTATTTCTGCTGGCCTGGAGGTGGAAAATCGTCTGATACAGTTAAAATCGCTTACGAACAGATCGGTTACCGATTGACGACAACCGGACAGCAGGAGACTTCCAACCGGTTTGGAGTACCAAGCAAGTGGTTCTATCGAATAAGTGCCGGGTACAGTAAATTATTTGAAAATCGTCTCTGGAATCTTTTCAAGTTCATTGGTCACGTTGAAACCTATCGCCGGAACTATAACTGGATTCTTGTTTTCGGCCTGATTGAAGCTATCGAAATGCTGGCACACAAACTGGGAAAGACAAGACGAAGAAACGATTGGGTCTTCAATCCGCAAACCATCAAGTGGGATCAACCATGAAGAAGATTCTTTACATCACTCCAAACCTGTTTCGCGGGGGTACTGAGTACCAACTGCTGGAACTTGTGAAGGGTTTACTCGCTTCGAATTATGAAATCGAGATAACAGTATTGGTTTTCTATTCTGAGAAAGCTAAACCTGGTTCAATCCACTACTACGATGACTTCAGAAAGCTGAACATCAAACTGATTGTGCTTTCTGACAGACTTATCCGGCGTTGGGAGTTGTATCGACGGATCCGGAAAACCATGCGGGGTACCCGCTTCGACATCATTCATTCATACATTAGTGCTAATAATTATGCGTTGACCTGTTTCAGACGAAACCAGTTTGACAGGCTGTATCTGGGGATTCGCAATCTGGAGGATTTATCCGGAATGGACCGCCTGGCTAATAGGCTCTTCGGGGGAAAAGTCGATAAGTATCTGGCTAATTCCCGTAATGTAGCAGATTACTTCTGTAGCAGGAACAATATAGAATGTGGAAAAGTTGACTTCATTTACAATGGGTTTTCTATGGAAAAATACAAAAAGGCATACACCGGGTTGTTACGCCAGGATATGCAGATTCCGGACGAGGGCATTGTATTGATAAATGTTTCCAACATGCATTCTCATCACAAAGGACACTTGATTCTGATAGATGCATTGCAACACTTGCTGCGGGAGGATTCCCGTTACCATCTGCTCCTACTGGGAGGGGGAAAGTTGAAAGAGCAATTCGAAGAGTATGCAGATATGTTAGGGATTAGAAACCATATCCGTATTCTCGGTTTCACTGAAGAGACAATGGAGTTTCTGAAGATGTCAAACATATACATATGTGCTTCTTATAGGGAGGGTATGTCTAACTCAATGATGGACGCGGTAATGTTGGGTCTGCCTGTGGTGAGCACAGACGTCGGAGCGGCTGGTGAATTCGTCCACGATGGAGAGAATGGTTTTGTTGTTCCTGTCGACAGCAGCCAGGCAATTGCCAATAAGGTAATCGAGATATCAAAAGGAACTCTGTCTGCGGATCTGGATGCTTATGCCGCAGAAATGCGAGAATTGTTAACCACAGAAAAGATGGTTGCCAGGCATCTGGAAGCTTATGGACTGGTGTAGGTAAGAAAAGAATGGTTACCACGTTAATCAGCAAACTGGTTTCTAATAACCTTTTCGGGTATAGAGGGATTGTTGTAAATTTCCATACTTTGACGGCGGCTGAACAAATCTCTTACCTGGATTTACTCGGGAAACACTTCCGTTTTATCTCTCACGATGAACTGGTCAACGGTACAATAGATGACAAACGCCCCTTTTGTCTGCTGACTTATGATGATGGGAAACTGAGTAATTATCAAACAATCTACCCATTGCTCAAGAGTACCGGAGTCCCTGCGATATTCTACGTGACAACTGAGTTCATAAGTGAGGATGACTATCTTCTATGGTTTGATCGATACCGGATAGCTCTCAGTAAGTATCCGGATATAGCTCAACATTATCCTATCAGTGAACTGAAATTGTTATCTCACAAGGAGAGGGAATCTCGGGTTGCAGCAATTCTGTCTAAGTATGAAATTAGCATTGACCCAAGGCATCCTGATATTGCTTCACTCAGCTGGGACAATGCCCGGGAGATGATTGCAGCAGGATATGATATCGGATCCCATGCCCTGTATCATGAGATCCTACCCAGAGAAGCTCCAGAGCAAGCTCGGAATAGTATCTCTGAAAGTATCAACACTATTTCGGATAAAACGGGAGTCAGATGTCCATCTTTCTGTTTTCCGAATGGCAATTATACTGATGAATTGGCAGAGTATGCACTTGAATGCGGAGTACGAACTGCTGTCACAACCGTACCGGCCTGGGTTACTGATAGAACTGAGCCTGCAAAAATACCACGCATTCAGTTGCATAGTGGTAGGTCCGTGCACAAGGCTTTGTTGAAAATCAATTTAGCTCTATTGCCAGGTATCCTGGAAAACCCTGATGGAACTGGTCGTAAATACGTTTTCCGGAAGTAACTATGGATAGAAAACTCACGATTAAAAGATACGACAAGCAGTATAGAGAATCAGTAGTCAAACTGCTTGAACATCTCTGGGGGAGAGATGCAGACTACCGTCAGAGGTATTTCCACTGGAAGTATGAGATTAACCCTCTAAGCAAGGAACCTGAGGGAATAATTGCTTTGAATGGCGACAGAGTGGTTGGGTTTAGGGGATTATTCCCGATGCGTTGGCGTGTTAACCAAGAGAATGAGTTCGGTCTTCTTGCACTGGCTGATACTATTGTAGATCCTGACTATCGTGGTAAAGGGATATTCCTCAATTCTACTAGAGCAATATTCCAACTTTATAAGCACAGTGAGTATCGCGGGGTTGTAAATCTTAGTTCAAGTGCACCACCTTTGAAAGGCTATTTGAAGTTGGGTTGGAAACCGATTTTTCCAAAAACCTATTATCGTAGCTTTAGCTGGTTTCCCGGCAGGTTGTTACTACGTTTTCTGCCGGAATCGCGCAATGAAGCAACGGGACTTGTTGAGTCTGAACAGCTTACTGATTCTTTTGTAAGCACGCAACTTGGAGTACAGCATTATTTTACAGGATTCCGACTTTCTGAGAATGATGAGTATCTTCATTGGCGGTATGCCCGTCCAGGTACACAATACAGATATTTCTCTCTTATAAAGGGAGCAAAGCAGGCCTATGCAGTAGGTGTTACACCGGTTAAGGGTAAGCTCTACTTGCTTGACTTTGAAGCAAACAGTGACTCGCAACTCAAAGCACTTCTTCAATCTATCTGTTACAGATACCCTGAGAGCACGATCAATGCCTGGAACAGTGGTAGCCAGCGGTTAAAGAGGATCTTTGGCAGATGCAGTTTCTCAACCGGCACTCTTAATCACTACATAGAAACGCATTTCAGGGATGCTTCACCAATTCTGATAAGACCATTACCAGAACAGATTACGGAAGAGGATTGGTCCTGGGATGGGCGAGATATCTTGGATCATCGAAATTGGCGTTTCCGGGAGATCTACTCAGATGGGGCATAGCAGATCTGTTGATCACCTGAGAGTAGATGATAGAAGTGGTAATGATAGGTGCAGCCCTATCGATCATGGTGCAGTCGTTGCTGCGGGTTTTCTTGTGAAAAAGGATGTTCCCCCTTACGCTATTGTCGGTGGTGCCCGGTAATAGTGATCAAATATTGAGAGTGAGTTATGCCAGAAAAGCGTGCTGTTATACTATTAATCGGAGGTACCCCTCCTCCACTTGGAGGAATGACTATTTACACACAATTGCTTCTGGATTCGGATTTAAGCCAGCGCTTTCGTTATGTTTTGTTGCGCACTCATTTGCCACCAGCTTTTGAAGTGAAGAAAACCTTCAGGCTGCTACTCACTTTCAAGTTTTTATTTCAGTTGTTTGCGATTCTTATACGAAAGCGAGTCGAACTGGTACACATTCATACCAGCGCAGATATGGGATTCTATGAAAAAGCACTGTTCACTGTTATCTGCCGATTATTCCAAAAACCGGTCATTCTGCATATCCATAGTGGAGCTTTTGGTCGTTTCCTTGATGGGAGTTCTTTCCCCGGATTGATCTCCTTTTTTCTTAACAGGGCCAATAAAGTGATTGTGCTCTCAAAAACCTGGTATTTTTTGCTTGCGAGTAGAGTAAAAAGGCCGGAGAAAAAGTTGCTGGTTCTTGAGAATATGATTGATACCAGAAGATATGCCCCCCGGGAGGCCACGCTTGATCGTGAAAAACTACATGTCCTTTATCTTGGACTATACATAGAGACAAAGGGTTTTTTCGATATGTTGGAAATAGTGAAGAAATGTAGCGAATCCAATATGCCTTTGGTTTTTCATTTGGCTGGTGATCAGCTTTCAGAAGAAAACCGTATCCGCATAAAAGAAATACACGATATTAAGATTCTGGATCATGGGACCGTTTCCGGTGATACTAAGATCGACCTGTTTCAGAGAGTAGATCTGTTTATCACCCCATCGCATATTGAAGGGATGCCACTGGTGTTGCTGGAGGCGCTTGCATTTGGATTACCTGTTATTGCCACCAGTGTAGGATCAATCCCGGAAGTTGTTAAAGAAGGAGAGAACGGTATGTTGTTTGAAGTCGGCGACGTGGATGGCATGGTGGCCGGGTTGCGTTCGCTGCTAGACAATCCATCTGAACGTAGCAAAATAGGGAATAATAACCGCAACCTTGCCCTGTCAAGGTTTTCGTTACAGGAAAGAACCGACCGGCTTGCTGAAATCTATAAGGAATTGATTAATGAGAGAAAATAGGCAATCTAAAGCAATCTCTAGAACCCTGCAGTTTTTTGTCGTGTTTAAATGGCAACAGTTAAACTGGGTGAACTAACAAAGATGAAAAAACCAATACGCGTTCTATTTCTCACCCAGTATTATCCTCCTGAGAAAGGGGCACCGCAAAACCGTATCTCTGAATTTGCACAGCAACTTCGCCTCAGGGGCTTCGAAGTCTCTGTCCTGACCGCGATGCCCAATTATCCTACAGGAAGAATTCTACCTGGATACAGGGGAAAGCTGTTTCACAAAGAGATTCGCGAAGGCATCACTGTTTACCGCTCCTTTATTGTCCCGTTGAAACGCAATAATACTGTTTATCGTCTACTGAATTATTTCTCATTTGTAGTATCCTCAATACTGTATGGTCTGTTTATACCACGATTTGATCTGATCATTTCTGAAAGCCCCCCACTTACGATTGCTTTCAGCCTGTGGATACTTAAAACACTGAGGCGTGCACGGTACGTTTTCAATGTATCCGATCTTTGGCCGGATAGTATTGTTGAACTGGGAGCCATGTCTGAAGGCAGGGTGATCAGCTTCTTTCGCTGGGTCGAAAGAAAGAGCTATCAGTGGAGTAGTGCGGTTACTGGTCAGGCCCCTTCCATCGTGCGAAATCTTCGTCTGCGAACACCGGCAGAAATTCCGGTAGAATTGATCAGCAACGGTGCTGACCTGCCCCGATTCGGAAGGCATCTGCGTTCGCCTGCCATTCGGGAACATTACCATCTTGACGAACATCACCTGGGAATAATCTATGCCGGACTGCATGGCATGGCACAGGGGCTGGAGCAGATTCTGGATGTTGCCGATCGTCTGGCGGATGATCAACGCTTTCGATTCATCCTCATTGGAGATGGTCCTGAAAAAGAAAAATTGATGACCAGAGCAAAAGCACAGAATCTGAGGAACCTGATATTTTGCGATCCTGTAGATAGAGAAGAACTCCCGGCGATTCTGGCCTCAATGGATCTGGCAATGATAACGCTGGGTATAGAGTTGACCGGCGCAGTACCCTCGAAAATCTATGAAGCGATGGCCAGTGAGCTTCCGGTTGTTTTTGTCGCTGGTGGTGATGGAGTGGCTATAATCAATAATGCAGAGGCGGGAGTAAACTGCAGTATTGGTGATATTCAGGGGGTTACCGATGCTATTTTGCGAATCGCTGACGACCCTGAGCTGATACTGGAACTAGGAAAAAATGGTCGTCAGGCTGTGGAAAGTACTTATTCACGTCAGGCTTCCGCAAAGAAACTGGGAGAATTGCTCGAAGGAGTCGTTATGCGCAAAGGGGGAGATACTCCATGAAAATTCCCTATAAACCGGCCCTCAATCATATAGCGGGAAATTGCGGACGTCACCGCCACTCTGGAATCCGGCAGGATTACAACCGTCCTCGCACGAAAAGATTTGAGGATGAGTTTTCATCATACTGCGAAGTCAGGCATGCTGTCACCGTGAATTCCTGTACCGCTGCCCCTGCTGTTGACTGTCAACCAGGCAGCCTGGTTTCTACTGGCGCTGGTATTTGCTCTGCGGGCAGGTGGCTGGCGTTTTCCGAGAGTTGTGTGGGCGTTCCTGTTGATGCATCTGGGCTACAGTGCAGGATACTTCCAGCAATTGATAGTGCAATTCTCAGCGGAGGTGATAAGAAAACAGCGGGATTCGTAAAGATAGTCTTATTCCGGTGTTAACTGAAGGGAACAGTTACCGATGTCAAATATAAGAAAACGGCTGGCGACAGAAGCAGACAGGAAAGAACTGCTGCAACTGATCAATAAAGTTCAGCCACACATGCCCTGGTCGCAGGAGCACTTTGACTGGCAGTACTTCCGCAGCCCGGCAGGGGATTCAAAGATTTTCATCCTGGAGCAGTCAACTGTTATCGCTGCTACCTGCGCTCTGGTTCCTCATCTTTTCAAGCTGCATGACCATGAGGTAACCGCCTGGCAACTGGATACTCTGATTACCCATCCCGATTTCAGGGGGCAGGGTTTGATGCACCGGCTGATCGACTGGTTTTCAACGGAATTCTGCAGCGAAGAGTCACCGTTCTCATTCGGGTTTCCCAATGAACACTCAACCCGTGGTTTTACCCGCAACGGCTGGCTGACCCCATTCCGCAGCCCCGTACGGCACAATACAGTTTTCCGGGATGACCTTTCCTCATTGCCGGGAGAGGTCAGCGGCATTGAAGAGATTGAGCAGTTCGAAGTGGAAATCGATCATCTGTGGCAGCGGATTAAGAACGGATGGCCATTCAGCGTGGTACGTGACAGGGATCATCTGAACTGGCGCTATCAGCAGAAGCCCCATGACCGCTACTCGTACTTCGTTAAACGCAGTGGTGGTGAGATAATCGGCCTGCTGGTTATGAAACTCTATAAAGCAGATCAGAGTACAACTTACGCACATGTTATGGATCTGTTGACAGACGTGGACGATAAACAGACAGTGGCAGACCTGCTGGCGAGGGCCAGCGCATTTGCAGTGGAACAGAATGCCGATGAACTCAGTTGCTGGCTGCTGCCGGGGCATGCCCACGAGGATGTCTACCAGCAGTATGGATTCATCCTGGACGAGGAACTGCCCAAGTGGCAGCATATCTTCATACCACCCGGTCACAGTGACTCCGCCGGCAACCTGACCGGTATTTTCCAGGGTATCATGGACGGCAGGAACTGGCATTTCTCGATGTGCGACTCAGATATTTATTGAAGAAGGATCAGGAGGAAAAATGCAAGCCCGTATAATGGTACTGGTAGCCCACGCAGATGATGAGAGTCTCGGCGTCGGTGGTTATGTTCCTCTCCTGGTCTCACGTGGGCATCAGGTTTCAATAGTTATTGCTTCGAACGGCCTGATCGATACACGCGAGCAGGAGATGGACAACATCCCCGATGCCCGCCGGGCCTGCACTGTTCTGGGTGTTTCTGACCTGCACCTGCTCAATTTCCGGGATCAGCGTTTCGATGAGTACGCTGTCGCAGATATTGCCAATGCTGTTTATGGACTTGAACTGAATCCGGATGTGATCATCACACACACTGACAGCGACCTGAACCGGGATCACCGTATCATCAACGAAGTTGCCAAGATCGTCGGTCGACCCCGTAACAAACCGATCATGATGCTCGGTTGTGAAATACCGGTCACCAGCAACTGGAATGCTGCAACCTTCAAACCCAACTACTATGTCGATATCAGTGATACTATTGAGACAAAAATCACCGCTTTTTCCACTTACAGTAATGAACTGCAGGAATTCCCGAACCCATGGTCGGTCGAGGGAATTCACACTCTGGCAAAGTTCCGCGGTATGGAAAGCGGGTTTCATCATGCAGAGGCATTCGAAGTAATCCGTCAGTTTGACGCGATCAGCCTGTAATCTCAGCAGCAGGAAAAGCAAATGGATACCGGTATGAATATTCCCTTTAATCGTCCATCGATAACTGAGCGGGAAATCGCAGAAGTTGTCGATACCCTGAAATCCGGCTGGATAACTACCGGGCCCCGCACCAAACGGTTTGAAGAGGAGTTTGCTGCATATTGCGGGGTCAGGCATGCCGTAGCGCTGAATTCCTGCACTGCTGCCATGCATCTGGCACTGTCCGCCATGAACCTGAAGCCAGGTGACGAGGTTATAACCACTCCATATACTTTTGCCGCTTCAGCAGAGGTGATTCTGTATCATGGGGCAAAACCGGTTTTTGTCGACATTGATCCGGCAACCTTCAATATCGATACGGATCTGATCGAGAACAGTATCACGGAGAAAACCCGTGTTCTGTTACCAGTACATATCGCCGGTTATCCAGCCGCAATGGATGAGATTATCCAGATTTCTGATCGACATAAGCTGAAAGTACTCGAGGATGCGGCACATGCCACTGAGACAATGTATCACAATCGAAAAGTTGGCTCTATCAGTGATGCAGCCGCCTTCAGTTTCTATGCCACCAAAAACCTGGCTACCGGTGAAGGTGGTATGCTCACAACGGATGATGACGCGATTGCGGAACGGGCACGCATCCTCAGCCTGCATGGTATGAGTCGTGATGCGTGGAAACGCTATCACAGCGGTGGCAGCTGGTATTACGAGATAGTAGCTCAGGGTTACAAGTATAATATGACCGATATACAGGCCGCCCTCGGCCTGGTGCAGCTTTCAAGGCTTGAAGAGATGCGTCAGCAGCGTCTGCGGATAGTGGAACGATTCAATGCGGTTCTCGGTGAACACAGTGAGTTCCTGTTGCCACCTGATGCTCCCGGCATCACTCATGCCTGGCATCTCTACCTGTTGCGGGTAAGACCGGAAACGACAGCTCATTCCCGGGATCAGATAATCGAAGAACTGATTAAAGCCGGGATTACCCCTTCAGTTCATTTCATACCGTTACACCTGATGCCTCTCTACCGGGAACGTTTCAACTATCAGCCGGGTGATTTTCCCCGGTCGGAGCAGGTCTATGAAACGGAAATTTCTCTACCGCTTTATCCGGATCTGCAACCGGAGGAAGTGGATTATATCTGCGAACAGCTGATAAGGATAGTCTGTGGATAACTGGACCCCATTTACAGGCGGCTCCCTCTTCATCAAACGCACCTTTGACCTGGTTTCGGCCGGTCTGGTGTTAATACTGACATCTCCTCTGTTACTTGCAAGTATGCTGGTTGTGAAACTGTCATCTGCCGGTCCTGTTTTTTTTCTACAGACCAGAGTAGGGCGCCATGGCAGGGAATTCAGTATTATCAAATTCCGGACCATGCGACAGGAAGCGGGGAGTGCCATCACCATTGGTGAGGACAGGCGGATCACCTGGGCCGGCCGTATGTTGCGGCTGAGTAAACTGGATGAGCTCCCTCAGCTTATTAATGTAATCCGGGGGGAAATGAGTGTTGTCGGCCCTCGCCCTGAAGTGCCTCATTATGTTTCATTGTGGAACAGCGAGCAGCGCCTGGTGCTCTCACTACGTCCCGGTATGACTGACAGAGCCGCTCTCAAGTACCGTTATGAGTCCGACCTGCTGGCGAAAAGTGATGATCCGGAACGGACATACATCGAGGAGATCATGCCGGACAAGTTACAGCTCAACCTGGAATACCTGGACAGGCAGAGCTTCTGGTACGATATCGGCCTGATCCTGCGCACACTGGCACGGATTTTTTCTTCCAGCTGATATCACAACCTGTAATGCAGGGCAGCAACCTGCTGCAATCACAGTGCAGTATCACCACCACCTCCCGGCCATTTTTGTGAATAACGAAGTACTATCTGCCGATGATAGTACTGTTGGATAACTGTTGCTGTCCGGAGAAACAGCTGGTTGAAACCTGCTGGGTTGCCGGAATATTTCCCGGCATGTTTAGAAGTTGACAGCAGCTTTTCTTTGTATGTGAGGAGTGATTGCAGTTGATTATTTAGCTCGTGCCGGAAAATGGTCAGCCATATTATGCAGCCAGAGAGTAACCAGAAGAGATTCAGCAGATGTTAAGATTCATCAATAACTTCCGCGAAAGCAGAACCCGCATACTTCTGCTGGTTGCAGACCTGCTGGTTTCTGTCTTTGGTTTGACGATAGCATTTGTCATTCTGTTCCAGGGTAGTATTGGTGATCAGACAGGCACAATATTCTACACGATTATCATCGCGCTGCTCGTACGGTTACTGGTATTCAGTAATTCCCGTCTCTATAGCGGTATAATGAAGTATGCCAGTATCGATGACCTGCGGACTATCTTCCTGACAGCTTCCCTCGGTACAATCGGTATCATGGTTGTGCTGTTTTTCCTGGAACGGTGGGATGGCTTTCCCCGCTATGTACTGGTAATCGACTGGTTACTGAATATTATCTTCATCGGTGGAATCCGCTTTTTCGTCCGCATGTTACGTAACTACAGCAAACAGCAGTCAGCCGAAGCTATCAGCATACTGGTAGTTGGCGCTGGTGATACCGGTGAGATGCTGGTTCGAGAGCTGCAGATCAACCCCCGGTTGAACTATACTGCTGTCGGTTTTGTCGATGATGATCCCACAAAGTTCCGTAAACGGATTCACGGTGTACCGGTACTCGGTGTGATCGAAGAGATGACGATTATTATCAGCCGTCTGCAGGTGGAAGAGGTGTTCATCGCTATTCCATCAGCGGACGCAGAAATTATCCGCAGCATCGTTGAGCATTGCCGCACCGCCGGTGTCAAGTTCCGTCGTGTTCCGGCTGTGCGTGAACTGATTTCCGGTGCCGTTTCAATATCGCAGCTCCGGGAAGTGCAGCTGGAAGATCTCCTGGGCCGGCCACCTGTGAAACTGGACCTGCAGCAGATCGGCAGTTTCCTGCGGGGTAAGACTGTATTGATTACCGGTGCTGCCGGTTCAATCGGTTCTGAGCTCTGTCGCCAGATCCAGGGTTTTGAACCGGCACGGATGGTATTTTTCGATCACTCCGAGAATGGCCTCTACCACCTGATGAACGATTTCAAGTCTCTGGGCAAAACCCTCAATCTCTTTCCTATCGTCGGCAGCATAACCGATGCTTTCCGTGTCCGTCAGGTCTTCGAAGAGTATCATCCTGAAGTTGTCTTCCATGCCGCCGCTCATAAACATGTACCTATGATGGAGTTCAATCGTCGTGAGGCGGTTTT
>CAZCRT010000035.1:26870-28508 GCA_964501185.1 uncultured Bacteroidia bacterium
TTCAGGACATAACGGGCACAGCGGTACTTGTACTGGTAACAGTAATGATCACGAACCTGTCTGGCCAGTTCCGGTAACACTGCCAGTCGCTCAATGAAGAAAGAACAGTGCTCACAGAACTCGCAGTTACAGCTGGTGTCATCTTCCTTTTTTGACCGGTCCTCCACCACAGCTTCACCCGTTGGTGAAATCTCAGGATCTGCTTCTGAAGCTACCTCATGCTTAATCGGTTTGTCACCTGGCATGGCTCATCCTTGAATCTTGTTTTCCTGGAGTAATAATCGGCAGCGGGGAGTACAACATTTATCTGTTCTGTAAGTAAACGATATCTTTTCTGGTTTGTCTGCTGTCACTCAACAGTGCAGCAACCTGTCCTTACAGGCATCAATATTGCGCTGTTACAGTGACACTGTTTTTTTTTGGATACTTACGGTTTGTTCCGTATGATGATCACTGAAGTTATGCCGATGCCCACTAATCTTGTCTTCAGGCAAATGTCAGCGCTTCATTGGTCAGTAGTAACAGCTGTATCTGGTACCGGAGTATCGAAAGGCTGGCCTGCTTTGCAGCAACAGGAACAGGGTAGAGCTATGTATCTGCCAGGCTGGAACTGTATTCAGAGGCCTGTGACAGGCAGCTAGCAAAGATATAAAGAGGATTGCATGCGTGTTCTGGTTACCGGAGGGGCTGGCTTCATCGGTTCCCATCTGGTGGAGAGGCTTTTGAAGGAAGGGCACGAAGTAATCTGTATTGACAACTTCGATGATTTCTACGATCCCCGGCTTAAACGTTCCAACCTGCAGGCATCTCTTAGACGGGAACAGTTTCGTCTCTGCGAGGGGGATTTTCGAGATGCCGAATTACTCGACCAGCTCTTCAGGGATACGCAACCGGAGCTGGTAGTCCACCTGGGTGCCCGTGCCGGTGTACGTCCCTCTATAGAAGACCCGCTTCTCTATTATGATATCAATGTTAACGGCAGTCTGAGTCTGCTGCAGGCGATGCGTAGTCATGGTGTTGAAAGAGCGCTGATCGCCTCCTCCTCATCTGTCTATGGTAATAATGAGAAAGTTCCCTTTGCGGAAACGGATCCGGTTGACCATCCAATTTCTCCCTATGCCGCAACCAAGAAAGCTGTCGAGCTTTTGAGTCACACCTGGCACCACCTCTGGGGATTGAAGATAGCGCAACTGCGTTTCTTTACAGTCTATGGACCGCGACAGCGTCCGGAGATGGCAATACACAAATTCACCCGACTGATTGACCAGGATTTACCGATTCCTTTTTACGGTGATGGCAGCAGTAGACGGGATTACACCTATATTGATGATATTATTGATGGAATAATCTGTGTGATGCAGAAAGATTTCAGTTTTGACATAGTTAACCTGGGGGAGTCGGAGACCAACAGTCTGGCAACTCTGGTGGATCTTATCGGCCAGGCGCTGGGTAAGAAACCGGAATTGGAAATGCTGCCGCTGCAACCGGGAGATGTTACAACAACTTTCGCCGACATCTCTCATGCGCGTCAACAATACGGCTATAATCCAACCACACCACTGGCGGATGGAATCAGGAAATTCACTGCATGGTATCTGGAAAACACAAACTGAACATACTCCTGATCGCTCTGCTTCA
>CAZCRT010000036.1:0-6255 GCA_964501185.1 uncultured Bacteroidia bacterium
ATCAATGATGCGATGTCGCTGTCTCTTTTTCCCCTAAATTCCGCGATGAACCTATTTTTTCACCGGCAGGATCGACTGGTGGGAGAACGATGACGGTTCCGGTACCAGTTGGACACTCCACACCATCGAGAGTAACTATGTCTCGGCGCCCTCCATCTGCAGCGCCGATCTGGACGGTGATGAAGACATGGATGTTATCGGCTCCGCCCGCGGTACTGTCAACCATGTGACCTGGTGGGAAAACTATGACGGTTCTGGTACCACCTGGATTCCGCATCCGGTTCCCAGCACCCTCCAGGATGCCGGCGCAATAGATGCCGCCGACGTCGATGACGACGGCGATATTGATCTGCTCTGTGTTGATGTGAGTTACAACGATATCATCTGGCTGAACAACTTTGATGGTTCCGGTACTATCTGGACCGAACATGTTATCGACGTCGGCTTCAATACACCTTATGACGTTCATGCCGCCGATGTGGATGCCGACGAGGATATCGATGTAGTCGCTGCTGCTTTCAACGGGGACGACATCTACTGGTGGGAAAATGCCAACGGTTCCGGTACCATCTGGACCGAGCATGTTGTGGATGGCAACTTCAACGGCGCCCGGTCGGTATACACGGCGGACATTGACGGTGATGGTGATACTGATGTACTGGGAGCGGCTTCAACCGCCTGGACAATTTCCTGGTGGGAAAACCTCGATGGCGTGGGTGACAGCTGGTCTGAACATCCACTTAACAGCAATTACATTTACGCATTTGCTGTCCACTCCGCCGATTTGGATGATGACGGCGACGCGGATGTCCTGGGTGCGGCGTATCACGGTGACGACATCACCTGGTGGGAGAACCTGGATGGCACAGGGTCTCAATGGCACGAACGGTTAATTGCAGGTGATTTCGATGGCGCTCACGACGTGGCTGTTGCCGATATGGATAACGATGGTGATCCTGACCTGGTGGGCACGGCCTACGAGGACTCGGACATCACCTGGTGGGATGTCACCTCGTATGTTGCCTCCGGTGAACTGGTTTCCAGTATACTGGAAGTAGAACCGGAAGTCACCTGGGGTTCTATCAACTGGATGACCAACACTCCTGTCGGTACCTCGCTGTATTTCCAGGTGAGAAGTGCTGTCGATCCGCTTGACATGGGCGAATGGTCCGATCCCATTCTGAGTCCGGGCAGTCTACAGGCTCATCTCGCAGATGGCGACCAGTATTTCCAGTACAGGTGCGCACTCGAAACCACCGCTACAGGACTGACACCCATACTCGAACAGGTTGTCGTCAGTTGGAACGAAGCAGACAGCATAGAGGATCTCTGGATCGAGTACAATCCAGGTGATAGCAGCGTTATTCTTGGATGGACATTCCCCGGTTCCTACCAGTATTTCAATATCTATCGTTCCACCGATCCCCTCTTCGTTCCTGCTCCGGAGTTCCTGAACGGTACATCAGATCACCCCGGTTTCGAAGAAACCGTCACGGAGTCTGATTTCTTTTATCGGGTGACCGCGGTCCAGGAATAGTGTGTATCACTTAGCATCGACTTTCGTCGTTTATTCTGGCAACAGGTAGTAGTACTTGATCAGGTAGTAGTTGGTTGAACTATCAAAAATGCGTCCGTTTCAGGAGCGCATTACTTTTACCCGATAGCCTGGCCGGGGGGAAGTAGCCGGGTGAATTTCGGTAAGGGTTATGCACTGTCTGTGTGATGACTGATGGCAACTTATGCTGCTGTCGTGAGTACTGTTCCCTTTAAAGCACTACCTGTCCCCGCGTCTACTGGTTGACCTGTTGGAACTCCGTCGATAACGGGACTGTGAACCGGCGACACCGGTGGTAGAAAGCGGTTTACGGTGAACCGGACCCGGTGGAGTGTAGTCAATTTCCGGCAGTTTAAGACGCTCAAGTTTCTCTCCCAGAACCTGCTCAATTACCCGCACCATCTTCTCATCTTCATGTGTCACAAAAGTGAAAGCATCACCGGTGCGGGATGCACGACCGGTGCGGCCGATGCGGTGAGTGTAATCATCTGCAGTAGCCGGCATATCGTAATTGATCACATGTGATACCAGGGATATATCCAGACCACGAGCTGCGATATCGGTGGCTACCAGAATTTGAGTTCGACCCTCCCTGAAACTGTTCAATGCCCGCTGTCGTTTACTCTGTGTCAGGTCACCCTGCAGGCTGGTCGCGCGAAAACCATCCTGTTTAAGTTGCCTGGCAACTTCACTGGCTCGATGTTTGGTCCGGGTAAAAATGAGTACTGATTCGGTACTGGTCTTCTTCAGCAGCTCCCTCAGCAGGGCCGTCTTGATATAGTTCTCTGCCTCATAAAGTGCATGTGTTACCGTTACTGCCGGACGGGCAAAATCAATCTGGATCAGAACAGGGTCATTCAGTATATCATCTGCCAGCGAGCGAACTGCAAATGGCATGGTAGCGGAAAACAGCAGGTTCTGTCTCTGCTCTGGCAACTGACGCAGGATCTTGCGTATGTCTGGCAGAAAACCCATATCAAACATTCTGTCCGCCTCATCCAGTACCAGCATCTCGACACCGCGCAAATCGATCGTTCTCCTCTGGAGATGATCCAGCAGGCGACCGGGAGTGGCGACGACAATTTCCACACCATCTTTCAGTGTCTGCATTTGCGTACGAAAACTCATACCACCATAAACAGTCTGACTCTTTATTGACAGTTCACTTGAAAGCTGCCTTATATCATCATTTAACTGCTCGGCAAGCTCCCTTGTAGGTGCAATGATAAGGGCCCGTACCTGCTTTTGTTTACCGGTCAACAGGCGTTGTAGAATTGGCAGGGCAAAGGCGGCAGTCTTACCGGTGCCGGTCTGCGCCAGCCCCATCAGGTCGCTTCCCGTCAGGATAGCTGGAATAGCTTCTGTCTGCACTGGAGTGGGTTCTGCCCAGCCGATCCTTTCAATTGCCCTGTACAACTCCGCGTGGAGATCAAAATCCTTGAATTGCAAAATTACTCCTCTGCTCACAAGCGATGAGAATTTAGTACCGCTTTCATTATAATAAAGTATCCAATCCAACCGGAACTTCCTAACTTCCTGAAACGATCTACGCACAGTAGTATGAAGTATAGATTTCAATAGACAGAAAGTGATACTAACTTGACTTGAAACTGGATGTTTCAACCTGTGTTACGTCCAGTTTTCAAGAGTCACATCTGAGGCAAGTCGGTGCGACGTTATTTCTGTTGACGTGATACAATTCTCATGAGAGGTTATTTATGAAAAAGGTAGTACTGATTACAGCAGCAATCGTGGTTCATCTTTCCGGCATTGCCCTGTTAGCAGCTCCCGGACCAGAGACCACCCCCCGTTGTTCACATCTGCTTCCGGATCACGAATCGGTTCACCGATTTCACCTCCTGGAATGTGCGAGTAAATCCAGCCATATATTACCACATCTACTCAATCGTGAACCGGAGGAAATGACATTCTATGATGTCACTTGTTACGAACTCGATCTGGAGGTCTACACTGCTGATGATTTCATCACCGGTGAAGTACTGATGGAGTTCGATTGCCTGGTATCAGAGCTGGACACATTGCTCTTTCATGCCGGAACAAACATCACTCTCTATGAAGTGACACAGGATGAGACACCACTGGATTTCGTTCGCGAGGGTCAGTTTATCAGTGCCATTCTGAATGAGCCCCTTTCAGAAGGGGAGAGTTCAAGCCTTCTGATAAACTACCGAGCAGACCAGCAGGGCAACCAGGGAATGATGTACGCCACCGAATATAATGTACAACTGCAGCAGGATATTGACATCCGTTCAACTCAATCAGAACCGTTCGACGCGCGTCTCTGGTGGCCATGCAAGGACGATACCCGTGATAAAGCCACAACTACCTCAATCAGCGTCCGCACTGAAGAGTATAATGATGTCGTTTCAAATGGCCTGCTCATTGAAGATATCAGTCACGGTGACGGTACCCATACTGTTGTCTGGGAAGAACAGTGGCCGATGGTGACCTATCTGGTATCAGTTTGTGTAGCACCCTACAACCATATCGAGGATGAATGGGTCTGGGAAGATGTAGTGATGACCATGCATGACTGGTCCTGGTCCTACTCTGTCAATCAACAGCAGCAGTGGATCGATTTCGGACTCGACGCACTCACCGCTCTTTCAGATCTCTACGGCTGCTATCCTTTTGCTGATGAAAAGTACGGACATGCCGAGTACCTCTGGGGTGGAGCCATGGAGCACCAGACCTGCAGTTCCATGGGATTTTACAACGACTGGGTGATAGCGCATGAACTCGCGCATCAGTGGTTTGGCGATAAACTCACCTGTGATACATTTCATCATATCTGGCTCAATGAAGGATGGGCATCCTACAGTGAAGCCCTCTACTTCGAATACTGGCTGGGGGAAGAAGCGCTTCATGAATACATGATCGGGGAATCCTACTGGGGAGAGGGCACTATCTGGATTGAGGATCCGGAGAATGAAGTCATCTTCGACGGCAACCTCAGCTATCGTAAAGCCTCCTGGGTAATCCACATGCTGCGTCATGTTGTAGGTGAGGAGAACTTCTGGAACGCTGTGCATGCCTATATCGGGCCCTCAGAGCCGGAATACCATCGCACTGTAACAACAGATGAATTCCGCGGTTTCATGGAAGACGCCTCCGGAATGGATCTGCAGTACTTTTTTGACCAGTGGATATTCGGTGAGTACTATCCTGAATACGCCTACTTCTGGGAAGTGGAATCCGATGGTGATGAACACACGCTGATCGTGAACCTGCTGCAGGAACAGGTACCTGAACGCCAGACCTTCACAATGCCTGTAGATCTGCTGGTGACGCTGCCATTCCAGAATGACACAACACTTCGCCTCTGGAATGACGAAGCAGCACAGCGGTATGAGTTTCTCTTTGAAGTGGAACCGCAGGCTGCTGAGCTCGACCCTGATCATTGGATACTTCGCCAGGCGACTCAACTTCCTGATCTCCCGGTCGGCTTTGTTATGCCACACGCAGAGTTCCAAGATGTTGATGGCACACCTCTGGCCAGCATTCCCGCCCAGAGTGACTTCCAGTTCCGAAGTGTGATACGTAACACCGGTCCGGATGCTCATGAAGTCAGTGTAACACTACTCTGTGATAATGAATCTGTAGAGATAACTACAGGGCCGCAACTGCTGGGAGAAATGAATTTCGCACAGTACAGCGATACACTCCTTTTTGAGGCTCATCTCGGTGATGTTGAAGCGGAAATGGGTGAGTTCACCCTGCTGATCGATGCGGATGATCAGCTGTTTGCTTTCGAACTGGCGATATTCCTGGGTACTCCAAATCTGCTACTCATAGATGATGATGGTGGCGATGATTACGAGGCCTGGTTGATTGATGCTCTGGAGGAGTGGGCTTTCTTCCAGCTGATTGAACCACCGTATCTTACCGCTGACATACTTGCAGTAAGCGAGCTGGTAATCTGGATGCAGGGTGATCAGATACGTGAACTGGAAGCAGATGAACGTGCGCTTCTGTCAAGCTATGTGGTTAATAGTGGTCACATCGTCTTTACCGGACAGAATTTTGCTCAGGGGCAATCCACTGAATGGCTGCTGGATTTCTGTGGTGCTGAACTTACCAATGATGATTTTTTCGACCAGTCTATCTGGGGTGATACTTCCGGGTATCTGGAAGGGGAGGCGATTTTCCTGATGGGTAACGGGGCCGGTAATCAGACTGAGATAGATAAGCTGCTGCCCGTAGGTGACGACGCAATCCCCCTGCTTCATTACTACATTGATCCTGAACCTGGCAATGCCGCTCTGGTAAACAACCATCCCGGCGAGGGTGCTGTCGTCCTGTTCGGTTTCGGCTGGGAGGGTGTTTCAGCTACCGGAATCGGTCTCTCACTTGAGGAGCTGGCACAGGCCACCTGGAATTGGGCTCTTGGCATACAAGAGGTTCCTGTACCGCCCGCAGTCCCGACCACACCCCTGATCAGTGCTGCCTACCCGAATCCCTTCAATCCAGACCTGACCATAGAATACCACATTCCTAAACCCGGCCATACCAGGCTGCTGGTCTTCAATATTCTGGGTGAAAAGGTGACAGAACTTGTGAACAGCTATCAGACTGCCGGAACGACTCAGGTCAGTTGGAGTGCAGGTGATTTTGCCGGTGGTGTATACTTCCTGCAGTTGCAGCAGGGGGAGCAGCAGGTGACGAGGAAAGTGATGTTG
>CAZCRT010000036.1:6355-26067 GCA_964501185.1 uncultured Bacteroidia bacterium
ATACTTCCTGCAGTTGCAGCAGGGGGAGCAGCAGGTGACGAGGAAAGTGATGTTGCTGAAATAGATCAACGCTGTCTTAAGCAGCGTTGATCCCGCTGTTTTAAGCCGACAAGTGATATTGCGCCTTAAACAACGGCAACTGTGACTTGTTGCAAATAGTATTCCCAGCTCCCCCCCTTCTTGAAGTGCAGTGCCGGTTAAACTGATTGCTAAAAGGTACAGGTAGAATATTGATACTGGAATTGGTTACGTGGAATATCAAGCCAGACCTGGAAAAAGAATTCGAGTTGGCGTTTGAGAAGGCGCAGAATATCATCTCGAGTATGAGAGGATATATATCCCATCAGTTCCAGAAATGCATAGAAAAACCGGGTAGATACATTCTTTTAGTGAATTGGGAAACAGTTGAAGATCACACATCAGGCTTTCGTAAATCTGACTTGTATCAAGAGTATCGTTCAATGCTGATTCAATATTACGAACCGGGCTCAACCATGGAGCATTATGAAATGGTGTATGAAAATACTTTATAGCAAGCACCTGCACTTTCACTCTACTGCTAACCGGTATACATCTACCAACCACTTATAGATACAAACAGGCAATCCGGTTTCGCGGTTGCCTGTTTTTTTAGAGTTCCATAATCCCTATCCACAATCCCTTGACAATCCATAAAACATCACTATACTATAACTTTAACATACATGCATGTATGTATAATTGATAGATTACAGGAGGCTTTTTGAAGCGCACACCTGAAGAAGCAGAAGCAACCAGACTCAAAATACTGGAAGCAGCCGCACGTGTGTTTACCAGCACCAGCTTCAACGCATCACGCCTTGAGGACATTGCACAGGAAGCAGGTGTTACCCGTGGCGCTATATACTGGCATTTTGACAACAAGCAGGATCTCTTTCGCAATCTGATGCAGTTGCGAATGGGAAATATCACCGAAAGCCTGAGTGCTATCTATCTTTCCGATCTTCCCCCGGCTGAGAAGCTGCAAAGACTTTTACTGGAATCCCTGCTGAGTCTTGAGACTGATAGTGATTATCGCAATGGAATCCGTCTGGTAATGAGCATCAGCAGCCAGGATGAACAGCTGGAGTCTATGCAGTCCCGTATGCAACAGCATTTCCGGATGATGATTACGCATCTCGAGTCACTTCTGCAGGAGTGCGGAAGTGACGGTGAACTGCTATCTGATATCAATGTACCACTTGCAGCGGGTTCCCTCGTTGCCTGGTATGAAGGTATTGCCGGCCTCTGGCTGCGTACAGTTGATCAGTCACCCTTCTCATTAACCCGTGATGCGGAGGAGCTTGTGAGAATGATGCTGCGGGGAATACTGATTGAACACAATTGATACTCATATTTGAGGAGTGAATGATGAGAACCACCAGACATGTCGCGTTTATTACAATCCTGCTGATTTTCTGGCTTCTCGGCTGCAGCAAACAGGAGGAGCAGAGTCGCGGGCTGGAGCAAATCCATCGGGAGGATGGGTTACCTGTTAAAACTATTACTCTGCAACAGGCGCCCTTCTCAACCTGGATGCACTTCAACACTACACTGCGTGGAATTGAGCAGACCGATTGTAATGCAGGTATCGGTGCTGAAGTTGAATCAGTTCTGGCGAAAGTCGGTGATCCTGTTAACAGGGATCAGCTGATTGTCACATTCCCCAGGAATCACCCTCAGGCACGCTACGAACAGGCACTTGTAGCATACGAAAATGCTACGGTGTCACTGGAACGTCTGGAAGGGCTTTATACTGAAGGTGGAATCTCGGAACAGGAAATGGACAATGTGCGTTTGCAGCAACAACTGGCTGCTGTAAACTGGGATCTGTCCAGACGGACTGTAGAGAGAGAAGCTCCGATCAGTGGTCATCTGACCCGGCTGGTTGTACAGCCTTCTGACAACGTCGGTCCTGACGATTTGCTATTCACAATTGCACGTACAGACACTATGCGGGTAACAGTCTGGCTCAGCGAACAGGAGTTCCTGCAGACAGAGACCGGTGCACCTGCGGATCTGCTCTGGCAGGGGATGTCATTCAGTGGCAATGTATCACAGCTTGATCAGGCGTTTGATAATCACAATGGTGGTTTCGGTACCACCCTGCTCTTTGCCAATCCGGATAATATACTTAAACCGGGTGTCACGGTTGAACTGCGCATCCGCACCTATCATAACCCGGCGGCTCTTTCCATCAGATATCCATACCTGGTAGATGACCCCAATGCGGGAACGGTAGTATTCCTCGCTCAGGGTAATCAGGCAAAGCAGCAACCGGTAACCACGGGAAGGCGCCAGGGTCTGCTACAGGAAATCACTGCCGGATTAAACGCTGGTGACGAACTGATTACTACCGGACAGCAGATGCTCAGGGATGGTGACAACATCAAGCGGCAACCGGAGGGGGAATAATGTTTCTCTCCGATCTATCCATCAAGCGACCGATCATGATCACAATGCTGCTGGTGGTGTTCCTGATTTTCGGCGGCCTCTCCTGGATGACACTTAATCTCAACACCATGCCGGAGGTCGAGATCCCCTATGTGTCAATAATGACTATCTACCCGGGAGCCGGTCCACAGGAAATTGAAACGCAGGTGACCAAACCGCTGGAAGACGCTATCGCTACTATCAGCCAGGTCAAGAAGGTCACCTCCTATTCACTGGAAGCAGTATCATATGTAATCATCGAATTCGAGTTGGGCAAGAGCGCCGATCTGGCCAACCAGGAGGTGAAAGACAAGACCAACCAGATCCTGGGTGAACTGCCTGACGACTCACAACCACCTGTTGTAAGCAAGTTCGATATGAACGCCTTTCCTGTAATTGACATCATTCTCACCGGAGATATTCCACAGACAGATCTGCGCTATCTGGCGGATAACCTGCTTGTAGACCGTATCTCACAGATTGAAGGTGCCGCACAGGTTAATGTGATTGGTGGTCAGGAACGGGAAATACAGGTGCAGCTGGATAACCGCACTCTTTTCAGCCACTCTGTCTCGCTCAGTCAACTGGCCCGGATGATTGCCGCTCAGAACATGAATATGCCGGGTGGGCAGTTTCAACTGGAAAACCAGGAGCTTGCTGTCCGCCTGCAGGGTGAAATCAGTGACCTGGACCTGCTGCGTAACCTCGAGGTTCCCACTGCATGCGGCCCCAAACGGTTGGGACAGATTGCAGACATTGTGGATCACCATACTGAAGTGCGGGAGCGGACAACTTATCTCAACAGTGAAACCGGTGAGCGAATGGAGGGCGCAGTGTTGCTTTCCATCGTTAAAAGCGCCGACGGCAATACTGTGAACCTGGCTGATGGTGTTCGCGAAATGCTGCCGGAGCTGGCAGAGGAATTGCCCGCCTCCTGTGAGCTCCGAATAGTTCAGGATGTATCTGTCTTTGTAGTCAGCACTGTCAATGATACGATGAGTAATGTCTGGCTGGGTGTTCTGTTTACGGGACTCGTGCTGCTATTCTTCCTGCACGACTGGCGCTCCACGCTGATTGTTGGCCTGGTGATGCCGATGTCGCTGATTTCAACCCTGCTGCTGGTGCGGATTGCCGGCTTCTCGCTCAATATAATGACGCTGATGGGGCTCTCCACTTCGGTGGGAATACTGGTTGCGAACTCGGTGGTAGTACTGGAGAATATTTTCAGGCACAAGGGAATGGGGCACAACAGGCGGCTGGCAGCAGGCAGAGGAACCAGCGAGATAGCTGTGGCTGTGATCGCTTCCGCATTTACCAACCTGGTTGTATTCCTGCCTATCGCGGCTATGTCCGGTATAGTGGGACGCTTTTTCAAGGAGTTCGCTCTCACGGTTTCCTTTGCCACTCTCTTTTCACTGCTGGTTTCCTTCACACTGACACCAATGCTGGCATCACTGATTCTACCTGAACATGATACCAAAAAACACCGTTTAGGGGCCGTTCTTGAAGGATGGTTCAGAAGTTGGGAGCGTATCTATGGCCGTTTACTCAAGTTCCTGCTTTCGAAGAAGCGCTATGGGTTCCTGCTGATTCTGCTGACCATGGCAATTTTCGTTACTTCAATGCCACTGGGGGGCAAAGTCGGTTTCGAATTCATGCCCTCCATGGATGACGGTATTGTCAGCATAGAAGTAGAACTACCGGAGGGTTATAATCTTGAAGAGACAGCGGCGCTGTTGAAAGAGGTTGAGCAGCGTATCAGTTATCATCCTGAGATTACACACCTGCTCACCCGGCTGGGAGCAATCGGCCAGCTCGATGTTGGAACCAACATGGCCCGTATGCAGGTCAAGATGATAGATACCGAAGAGCGTGATATTTCGCCGGGGGAATTTGCCGGCCTGTTAATGGCAGATCTGGCCGATATACCCAATGCTGTCATCCGCGTTTCCGGTTCCTCCTCTTCCGGCGGTCCGGATGACGCAGCGATAGGCTTTTCCCTGCAGGGACAGGAGTTGGATGTTCTGGAGGAGTATGCTGCTGATCTCAAAGAGAGACTGGGGCAAATCGAAGGGCTGGTGAATGTACGAACAGGATCGCGGGCCGGTAAACCTGAAATCGAACTGGTACCTGATCGCACCAGTCTGGCCGGTGCCGGTCTGACAGTATTCGATCTGGCCATGACACTGAGGTCCGCTGTCGAAGGGGTTATCGCCACCAGGTATCGGGAGGCAGGCCGGGAATACGATATCCGGGTCATGCTGGCTGATGAATCCTGCAATACACCGGAAGAGATCGGCAACCTGACAGTAACATCATATAACGGTAATTATCGCCTGGCACAGTTGTGCGATATCAGCTTTGGCAAGGGCTTCAGCAAGATTACCCGTGAAGACAAATCGCGGGCGATTGAATTCAAATCCGATCTGGCGCCCGGTTTCGTGCTGGGTGATATGGTGAATCTGATCAACGAGCAGGTTGCAGCTCTGAATCTGCCTGAGGGTTATCGATCAGACTGGGGTGGAACCGCCAAGATGATGCAGGAGACAAACAGGGATATGTCGCAAACACTGCTGATCGCGATTATTCTGACCTACATGCTGCTGGCGGCTATCCTGGAAAGCTTCCTGCAACCGCTTCTGATTCTGGGAACCGTTCCGCTGGCATTGGTTGGTGTTCTGGTTGCGATGTTCCTGACCGGCAAGACATTTAACACCATCTCAATGATGGCCATCATCATGCTGGTAGGACTCGTGGTGAATAACGGAATTCTCCTGCTCGACTACACAAATATCCTGCGTAAACAGGGGATGCCGCTGCGGGAAGCACTTATCGAAGCCTGCCCCATCAAGCTGAAAGCCATCATCATGGCCACCGTGGCGATTATCCTCGGTATGATGCCGCTCGCTCTGGGCCTGGGTGCTGCCGGACGTGAAATAAGGCAACCGATGGGTATAGTCAGTATCGGTGGACTGATCAGCTCCACACTGCTGGGGTTGCTGCTGATACCGGTAGTCTACAATCTCTTCAGCCGATCAGGCAGGCAAGCCGCAGTTGAAGTAGAAGCCCGGAAAGGAGATGTATCATGAAACAGCTCATTTATCCAATCCTGATCCTGCTTTTTCTGCATCCTGATCAGATGAATGCCAACAGTTGTACGATTGATATTTTTCTGCAGGCTGTAGACCAGCACAATCCCGACCTCCATCTGGCGCAGCATGATCTGGAACTCGCCACAGTTCAGAAGCGGGAAGCGCGGTCGCTGGCACTTCCGAAAGTGGGTGCTCAGGGCAGTTACAACCGCAATCTCAAGCGCAATTACATGTATGTGGAGATGCCGACTGCTGACAGCCTGGGAAACATTATCGATATACCTATGAGTTTTCCGATCAACAAGAACAATGAGTACGCTTTCAATGTTGCTCTGAGCCAGACATTGTTCAGTTTCAATGTAGGCTACGCTCTCAAAGCTGCCAGCCAGTACAGGGAGTTGACCGGTGAGATCTACAATGCCACTCGACAGGGTATACTTACCTGGGCGCGGAAAGCCTTTTACAGTACACTGTTACTGGAGGAGGTTCTGGAAATCACCCGTGCCGCAACTGCAAACGCGGAAGAGAACTTCCTGAACATGCAGTCACGCCGGGAGAGTGGCCTCGCTTCTGAATTTGCCCTGATGCAGGCGGAAGTCCGCTGGCAGAGTCTGCTACCGGAAGTTACCAGAGCTGAACGCAATCTCGAAGTAGCTTATAACAACCTCCGTCAAATGGCCGGCTGGCCGATCTCCAGAGAACTGGAACTGCAGGGGGATCTTGAGAACCTGCCACAGCTCCCGCAACTGCCGGAACTTGAAGAAGTACTACAAACCCGGCCTGATTACAATGCACTCAAATGGGAAGAGCGATTGCGGCGAACCGGTATCAGGTCTGATCGCTCTAACTATCTTCCCAGTCTCAGTGGCAGCTTTATCTACAGCTATCGCTCCCAGTCTGACGATTTTGTGTTCGATAAGGAACGTAATAACAGCTGGATAGCCGGACTGACTTTGAATATTCCAATTTTCAGCGGTGGCTATACCAGCGCCCGTATACAGAGATCCAGTCTGGAACTCAGCAAGAATCAGCTGCGTATTGAGCGTCTGGAGCGTGACATACAGAACGAACTGATGAATATTCATCTCCGGTTACAGGAAGCATCCGCCCGGATTATCACTGCTGAGACAACCCGTGAGACCGCTGGACGCGCTTTTGCGATTGCCGAAAGTGGTATTGAGAGTGGTCTTGTCACACAATTGGAATTGAAAGACGCCAGACTCTATCTGGACAACGCCCGGCTGGGTTACTATTCAGCTACCTGGGAATACCTGAACGCCTGGTTTGACTGGAATCTGGCTCTGGGTGAGGTGGGGTTGGAATAGGTCTGAGTAGAACAGAGCTGGTAGATAATGCAAACGGCGACAATCTCAGGTGCGATTGTCGCCGTTTTTCACTCTGGTACAGTACTTCTGAAGGATCAGTTGCCGCCTTCTTCCCCCAGCTGGTCCAGTAGTACCTCTACAGCTTTTTCAAGTTGCCGGTCACGGCCTTCACTCAAAGATTGAGGATCGTTATTGACCAGGTAGTCCGGTTCCAGCTGCTGGTTCTCCAGATATTGATCCCTGTTGTCGATGATTCCCACTTCCGGAATACCGAAATAGAGTGAACGGTCCTGTTGCGTCTCCCACCATACCGAAGTGGCAGTTCCCGGAACCGGCATTCCAACCAGCTCCCCTATCCCCAGTTCCCGATAGGCCCAGGGGAAGTAGTGAGCGTCGGAGTAATTACCTTCGCACATGATCACAATAGACGGCCGGTACCACTTTTCCCAGGGCTCACCACCTATCTGCTGGCCACGCGGGACATTACGGGCATAGAGTTCACCACTGAGGAAGGTTGCCAAGTCGTCGGTCAGGTTACCGCCACCATTAAAGCGCGTATCCACGACCAGCGCCTCCATCCCGCTCTGCCTGCCCAGAATCTCAGCAAATGTCTCACGAAAACTGTAATCAGACATGTTACGCACATGCACATAACCTATCCTGCCTTCACTCAGTTGCTCCGTCTCTTCCCTGCGTGAATCAATCCAGCGTTGATACAGAAGTTCGCGTTCGGTGCCGGCTGATACAGGTTTTACAATTTCCTGCCAGCGTTCACCGCTTTCAGGATCGAACAGGGATAAAGTGGTGAGTACTTCCACACGATGATCCAGAAGTGGATACCAGTTTACCCCGGCCTCAATCACCTGCCCTTCAATCTTCTCGATTATTGTCCCGGCAGCAATACGACTCTCCGCTTTCTGTAATGGGCCATTCTCAATGATCTCAGCTATGAGTACACCGGCACCCTCCCACTCAAGATCAGGGAAGATCCCCAGTGAAGCAGTAGTAGAACCACCCGGGTCTCGATGCCGGTAGCCTGAACCGGTATGGGAAGCGTTAAGTTCACCCAGCATTTCACTGAGCATCTCGGCAAGGTCGTAGTTGTTGTTTATGTGTGGCAGAAAACGTCTGTAGTTGTCACGGTAGAATTCCCAATCCACATCATGCATATCCTTCACATAGAATTTCTTCAGTGTCTGTCGCCAGACATGATCGAAGATGTATTCCCGCTCTTCATTTGTCCGCAATCTCATTTCAGCGTTGTACGATATGGTTTCCTGCTCACCGGATTGTGGATTGATCTGAAGAACAGCACCATCTGCCAGAAGAAGGATTCTCTTCTGCTCCTGATCCCAGGTCAGGCTACCGGCCCGGTTCGCTTTCAATTTTGCCAGTAGTTTTATCTCACCCTCCCGGCGCTCATACTGCCAGAGGTCATACCCCTTCTCAAAACGCGCCAGGTAGTAGAGCATCTCACCTTCCGGATCCATCAAGGTGTCTGTCATTCGCGCTGAATGACGGGTCATACGAGCGCGACGTTCCTCAATTCCATCCAGTTCAGGCTCAAGAGGGTCAGGCAACTCCGGTGGAGTGAACCGGTTTCGCTTTGTATCACGTTCCTCTTTCTCCCTCTCCTCATGATCTCCTTTATGCTCCTCATCATCATCATCACCACGCTGTTCCTTCAGTAGTGCGTATTCAGCAGGATCGAGTTTGAATTCATCCCATGCTTCTCTGGTAAAGAAGAGAGCGAAGGCGTCCATCTGCGATCCCCAGCTGCCGTGACTGCGCATGCCATAACGATCAGATAGCCAGATCATCATACTGCCATCCCCGATCCAGCGTGGATGATAATCCTCATAACCGCTCAGGGTGAGATTAACAGGCTCAGACTTTCCGTCCGCTGCCAGCAACCCCACTTCTCCCGACCAGCGATTCTTATCGAGATACTCCACCAGGAACCATTCACCGGCAGGTGACCATTGATACCATTGATCACCATCAGCATAGGAGTAATTCAGGCCACCGGGTAAAACCGTACGAACAGTGTTCTTTTTAAGATTAAGCACCCGCAATGTAGTACGCTCTTCCAGAAAAGCGATTTCCCTGCCATCGGGTGAAAATGATGGTTGAAACACATCTGTATCACAAACCAGTACCGGTTCCTCAAGCCAGTTTGAACCACAGTGGAAATAGGAATCCTCATCGCGGGACAATCGGGCCCGGTAGAGATTCCAGCTTCCCTCCCGCTCCGCAGCATAGAGAAGCTCCCGTCCATCCGGACTGAAACTGACCGATCGTTCCTGCTCCGGTGTATCGGTAATACGTCGGGTCGCATCGTGATCAGTAGCCGTAACATACAACTCGCCGCGAATGATAAACGCAATCTCCCGCCCGTTCGGTGAGAGAGACATCTCGGTAATACCACTGTTCTGTTTGACAAATTCAAATTCCGGTTGTCTTACATCGTAGTTGACGGAAACAGACAACCGCCGGGGTTCAGCTGCTCCATTTTCCAGCAGGTAAAGTTCACCGTTGAAGCTGTAGCATATATCACCATTATCAGATCGGCTTAATGACCTGACCGGATGCTGCTGGTGATGTGTTAACTGCTGACTTGCTGAAGTGGCTAGATCATAGATCCAGACATTAGAATGTCCTCCCCATTCCTCAGTAGCCCCACCAGCTTCAGACAGATAGTAGAAGGATTCCTCATTCTCACCCCAGACCGGTTCGCGATCCTCACCGGGAAAATCGGTAAGCCGGGAATGTGTATCGGTAGTTACATCATACTGCCAGATATCTCTGGCGATTGATGAGAGGTGATGCTTGCGATAATCGTCTTCATAACCTTTACGATCGTGATACAACAACCGCTCCCCGGATGCATTCCAGCGTGCATCAATGGCCGGGGTAGTGAACAGCATCTGCGGTGCACCACCATCTACCGCCACCTGATAGAGTTCCGACATTGCCCGGCTGGGAAAAACAACCGCGGTTTGTCTGTCAAGTCTTGAAGAGGTAAAAACCACTTTCCTGCCATCAGGTGAGAAGTCACTGGGAAAATCAGATGCGGAATGATATGTGAGACGTGTTGCGCTGCCACCGGCTGCAGGAATAGTAAAAACGTCGAAGTTTCCATAGCGATCAGAGGCATAGGCAACTGACATACCATCCCTTGACCACACAGGACCGGTATCATGTGCCTCACTGACAGTTAGCGGCAGGGCATTACCTCCACTGCTGCCTACACTGTAGATGTCACCCCCGTAACAGAAGAGAATCCTGCTGCCGTCCGGTGAGATTGCCGGGTTACGCAACCAGAGGGCAGTGTCACCATTAGCCGGATGACTCAGCAGGAGTGTGATAAAGGCGACTACTGTTAACAGGAAACTGTGGATAAATCTATGCGGTTGAATCACGATTACCTCGCTTTGTTATGATGTCCGTTACTTGATGAGCAACAGCTTTTCGGCTGTGAACTCTTCTCCTGCAATCAGTGTGGCGATATATATTCCGGATGGATATTCTCGTGCCTGCCAACGGAGGCTCTGCTTTCCAGCGGGACATGGTTCGTCCAGTAACAGCGCTACCCTTCGCCCCAGAAGATCATGCAGGACGAGTTTCACATTGGCTGATCGCTCCAGATTAAAGGTCAGCTGAAATTGTGCGTTGCCTGGATTAGGATAGACTTTGAATCCAATACCGGTTGGCAGCACGGGCTCTGAACTCACCTCCAGCCAGGCGAACAGTTCATCAAGCATGAACTGCACCGGAGTATCCTGATAGCCTGCATACTGGTGATTTGAAACTCCCCAGAGCAGTTCACCGGTTGCCGGCTGATACTGAATCGCCTGCAGATTTGACCAGCTGCCGGCAGCGCCTCCCAGCAGGTCCCACTGTCTGAGAGCTGAAATGTCAGGATCACTCACCAGTGAATCCACAATGTTGTCGTAGCGGTAACAATATGCAGGTGAATACAGGGTGCGGAAATGATTTGTAGCCACGAGATTATCACCGGTCACTACAGTGTTGTCAGATATGTCTCGTTGCGCCTGGCCCTGGGAGAGATTGCACTCGATGATCTCCGGTTCAGTCGGAAGCATTCCCACCAGATGAACAAGAACACCACTGAGTTGCAGTTGATCCATCAGTGCAGCAGCAGGATCTGCTGTATCACATTGCCCGCTCTGATTGTAGTCAGCAGTTTCAATACCATTACGAACCGACAACAGCACCGGATGCAGTAACTCCTGCGTGTTGCCGGTATGATAGTTACCCATGTTCAGAAAAGCACCCACGCCGGCCTGGTTGACAGCCGAGAGAGCGCCAATCAGGCCAGGAAATGTAAAGGAGATCCAGGGTTGCTCATCCTCCTCGTAGGGAAGATGTATCATCAGAAGGTGGTTCTCATGCAGTACACTGTGAGGCGACCAGTCCAGCAGTCGGGTGAATACCAGATCACCCTCCAGCAGTGGATCAGCTGCAGTCGTTTCCCCCCAGCTGGAAATACTGGAACAGCCCAGGTCCGGTAACTGTGGTATTTCCGGCAAACGACTGAGTGCTCTGTAATCAACTATAGCGTTTACAACCAGAATATCTGTAGCATCGAGATCCCGTCCCAGCAGCTCACACCATGGATCGAGACCGGCATCAAGCATCCCGGTCACTATTCCATCTGTTTCCTGATGATATTTGTCCTCTACCTGGAAGTGCTGGAGAAAATATCCCCGCAGATAGGCATAGGTTGCAGCGGACCCCTGCAGGTAGTAATCGAGGAAGTACTCTTCAAAGACCTCCAGAATCTGCTCCCCCAGCAGATATCCGTTGGCATATCCCCGCTCCTGATGCGTTCCCCACAGGTAGATAAGCTGACGGTCTGATATTGTCAATGTATCACCCAGAACTTCCCGGGCGTGAGCCTGACCTGCAATCATTGACAGAAAAAGAATCAACATGGCAATTTTCCGCATAATCACCTCACTTGCGCGTGAATATCATGATATGAACAATATAACAGTAATAAACAGGCAGCCAACACCCACCTGCATTGTATTACCAGCTTTTTCTTGGGCTTTCCATCTATAGCACCCTACTTATTTACAGCTTAATTACCAAGCCTGGAGCAGAATGAAGCTTACTTACCTGCTGGTTATTATCGTCTTGATTTCACTGGCAGGTTCTTCACGTCTTTTTGCGAGACTGAAATCGTTGCCCTCCTGGCGTCTTTTCTTCACCACCAGTACACTTTTTCTATTCACCGGTATCCTGATCGGACCTCATGGTATCAATCTGATCAGTCAGACAACGCTGGTGGAGTTGAAACCAGTCACCGAGCTGCTTATGGGCTGGGTTGGCATGGTGCTTGGATTGCAACTACGCTGGCATCACCTGCGCAGGACACCCTGGCGTATTGCGGTCGGCAGCCAGATACAGGCTGTGGTTTCGCTGTTAGTCATTCTACTCGGTTTTGTTCTTTTCCAGCGCATTTATCCAGACCTGTTTGCGCCCTTTTCCCATTGGCGAATGTTTGCCATGCTGGCTGCTATCGGCCTCTCTACCGCACCGGAGATTATTCAGGTGTCCGGTCTCACACTGATTCGCAACAAGCACAGTTTCCGCACCGCTCTATTTTTCGCCAATTTTGGCCGTATTACATCCATTGTTGCCGTCGGCATCCTGTATACCGTTTTCCGGCCAGCCACAGGACTGCTTCATCTGCCGGCACTCCACTGGATCGGTTTGACACTGGTACTGGGAATCTTAATGGGATTTGCTACAACTTTCTTCTCATATCACAGTGAAGATGAAGCCGGTTTTCTGGCTACAATAACCGGTATCATCATCTTTGCCGCCGGACTGGCTTACTATCTTCAGCTTTCACCATTGCTGCTTGCACTGGTGATCGGTATTGTCACAGCCAACAGTTCTTCACAGGCATCAAGGCTGTTTACTCTTCTTTCACACTACGATCAACCGGTATTCATGCTGCTTCTGATTCTGGCAGGCGCCCTGCTGAATATCCCGATTTCCGGGCTGGTTCCCCTGTTGCTTGTGTACCTGACTCTGCGCATACTTGGAAAAGTGGCCGGTAATCGCCTGGCAAACACCCTGCTACCACAACACTGTCGCAGCACGGATCGTTTTATGCTGCCCCAGGGAGCATTGACGCTGGCGCTGGCAGTTCATCAATTCCAGACTTATGGTGATTCCACCGCAGCGGCAGTATTCCAGCTGCTGTTACTGGGAGCTATCTTCTTCAGTTATCTGGCACCACTTCTGCTCGGAGGGTGGCGCCGATGAAACTGATCGTACTGCTGGGTCTGCTTGCTATAATGCTCCTGCTACAGAACCTGGGTTTTGTATCACAGGTAAATCTACCCGCCCGATCGCTGATGGTTTTCGGATTTCTGATTCTCACAGGCACTGTAGCAGGTTCTCTTGTTCGCCGGTTCCGTATGCCCGGCATTACCGGTTACCTGCTTGCCGGTATTATCTGCGGCCCGGATCTGCTGCATCTGGTACAGGATGACATCCTTCAGAATCTCAGTTTCATCAATGAAACCGCTCTCACGTTCATAGCGCTACTCGCAGGTGCAGAGTTAAAACTGTCGATGTTGCGTGAAAGATTGACGGGTCTGAGCTGGGTTGTATTCATGCAGGTTGTAGCCGGGCTGATCATTGTAGCCGGGCTCTTTTATCCACTGCTGCTCTACCTGCCCTCGCTTCAGTCGTTTACATCCGCTCAGATCGCAGCTATGTCTTTGCTGCTCGGTATTATTGCAATAGCTGTTTCACCATCTACCACAGTTGCCGTAATTGTCGAAGCCCGCGCCAGGGGACCTGTGAAGGATACTGTCCTCGGTGTAACCATGGTACTGGATGTTGTGGTAATTCTGATTTTCACAGTGGCAGTTGCGATGGTCGGTCCCCTTCTTGCCAGTGAAATGGCTTCTCCCCACCTGCCGGGCCTGCTGCTGGAAATGGGGATATCACTACTTGGTGGAGTTCTGGCAGGAGCGATTGGAATTCTCATCCTGCGCTATCTCACAAAACATCACACACTTCTCATGCTGGGACTTGGGCTGCTGATAGTCGATCTTGCCAGGGACTTCCATCTCGACCCCCTGCTGGTTGCAATCACCGGTGGTTTTCTGATTGCTAATTTCTCCCGCTGGGGATCAGTTTTTCAGGGAACTATTGAAAAGGCCTCTCTGCCACTGTTTCTGGTATTCTTCGCACTCGCAGGTGCTGGACTTGACTTCACCCGCCTGACTGCGACCTGGCCACTGGCGCTGTTGCTCGTTACCGCCCGGATCCTGACCAAGTTTATAACTACTCGCTGGGCCGTTGGTATAAGCAGCATGGAGCCACAGGTTCGCAAGTATGCCTGGATGGGATTCATCGGACAGGCCGGTGTATCACTCGGCTTTGTCCTTCTGCTCGAAGAGCAATTTCCGGAGGCAGGTGGTTTCCTCAAACAGATTATTGTGGCTGCCATTGTTATCAACCAGATCATCGGTCCGATAATGCTGCAATTCGTCTTTGACCGCACTGGGGAAACAGGCAAAGCGATGATTGCAGACAATGACAAAACGGTGGAAACTGACCGGTAGTTGTGTATACTGTTGCTGTGATATTGAGATACTTCTGCAGCAGGTGCAAGTCCAGCTGCTTGAATTGAAGGATGGCACGATGGAATTCACAAGTACTACTACTTCAGATAGCACCCTTGCTGAAAACCTTCAAAAATACTACAGGCTGCAACTGACCGGTCTGCTGCCTGATGGTGGTGCGATTTACCTGGTTCCTGACACCGGCATTTATTTCAGTGGAAATCGTAACTGATGCGACTGCTTACACGCTATCTGATTCGGGAACACGCTGCTTCGTTTTTCGGATCGTTGCTGCTGATTGTCTTCATCTTCACACTCAATTTTGCCTTTCAGGTGCTGGGTAAGATACTGGGCAAAGGGCTGTCCGGCACAGTTATCCTGGAATACTTTCTGCTGAACATGGCCTGGATTATTGCTCTGGCAGTGCCGATGGCAGTGCTGATTGCCACTCTGATGGGTTTCGGGCGACTGGCAGGTGATAACGAGATTACTGCGCTGAAATCTTCCGGTATCAATCTGTGGACACTTATTCGCCCGATTTTCCTGCTGGCAGTTATCCTGACCGGTTTGCTGATAGCTTTCAATAACAGTGTCCTGCCTTCATTCAATCACCGGGCAAAGATGCTGCGCAAGAGTATCTATCAGAAACAACCTACCATGAAAATGGAGGAGTCGGTTTTTCAATTTGATATTCCCGGTTATGTCTTTCTGGCAAAGAAGATCGACCACAACAGTGGGGAAATGCTGCAGCTGACTATTTTCGATGAATCGGAGAAAACCCGGCGTGCCACAATTCTGGCAGAGGAGGGACGGCTGCATTTTGATGAAGAGCGTGCAGAGTTCAACCTGCAATTGTTGAGGGGGGAAATCCACCGCATCGACCTGAATCAACGTGAAAACTATGCGGAGATTTCGTATGACAGTGCCTGCTTTCGCATAGAGGCACCTGATATGCTACTCCAGTCTAATGTATCACAGTATCGAGGCAGCCGGGAACTTACAATAGCACAGATGATGGAGCGGATTCAACACTGGCAGGAGCACCCGGAGCGCAATGCCCGCCGTATTCGTTCATATGAAGTTGAAGTGCACAAGAAGTTCTCCATACCTGTCGCCTGCGTGATCTTCGTCCTGATCGGCGCAACCCTGGGTGTACGTGCCGGCATGGGAAACATGGCCCTCTCCAGCGGACTTTCGATAGCTTTCTTTCTCATCTACTGGATGTTCCTGATGGGTGGTGAAGATCTGGCGGATCGAGGTTTTGTATCACCGGCTGTAGCCATGTGGTTACCCAATGTACTGATGGGTGGTTTCGGGATATATATGCTGTACAGCACAATCCGTGAGGGTAGCCCCTGGCAACTCACATTTCGTAGACGTCGAGCAGGTCAGTCTGGAAACAACGAAAATGTGAGACGATGAAATGCCGCTGATTTCACTCTACTTTTTACGCAAGTTTTACTTCACACTGCTGTTCATGCTGTTGGCGGTAATCGTCATATTTCTTACGATTGACCTGATGGAAAACCTCAACCATTTCCTTGACAGCGAGATTCCCACTACCAGCCTGATCCTCTACTATGAACTCTATATACCACAGATCATTTACCTGGTGATGCCGATTGCAATTCTACTCAGCCTGGTGATGGTGCTGGGTGGTATGGCGCGACATGGGGAGCTGGACGCTGTTAAGGGGTCCGGTATTTCTCTCTGGCGCATCATCAGGCTTTTCTTTTTCCATGGTATACTGCTGTCTCTGCTGGTGCTCTACCTGGGTGAATCACTGGTTGCAGATGCAAACAGGGAAAGGCTTGACATCTATCGGGAATATATTCTTAAGGCAAAGCGCAAATTCAAGACCAACCTGGGACAGGTATATATTCAGAATGGCACCGTTGGCATACTGCATATGGGACACTACGATATTCCTGAGTCACGCGGACGCCAGATTAACTACGAGCGGATTGTTGAAGCAGACAGTGCTGAAGAAGTTCGCAACATCGAGTTCAGGATTGATGCCGCACAGTTGCAGTTTGACCCATCCGGTAGCAGTGATTCCACTGCCTGGGCATTCCATAATGGTGTGATACGTTACTTCGAGAGTGATTCGATTACCGCTTATCAATTTGTGCGTCTGGATACTGTCAAACTGCAGATCACTCCTCGTGATCTTGCCAGTACTCAACTTGATCCGATGGAGATGAACTTTGCTCAGCTGCGTGACTTCATCCAGCGGTTGCGTCTGAGTGGTGCCACAACCGGAAAATGGGAAGTGGATCTGCAATCTAAACTGGCCACCCCTTTTGTCTGTGCCATCATGGTGCTGTTTGGCCTGCCGTTTACTGCCTCACGCCGTAAAGGAGTGGTTGCTGTAGGTTTCGGTGTCAGCCTGCTGGTGAGCTTCCTCTTCTATGGCTCCATATTGCTGTTCCGTAATATGGGCTATCATGGTGCTCTCTCACCTGTAGCTGCTGCCTGGTCACCACACCTTGCATTTCTGTTGCTGGGACTGATAGCATCTAACCGCGTTCGCAAATAGCTATTCACAACTGTAATACTGAGGGAACCATGTCCGACAATCTGCAGCTTCTGTCAACGCTCGAACCACAGCCACTCTGGCGCTACTTCGCTGAAATCTGTTCCATCCCTCACTGCTCAAAGCAGGAAGATCAGATCCGCAGCTGGCTACGACAGCAGGCGGAGGAGCTGCAGCTTCCCTGGAAAGAAGACAGCGTCGGCAATATTGTCATCAGCCGCCCCGCTGCAGCCGGTATGGAAAACTCTCCAGCTGTTATCCTGCAGAGCCATATGGACATGGTTTGTGAGAAAAACAGCGGCAGCGACCATGATTTTGATACCGATCCTCTTAAACTCCAGTTAGATGGTAACATACTCACCGCCTGTGATACAACACTGGGGGCTGATAATGGAGTAGGTGCTGCATCTGCTCTGGCACTGCTGGCAGATAACAGTATCCCGACAGGTCCCCTGCAGGCCCTGTTCACCGTTGATGAGGAAACCGGGTTGACCGGTGCTCAGGCGCTTGAACCGGGCTTTATCAGCGGAGACTATCTGCTCAATCTGGATTCGGAGGAGAGCTGGGTACTCTGTGTTGGTTGTGCCGGTGGTAAAGACAGCCAGCTTGTACCACACTTCCCCTTCACACCCGGTGAGAATGCAAAAGCATTGCTGCTGACTGTTGATGGGCTTTCCGGCGGGCATTCCGGTGTCGATATCCACACAGGTCGCGGTAATGCTGTCAGGATCATGGTCGATCTTCTTTCCCTGCTGGGAGAAAGCCAGAAATTGCAGCTGGTTGATTTTCAGGGTGGAACCAAGCATAACGCCATTCCCCGCAGTGCAACCTCCCTGATTGTTGTTGAAGACAGTGAACGCGCAATCAGCACCCTGCAGAGAGCTTTTCAGCTGCAGCAGGAAATCTTCAAACAGCGCGACAGCGGTCTGAAGTTGCAGATCGAACAACTGGAAACAGACAGGCAGCGACTCAATCAGGCTGATTCCCGTCAGGTGCTGGGGCTTCTGACAAGCTTGCCACACGGTGTTCTGGAAATGAGTGCCGCTATCGAGGGTCTTGTGGAGACCTCATCCAACCTGGCTATTGTCAATCTGTCTGCCGACCGGCAGGAGATACTGCTTTCACATCGATCCTCATGTGCTGCTTCCCTGGAAAGACTGGCAGCCAGAACACGTGAGATTGCACGCGCCTTTGCTGTTGATATCACACAGGGTAATGGCTATCCCGGCTGGAAGCCGAATCCCGATTCGCCATTGCTGGCTCGATCTCTCGATCTATATCGGGAGTTGTTCAACGAGGAGCCGGAAGTGCTTTCCATCCATGCAGGGCTGGAGTGCGGTCTGATCGGCTCCCGCTTCCCTGAACTTGACATGATTGCTATCGGGCCAACCATCCGCAATCCGCATACTCCTGATGAACTGGTGGAGGTAGACAGTGTGGAGCGTTACTGGCGGTTCCTCTGTCAACTGGTGCAAAGGCTTGGAGTTGATTAGCTTCTTGCGTGCCGGCAAATCTGAACCAATCACCGGACATACTCCGTGCATCTGGAGGACAATTATTGTTCTCGTATCGACAGGAATTCATAGGTCACATCCTGCCACTTAATGATTAACAATAACTTACCGACGTTCAGTTTGTTGGCATAATAGTTGTATTTGTAGAAGACAGGCCAGGGATCTTCTTATTTTATCTCCTTCAATGGTTGGGCACTGGATAAATGGAATGCGAAACTTCCCCTTCCCTGGCTTCTGCATTCCATTTATCCGTTTTTTTTGTCTTTTTTGAATCCACTTTCAGCTGTTATTCGTGCTGATCAGCGTTCGCAAGCGGTTGTGTTAACCACGAATTCACACTAATGGAAACTAATAAAACCACTTTTAGATTTCCAGCAACTGATCATTAAGAATGCCTCTGGATGTTGAAAGCCAGAGCACTTTTAACCCTGACCTGGGCATAACCGGGGCTTTGATGTACCCGCTAGCTGCTGTTTAAGCGGCTGCTGTAAGCAGTCAGCTTTAAACAGCAGGTCAAACGCTGTCGAAGATCGGCGTTTGACTATTTCACTAATAACATCTTCTGATTCCTGATCACACCTTTCCATTCCAGATTCAGAAAATTCAGTCCAGAGGCCAGGTCTGTTCCATCAAACTGGAACTCGTGATAACCAGCCGTCTGCTGTGAATTCAACGGCTCCGCCACCCTCTCACCCAGCATGTTGTAGATGCGGGCCTGAACTATACCGGCTTCCGGAAGTATGAAACATACTGTTGTCACTGGATTGAACGGGTTGGGGAAGTTAGGCAGTAGCGAGAAGGAAACCGGCTCAACAGCGGGACTCTCCTCATCGCTGACAGGATGCAACAGCTGATCCAACTGAGTCATCAGCCCTTCCGCTGTCTCCACACACAGATGTGCATAGCGGGCGTCCATAATTACCGGTGCTCCGCCATTGGAGTCATCCTTGCTCAACATGCCACCTTCTCCGGTGGATTCATAGTAGGTCAACAAGACTTGAATTGACCACCAGATTTCCTCTTCGTCTGATCCTGCTGCTTCCAGCTCTGCAATCAATAGATCCAGAGCAATAGTGTAATCTTCCTCGTCAGCATAGGTAGCGATTGCCTGAGTCAGCACTAACTTGTATGTCTTCAAAACCTTTCGCACCATTCCTTATGTGTGATTCAGCTGTTTG
>CAZCRT010000037.1:0-25368 GCA_964501185.1 uncultured Bacteroidia bacterium
AGGTATTGTGATACAGGCCCAATTCATCAGGGCGCTGTTCAATGAAGGTGAGCACTTACCTGAATGTGCAGCTGTCGAAGGTGTACCGGTTGTAAACAGGTCCCTGTCGGAAGCCTGTCTGAAGTGTCCAGAATCAGTAATCGGTAAGGGACGTTGCAAACCCAAGATTCGATTGTTCATACTGACACAGACCAAAGGGACACCCAGCCTGGTAGTCTTCCCACTCTCACCAACAAGCATCAAACGCTGGAAATCTCACCTGCGCAAACTGGCTAAGTCTGGTGCACCCTACTTTGCAGTTGTCACACGTTTCAAACTGCAGGACACAGCAAAGAACGGCTATCGCTGGGCGGAGGTAACGATGGATGTGGAACGAGTGGTAACGAAGGAGGAACTGCAGCAGGTGCGAGAAATGAGAGCAGAGTTCAAAGCGAGAATGAAGGAAGTCAACGACCGCGATTTCAACGACCCAGGTGACAAACAATCAAACCACAAGGAGCATCATGAAACACATACTGCGAGCACTAACAGCCATCGGACCGATCGTCATCAACATCTTTCTGGGAAGGAAGCGTAAGAAGACCGATACGGAGTCCGTGAAGGAAGAGAAATAGCTTCCGAAGCAGCATCAGGGAAACTTGGTGCTGTTTTTTAGTTACAGCGTGAGCTTGTTCACTGCCTCTAAAGCTTTATATGGTGCCAGATGCGCATAGCGCATTGTCATCATGATATCTGTATGACCTAACAATCGTGACACAGTCTCAATTCCCACATCATTCATAACCAGATGCGATGCAAATGTATGGCGTAACTGGTGAATGGTCCCCGCTAATCCCAGCTTCTTCAGAGCATATTTCAGAGCAAGATAAATCCTGTCCGGATGGACCTGGCTGCCCTCAAGGCCTGTAAACACCCAATTGTGCTCTTTATACTTCTTACAGCGTTTGACAATCGCCACTGCATCTGGAGATAATGGTACTTTGCGGCTGGTTTTAGTTTTGGTTTCCCAACCATCCTTCGACTGGATTGTAATCTCACCACGATCACCTTCCAGTGTGACATCCTTCCAGGTGAGATTGATGAGTTCTCCCTTCCGCAACCCGGTCAGATAAAGGAACTGGATTGGATCTCGCCAGTGTTCCACTACAGTAGCAAAGATATCCTTCAGCTCTTCCACCTCCCAGTATTCAACAGTTCCATCTTTTTGCACTTTGAGTTTCTGAAGTTTTGCTGCAGGATTAATCCTGATCAGCTCCTCAGCTATCGCGTAGTTGAAAAGTATCTTCAGAAAACGGATGTGCCCGTTGATGGTGTTGTTGCTGATACCGTCTCGCTTCAATTGAGCAAGATGTTCCTCCAGGTAAGTCTTTTTGATCTGATTTATCTGGTTGATGTTAGGGAAGTACTTCGCAAGGAACTCCTGGAGATGCCTGGCATAGATATTGTAGCGGCTCAATGTAGATGTCGCTACCCGTTCCTTTTTATCCCGGAACAACTGTTCTATAGTATCGGACAAGCTCAGTGCTACTTTGGAACTCTCAGGTAATCCCAATTTGCCCTTGAGCTGATTTGCATGAATGACACTTACCGCCTTTTCAGCATCGGTTTTTTTCTGGAACTGACGGAATTTCTCCTCACCATTTTCCATATAGCGCACTTGCCAGGAGACATTACCACTGGGGTATGTCCGCTTCTTAATTCTAGGTGCTTTCATCGTAACCTCCGGACGTAAAAAAATGGGGCGGAACGTTTTTCGAACGCGCCCCATCATTTTACAATTTTTCACTTTAATAAACAAGTACTTAAAGTGATTTAACGGAGAAGCCGGGATTCGAACCCGGGGTAGACGGATAGCCTACACACGCTTTCCAAGCGTGCTCCTTCAGCCACTCGGACACTTCTCCTCGTAAAGCGGATAACAATCTATTCGGACATCGAGGTAATTCCAAAGGAAAAAGGAACGGGAATCAAACGAGTCCAGCCGGTTCCCACCCCACCAGCACTGCCACCACCTCGATATGCTCCGTCTGGGGAAACATATCCAGCGGTTGCACAGATCTTAGCGCAAAGCTTCCGGCCAGTGCATCAACATCCCGCCTGAGTGTTTGCGGATTGCAGGACATGTAGACGATACGTTTACAATCCAGACCCGGAAGAAGCTCAACAAGCTGCGTGGTCAATCCTTTACGGGGCGGGTTGACGATAACTGTTTCCGGTTCGAACTGCCTGAGCGCTTCCAGCTGCTGATCGACGTCTCCTTCGAGAACATGGAACTCCTTCAGCTTCAGCTCCTCTGCAGTCCTCTGTGCTGCACGAACACATTCCGGATCGATTTCAACCGCCAGCACTTCTCGCCCGGTACTACTCAGCGCCAACCCGGTCACTGACGCGCCACTGTAGAGCTCCGCCACCCTGCCCCTGCCTGCACCAACCGCCTCTATAACCAATTCATATGCTCTGACAGCCTGTCTGCCGTTCACCTGGCTGAAAGCAGCGGCGGGAAGTGTATAATTCCTGCCATCGAAATGGAAATTGTGATACGCTCTACCGGAATGGAGTTTTTCCTGCGCCCCCAGAAAGCGATTACCGGATGTGTCGTTGTAGTTCTGCAGCAGGTAGAGCGGTTTGATTTGATTGTTAAGAGTACCCAGCAGTTGTCTCCAGGCACGGTTGTGATACTTTTTGCGGGATGTAGTGACCAGCACAACCCCTACCCTTTCCAGAAGCGGATCAACTCTCAACATCACACCACGCAAAAAGCCGCTTCCATTTTCCAGATCATACAGGTGTATATCATACTGCGCCAGCAGCAGCTTGAGTGTGTTGATTGTGTTATTAATCAGGGGATGATGCACCGGACAGTGAGACAGATCGACCACTTCACTGCTGCCGGGACGATAAATGCCGAGCCGCAGTGGGTCAGCAGCGACACGCAACTTGGCAGTCAAACGGTAGCCGAGCGGTTGCGGTGCCGGAATAATCGGCTCTGGTTGCAGGAAATCAGCGAACAACTCGCTCATCCGCTGCTGCTTTTGCGCCAGTTGATCAGGATATGGCTGATCAATCAGTCCGCATGCACGGCAAGTTGAACAAGGCTTCTCTAACAACATCAGAGTCCCATTGTGGTGTGTATGGTGGTTTCCACAGCAAAGTAACATGTGACAACCAGGATACTGGCGCCATAAAGGGGTGGTCGTGGCGTCCGTAAGGTCGATCGGGTTCCAGCTCTGGCTACAATGTTAGAGCAACAGGATTCGATTTGCTATCCGTCGATGTAAAACAGAAAGCGACAATGCAGCATACCGGCCCACTGCAACCCGCTCGTATCACACGGTCTATACTTTGGGCATTATGCTGCGAGCTGGTGGGTGATCGAGCTTACGAGAGACGCCACCTCACGCCTTTCCGGGCGCCGAGCACTTCTTTTGCTACTTTTCTTTTTGCTGAAAAGAAAAGTAGAGCCTACTTCATTTTGTCCAATATTATGTGCGCCAGATCCTCAATCTTCACCCGTTCCTGTTCCAATGTATCACGATCCCTCAGTGTGACACAACCGTCATCCTTGCTCTCGTAATCCACTGTGAGACACCAGGGGGTGCCGATCTCATCCTGACGCCTGTAACGCCGGCCGATAGCACCGCTCTGATCGTAGAAGCAATTCCAATGCGGGCGCAAGTCATCCACGATCTTGCGGGCGATCTCCGGTAGTCCATCTTTCTTTACCAGCGGGAAAACAGCCACTTTGACCGGTGCCAGTTTCGGGTGCAGCTTCATAACGACCCTTTTCTCAGAGCCAATCTCATCCTCAGTGTAAGCATTATCGAGAATCATCAACATCGATCGATTCAATCCGGCGGATGTTTCCACGATGTATGGCAGATAGCGCTCCCCTTTTTGCTCGTCGAAATACTCCAGCTTTTTACCGGAGTGTTCCTTGTGACGGGCGAGATCGAAATCAGTGCGGTTATGAACTCCTTCCAGCTCCTGCCAGCCAAACGAGAACTCATACTCGATGTCGTAAGCCGCCTTGGCGTAGTGCGCCAGTTCGTCACCCTTGTGTTCATGTATCCGCAGCTTCTCCTCAGGGATACCGAGGTTGAGATAGAAATCATAGCGCTGTTTGCGCCAGTATTCCATCCAGGTGCCATCTTCACCGGGCGTCACAAAGAACTGCATCTCCATCTGCTCAAACTCACGGGTCCGGAAGATGAAATTCCCCGGGGTAATCTCATTGCGGAATGCCTTTCCCACCTGGGCAATACCGAAGGGAAGTTTCATGCGGGAAGAGTTGATCACATTCTGGTAGTTGACATAAATGCCCTGCGCGGTTTCCGGCCGCAGAAATATCGTGGCAGCCTTCTCTTCCACCGCACCCATGAAGGTCTTGAACATCAGGTTGAAGTTGCGCGGTTCAGTCAGTTCACCACCACACTCCGGGCAGACTTCTCCCTCCAGATCGTCAGCCCGAAAACGGCTCTTGCACTGCTTGCAATCGACCAGTGGATCGCTGAACCCGTCCACATGCCCTGACGCACGCCAGACATCAGGGTGCATCAGGATAGCAGCATCCAGTCCCACGATGTTCTCGTGCTGATGGACCATGGCGTTCCACCACAGATTTTGCAGGTTATTCTTGAGCTCAATTCCCAGAGGACCGTAATCCCAGATTGAGTTCAGGCCACCGTAAATCTCGCTGGACTGAAAGACAAAACCACGACGCTTGCAGAGTGCGACAACCTTGTCCAGACCTGTTTCTTCAGCTTTCTTCGCCATTTTCATCCCTCTCTGATGTATCTGTTTTACTCTCAATTTTCTGTTCATGTTCCGATCCGGAAGACCGGAATAAGAGTTCAGCGGATTTCAATCCCCTGTAATAATCAACATGCCGGCGCAGGTAAAGATCCAGTAACCGGTAGAGTTCTCTGGCTGTATCTGCAGTGATGCCACGTCGATTGATGTCCGCCGGCGCTACTCCCAGCAGGTATTCCGTTGCGCGTATTACATTCCCCGGTACAGTTATCACTTCCCCCCGCTGAGCACAGTCAGCACAGAATACCCCACCCCGCGCCAGGTCTACAGCTACAGTATCCACCCCGGACTCCGGTGTATCACATCCACACTCCAGACAGTGTTGTGGATGGAATACTATCCCCAGACGGTGAAAGTGATACAAAAAAATATAGAACAGATAGTTCCAGTGATGCCGGGTGGAGTTGTCCAGTAACTCGAGTACTTCCAGCACATGCTGATAGAGTTCCCCGTCATTACCACCGGCGGGATGCACCCGGTCCAGCAGCTCCATCATCACCGAACCGGTAACGAATTTGTCATAGTCATTTATGATACCGGTGTACTGTCTCAGCTGCGATGCATCCTTCAACTGTTGCAGATCCCGCGTATCACGGTAATAAAAGAGCACTTCAATCTCAGCGAACTTCTGCAGAACTGCAGCCAGATGGGAACCGCGCCTGCGCACTCCTTTGGCCATTATCGAAACCATTCCCCGCTCACGCAGGAACAGGTGCAGAACCAGACTGGTTTCACTGTACTTGAAGGCGCGCAGCAGTATCCCCTGTTCCCTGACTAACATCAGAGCAGGATTCTGGTAGTAATCAGAAGATATATTAACAGACCGGCAACATCATTAGAGATCGTGATGAAGGGGCCTGTCGCAAGTGCAGGATCAATAGACATCCGTTCCAGCAATAATGGTGAAAGCGTTCCCACCAGAGCAGCAAAAATAATAACTACTATCAACGAGCCGGCAATAGCCAGAGCAGTCAACAGTGTACCCTGCCATAGAAAGATCACCGCAAAGAGCAGCGCGCTCAGTATCAGCGCGTTAAGTATACTCACTTTCAACTCTACCAGCAAACGCCGCGCCATCTGCGGGAACATTTTATCCTCAGTAGCCAGGCTGCGCACTACAATCGATGAGGATTGAATTCCAATATTCCCCCCCATGGCAATCACCACCGGGACAAAGAAAGCAACCTGCATCATCAGCGCCAGAGAGTGCTCGAAGAAACTCATGATCCAGGCAGCGAGCACACCACCAGCCAATCCGAAGATCAGCCAGGGAAGCCGCTGCCGGGAGATACGAACAGTTGAGACATCGGTTATCTCCTCATGACCGGTTCCAGCCATAGCCGCAATATCATCTTCAGCCTCCTCCTTCATTACCTCCAGGATATCATCCGGTGTGATTCGTCCCAGCAGGTGATCATCCTCATCCACAACTGCTACCGTAATCAGATCATATTTCTGCGCCAGGTGCGCCACCCGCTCCTGATCGGTGTCGGGAGTAACTTTCAGAAGTTCCTCTTCGAGCAGGTCTCTGACTGCAGTATGGGCCTCAGCCATCACCAGTTCCTGCAACTCGATGTGCCCCATCAGCCGGTAGTTATCATCCACCACGAATACCTGATAGTAACGGTCTGCGCAGTCCCTCTGACGCCGGATCTCCTGGATTGCATCCTCAACGGTCAGGTTTATATTGACGGCCACGAATTCGACCGCCATGATACCACCGGCACTGTCCTCGGGATACTCCAGCAGCCGGTCCACTTCCTCCCGTTGCTCATCACCCAGGTTATCCAGAACTGTCGCCAGAGCGTCTTCATCAATCTGGGACAATTCCTGCAGAACATCTGCCGCTTCATCTGATTCCATGTCATCTACGATGGCGGCCAGCACCTCAGGTTGCAGATGCTTGAACAGCAGCTCACGGCGCGCGTCATCCAGTTCAACCATGACCTGAGAAGCGGTTTCCTCCTCCAGCAACTCTATGAATGCGGGCAGGGTATCCTCGTCGAGATAGCTCATTAACAGAGCGATATCTGCCGGATGCCAACCGATCAGGAGTTCTTCAACTTCATCACAGCGGCCATTATCGCACAGTTCGATAACCTGTTCGACCAGCTCGCGGGTGATTTCCTCATTCATGGCCGGCCTCCTGGAATTCGTGATACAAACGGATGAACTCCTCGAGGGGCAGTGCTTCAGGACGTAAACTCAAGTCGAAGTCTATCCTGTTCAGTTGCTCTTTGAACTCCGGAACAGAACCGAGCGAGTTGCGCAATGTCTTTCGACGCTGGTTGAAACTGACCTTGACAACTTTGCGAAACAGTTTCATGTCGCTGATTTCATGCTGCGGTTGCCGGGGAAAGCGAAACTGCATAACGGAACTATCGACTTTGGGTCGTGGGGTAAATGCCGCTGAGGGCACTTTCAGAATGATTTCAGGTGTTGAATGCAAACGGCTGAACACCGACAGCACGCCATAGGCTTTGGTGCCCGGTTCTGCTGTGATACGTTGTGCCACTTCACGCTGCATGAGGATGGTAAGGTCACGGACAGGTGGTCCTGCTGGATCTGCCGCCTCTTCGAAAAGCCGGAACATAATCGCGCTGGTGATGTGGTAAGGGATATTCCCCATCACCCGCACCTCCTCAGCCGCAACATCAGCAAAGTTGAACTTGAGAAAGTCCTGTTGCACCAGCTGGAGGTTCTTCCGATCACCAAACCGGTCCTGCAGGACCTCGCAAAGCCTGCTGTCCAGCTCTACCGCAACCACTTCTGCAGCCCGGTCCAGCAGCCAGGATGTGATTACCCCCTTACCGGGGCCTATCTCCAGAAAAGTGTCATCCGGGGCTATCTTCAGAGCATCTACAATCTGTTCGATGTAGTAATTGTCAGATAGAAAATTCTGCCCCAGGCTTTTCCGAGGTCTGATATGTGCCATGGCAATTCTGTTATTTGTGACATGTTTGTGAAGACAGAAGTTATACTCTCTTCCGGTCAGAGTCAATTGCCCTTGATCTGGATAGAGATGCAAGGCCTTACATTACGCCTTCGGCCATGCCAGATAGTGTTCTGAAAGCGTTGCTGAATCCTTACCCCTGTTAACAAGTGGCGAATACAGACAGTACTGTTGTATAGAGGGTCAGCTTCATCAAAAAAGTGGCTTCACGCAGATATTTTGGTGATGTTGTATGTCAACTGCCTGATAATAATACTACAATTCCGGCGTATTTACTGAACACCTGATAGCAATTCTATGACTGTTTTCCAATTACGCGATTTCGCGTATTACACTGTTCAACCTTTCCAGCTACAACTCCAGGCGGGTGAAACCATCTCACTGTTCGGGCCTTCCGGGTCTGGTAAAACGCTGCTGCTGCGCGCACTCTGTGATCTGGATTCCCACGAGGGGGAGCTATTGCTGAACGGTCTCCACTACCATGACTGTGAACCGCATCTCTGGCGTCGTCAGATAGGATTCCTTCCTTCAGAAAGCAGTTGGTGGTTCCCGACAGTTGGCGAGCACTTCTCCAGCTGTGATAAGAACAGGCTTCACCGGCTAGGGTTTTCAGACCACACACTTACCTGGGATATCCATCGCCTCTCTGCCGGGGAGAAGCAGAGGCTCGGATTATTGCGCCTGCTGGAGAACAGCCCCCGGGTACTATTGCTGGATGAACCAACGGCTAATCTCGATCAGGATAACCGGCAACTGGTAGAGGGATTGCTGAATGATTGGGGCAGTGAAACAGGAGGTGTGAAAATCTGGGTAACGCATGACAGAAGTCAGAGATGGCGGGTAGCCACGCGTCATTTTGATATCGTGGACAACCAGATCCGGGAGATATCACTCTAATGACAGTGCTGGCACTCTCACCAACTGATTTAGCTCTTGCCGGTGTGCTGGTCCTGTTGCTGGCGCTGCTGGCTTTCCGCCTGCGTGTCGGTATGGCCGGTCAGATACTGATTGCCGCTGCCCGGGCTACTGTGCAGCTGCTTCTGGTAGGCCTGGTTTTAAAGGCTCTGTTTGCGCATGTGCAACTGATCTGGATAATCCTGATAGCGCTTTTCATGTTGCTGGTCGGTGCCCGCGAAGTGAGACAGCGGCAACAGCGCACTTTCCGCGGTCACTGGGGATACTCTATCGGTGCGACCGCCATGTTGTTGCCTGCTTTCAGCCTGACTGCGATTGCGCTGACACTAATGATCGGCACGGATCCCTGGTACGAGCCACAGTACGCCATCCCGCTACTCGGCATGCTGCTGGGCAATACCATGTCCGGTATTGCTATCGGAATGGATCGTTTCACTCAGACGGTCTGGCAACAGCGCGCCATTGTGGAAACGAAACTGACCCTGGGCGCAACCGGTGGCGAAGCTGTACAGGAAGCCCGTCGTGACAGCGCCCGCAGCGGGTTTATTCCGATTATCAACGCGATGTCGGTTGCCGGGCTGGTAGTACTCCCGGGAATGATGACCGGTCAGATCCTGGCCGGCAGCCCCCCACTGGAAGCGGTCAAATACCAGATCCTGATATTCTTTCTGATAGCCTGCAGCGCCGGTTTCGGTACGATAGCAGCTGTCTGGGTCGCCTCTAAAAGGTTGTTTGATGAGCGGCAACGATTGCGCCTCGATCGATTGCGTCCTCCCCCACCCAGGAAAAAGTGATGTAAAGACCCACCTGTTTCCGCACTGATCACAACCTGCCATGCTCCTTGAAGCTGAAATATCCCTCCCGCCCCACGATTATATGGTCAAGAATGCTGATTGAGAACAACCTGGCTACATCCTGAAGCTTACGGGTCAGATCCAGGTCCTGCCTGGAGGGTTCCAGATTTCCGGAGGGGTGGTTATGAACCAATATCATCGCATTGGCGGAGTATTGCACTGCCCCATGGAAAACTTCACGTGGATGCACCAGGCTGCTGTTGATCGAGCCTATTGATATCGTCCGGTCAGCAATAATCCGGTTGCCGGTATTCAGGTAGAGACAGCGAAACTGTTCCTGACGCAGCCGCTTCATCTCCCATACATATGCATAAATATCCGCGGGCCCATGGATCAGGGGAAAGTCACTGCCATCAGGCTGAAACAGCCGGCGCCCGAATTCAATCGCGGCAGTGATACGAGCTGCTACCGGACGGCTCAACCTGGCCAGTCGAGCGAATTCACTGACCTCCAGCCGTTCAATCAGCGCCCGGGCGCCATATTCCCCACAGAGGCGTCTGGCGGCAGCCAGATTGCTCTCACGGCCGTTACTGCTGTGAATGATAACCGCCAGTAATTCCTCGACTGACAGTTCCTGCTCACCATCCGTCAGCAGGTGCTGCAGGGGTGATTTCTGTCTGGTGGTTCTCTGCTCTTTTACAGGAACAGGCTTGACAGTCTGTCCAATTCTCGCTTCTACGATTTTGTATTCTCCCTTGCTTTCAAGTGGTTACCAGCCTGGCGCTGCCGCCACAGCCGTCTGGCTGCAGTTTGTGTTACCAGCTGCAGCAGGAGCGTCTTCAGACAGGGCAAGAATCGGGCCATGCGATTAGAGAAGCGTCCTCAGAATATAGATACCGGCAGTGGTTTCCCTTGGAAGAGAGTTGAGGGAGTACTATTCTTTTGTATTAACCGGCAGCCGCAGTGCTGGCTGGTGATCCCGACCATATCCTAACGAAGGCATGATGGAAAATCGAATAGAAGAAAAAATAGTCGAAATACTGCTCAATATAATTCACAAAGCAGACCTCTCCCACCTGACCGATAAAGAGGTTGAATTGATCAGGCAGGATCTGCTGGCAAAGGGATACCGCCCCAGTGATCTGCATTCGATCCTGCGCTGGCTGGTTGCCCGCGCTCCAGGTGAGACGATTGGTGAGGGATTGGGCAGAAACCCGCAACATTTCCGGGTACTGCACCCGGTGGAGAAAACCTACCTCGACTCCGACGCACAGGGTATCATTCTGCGTCTGCAACAGGATCAGCTGGTTGCACCTCAGGAGCTGGAAGAGATGTTGCAGCATGTCGCCTGGTTTGCCCAGGAACGACTGACCGGTGATGACCTGCAGGAATATCTGGAGGTCATGCAGTCACTGGCGGAAACGAATCCACCCCCGGAAAACGAGCTGCCGGTCTTCCTTACACCGCCCGATACGCTGCACTAGCTGGTAAAACGATTCTGCAAATCCTAACCCGTTCACATATGAGCGGGTTTTCTGCTCCTGCCATGACAGGTCTGTTGAACAGATGTATGCGTTGCTCGTTTCCCCTCTCTTTTAACACCCATCTGTATTAAAAAGGGGGCATAACGCCCCCTGGAAATCAACCTCGATCACCAGTTAATCTTCACTTCACAAAGCTGACCTTTAAAACATCACGCATTCCACCAGCCTTCAGCTCGATGAAGTAGATGCCTGAAGGCAGATCTTCGGGTGCCCATTCAACTCTGTACTGTCCGGCCTGCTCGATACCGCTTTGTATCACATCGACCAGTTGGCCCTGGGTGTTGTAGACAGAAAGCCGGATCTGTGCAGGTTCAGCCAGACTGTACTCAATGGTAGTTGACGGATTGAAGGGGTTGGGATAATTCTGCACTAGACAGAATCCTCTGGGTTCCGAAACTATGTTCCCGACGCCGTCACCTTCACAGGTCTCCCCGGTATAGCCCATGAAACCACAGGCATCAGAAAAGCAGGGTGAATCTTCCTGTAAACGGTAATCCCGGTTATCCGGATCACAGAAAAGCGGGTCCTCTTCAATATTGTTCTCCAGCCAGAAAACCTCACCGTTGCCATTTGTCACTATCCCTTCCTCTCCACCCTGAATATCGCTGCAACTGATGGTGATAGAGTTATTGGTGGTTGCCTCAGCGAAGAGAACTTCCTGGGGAATGTTACCCCAGAGAATGCAGTTCTCCAGTACCGGTTCGGCTTCGTAGCAGCAGATCCCACCACCCGTTTCCGATAAATTGTTACTGACCGTCACCTGGTTGAGGATGGCTCCAATATTGCAGTAGATTCCGCCACCACGCCAGTCGGCACTGTTATTTACAATGGCCACATTTTCAAGGGGGAGAATGGATCCGTAACTGCAAATCCCACCACCTCCATAAGCTGTGTTTTCTGATATCCGAACACCCCTGATGACTGGAGTGGCATCCCAGCAGAAAACACCACCACCAAAATTGTTCGGGACACTGCCCTGTGCATTTCCATTGCTGACTGTGAAGCCTGCAAACAGCGTCGCATCGTTAATGATACCATCCAGCTCCGGTTCAAATCGAACAACGCTGCCCTGTTGATTGCCGTCAATAACACAATCCTCTTCACCGCTTCCGATCAATTTGATCCCATTAACCGCTGGCCAGATGATGTTCTCGAAGTAGGTGTCGGCAGCTACCATGACGGTGTCGTTTTCAACAGCTGCATTGAGACCTGCCTGGATCGTCGGTTGATCATCCGGGACGTGGATAGTGGTAGCGAGGGAGGTTGCAGTGATACTAAGGATCAATGAAACAAGGATCATCTTTCTGAACATGATATTCTCCTTTTCCTACTTCATATAACTCACTTTCATCACGGTCCGCTGTCCGCCAGCAACAGATTGATCAGTGCCCGGCATCCTTCCATTCTGAATGGTCACACGGTTGATCAGTGCTGTAGTATCAATTATCCCATCAAGGTCCGCTTCAAACTGTATCACATTTCCCTGTGCTTTTCCATCTATGACACAGTCCTCCTCCCCACTCCCATCAGCTTGATCTCATTGACAGCAGGCCAGACGATGTTCTCGTAGTAGGTGCCAGAGGCGACGAGAACTGTGTCGCCCTCAATTGCTGCGTTCAATCCTGCCTGGATCGTCGGTTGATCATCGGGAACGTGGATGGTGGTGGCGTGGGAGTGGGTGGATAAAGTGAATATCAGTGCGAAGAGTAAAATTAGCCTGCGCATTGCACCCCTGCGATAAGGTGTGAACTGGCCTTTGTGTAATGTACTCATCATTGACCGGAAAGCAGAGGCTCCCGGTAGCCTGCCGCTGCTATTCGATTCCTATCTGTAAGAACCTGTATGATAGCCTTCAGAGGTATGCGATCACCAATGACTGCTACATTTCCGTCGCGTGATATGTTCACAATTACCGCAGATACACTACAATAGTCGATTGAAAACAGAGAGCTCAGTTTGACTACAACACGCCCGCTTTCAGCAAGATGTTGTTTTTCTGCTATGAGCATGGGTATATATCTTCAGTCCCATGTTTGCAGTCTGGCCCGTCTGAACACAATTCGAGGCAGGTACGAAACCGGATGAGGAGATCGTCATGTCCAGAAGCATAACTATACTGATGTCAGTTATCATCCTGCTGGATTTCTACACCGGGGCAATTGCCGGTGAATCCAGTGATCTTGCCAGTTTATCTCTGACCGGCAGCATTGTAGAGCTGCGCACGGGAGGGGGGACAATGATGCGCATCACCTTTATCGATCAGGATATGGTGCGTATCCAGGCGACACAGGGAGAGGAGTTCACCGGCGAGAACAGCGGTATAGCACCGATCGTTCTGGAGGCAGAACCGGTAGAGGTATCACTTCAGCATACTGATCTCGGCAGTCATCATGTTTTTGCCACCTCATCCATGGAACTGGTCGTTCATTGTATGCCGTTGCGTCTGGAGTTGCACCGTGTCAGCGATGGTGCTGTTTTATGGCGCGAGCTGAAACCACTGATGATCAGCGGGGAGGGTACTACCCAGACGCTCACCAGCACACCAGCGGAGCGCTTCTATGGTGGTGGTCAACAAAACGGCACCTTCCAGTTCAAGGGGCGGCTAATGGAGATTTCCTACTCCGGCTGGGAAGAGGGGGATCGTCCCAATCCAGCGCCATTCTACATGAGTGACGGCGGCTATGCAGTGTTACGCAACAGCTGGACAGACGGCAGCTACGATTTTCGTTCCGACAACTACCTGACAGCGACCCACGCCGAGAACCGTTTTGACGCCTATTACCTGGTAGGAGACTCCATCCACGAGCTGCTCGACAGCTATACGGAGTTGACCGGGCGGGCGAGGTTGTTGCCCCGCTGGGCTTTTGGTTACGGTGACGCAGATTGTTACAACGATGGTGATAATGTTGAAAAACCGGGCACCGTTCCTGAAGGTTGGAGTGACGGTGATACCGGAACAACACCCGATGTGGTTACCAGCGTTGCTGAGAAGTACCGGGAACATGATATGCCCGGCAGTTGGATTCTACCTAATGACGGTTACGGTTGTGGCTATACAGACCTGCCGTTGGTAGTAAACCGTCTGAGTGAACTGGGTTTCCGTACCGGACTCTGGACAGAGAACGGTGTGGAGCAGATCGCGTGGGAGGTTGGCACTGCCGGTACCCGTGTTCAGAAACTCGATGTAGCCTGGACCGGTAAGGGCTACCAGTGGGCTTTAGATGCCAATCACGCTGCAGCCCGGGGATTCCTGGATTACTCCCAATCCCGACCCTTTATCTGGACAGTCATGGGCTGGGCCGGTATCCAGCGCTACGCCGTCACCTGGACCGGTGATCAATCCGGCAGCTGGGATTTTATCCGCTGGCATATTCCCACCCTGATCGGCTCCGGGCTTTCCGGCATGAACTACTCAACCGGTGATGTTGATGGTATTTACGGTGGTTCACCGGAGACCTTCACGCGGGATCTGCAATGGAAATCTTTCACGACAGTATTCATGGGAATGTCCGGCTGGTCACGCAGCGAACGCAAACACCCCTGGTGGTTTGAGGAACCTTATCGCTCCATCAACCGCCGCTATTTGAAACTGCGTCAGCGGTTGATGCCCTATATCTACACTCTCGCCCGTGAGACGGAACTCACCGGGGCACCCATGGTGCGGGGGACCATGTGGGATCATCCGGAAGATCCACACGCAGACGATTATCCCAACCAGTTCTTCCTCGGTCGTGAGCTGCTGATTGCTCCCGTTTACAGCAGCCAGTCTGCCAGCGGTGGCTGGCGGGAGGATGTTTATCTGCCCGAGGGGCGCTGGATCGACTACTGGAACGGAAACGTTGTAGATGCCGGTGCCGGTGGCAAACTGCTGAACATTCCGGTAGATCTGGCTACCACACCGGTTTTTGTGCGCGCCGGTGCCATTATCCCGATGTATCCCGAATCCCTATACGACGGTCAGCTGCCCCCGGACCCGTTGATACTGGACCTCTATCCCCGGGGGAACTCCTCCTTCGTGATCTATGAGGATGACGGCAACAGCCGGGCTTATCGTGCAGGTGCCTTCAGCACTCAATCTGTAACAATGAGTGAGATGGCAGATGCTGACAGGATCGAGCTGACAATTGCAGCCGCGACAGGGGAGTTCCCGGGCAGGTTGGATAACAGAGATTTCGTGATACAGCTCCACTCCCGAGTAGCACCCGCAACTGTTACTGTAGACGGTGCTGCCCTGGAGCATAATCAACAGCTTGAGGGAGCAGGAAAGCGAAGCTGGCACTACAATCCCGATGACCGCTCTGGTGTAATACAGATCCACACCGGGCGTTTGAACACCCGGACAGCGCATACTGTTGTAGTTGAACTCGATCCACAGGCCATCCCGGTACCTGCCGGTTCGTATCCGCTGAAACCGGCCGGCAATGGCACCATCCCGTCAGACAGGCTGATGGTAGTGAGCAGGACAACTGAGGAACCTGGTTATCCTCTTGAAAACGCCTTCGACGGCGATCCGGACAGCTGGTTCCGCACCCTGCGTGACCAGTCGGTGGCTTATGGCCCTCATGAGTTTACTCTGGCGCTTGGCGGACGGCCTCTGCTGTACGGTTTCCGTATCAGCCCCCGTAACGACCAGTACTGGCAGTACGGGCAGGTTCACCATTATGAGTTCTATCTGGCTGATGTCAACGGGCGCTGGGGTGAGCCGGTTGCCAGGGGCGCACTGGAGCAGAGCGAGACTGAGCAGGAAGTCCACTTTCCGCCTGCGGCAGGCAGACTCCTGCGTTTCCGGGTCCTCAGCACACATGACGCTGAAGTTGATCCATCACTGAACTTTGATACAGGTTTACCTGAAAGTGTCTATGATCCTCAAGCGCCGGTCCAGGTAGGCCCGTTGACCATATCAGAGTTCAGTATTCTGGAGCAACCACCACCCACCGGCAGGGCGGACACCACCTTTCTGGCTGAGACAATGGGGAGACAGCTTCCGCTGCAGTTGAACGGATTGGAGTTTCAAAACGGAATCAGCACAACTGGCAGCAGTCGTTGCGAGTTCGAACTTGAAGGGGGCTGGCATACCCTGCGTACCGAAGTAGGAATCGATGATAGCTCACCTGTCATCGGAAACCTTCACTTTCAGGTCTGGGGTGATGGCCGTCTGCTCTGGGACAGTGGGATAGTGAGTGGCAACATGATCCTCAAACCGAGAATCGATATTCGTGGTGTAGGTTCTCTGAGCTTGCGTACCCATGCATCCGAACAACGGTTGACGGCAGCCTGGGTGGAAACCATGATTATCGGTTATGAGGGAGATCTGGTGAATTACTAGTCCAATAGCACATGTGCAAACTGATGATCATCATGATGAGAAAGCGTTCTGGAGAATTCAGCTGTATGATCTATATTACCTGACGCAGAAACTCTAAGCACCCTTATGAGGATTGTTGAGCTCCCGGGATAGCTCCAGGCCATGTAGGTTACGTTCCCATTAGAGTCAGTAGTCAAAGTCTGGGTGTTAAGATTTTCTCTCGATGTAGTGAAAGTTACCTCAGCACCCTGGATGCTGGGGTGATCGTAGTAACGACCATTCGAAACATGCACAGTCAAAGTTCCCCACCACTCATCATCAGCGCATCTGACAAAGGAAGACAGAAACACCAGCAGAAGTAATACGATCCGCATGCTTAAGAACGCTTTCAGATAAAGCGTTCCTCTTACTACATCTCTCATGATTATCTCCAAAAAACCGGAAACCATACCAGCCGGTTTACAGGTATTGAGGATCAGGTCAGCTCCCGTTAACCTGGGACTGTGGCATATCCACTCTAACTACCATTTTTCACAATTTGTAATACAATTCTAAACGAGTTTCCAACTGAACAAATGGATTGGCGTTCTCAAGATCAGTAACAACAAGACGTTCCTTAAGCTGTATTGCTACATACTCATAGATTTGCCAACGGGCACCAAAACCCAGATTCAAAGCAACATGTAATTCAGATGCTCTGTGCCCGAAATCATCGGACATGTTTACAGATCGCAGGCCGGCCCCGAAAAGTAAGAATCCTGAAGGATTGCCTTCGAGTCGAAATGTTGGGGGGAAATAGCTTATATCGGTATCAAGAGCTACAACCAGACCATCCATCAGAATTGTTTCCTCGTTAAACAAATCCGTCTTCATCTTCGCTTGAATGAATGACATTTCAACACCAACTCGACTCCTCCCGGACTTCAGCACATGTGATATGCCACATCCACCCATTCCTCCATTGTCATAGATAACTGACAGCATATAGGGTGTATCGCCACCATAGAGAAGAGCTTTATCAATCGTATTCTCAAGCAGGAATCCGCCGAAGAGATACAATTCGATAGCGTTCCAATCAAACTCCAGTCCAGTTCCAGATGATGATCTGCGCTCGATCTCGTTGAAATACAGAGTCTCATTGGAATCAAGATATGTCAGTGCAACTATCTCTTCACCGCTGAGAGTGAGCAATGATACTTCTCCTTCTGGATCCAGTTCAACCCGATCAGCGGTTATCGAAACTAACACTCCTCTTATCGTGCGGTTGTCTTTCAAATGTACCAGCACATCCTCTGCCAGCGCCAGATTCTGAATCGATAACAGCTGGAACAGAAGGATGATGTATAAGACTCGTTTATGCATCTCGTAACCTCTTCACATGAGCAACGATGACAACCAGATAACAGCGGACCCCCTACTTCACATAACTCACCTTCAACACTGCTGCTCCTGTGGTGCAGCCTGGCAGTTTCGCGTCCAGTATGATTACTTTATATACATCATTTTCTGCGTAACTGCATAAGTATCGACTCTTAACTTGACAATGTATACACCGGAAGCGAGGTCCGAAGGGGACCAGGCAGCGGTGTGATGACCTGCAGGCATGAAGCCGTCGTGTATCACGTCGACCAACTGGCCGTTGATGTTGTAGACTGACAGAGCTACCCTAGCGGGTGTAGCCAGGCTATACTCGATACTTGTTGAAGGGTTGAAGGGATTGGGGTATACGTCGACCAGGGCAATGTTGATCGGAGAATCTGTTTTCATAACTGCTTCATCAGGATTCAGGCAGAAGGAAAGATCCCAGTTGCAGGTCTGAGGATCTCCGTTTGCCTCAAAGTAGGAATATCCGTCCCCCGTCCCTGAACTCAGCCAGAGGAACCAGCAATCGTGAAAATCACCATAGCCCTGAAGTCCCAGCCAGCCGTCTTCCAGCAATACAGGGTTTTGCAGGCTGACATTGAATTCGTACAGTATGTAACCAGCATACTGAGTACCAACAGGTGTACCGGTAAGGCTCACATCTTCACTGTAAGCCAGCTCCCCGGGATAATCGAGACCTTCATCTGAATAGATGTTGATATGAAAATCCATTGGGAAATTCAGGCATTCAGACCACCCGGAAGTATAAGCCAGGCTTAAGCCCCAGAACCGGATGCTGCTAATCAATCCGGTATCACCGAATCGATCCGCCCGTAAGTAATTGTGCTCATCAGAGTCATCATAAGATGTACCGGCGCTCCACTCATCATCTGAACTATGTGGGAGCTGACAATTTCCGTACTCCTGAGGTGACTCCATGTCAGTTATCAGACGGTACTCACCCGCCTCACCACCATAGCCATCAACGATTATGTAGTAGTCGCCAGCCGGTAGATTCTGTATCTCGAGATAGGAGCGATACGGATTTCCCGATGAATCTGAACAGTAATCCTCGTTGCACCCAACACAGTTAAGCTCGATGTCCCAGACCCAGATTTTGGTATCATAGCCGGACTCGCAAAGATCGAAAGTGTAATTTCCTGCTACGGCAGAGTTGAAGATGTAGACCACATCCGGGGAATCAGCCCCATACGGGCACTCTCAATCGTAGTCGTCGTTATAGCCGATTGTTGTTCCATAAAGCGTATCCCCAACTGCGGTTGGAACCGCTTCCTCGATAGTATCCCCCCCCCTGTCTGGAATCATAATCATAAGCGACAACAGCAGTCATGAAGGGTGTCCCGCTCCATAAGAGAACTGCGATTGTAAGCAGGCCATGTTTTCTCATAGATCCTCCCGCCTGATAGCTATTCCTACCTGACCAGCACCATCTTCCGCGTCTCAACCTGATCACCAGCGGTCAAACTGTACACATATACACCGCTGGCCAGCCCACTTCCGTCGAAAACGACCTGGTGTATGCCAGAAGTGTGTGGCCCCTGGCTTAATACATCAACAAGCTGCCCTTTGATATCGAAGACGGTCAGCCTCACACTGCAGGGGGTTTCCAGGCCGTATTCAATGGTGGTCGAGGGATTGAAGGGGTTGGGGTAACTGGCGAGCAGTCTCAACTGTGCAGGCTCGACATTTCCGGTCCCTTCACCGGCGTGAATTATCAGCTGCTCAAACTGAACAAAGAAAGCCCAGTTAATCTGCCAGGAGGTGTCTTCGAACTGATCGGGTCCATACACACCACCGCACTCCAGAATGTCGGTTGAGGGGAACATATCGCCATTGTTTCCCCACAGTTCAAACTCAAACCAGTATCCATAGCCGATATTGGATTCGAACCAGTGCACCCCGTCTACTACCCAGTAGTCGTTAGTGATGTTGACATAGTTCTGGCCACTGATGTTGTCCAGAACATGATCCCCGGTTGTCAGGGTAAAGGAGTCATTGCTAACCTGATAACGACGGCAGTGCCCCGGATCAACATCGAAAAACTCTTCAGAATCAACTGAGAAGACCATGTTCACATCCATACCGGTCTCTGCACCGGCCAGCGGGCCTTCGGTCAACTCATTTCCGGCAACTGTACCGGATGCTTCCAGCGTCACTGTTTCTGCCATTGAACCTGAAACTACCAGACTGAACGTCATTAGTATCAGAATAACCCGGTTCATATTGAGCCTCCTATTTCAAATAACCAACTTTCATAACATCCCGCTGCCCGCCAGCACAAAGTTCAACGAAGCAGATGCCTGAAGAAAGGTCGATAGGCGTCCACTCGACGCTGTGCTGCCCTGCTGACATGAAGCCATCGTGTATCACTTCGATCAGCTGACCATTGATGTTGTAGACCGAAAGAGTGACATCACTGCGCATCGCCAACCCGTACTCAATCGTTGTCGATGGATTGAAGGGGTTGGGGTATGCATGATACAAAATATACCCACTGATATGTGTAACCTGTTCTGGCTGCTCTACTTATTCAGATAATTCCTGCCAGTTCAGGAAGGGATACCCTCCATTCAGTTCAGAATCGATATCCCATATATCTTCTTCCCCAGAATCATCATAAGGATCACCCACAAAATCCCACGGCTCATCCAACCCCTCAGTAGCCAGATCATTGTAAGTGGTGACATCCTGCATTTCGGCAGTGGTTTTGCCAGTGCCACCGCCACTCCACTGCGGATAACCATCCTGAGCATTACCATTCTGGATTGTGAATCCCGCCACTACGGTCGTTGTGTCAATGATACCGCCCAACTCTTCTTCAAAGCGTATCACACTCGCCAGCGAGTCACCATCAATAACACAATCCTCCTGCCCACTCCCGATCAGCTTGATTCCGTTGACGGCAGGCCAGACGATGTTCTCATAGTACGTCCCGGCAGCAACCAGAACCCTGTCGTCCTCTACAGCTGTGTTTAGTCCAGTTTGAATTGTGGGTTGATCACCGGGAACGTGGATGGTGGTGGAGAGGGAGGTTGAAGCGACTGTGAGAATCAGCGTGAAGAGTAAAATGAACCTGCGCATTGCACCCCCTAAAAAGGTGTGAACTGGTGTTAACGGAAAGATACACACCACTAGCGAGAAAGCAAAGCTCAGAGAAAGTCAGGGGTAGCCTATGGGCTGGCGGTGTGATAGACACGGAAGCCGATGTTAGGGCCTGGATTGCCCGGGTCCCCACCTTCACGATTCGCACATCGCAGGTAACCTCCCAGTACCAGCCGGAGCCCCCTCGCTACACGACCGTCGCTGCTGACGGGGACCAGAGGACAGCAGGCAATTTGAACGTGCTCCACGAATGGGAACGTTTGATCAGTGATTATGCCATCACACGCCAACGGCTCCTGTTGCTGTTAAATATTTTCAATTTGCTCGTTCCTGTTGAAACTTTTTTTCAAGCACGACATTACAGGTATATAAATTCATCGTTGTGGTTGGTAACTTCTCTGCCTGTTTGGACGCAATTCTGTATCTAAACTGTATGCGTGGTAATCACTTCAGGCTGCTTCCGAAACCAGTAGTCAATCCACGGCACTATTCTATATCGTTGGCATAGTAATTGCAATTACCTCCTCATTAATTGTTGCCGGATAGCCGATATGATCGCTATCTGTGTTTTCAGATGGATTGTAACCATGTCGAATCGACTGAATCGAATCACTATCCTGTTCTATCTGTGGCTGTTATGCAGCCTGGGCTTATTGCTTTCCCCGCTACAGATGCCCTTGGTCGGTGCAGAAGAGGCGATCCCGGGTGATATCCCGGCAAACTGCTCCATGACAACCAGTTGCTGTGGTGAGAGTGAAAGCCCGGCTTCCAGTTCTACATCCACCAGAGCAGTTTCAGTGTTTGATCAACTGCTGCAGGCAATCTGTTGCCAGGATGATTCGACCGGGAACAGTTGTAACTCAGCTTCATATGACTGTGGCCATAGCTGTTACGGTTGTATGGCAGGTTTTCAGCATGCGCTCACATTTTCTTTCGCACAGATACACCCCCCTCAGCTGAACCGTCTGCTGCCGAATACTTGTAAAAGCGACCTCTCCAGCTGCTGGCAGGAGACGCTTTACCGTCCACCCACCCCCTCCTTTCCTTTTAAATGTACGCTGGCTGGTGAAATTCACCGTCAATGACCAATCACCAATGGAAAGGAAGAATGTGAGAACTCGAATTCTAATGATAGCCACGTTGTTGCTGATGACTGCGACCCTCCATGCAGCCATGCTGCATGCGACAATAGTTGATACAGAGGGACAGGGGATTCCCGGTGCCAACCTGGTGCTGACAGGTAGTAATTTAGGCGCCTCCAGCAACCTTAGCGGTCAAGTCGACCTGCATCATATCCCTGCGGGTACTTATCGCTTAGAAATCAGTTGCCTGGGTTACGAAACCATCAACATCGAAATGACTTTTACCGAAACTGACATGCTCCAGCCGGTGTTAGAGATGCAATCAACCACCCTGGACCTGGAGGAAGTGGAAGTTTCCGGTACTGCAGGAGATGGTCTCAACACCAGCAATAATCGCGCTGTAGAGAGAATCAGTGAGTTGGAACTGCAATCGTATGCCGGTGGTGGTGGTGTATTGCAGGCAATTGGTGAGTGCAGCGGTGTGGACAGCAAGCCCTGCGGTCTCTGCGGATCAGCCGGGGTCGGCCTTCAGGGCCTGGACGCCTCCTACACCGAAGTCCAGATTGATGGACTCAACCTGATGAGTGGTGTCGGTGCGCTCTATGGCATGGAATCAATCCGCACCCAGGGGATCGCAATAGCTGAGCTGCAACGGGGTAGTACCGATCCTGCACAGGGTGGTAGTGCAATCGCCGGAAGCGTCAATCTGCGCAGTTCGCGAATCGCCACAGTTGATACTGTTAAACTGAATCTGGCCCTCGGCGACGATTACCGTCATGAAATCGGGCTCAGTATCGAACGCCAGCTGTTTTTGCCAACCCGGCTGGATCTGAACTGGTCGGCTGATCCCACCCGTATAGATCGTGATGGTGACCTGTTAACAGACACACCTCAACAGGGTCGACTGCAGGGCAAACTGGAACAGCAGGCAACATTTTTGAACAGTGACTGGCGGTGGTCCCTGCGCGCGCTGGATGAGATGCGTTTCGCCGGTGATATAGACTGGGAGGAGAAAGATCGGGGCAGTACAACTGTCTACGGAAGGGATATCCAGATCAATCGTCTTGAGGCGATATTGATCGGTTCCTGGCGCGACGCCTCCCAGAGGGAGTGGAAGCTCTCCCAGGGATGGGTGCAGCATAACCAGGACTCCTGGTATGGTCCAACAGCATTCAATGCAAGTCAGAGTCGTGGTATCTTCAAACTGGAAACTGCTCTCAACGCTCTGGGGGGATCGAACAGACTGGAAGGCGGCTATACCTGGGATCAGTATGAGGACAATCTCAACCTCGGTGTTGAAACTGACAGGCTTGATAGGGTTCCCCATTTCTATTATGGCCATTCCCGTCAACTGAACAGCCAGCTGGCTCTGGATGGTGGTCTGCGGCTTGAGCACCATGCGAGTGAACAGGTTGTACCATTGTTACGTGGGGCAGCCCGTTGGCAGCTGCATCCAAAACTGAGTATGCAGTTCGGTGCCGGGCAGGCATTTCGCCAGATATCCCTTTTCAGTCTGGATAAAGCGGTTCACGCTGGATTCGAGGGAGTGACTCTGATTCAGGAGTTAAAGCCGGAACGTTCGCTGTCACTGAACTATCGTCTAAACTGGGAACATGTTAACCGGGCTGCCACCTACAGAATGAGTCTGGGGCTCTTTGCCACGGAGTTTCGTGATAAGGCGGTGCTGAGTTATACCGATCAGAGTGGCGAGGTGGCTTACTCCAACGCTCCGGAAGCCTGGAGTCGTGGTTTCATGGTGTCCAAGGACTTCAACTGGTTCAACGGTTGGCGCAGCAGGATCGATTACAACTGGGCGCGAGTCCGCTACCTGCAGGATGAGAACTGGCAGGAGGAGCATATGATCAATCGCTGGACTGCCGGTGCGCGTCTCGATCGCAGTTTCGCCGACGGCCGTCTGAAAACGGGACTGAAGTGGAGAATGTTTGGACCGCAAACGCTTCCGGAAGGTCGTTCGCGGGATGAATCACCTGTCTGGTACATCGTCGACCTGAGAATCGACAAGCACTTTCAGGGTTGGCAACTGGGATTTGATGTTGAGAACCTGCTTGACTGGACACAGCCGGATTCACCCTTTATCCGTTCGGATGACGGCGACCTGCTGGATTCAGCCATGATCTATGGGCCTCTGGTTGGTCGACGCTTCCGTCTCCGCCTGAATTTTGGCTGGTAAAGTAGCGTGGGGCTTCCTGGATAATACAGACTGATAGATAACCTGGCAGTAGCTGAAACGATGCTGTTGCATTGAACAAACTTACAAGACTGTATACATCCATACCAATGTGTTGCCTGCGGTGGGTAGCATACAGGTTAGCGGGGTAGCAGATGCGGGAGTTCATTTTCCCCGGTTTTGTAACGCTTCATGAATTGAAAAACCTAGGAGATAACTCAAGAATTGGTTCGAGAATGGGGGCTGTCACCTTAGTGGTCTACTCAAACGGAACCGTAAAGCCATTATGGTCGGTTTTTATTACCCACAGATCAAAGAAACCGTTACCAAATGACATTGTTCTACCAGTAACTACAAATCCTCCGTCATTAGTCTGCCTTACTAATCCACCTATCTCGTTTTCTGCTCCCCCATAAGTATGGTTCCACACCAGATTACCATATGAATCTACTCTGAACACCCAGATATCTTGTGCTCCATTCCCGAAAAGCGTTGTTCCAGAAACGACATAATCCCCTTCAACAGTCTGAATAACTGAAGCTGTACGATCACTGTAGCTATAATTGTATGTATGAGTCCATTCGTCATTCCCATCTGGATCCATTTTCACTAGATACCCGTCCCCTTCATCAGTTACAGATCTTTTGCCACCAACTACACAGTAGCCACCATCCTCAGTTTGAATCACAGATGACCCATAAGCTAAAAGAGATCCACACATAATCCTGTCCCACTCAATTTCTCCAGTCAGATCTGTCTTTACTACCCAAAGATCTCCAGCGGAATTCCCGAAGGAGGATGTCATACCAGTTAGAATGTACCCCCCGTCGGTTGTCTGGATCACAGACGAGGCATAATCATCTTCGGCACCTCCATAAGTTCGTTGCCATTCTACTTCACCTGTGTTGTTTGTTTTGATCAACCAAATATCCACATCTCCCAAAGACCTTGTCTCACCCGTGACAACATAGCCGCCATCAGATGTTCGTCCTAGCGACACCCCAACGTCGTTTTCTGATCCGCCATAAGTCTCAGCCCATTCCAAGTTTCCGTTTGCATCTGTTCTGATTAGCCAGACATCTGAATCGCTGTCCTCTCCCAATCGAGTGTAGCCCACTATTGCGAATCCCTCATCATCAAGCTTGACAATTCCGTAGCCTGCATCCGATTCTTCACCCCCGAATTGAACGTTCCATACCTCATTACCCAGCGGATCTAACTTGAGTAGTAACACTTCACGGGTTAATGTCAAATGTTGTGTATGGAGGCATTCCTAAGCTGCGAGTTTTTCCT
>CAZCRT010000038.1:0-24613 GCA_964501185.1 uncultured Bacteroidia bacterium
CCCTTTTTTGTACCTGCCTGTGAGCTGTTTAAAGGTGAATTTCCAGCCCCTGTAAATACAGCACTTAACCCGGTATGGGGTCGGACCCAGGTATGGTATTGGATTTTCAGAAGATACACCTCATTATCACAGAAAAACACCCCGACGTTAGCCCATTTTTGCAGCAATAGAGCGCGGGATAAAACACGCCTCTTCATTCAGGTTTCCATTCAGTCAGGTGCAGTTGTTCCTGAGTGCACAGTTGAACCAGAAACAGCTGCTTTCTTTCTGCGAAAATTACTCATTCCCTCTGTAATCCTGTTGGAATCTGACCCACTCCCGATTATAATTGTACTTCAAAACCGGGGAGATTTGTGATACATCTACCGGATCATTCAACGCAATAATTATTGAGGTCAATAATGGAATTTGTCACCAATGCGGCCGGACGCAAAGTGCCGATCAGTCTTGAAGGCAGAGAGCTCATCCCATTCAAGGGAATGGGAAAACATCAGCCTGCCGGACACAAGAGCGGCCCTCCCATCCCCACTGGAGCTGATTACCGGGACAAAGTAGTCGCTTCACTCGATGCGGCTCTTGATCGCCTGGAACTCAGAAACGGGATGACCATTTCCTTCCATCATCATCTGCGAAACGGTGATTTCGTGGTTAACATGGTACTGGAAAAGCTTGCTCAACGAGGCCTGCGGGACATTGTGCTGGCCCCTTCCGCGCTCTTCCCGGTGCATGAACCGGTAGTGGAGCACATTAAGAACGGTGTCGTCTCACATGTGCTCGGTTCGATGAATGGTCCGATCGGGAGACTCTGCTCGGTTGGTGGCATGAAAAAAACAGCAGTCCTGCGCTCACACGGCGGCCGTTATCGCGCTATTCAGGATGGTGATCTGCATATCGACGCCGCTTTCATTGCCGCACCGACAGCTGATACACATGGAAACGCCAACGGCGCACATGGCGCTTCCGCCTGTGGGCATCTAGGTTTCGCGCTGGCTGACTCGCTTTATGCAGATCAGGTTGTTGTGATCACTGACAATCTGGTACCCTTCCCCACCATGCCCTGGTCAATTGAGGGTGGTAATGTAGATGTGGTAGTACCTGTTGAAAAAATTGGCGATCCGGAAAAGATCGTCTCAGGAACAACCCGCATTACCACAGACCCGGAGCGGCTGAAGATCGCCAGCTGGGCGGCGCAGATGGTACGGGACAGCGGGCTTATGGATGAACCGGGCTTTTCATTTCAGGCTGGTGCCGGAGGCATGTCGCTTGCTTTCATCGAATACATGGGCGGATACATGCGGGAAAAGGGTGTCAAAGCTGCTTTTGCCCGTGGTGGCTCAACTGCCGGACTGGTGAAAATGCTCAACGAGGACCTGGTCGAGTATATTCTCGACGGACAGGCTTTTGATCTGGATGGTGTGAAATCACTGCGTGACAACGTGAAGCATATCGCCACTAACCCCTTTGTATCCTACAATTATAATACCAAGGGTTGTATCGCGCCGCTGGTGAAGACAGCAGTATTGGGTGCCACCGAGATCGACCTCAATTTCAATGTAAATGTCAACACCCATTCTGACGGTTGGCTGCTGCATGGTATCGGTGGTTTCCAGGATTCCGCTGATTCTCAGTTGACCATTATTACGGCACCTCTTTACCGCAAGACTTTCCCGATCGTAGTAGAGGATGTAGTAACTGTTACCGCACCGGGTGAGTCGATCGATGCGCTGGTGACAGATCATGGAATCGCTGTCAATCCCCGACGGGAAGATCTGCTGGAACGGCTTAAGGGTACTGACCTGCCGCTTAAGTCCATGGAGGAACTCAAGGAGATCGCGGAAGGATTCACCGGCCCTCCGGTTAAACCGGAGCTTGGTGATGATGTAGTGGCGCTGATCGAATATCGTGATGGCACGGTGATCGATGCAGTGCGCAATGTAATTCCTAAATAACAGCTGAACTGAAGTAAAAGTATCGTTCGGGAGATAAGCCCGTTCCGGCAAGCTGGAGCGGGTTTTTCTTCCATACAGAGCCTGTCTTTATCTAACCGGATACCTGATGAGTGTCCTCATTAATGAGGGGTCGGTTTTTCGCGGGTCCGAAAGATAGATTTCATGGTGCAGCCCGTTTACAGACAGCCCCTCTTCAGCCATATACTCCATCAGTGCCCCGATCGTCTCAGGTTCAGTTGAATAAGGTCCTGTATGCATCATCTGCAGGCATTTCCCCTCAGTGAGTTCCTCAAAAAGAATATCCTGAATCCGGTCATTCTTCTTTTTCCTGATAACTTCAGGTTGAACAGACAGCACTGTTTCTTCTGTTACAAACTCAGGCATCCTTATCAGCAGTTTCCAGTGCCACTCACTTCTGGGAATTTCTAGTGCAGGAGTATTGCCCTCCACCCACCACAGGCCTTCCAGTTTCGGAACACCGAAGTCACTGCCCTGTTCCCTGCAGATCTTCTTGATGCCGTATGCCAGTTGATAAAGGGCCTCCACAGCGCTCACAAACAGTTCACCTGCCGGCGCCCCCCTTCCCGCAAATGACAGATAGCCGGCCTTCCCGAATTCTACTACTTCAGGTTTCTTTCCAGCGTGATAGTACGACCTGTACTCTTTTGCTAAATCAAGTTTCGGCATCTGGTTTCCTTCGTTCTTATGACTGCGTTCACAGGGGCTTTACAGGAACACAGATGTCGACTATGCATTTCCCTTCCGGATGCTGCTGTGGATCATTGTGATAGATCTCGTAGCAGGGCCCATCACCCGGTTGATAGCCACTCTCCGGCAGCCAGCCACCATAGACCGCGTCCCAGGCCTGCTGGAATTCCTCACCCTTCACTTCGAAGCGGGCGACTGCGTACCTGCCACCAGCCACAGTCATTTTGCCGATCTCACCTTCAACATCAACATCCTCTGTCACCGTAATACAAACATCGATTCGAAGTTTTTGCTCATCTGTAATACCGGGATCGTCGTAATAAACACAGATTGACTTCGTTTCGGGGAACCGCAACAACCCCCTCGGACCGGCCCATGTCATCAACTTGCCGAACAGACCCTCAAACAGTTTGCTGTCTCCCTGATAGGGGCCGATATGCCTGACATAAACCAGCGACATCTCCGGCATATGTCTGACTTCTACTTTTGCCTGCATTCCCTCTTTCATGGTAATCTCCCAGAATTGATTGTGTGTGTCGGGATCAAAATAGCCGGGAGAAACAGAGAATTCTCTATGGATCTTGCTGAACAGTTGTCCGTTCTTGCTTTTCAGAGTGCCGTTTGTGCTTTCAGGTGGCTTTCCTGCCGCTCTCCACCGGCTGGCACTCATCTTAAACGTATCACGGAAGACTCGCGCAAAAGGTGCAGACCCGGAAAAGCCACAATCGAGTGCAATCTCTGTGATTGATTTGCCGGGATTGTTAATCAGTTGAGAAGCCGCTTTCTCAGCCCGTATCCTCTGCACATAGGAATTCGGTGTCTCCCCGACCAGCGCCCGGAAAATACGATGAAAATGGAAAGGTGAGAAATTTGCGACAGCGGCCAGTTTCCCCAGGGATAGCTCCTGGTCGATGTTATCAGATACGAAATCTATCACCCTGTTAATCCGGGCGATATACTCAATGTGGTGTGGGTTGGGATTCCTGCTGCTCAAGATTTTCCTCATATACTTCGTCAAGGATTTTTCATTTCAGATGCGTTTGAATGAATATATAAACATCAGCCAGTAAACCGCGAGTATTGCATTGGCCGGCCCGATCTTCGGGACTTCTTAACTCTCAAACTCTCAAGCAGTTCAGGAACATTCTCATTTTTATTTTTCTTCTGAAGCAAACACATGAGGATTCTGATCCATACACTCTTTACTATCTGATATTTATCGCTTTAGGAGAGTGCTGTGGTAGCGTCAGGGAGTGGTGGACAGGAGGTTTTCGTCCGGAAGAGGCTGTCAGAGCCTTTTCCAGACAATCAATCGTTAAAGAATTAAGAAAACCGGTCGACTCAAGATATAGGCGTATTTCGGTTTTTTCCAACACAGCAACCAACCGCGATACTGTGCACAGATCACTGGTTGGTAGTATTTCATACGATTTCGCCAGATTGCGGATGGCCTTTTCCACCGCTGCTTTATTCTGTAACCAAATTAACTACTCCGCGAGGAGGATACACCCATGAGTATGAGAATCAATCACAACATCCTGTCCATGACGGCTCGCCGGCATCTGAACACGAACCAGCTTACCATGGACACAGCTGTCAACCGTCTTTCTTCCGGCTTGCGTATCAATCAAGCCTGGGAGGATCCCTCTGGTCTTGCGGTTTCGGAAAAATTCCGGGCCCAGATCGCCAGTATGACGGAAGCAGAGCGTAACGCCAACTACGCTATCAACCTGTTGGCAACCGCTGAAGGAGCTTTGTCGGTGATCGATGAGAAGCTGGTCCGTATGCGTGCCCTCTGTATACAGGCATCAAACGGAACGCTTACCTCAACCGATCGCAGCTACATCAACACCGAGTTCCAGCAGCTGAAGAGCGAAGTTTCCCGTATCGCCAATGTGACCAATTACAATGGTCTCTACCTGATCGATGGTAGTTACTCGAGCGGTTCAGGCAACAGTATCAAGTTCCACATCGGCACTTACAATGTCAGCAATGAGGACTACTACTTCGTCAACATTGCCAGTATGACAGCCTCAGCACTTGGCCTTTCCAGCGCAGGTTTGACAACGACCGCCGCTGCACAGAGCGCTATTGGTCTCCTGGACAGTGCTATCAACACCAAGGACGGTGAGCGAACATCGATCGGCTCTTATGTTGAACGTCTGCAGAACACCATCCTCAACCTGCAGATCTCACAGGAAACAGCCCAGGCTTCCGAGTCAACTATCAGAGATGCTGATATGGCTTACGAAATGTCATCTTTCGTACGCTCTCAGATCCTGATGCAGACCGGTGTCTCCATGCTGGCTCAGGCAAATCAGCTGCCAATGCTGGTTGCCAACCTGATCGCCTAGGTAATCGGTCTGACAGTTCTATTGGTATTGATCAATCTGGTGCGCCCACTAAGTTGGGCGCACTTCTTTTATCGGCTACTTCAGATTTTCCTTTAATTTGCCAGAACACACCCTGTAGCCTGGTCCTGTAACAGCTGTGGAAGTAGAACGGAATTTCTCCAGATATCCAGACTGAAGGGCCGTTATGTGTGGGGAACTATCTCTTGGTAATGGCTATTTTTGCTTTTGTTTTAAAAATAAAAAAGCTATGTTTTCTATAGCATTAGAAAGTTAGATTAAAGCGCGACCTGAAAAACGCACTATTTTCTGTCATTTTTTCTGTTCATGGTATCACTGAGAGCACCATGTCGCAGATGATGGCTCAATGTGCAACACAATTTCTGTAAGCTTCAGTATTAGCAAAATTAACGAGAGTGATACAAAAAGCGCGGTAACAACCCGTCAGCAGCCAGACACACGGCTGGCTTCCCGAGATAAGAGAATAACCTGCCCCTGATGGAAGTATCGTGCTGGTCATTTGATTCGATGACTACACAGATCCTGGAGGAATAATGAGTTTTCAATTCTGGCGCAATGAAAACGCGGATAGTAATATATCCTGGCATTTAAGCAAGCAGGGGGACAACCTTGCTTTCGGTGCACGGGGCAGCAAAATTTCAACTGCACACCACGGGAAACGCGCCACCCTTGGTATTCCAGGCACCGGGCTTTTTTACACCACACCTGTCAGCGACCGCAATCGCAAGTTGCAACCTCTGGATCTACAGGATATGACAGCGCTCGATAATACTTTTTTCAGTGGCCTTTCCGTTCCTGATTTCGAATCACAGTTTGTGCTGGCCGTTCAAGCACTGGCTGACGATCGCGAACAGGAAGCATTAACCTATTTTGGCGCAGCTGCAGATTTTCCTGACGCCTCTTTCATGTGTGGGGCTATTCTGTTGAAACAGGGGAATTACCCGGAAGCCATTAAATACCTGGAGCAAGCTCTTCAGACACCTACCGCTATCGGCCTGCAATTTCACCAGTATGATATTCTAGCTACTACTTCTCTGCCATTAACCAATGAGATTACCGTAGTCGTAAAGGTTAATGAGATCGGTACCCGGGCTTTGCTGGCGGAAGCCTATCAGGGAAACGGTCAACTGCAGGAGGCTCTGGCGCAGTCACACTATCTGCACTCGATTGATCCTACTGACGCTGTATTGCTATTGCAATATGTTGAGCTGCTCTCTACAACGGCCACCAGCAGGGAGGCCTGGCAGCGGATTGTACAACTGACTTCCGATTTACCAAATGATTGCGATACGCACGCGGCACTTCGTCTTTTTCTGTCACGGGCTCAACAGCAACTGGGGAACAAGCAGGTCGCACTTAAGACATTGATCGATACCCTCCGCAAAAAGAAGCATCGTGATCCATCAATACTGGTCGAACTGCTCTATGAACGTGGCCGTCTTTTCGAGGATACGAAAATGATGGCAAAAGCTGCCGGGGATTATCAACGGATTCTGGAGCTGCGAGAGGATTACGCAGATGTCAGTCAACGGCTGGCAGGTTTGAAAAAGAAATAGATAAGATATTGACGACTGCTCAGAATGAACTGGCGGTCAAAATCACATAGTAGCGCCCGCCCAGGGTAACGCGATAGCGGTGTGAAGAAAAGTAGCGTGAGTAGTAGCGCAGATCCTTCACCAGCTTGGTGTAGTCGGGGCGGGCGTTATGCGCTGTAGCAGCACCCTGCAGCAATCGCAGGCGAGCATAGCGGGAGTCGGGAAAGCCGATCAGAAAAGTACACCGCTCGGCAGCCAGATGACGCACCATGTAGGTCAGCAGTTGATCACGCAGGAGTGATGAGCTCTGAAAAACACTGATCGCCATGATCAGATTCTGTGGTGGCAGCTCAAGACTCTCCAGATCACGCAGGTCCGCAGCAACAAATGAGAAGTTGTCATATGGCAGACGCTGCCGTGCCTCCTCAATCGCACTTGGCGCGATATCGATTCCTGTAAACTCGAGTTTATCAAACAGCTTCCCGTTGTTCCACTCCCTGAAGAGTTCCAGCTCCTTACCGCTGTTCACACCAATTGACAACACCCTGTCAGCCGGCCGTAGTCTGGCCCGGTCAAACGCATGCAGCATCTCATCAGCCACCCATGGTTCTTCAAAACGGTTGAAGCGATTGTAAAGTGAGTGGACTCCATATTTGTCGTCATATTCCTCAGCTGATTTCTCCTGGCCCCGTCTGGGATCGTTCTTCCAGCTGCTCTTCTTTTCTATTGCTTCAAACTCCAGGAGCAGGAGCGAACCTACACGCCGGGGAAGATGCAGATAGCAGTCAGCCAGTTCTGCCATATCCAGAAACTGTCGCCAGGGGCGATATATCCACCGTCCATTCTCATCGTCACAGGTCTCACCATCTACACATTCCTGATGTGCCACATCCGGATCCTGTGCCAGCAGGAAGATAGAGCCGAAACCTCGACAGTCCCGCAAAAGCTGCTGCAGTTTCGTCACCGGGGTAGTGCCAATCGGACAGCTGAACAGTATTCCCTGTTTATCGTGTGCGTGCAGAGGGACAAACTCGGATTGTATCACCTGTGGCCGCCGGGTCTGTGGCAGGGTTTCGATGATTTCACCAATTTCAACCGGCAGGTTGTCAGGAAGTTCTACCATCTGTAAACCTCTACAGTCAGATATTGCTGTTGCCAGGGAGCAGCGACGTAAAAGAGTAACACTTATTATCTTAAGTGAAATATTTCTTATGCTGCACACTGGCACAGGATTTGCGCTTCTAAAGAGTGAGCTGTTCTGGAGCTGAGGATTTTCCTGACTAACAGGAGCGTTTTGAACCGATATGTGAGCTAATGCTTCAGTACATCTTTTCAGGGATGCTAACCCCGGTTGTTAAATGGCCGGTATTGAGCAGCACCTCTGATACTGAATATTTCATCACCGGTTACCGGTGTATCACTCCTATGAAATATTCAACTCTTCTCCTTTATCGGGGACGGATAATACCGTCCCCTTTTTTACTACCGCGATTCAACCTCTATTCCAGCCGCAAGCAACATATCTGTTGTAACACCGTTACCGGCAGCAATCTGTTCCCCATTGTAGATCTCTCCACACCCGCAGGAAGGGCTGCGCTGCTTGAAAAGCACTCTGGTGGCTCCTGACAGCTTCGCAATTCGCAACGTCTCTTCAGCGCCACACCGGAAATTATCAGACCTGTCAAGGCCGCTTTCAACCTCCACGACCTTTGCTTTGCCAGAGAGTACATCGGCTCCAGTGCCACCGGCAATCTGGCAGGGTGGTCGTGGTGTGGGTAATCCACCCAGCTGCTCAGGGCAGACCGGAATGTAGAGTGTGTTTTTATCGAGACCGTTAACCGGGGGGAGAACTACGCCATCCCAACGACAGCGGACACCGAGGAGGCAGGCTGAAATCAGGGTTACAGAGGACATGGATCAGTCGACGACATAGAGGCCGTCAATAATATAATCGAGCGGATCGACTGCCTTATCATTGCGGCGTACTTCATAGTGCAGATGTGATGAAGTCGAGCGGCCACTACTACCGACCTCGCCGATAACATCACCACGCGCAACCCGTTGACCGCGGATCACCTTGATCTTGTTCAGGTGAGCATACACCGTTTCAGTACCATCACCATGATCGATTTTAATCACGCGTCCGAATCCACGCATCCGGTTTGCCTGCACAACAGTGCCTGATGCAGGCGCCATGATTGGTGTTCCATGCACAACACGGAAATCCACACCACGGTGAAAGGCACGTCGATGAGTGAAGGGGTCATCGCGGTATCCGAACCGGGATGAAATATAACCACCCTGAACCGGGCGGATTGAGGGTATTCTCTCCCAGCTTTCCTGCAGGTTCTCTGCAAAGGTGCTGATTTCCGCCAGTGAACTGTGCAGCAGTAGTATCTCCTGCTCCAGTCGTGGAAGATCACGCACATTGTTTTCCGGCATAACAGGTGTTGAGCCTCCCGTACCGAAACGCCACATATCAGCAGCAAGCTGAGGCAATCCCATCATCTCCCTCAGACGAATTTCTTCAGCCCGCAATGAGTCCATGCGAGCCTGCATATCACCAAGCTGTCTGGAGTGATTGCTGATCATCAATTCAGCGCTGTGCCTGCTTTCCGCCTGGAACAAAAGTGTTACCCGTACTGCGGAGTATCCCGCCAGCAGCAGGAAGAGACCTGTAATAAGGATAAATATGTTTCTGAAGCTCTTATCCATCTGTTTCACGCGTTGTTTGGGAACCCTGTCGTCAAAATCAGTGTAACAGTATACGACACAGCTGAAAACTATGCCAGAGTCTTTATGGGGGAAAGTCAAGTGAAAATCGCACCTGTTTTAATGATCAGATGGGGAATATAACAGGTTGCACTATTTCTGCTAACAGTTGAATCAAGACAGACCGGCACTGTTTGGACGTTGTAATGACTGCAGCAATATCTTTGGCAGGGTGTAATATATTTTGTAAAATGTGAGCCAACGAGGAGCAGCTTTGGGTGAATCCACCGGCAACATCAATCAGGCTCACACCGCACTGTTGGGATATACGGTGGAGGAACTGTCAAACCTGTTCCCCGGGGAACCGGCCTTCCGTCAGCGTCAGCTCTTTCGCTGGTTGCACAACCGCGGTGCAGGCGATTTTGAGGAGATGAGTAATCTCTCCAGGGAGTTTCGCAGCCGGCTTTCCGCGGAATACAGCGTCACGAATATGCGGATTCTTAAGGAGAGCCGCTCACAAACCGAGGCGACGGTTAAATTTCTGATGCAGCTTGAGGATGGCCAGAGTGTCGAAGCTGTGTATATGGAGTTTGAGGAGCGCAGCACTGTCTGTGTTTCAACTCAGGTCGGGTGTGCTGTCGGGTGCCCTTTCTGCGCAACCGGTCGCATGGGGCTGCGACGCAACCTGACAGCCGGAGAAATAGTCGGGCAATTACACCTGCTGCGAAAGGAGTTTCAGCTTCAGTTCAGCAATGTGGTATTCATGGGGATGGGGGAGCCATTTCACAATTACGAAGCGGTAATGCAGGCGCTGGCAATCATGACCGATCCTGAGGGTTACGGCCTTTCCGCACGGCGAATAACGGTTTCCACGGCCGGCGTCATACCACGTATCCGCGATTTTGCTCATGCACAGGTTAAAGCCAAACTGGCGATCAGCCTCTCTTCTCCCCGTGATGAAGTGCGCGATGAGCTGGTGCCGCTCAATCGAAGCTACCCGTTGAAGGAGCTGTTCGAAGCGTTGCGCTACTACGCCTCACATACAAGGCACCGGATCACTTTTGAATATGTACTGCTGAAGGGGGTTAACAACAGCGAGGAGGACGCGCGTCTCCTCAGAAAGCTACTGGGGCAACTGCCATCAAAGCTGAACCTGATTGTCTACAATGAAACCGGGGGTGATTTCACCTCCACATCAAGGGAAGATTTTATTAACTTTTATGAACGTTTTCTGGATGCACCCTTCCCGGTAACTTTCAGGGAAAACCGGGGTGGTGATATTGAAGCTGCCTGTGGACAGTTGTGGACCAGGAGTGACCCATGAATCAAGATACGCATCAGGTTTCCATAATAATTCTGCATTTCAATACACTGCAGCTCACCCGCAACTGCCTCCAATCCATTTCTGATTACCGCGGTGATCTGGACTATGAAATCCACCTGGTTGACAATGCTTCCAGTGATGGTTCCGGAATCCAGCTGGCACAGGAGTTTCCTGAAGTACAGCTGCAGCGCCTGGAGCAACCACTTGGTTTCAGTGCCGCTAACAATATCGCTCTGCGTCAGGCAAAAGGACGCTATGTGCTGCTGCTGAATTCAGATATTGTGCTCTACAATAATGCCCTGGAACAGGCTCTCGCCTACATGGAACAGCACACCCAGGTAGGAATCACCGGCGTGCATCTCCACAAGCCGGACGGGACTTTCGATGTTGCCTGTCATCGCTCCCTGCCGACACCAGCAACGGCTTTCTTTAAAATGATCGGCCTCAGCCGGTTGTTTCCCAACAGTTCTCTGCTGGCGCGGTACAACCTGACCTATCTTTCCCCGGATGGCAACTTCCCGGTTGACGCAATTTCCGGAGCCTTCATGATGATTCGGCGAGAGGCACTGGAAGAGGTCGGTCTGCTGGATGATGATTTCGAATTCTACGGGGAGGATATCGATCTATGCTACCGGTTCCGTCAGGCCGGCTGGACAGTTATGTACAACGGTTCAATCAAGGTGATTCATATTAAGGGTGGATCAACCGATCACTCTGATCCATGGACGATCCACAACTTTCACAACTCAATGTTGATCTTTTACCGGAAGCACTTTGCACATCTCTACAGCTCACCGCTTAATCTGACAGTGCGCTTCGGTGTCAATCTCCGTAAATGGATATTCCTTCGCCGGGCTGCTTACCTGCGACGTAAATGGCATCGTGACGGTACCACCCGGCATCCTTGATAAATGGCATTAACCTACTTATATCTGCAATCTGTTAATCTGTTGTTATTAGTAAGTTTGGCGAACATCCCTGGCCTCTCTGGGGTCGGACCAGAATAACACTAAAATAACATGTACATACGCTTGCTATTCAGTTGAAAAATGCCCTTAGAGCGTTTTTTTCGGCCTGAAAATCAAAGCTAAGAAAATCATGGCTTCTTAGAAGCTGTTTTTCAGCGGAAAATGTCCCTCTAAGGGCAGAAATCGTCCATTTAGCTGATGTATACTGTTGATTATTAACAGATTAATTTGGTCCGACCCCGTAAAAAGCTATCATGCTGTGTTTTTACAAGTTAGGGATAGTAACCTCGACTCAAGCACTACCTATCTGACAACCACAAACTTGTGTGAATTGTACTCCCCATCCTGACGCAGGCGCAGGATGTAAACGCCCGCAGGCAGATTCGATATATCGAAGTAGGCAGTCACTCCATCCACAGCTTCACAGGGGGGCTGGGTAAATCGCAATCGTCCCAGAAGATCGTATACTGCAAGCTCCTGCCAACCTGCTGATCTGACTGTCAGCACGTTCTGAACCGGATTAGGTGCTATTATCACTGCATCCGGCGTATCATCTCCTGTCATCAGTGCTTCCAACTCGCTGACTGACATTAACTCCAGGTCACAGAAAACATCCTGGTCAGGATCAAGAAACAGTTGTGTCACTTCTATTTCCGGCCACAGCATAAATTCAGCATCCTCCCGGTCTAACAGGATCTGGATATCCCTGCTGCAACCCTCTCCCTCCTGTCTCACCGTAAGCGGAGTCAGGTATTGCCCCCGGCAGGCCTCCTCGGCAAGATGTATAAGCAGCCGCAGGCGCCCGTCTTCATCCATTCGCCAGGCGTACTGGAACAATGGTAACCCGGAAGAGCTTATCCAGGCACGGAAAATGTCCTCTGTCAATTGTGGTTCATCTGCCAGCACACAGTCGAGAAATTGCTCAGTGGTTGCCGTACCCCAGGCATAACGGTCCAGATAATCGTTAATGGCAGACATGAAAGATATCTCGCCAATATACTGGCGCATCATATGCAGAATCCAGGCACCGCGTTGATAGGTATGGGCGTTAAAAAGAGAATCGAGGGGCGGATCCCAGGTCGGCAGGCAATCAACCGCCGGTTGCCGGTCGCGGTACTCCTCTTTCATCTCCAGCAGTCGCTCGTGGTAGCCTTCCGCTTCATCATGCCCGAACCAGAGCGCATCGCACCAGGTGGCGAAACTTTCATTCAACCATAGATCACCCCAGTCATCACAGGTCACAAGATCACCGAACCATTGATGTGCCAGTTCATGTGCCACGACGCAATCAAAGTGATTGTTCCCGGGGATGAAGTTCTGCCCGTAGCTGGTACAGGTCTGATGCTCCATGGCTGTCCATCCCTTTATGGAAACCATGTTGTAGCCATGTTGCGTGAACGGATAGGGTCCAAACAGTCCGGAGTAGAATTCCACCATCTGCGGCAGATCCTGGAAGTCCTGTTGTGAATCCTCGAGCTTGGAGGGATATACATCAATGTGTAACGGCAGCTCCTCCCCGGCCACAGTACAAGTCATATCCCAGCCGACATAATCAGCCACGGCGGTAAATATAAGATAGGTCGAGATCGGGTAGTTCTGTTCCCAGGTCAATGTTGTCATGCCGGGGCTTTCGTACTGCGAAATGAGTGTGCCGTTGCCTACCGCGTGATAATCTTCCGGCACCTTATAAACCAGACGCAGACTGTCAGCCTTGTCATTGGGATCATCCTTGCATACAAACCAGGCAGCGCTCCCCCAGGGCTCGCACAGTGTGTAGGCTACAATGATAGGATGGTCTTCGCTGTAGTTTGAGAACTGCAGCCCTTTGTAATCCGGGTGCGGGCCGGTACCGTGGTTGTGAACAGGTAACACCAGCAGCTCACCTCTGTGATACACGCGGTCGAGTTGTATAGAAAGATCATCACCGGAGCGCTCCCACTCAGTACATGGTGTGGAAAGCGAGTCGATCACCAGGTTGTCGCGCACATTCAGGATAACATCCGACAGTGAATCTGCGGTAACCAGACTGGTTATGGTAACTGTTCCACCAAACCATTCTGCCGGCGGATCAATGAGATAATCAAGCTGGTAGTGTGTTACATCAATACGGTCATCGCTGCTGCATTGCGGATGAGCCAGAGTTGTGGGAAATTTCTTATCGAAAAAGTGATCATACTGTGCCCGGGCAACCCGGGGTAAGAAAACCAGTAACAATAATAATCCGATTCCACAGAACACCTGCAGCAGTTGTGTAACTCTCCGGTTATTGATCATGCTCATACTTAGTCTCCTCTGTGGGTTAGTGGAAGATAGCAGGATATCAGCACTTAAGCAGGCATAACGTTTTCCTACTTATCGGTTCGATACTTCAGAATCTCCATGAATTGGAACAGCTGCAGACATCTGCATGTCATCACTGATCGCGTGGCATGCCTGATAACCGGCTCGATGTTGACAAAACAGGTTGCATATTCGAATCCCTTGCTCAGTCAAGCTGTGAGAAGTAACTTACCTGGAAGTCTGCTGTGGCCATGTTCCCGACAACCTGAACCTGGCCGGCAGGCACTATTGGAGCACCCATGAAGCTGAGTACATTACTGGAAAACAGTTCCTGCCAATATCAATCCTCTCTCGCCGAGTTGAGTATCAACCGTATTGTATTCAACACACATCAGGTAACTGTCGGCAGCCTGTTTGTAGCGCTGAAGGGTCATCGTCAGGACGGTCATAAGTTTATCCGGGAAGCAATGAAACAGGGAGCTGTGGCTGCACTCATTGATGACCCAACTTATACATCTCCACATTCAATACTGGTTGATGACACGCGCCAGTTTCTACCGGAACTGGCACAACGGTTTTTTGGCTATCCCGCTCAGGATATTGGCCTCTACGGAATAACCGGCACCAACGGTAAATCGACTACAGCCTGGCTGATCTTTGAAATGCTGCGACAGATCAATGGCCCGGCTGGCTTAATAGGCACCATTCAGACCAAGATTGACGACACCTGGTTTCAGAATGAACTGACGACTCCCGACCCCCTTTTTCTGGCACAATTTCTCCGCTACCTGGTAGACATTAATGGCAAGGATTGTGTTATGGAGGTTTCCTCCCACGGCATTGATCAAAAGCGTGTGCAGGGATTGCAGTTCCATACTCTGATATTCACCAACCTCTCACCCGAGCATCTCGACTACCATCATGATATCGAGGAGTATTTCAGTGTCAAAGCTTCATTACTGCGTGACCATCCTGACAGCAAACGTATCATAAACATTGATACGGAATGGGGTCAACGGCTGGCAGGGGAGCTGAATGGATGTATCACAATTTCATGTCAGGACGAGGAGGCTGACTTCTATGTTACTCAAACCATGTATGGTAACAGTGGCACACGCTTCACCGTGAGACATCAGGGATTTGGTATTGTTGTAAATTCGCCCCTGCTGGGTGCTTATAATGTAGAAAATGCTGTAGCAGCGCTGGCGGCATTAGCTGTCAACGGCACACCCCTGGGCAACGCCGCACAGCTTCTGGAGCATGTCGCTCAAATTCCCGGTCGTCTGGAGCGTTCGCAGTTACCGGGTGGAGGCTCACTGATTATAGATTATGCTCATACGCCGGATGCTTTTGCCAGACTCTTTGAGGAGGTTGACCGACTCGGTTACGAGCAGGTAATTACTGTTTTTGGTGCCGGTGGCGAACGGGACCGCAGCAAAAGACCGCTGATGGGTGAACTGGCCTGCCGCTACAGCAATTATCTGTTTCTGACTGATGACAATCCGCGTCACGAAGATCCGGCGATAATTATCCAGGACATTCTCAGTGGTTGTGTTAAAGAAAGTGTTGAGATTATCCATGATCGTTCCGAGGCTATCCGCGCCGCTCTGGAACTGGTGACTCCGGATACACTCCTGCTGTTGCTTGGCAAGGGGCATGAAACCTACCAGGTAATAGGTAATGATAAACAGTACTTCAACGAGAGAGAGATTATTGCTGCCGCTACCCGCTGAAAGCCACCTGTTAATACTGGGCGCAGGAATCTCCGGAAAGGGAGCTGCCCGTTTACTCACTCAACACGGCCACCACTGCCGGTTTTTTGATGAGGGCCGGCAATCACCAGATTATATCAGAGATGTTTCGGAGATCAAACCGGAGCGGTTCCAGGTTGCTGTCGCCAGTCCCGGTTTCGGGCCTTCCCATCCGGCGATTCTGGCTACACGCGCAGCCTCTATTCCGATCTTCTCTGAGGTTGAGGTCGCTATCGGGTTCTGTGATGCACCATATATTGGAGTCACCGGCTCGAATGGAAAAACCACAACAACAGCTCTGCTTTCACATCTGCTGCAGTCACAGGGCGAAAGTGCCCCGGCAGTTGGAAACATCGGCCATTGTTTCAGTGACGCCCTGCTCGACTATCCTGAAGCGGACCGGTTCGTAGTTGAGCTTTCCAGTTACCAGCTGGAACGGTTTAAGCCGGCGCGTCCTGCGGAAATAGGGCTTCTACTCAATATTTCCCCTGATCACCTGGAGCGTCATGGTTCTCTGGAAAACTATATCGAAGCCAAACTGAACCTGGCACACCAGACAGAGGCGCTTGTATTCAATGCGGACGATCCTGCCCTGGCACAACTGCCGGAACGGTTTCCTGATCTGCCCATGCTCAGTTTCGGCATCAACAATCCACAGGCGCAGATCCGCTGGCAGGATGGAGTAATCAATACCGGTATCAAGCTTTCGACACAGGCTTACCAGTTGCAGGGTTTGCACAATCTGCAGAACGTAATGGCTGCTATCGCCGCCTGCAGCCTGCTCGGGCACGATCCTGCACGGGTCAATCAGGCAGTTGCATCCTTTTCCCCCTTGACTCATCGGCTCGAGCCATTGTCTTCAATCAACGGCGTAAGATTTGTTAACGATTCAAAGGCGACCAATGAAGATGCCGTCAGCTATGCGTTGCAAACCTTTCCGGAAAGCAGTGTGCATCTACTGGCTGGCGGAATCATTAAATCGGATGACCTCTCAGGATTAAGGCCATTGGTTGAGAAAAATGTGATACATCTCTATCTTTATGGACAGGATCGTGACCGTATACGCACCGGACTGGGTTCCCCGGACAATGTATCAATTTTTGAGACAATGGCGGAAGCGGTGCAGGCTGCTGCTACCAGAGCCAGGTCCGGCGAGACGGTTCTATTGTCACCTATGGGGGCAAGCTTTGACCAGTTCAGGAATTTTGAGGAGCGGGGAGACCATTTCCGAGAACTGGTCAGTCAGATTTCAGCTACAGCTGAGAAGAGATAACTAGTGTTGGAGAACTGAATGAAAAACGGTTTGAGATCCGCGCCTATCGGTGTGTTTGATTCCGGAATAGGTGGACTCTCGGTTATGTCGGAGCTGCTGCAGGCGCTACCGGGTGAAGACATCATCTATTTCGGCGACACAGCCCGTGTCCCGTACGGTACCAAATCAGACCGGGCCATTATCAGTTTTTCCAGGGAGATAACCCGTTTTCTGATACGACAGGGTGCCAAGGTGATTATCGTAGCCTGCAACTCTGCTTCGGCAGCCGCCCTGCCAACGCTGCGCAGAGAGTTTGATCTACCGATATACGGAGTTATCGAACCGGGTGCAAATGCTGCTGCTAAGAGTACCCGCAACCAGCGTATCGGTATCATCGGTACAACGGCTACCATAAACTCGCGTGCTTATCAGAAAGCACTGGAGCAAAGCGCTCCCGACGCACAGCCTTTTTCACATCCCTGTCCTCTGTTTGTGCCGCTGGTAGAAGAGGGTATGATAGATCACCCGATTACCAGGCAGACTGCCGAGCATTATCTGCAACCGGTGCAGGATGCTGATGTAGACACGTTGATACTGGGTTGCACCCACTACCCACTGTTGCGTGACGTGATACAGCAAACTGTTGGGAGTGATGTTTTCCTTGTCGACAGCGCTTCTGAAACAGCCCTCTTTGTCGCGGCTCAGCTGAAAGAACAGAAACTGCGCAATCCCAGTCTTTCGGAGGGTTACCGCAAGTATTTCCTCAGTGACCAGTCACCCAACTTCCAGAGGCTGGGCTCGCTCTTCCTTGACGGGTTTGTCGATAATCTGTCAGTGGTGGATATGGAAAGTGAAGCTTTTCGGGGTGAGTAGTTGTAATCCCTACTCTCTTATCAGCGCTACCCACCCTTTAGTCGCCACCGGAAACAACCGGTAGAAAGCATCGAGCGCCGGTCTGGAGGAATAGGTCCCCCACTGTTCAAGTCGCAGGCCTGTGATCTCCGCCAGCTTGTGCAGTGATCTGCGGCCATACTCATTACAGTGGCCGGGGATATAATCAGGGCGATACTGTTTCTTCGCCAGACCTCTCCTCAACAACCAGCGTTTCAGTACCAGTGAGAAGCTGTCTATGTTAGGCAACTCGAGATAGATCACCCCCCCTCTGGCAAGCATATCGAGGCACTTTCTGATTACAGCCAGTCCGTCAGGGATATGTTCAAAAACATGACGCATTACAATCAGGTCATATTCTTCACCTGGGTGTGGCTGATAATTCTGAATATCTGATGTGACCACCTCTACATTGAGCTTCCGGGAAGCCAGTGCGGCCAGGTTGGGGAGGATTTCGATACCGGCGATTTCCCAGCCTTCTGTCCTGGCCAGTTCCAGCATGTGTGCATTTCCACAGCCGATATCCAGTAGCCGTTTCCCTGGGAGTTCCGGTAGATTATTCTTGAGATGCTGCCAGGTTCGCTCCTGTGACTGCGTTTCCTTGCGGAAGTGAGAGGCGCTCTGATCACCTTTGTGATCATATTTAGTCTGGTCGAGACCGGTCGTAAGATCCAGGTTTACGAGATAACATTCCCGGCATCTGTAGAACTCAAACTCATGTTTATTGCCCTGTGTGTAAATCAGTTTCAGAGAATCGCTGCCACATTGCCTGCAGTTCATAGATGATCTATGCGTCTCTACATTTGCCGCGTCCTGCAATCCCAGCTCTTCAATACTCTGATCACGCATTACGAATTTCTGGATCTTGCCGGTAACAGTCATCGGGAAGTCATCAACCAGTTTGATGTAGCGCGGAATTTTGAAGTGAGCGATCTTCCCTTTACAGAACTCCCGCAACTCATCTATATCAGCGTTTTCACCTTCCGCCAGCTTGATCCAGGCCATAATCTCCTCACCGTACTTCACGTCCGGCACACCTATTACCTGTACGTCGCTGACCTTGGGATTGGTGTAGAAAAACTCCTCGATCTCGCGGGGATAGACATTCTCACCACCGCGGATAATCATATCCTTGATCCGCCCGACGATATTCACCCAGCCCTCTTCATCCATGACTGCCAGATCGCTGGTGTGCATCCAGCCTTCAGCATCAATCGCTTCACTTGTCTGCTGCGGATCGTTCCAGTAACCCAGCATAACACTGTAGCCACGGGTGCAGAACTCACCGGTAGTACCGCGCGGTACTGTCTTGCCGGATTCCGGGTCGGTAATTTTTATTTCCAGGTGCGGGTGTACACGCCCGACGGTGCCTACCCGCTTATCCAAAGGGGCATCATGCGCGGTCTGTGTACTCACGGGACTGGTTTCAGTCATTCCGTAAGCGATCTCCATCTCACGCAGGTGCATATCGGTGGTCACTTTTTTCATCACCTCGATCGGACAGGGGGAACCAGCCATCAGGCCGGTGCGCAGGCTGCGCAGATCGTACTTATTAAAATCCTCATGCTCCAGCTTGGCGATGAACATGGTGGGGACACCGTGCAGGGCGGTGGCTTTTTCCTCTTCCACGGCTGCCAGTACTTTTTCCGCCACAAAGGAGTCACCGGGATAGATCATCGTGGCACCGTGTGTCACACAGGCCAGGTTCCCCAGCACCATACCGAAACAGTGATAGAGGGGTACAGGAATCACCAGCCGATCCTTATCAGTGAACTTCATGATCTCACCCACGAAGTATCCATTATTGAGAATATTGTAGTGACTGAGTGTAGCTCCCTTGGGGAAGCCGGTTGTGCCGCTGGTATACTGGATATTGATCGGATCGAAGGGAGAGAGCCGCCGCTGTTGCTCCCGCATAGCCTCCTGGGTGACGCTTTCGCTGAGCGCCATGAATTCATCCCAGGTCCACATGCCGGGAACCTCCTCTTCCTTGCCCCGCACCACGATCTTGAGGTTGGGCAGCTTGGCTGATACCAGCATACCCGGTTGGCAATGCTCCAGCTCTGGAGCCAGCTCCTGAACCATCGCCGTATAGTTGGAACTCTTGAAATGGGGGGCCAGTAGGAGGGCAGAACAGCCGGACTGGGTGAGTACATACTCCAGCTCGTGCAACCGGTAACTGGGATTGATGTTGACCAGGATAGCGCCAATCTTGCCTGTGGCGAATTGGATAATCACCCATTGGGCATAGTTGGGAGACCAGACCCCGACTCGATCCCCTTTCCGGATACCGGCTGTCAGCAGGGCGCAGGCGCATTTGTTCACCTCCTCCAGGAACTCGCGGTAGGTGTAGCGTAGATCCTGGTGACGGGAGATCAGCGCCTCATTATCAGGATACTGCTCAACTATCTCGTCGAGCATATCTCCGATGGTTTTCTCAAGCAGTGGCTGTCCGGTGGGTCCTTTTTCATAACTCAAAGCTGGATCGTTAAGTTGTTCGGTCATTCCTACCCTCTATATTTTGATTATGAGTTGTTTTGTTCCTCAAAGAAGACTCACACTGAGGCACAGAGGAGGAGGAAAACACAAAGAAAATTATTTATGGTTGAGTGCGGGGGAGGTCAGACCTTCCGATTGTGCGACCAAATCTTCTTAACTATAAAGTTCTTCTCAGTGTCTCCGTGTGAGTTCTTATTCTATACCCGGATCAACTCTTCCCGACCTGGTCCAATTGAAAGCAGTTTGACCGGTGTCTCACATATTTCCTCAATCCGGGCTATGTAGCTGCGTGCCTGTCTGGGTAGTTCTTCCATCTTGCGGGCACTTCCTGTGCTGCTCTGCCATCCGGGAACCGTTTCGTAAACAGGCTCCAGCAGCTCACCGGTAGCCAGCTCGGTAGCGGGGAAGCAGTCAAGGAGCTCTTCCCCCTTCTTATAGCCTGTGCATATTTCTATTTCCGGTAGTTCGTCCAGTACATCCAGTTTGGTTAACGCCAGTTCGGTAGTACCGTTGAGACGGCAGGCGAAGCGAGCCAGCGGACCATCAAACCAGCCACATCTTCGTGAGCGCCCTGTGGTGGCTCCATACTCACCCGCCCGCTCCTGGAAATTCCTGGCATATTCCTCATCCATGAATTCTGTCGGAAAAGGCCCCTCACCTACCCGCGTGTTGTAGGCCTTCAGCACACCGATGACCCGCTTGATCGAGCCAGGGGGCAGGCCGGCACCGACACAGGCGCCGCTACTGGTTGGATTAGAGGAGGTGACAAAGGGGTAGGTGCCATGATCGATGTCCAGCAGTGCTCCCTGAGCACCCTCCAGCAGGATGCTCTTTCCTTCCCGCATATTCTGATGCAGAAGGCTGAATGTATCACATGCATAGGACCGCAACTGTTCAGCCTGTTCTTTTACCTCTTCCAGCACCTCTTCCCCCATGGGGTCGGCATGGTAGAATCCGGTCAACAGTTGATTAATTTCCTGCAGCTGTGGCATCAATACATCACGCAACCTGTCTGTTGCGACCAGCTGTCCGAAACGCAGACCGGTACGGGAATACTTATGAGAATAGGTGGGGCCGATACCACGCCCGGTAGTACCGATGAAAGTGCCCTGCAGGCGCTCTTCATTGAGCCTGTCCAGCAACCTGTGCCAGGGCAGGATCACATGCGCTGCACGGGATATCTTCAGCTGACCCGCAACGGTGATACCACCCCGCTCCAGCATCGCTATCTCCTCAAGCAGCGAGCGGGGATCCAGTACGACACCGTTGCCAATCACGCACAGCGTCCCGGGATGCATTATGCCGGTCGGCAGATGATGCAACACCGTTTTCTTCCCCTCCACTACCACGGTATGTCCCGCGTTGGGGCCACCCTGATAACGAACAGTCAGGTCCATGCCGCCGCTTAAAGCGTCGACTATCTTTCCTTTTCCCTCGTCCCCCCATTGGAGGCCTGTCAATACTGCGACTTCAGATTTCATACATAAAAAAGCCTCCATCTGGAGGCTTTCCCTGAATTATTTCTTTTTCTTCAGAAGTTCTTTTCTGTGTGATCGCGCCTGCCATTCCAGCACCACCGGGGATGCGATGTAGACGGATGAGTAGGTTCCAACCACAACGCCCACTGTCAGTGCGAAGGCAAAGTTGTGAATCACATCTCCACCGAACAGGAGCAGAATAACCACCACAAAAAGGGTAGTTAAGGATGTAACAACTGTTCGTGACAGCGATTCGTTAATGGAACGATTAATCATCTCATCATAAGCTACAGTATTCTTGAGCTTCTTGATGTTCTCACGAATACGGTCATAAACTACAATAGTGTCATTGAGCGAATAACCGATAATCGTTAAGAAAGCACCGATGATCGCCAGTGAAATTTCATAGTTCATCAGCGAGAAGATACCCAGAGTGATCAGGACATCATGCACCAGCGCTACAATCGCACCGATAGCGAACTTGAATTCAAACCTGATCGTCAGGTAGAGAATAATGAAGAACATGGCGATCACAATGGCCCAGAGTGCGGCTGACTTGAGTTCGTTACCGATCTTCGGTCCGACCTTGTCTACTGTGAGTACTTCGAAGGGGTTATCCGGATAGCTCGCCTGCAGCTGCTCCAGCACCAGGCCACTGATGTCTCCCAACGACTCTTCGGCACTCAGCTTCATCGCTATATGCTCACTTCCATCCTGACTGATGATAGCTTTTACTTCCATACTGGTCAGGTTGAGAGCATTCAGTGCATTACGCACTTCACCTTCCGTAACATGATCCTGGAAACCCACCATGATCTCCGTACCACCGGTAAAATCGATAGCGTAGCGGGGACCACCATGCAGGATAAGTGAACCAATACCCAGCAGAATCACTACGGCTGAAATAATGTAGCCGACGCGACGATGCTGAATGATCCGGAATGTTGGATTATTCAAAAACTGCATATCTGAAAACTCCTAGATACTTATCTTTTCAACATTGTCCCGATTGCCATAAAAGAAATCGAAGATCAGGTGTGAAACTACAATTGCTGTGTACATGGATGCTACAATACCTATCATCAGCGTGATGGCAAAACCTTTGAGCGGACCGGTACCAAATTGATAAAGCACCAGGGTGGCTATCAGGGTTGTAACATTGGCATCCAGAATTGTGGTGAAAGCCCGGTCAAAACCGCTTTCAATTGCCGCTTTGATCGTTTTACCGGAACGTCGTTCCTCTCGAATACGCTCGAAGATCAGCACATTGGCATCCACCGCCATACCGATAGTAAGAATAATACCGGCGATACCGGGCAGCGTCAGCGTGGCGTGGAAACCGGCCAGGACTGCCGCCATGAAGAACATGTTCAAAACCAACGCAACCACTGAGATCAGACCGGCAACGCGGTAATAGACAACCATGAACAGCATGACTACCGACAGGCCCAGCAGAACAGCATAGGAGCCGCTGCGGATGGAATCACGGCCGAGTGATGGGCCGACAGTCCGTTCTTCAATGATATCTACAGGTGCCGGCAGCGCTCCAGCCCGCAGAACGATGGCCAGATCCTTTGCCGCCTCCATGCTTTCCATACCCTCAATGATACCCCGTCCGTGAGGGATCTTGCTGCGTATGTTCGGCGCCATGAAAACTCTGTTGTCCAGAACAATGGCAAGACGCCGGTCGATATTGTCACCGGTTACTCTGCCAAAAGTGCGTGCACCCTGACGATCAAGTTCAAAAGTAACTACCGCCTGACCGGCACGGCCGGAGGAGTACCCCTGGTCTACATCAGCGTAAGCGTTCTTAAGATACTGACCGGTGAGGGCAGCTTCCTTCTTGATAAGATAAAATGGGTAGTAGTGAAGCCCTTCGGGACCGGGATCGGTCTTACGGCCCCAGATGAAACGCAGATCGGGAGGAATGAGTCTCTGTACTTCCGGGTCTTCCAGTATCCGTTTCACAGCCACCAGATCATCTTCTGAGACAGCGTAACTGCCCTGGAAATTTACAAAGTAGGAAAGGAACGGTTCCTCTTCAGTAGCACGGCTCAGGTCCGCCTCCGGTACCAGCTCTTCCTGCTGCAACTGAGTCAGTGGGCTTTCACCCGCATCCTCTTCTTCCACAGCTTCTGTTTCCGCTGCTGCTTCCTCAACCGCAGCGGTCTCCTCATCCGTTGCTGCGGCAACCTCCGCCAACAATGAATCGGGATCAACACCCTTCATAAAATCGTTAATAGCTGTGAAGGTGTTATTGGTGATATCCATCTCGGCGACCAGCGTGAATTCCAGCTGTGCGGTCTTACCAATCAGAGCCCGGGCGCGCTGAGGATCATCAACACCGGGAAGCTCGATGATGATACGCCGCTGACCACGCTTCATGATAGAAGGTTCGGTCAGGCCGAATTCATCAATCCGGTTACGCAGAATTTCCAGCGATCTGTTAATAGCATCGGTGGCCTGCTCGCGGATATAATCCATTATCTCGCTATCAGACTGTCGCGGCTCGCCAAAATAGCGATTCAGCGGTACACCCGCTTCCGTGAACTTGGCGACGATCAAAGAGTAGAAATCCTCAGAGACATACATCTCTTCAGAGATGCTGGCCCGGATTTCTTCAAACTTGGCATCTTTGTGATGAGCCAGGTTTTCCATCAGTCTGATCAGATCCACTTCAAGCTGCAGGTACATACCACCCTGCAGGTCCAGACCCAGCTTCAGGGCTTTCGCTTTCAATTCCGGCAACTGGCCAGTAACTGTCAGCGAATCGGTCTGCGCCTCATTCAGCGTGAAGTATTTAACGGTGGGATATATGAAATAACCGGCCAGAATAATAAAGACGGCTACCAGTATCCAGCGTACTTTGTTGTTTCGACTCATCGGGTTGGTTA
>CAZCRT010000039.1:0-21821 GCA_964501185.1 uncultured Bacteroidia bacterium
TTATCTGTGGATCATCAGGATTATGATGGCACTGATCACAATCCTCCCCGGCTGTGTCACCATCGTGACATTCGGTACAGAAGCTCATTTCCGGCATCAGGTTATCGAGGCCTGAATCACTGTTGTTGGCACCGATATGGCACTGATCGCACTCAACACCCATATCATCTACATGGAAAGCATGAGGAAAAATAATGTCCATATCCCCGGAAGCAATCAGCGACAGAGGAAACAGCAACAGGAAGCAAACTGGCAATAGGCGCTGTTTCATAACCGACCTCCGAAGTTGTAGCGTAGCGTTACTACATTTCGTAATTGTCCATCCCAGGCATTATGCTTATCAGCATCCAGGAAATTGCTGAGGTGATACATCTGCCATTTCAGGTGCAGACTGCGCCAGTTCCAGGCAATACCCAGATTGCTGCCGTAGAGCATTCCCTGTTCACGGACTGATTCATCATCATCACTGGCGAAATTGGTTGCAGATTCATACTCAAGTATGTTCATACCACCACTGATCCGCAAACCGTAACCTGGCTCAACAGCCAGAGCAGCGGTTGCCTGCCAGCGATCGCGGTCAGCCCCGAAGGTTTTTACCGCTCCGAGATCAATCCAGCGCCATCCAACCGTAAAGCGGGTATGATACCATTCCTGATCAGCAGTAACAGTTGCCAGTTGTGATAGATGAAAGCGCCAGTCCTGCTGCCGATACATCATTGCCAACCGCATGCTGTCGTACATACGGGGCAGAATTTCCATATTACCTACACTCACACTGGAAGGCGCTGCCAGCCGGTAACGCCCTGTGAATAACAGGTTGCGGCTGAATCGACGGGACAGATATACCTGACATTCCTGTGTCCGTTTGTCATCTATGCTGAAGAGGTACAACGCCCGGGTGCGAATACCAAAGAGGGGTGGTGCCTTCAGCTCACCACCGACAGTTATACCCCCGTTTTCAGAACCATCCCAGAGTGTCATCAAAGAATAGCGATGACCGCCGGAACGACCGTTATAACGGACATTAGCTATCAGATCCTCGCTATCATAACTCAACATGTCAGAAGGCTTAAATCTGTAACCGGAAGTGACTCTGATGCCTGTACCTGCATTCAATCTCCATTGCAGATCAATTCCGTCAACTTTCAATGGCAGCGCTAACTGAAACGGGGAAATACGGCCGGCTTCAATCTGCAATGATCCTTCCGCAGAGCGCCAGCGCAAAGCTGCCTGCAGCAGATCAAAACGGTTAAGGCTGTCATTTCCCTGGAAATCAATCGTAGTTCGCAGACGTGTCTTGAACTGCACACGGGGTGAAAACCGCAGGCGCAATGAAGCGCTGTCGAAATTCCGCAATAATGCTGTATCCGTATCATCACCGGATGCTGTGGTTTCCAACCTGTCGGCAGTACCGGAAGCGTGATACAATCCGGAGTTCACATATCCGTCATACTGTAAGGCCAGTACCGGAAGTGTAAACAGCAACAGAAGCAGCAGGGTTGTTAGTCTCTTCATTTGTCACCTTTCAAAAAGGTCTCAAAAGCAGAACTGTAGTTTCGTGGCTTAAAGATATTCCGAGGCCTGTTAAGTAATCCGGAGTCAGTTAGCACTCCGAACCTCGCTGTTATTTCCCTTTACGTTCTTTACGCAAACGCTATAGCAAAATGTGTTTCACAAACACACACACCACGATGTATCTTGAGCATAACTAATTACTGAAGCGATGCCGGCAAAACGTTACCAAGCCTCATACTATACAGACCAGCATCGAAACAAAGCCACGCTTCAGGGTAAGGAAAAACTGGTGCGCCCCGTCAAGGAACGCACCAGTTTGTATTCAACTTTGCTATTCTACCAACCGGGCCACGTATGTGACTCCAGCTCATCATAGATCATAGCATTGGCGCCAAACTTAAGATCAACAATATCATAACCAACAACAGTCATATAGGCTGCTACCGCGGCACCGGTCTGTCCGGTCCAGCAGTAGATAACATTCTGCACATCAGGTGAGAAGGCAGACAGGTTTTCAGCAACTGTCAGGGTATAGGGGGTAACCTGCAGAGCACCGGCAATATGACCGTAATGGTCATAATCGGTCAGGCCCCAGTAATTGACAACATTGTAGATGGTAGGATCAGTCATCACTGTCGCGGCAGTAATCATACGTGGCCATGCTTCAATGGCGTCACCAACCTTGGTAGCCAGGATGTCAAGACCGGTATCAAAACCGGTAGCGAGAACCGGGAAGTCATAAGTAGGCAACTCAGGAGCTGCATCGTTAACCCAGTTAACATCATCAGCGTAAGCATTGGAGATGTTAGCGGTCCAGCGATCATGTTCTTCAGCAACACCACTCATACCCCATTTCAGCACGTAGGCTTCATAACCCAGCAGACGCAGCAGCATATGCGCGTAGGAAGCAGACTGACCTGTATAGCAAACCATCAGGATCGGACCGGTGACACCGTCAACCTCAACCAGCATGGTGGCCATGGTCGCGTTGACTGCGTTTTCCAGATGATCCAGGTCATATTCGCTGTTGACATCATTGAAATCGTCAGCGGAACGAATATCCAGAATGAAATAATCAGCAATATCAATGCTGGCATAAGTGACAATCCAACCGCTCATGTCGTTGACCCAGTTGTCTCCACCTTCGAGGTATTCGGTCAGGATTTCGAACTCGGTAGCTTCCGGTGCGGTTTCTACATACTCCAGTTCTGGAACAGTAGTCTCATCCCACTTATGACCGGTGAGTTGATCGTAGACCATGGCATTAACACCGAACTTGACATCTACAGCATCGTAGCCGAGAATGTTAAGGAAAGCGGCGATCTGGCTGCCATGCTGACCGGTCCAACAGTAAACAGCGATGGTCTTGTCGGTAGGCAGGGTGTAGAGATCCTCGGTAGTCTGCAGACTCATGTTGGGGGTATACTGGTAAGCACCGTCGATATGCCCGGCGGGGCAGCCACCGTTGCCGAGGTAATCCTCTTCACCGAAGTAATTTACGATGTAGTAGTCATCCAGAGCGGCAAACAGATTAGCAACTGTAACTCCTGCCAGTCCACCAGACAGCATGGTTGAAACACGATCGGCCAGGATCGCTTCACCGGTATCCAGTGCGGTGTCAATGACAGGTGAATCACCGTCAGCCGGCAGTTCCGGAGCAGCGTCGGTAACAAAGCTGTCACCGTGGTCTGAACCTGTGTGGCTGGTCCAGAGGTCGAAATCTGTATGCCAACCGCTCATTCCCCACTTCAATGAGTAGGCATTATACCCCATCAGGTTCAGGGCCAGAACGGCATGACCGGCATCATGACCGGTATAGCATGCGACCAGCACCGGACCGGTAACGCTCTCATCAGCGCAATAAGTGACGACATCAGCCAGAGCAACATTCACTGCTCCCTCTATATGGCCTTCGTCATAATCGTGTACACCATTTGCACCTGGGGTACCGGGACCATACTTGTCAGACATACGGATGTCAAGGATCGTGTAGTACTCTGGATCCGATTCCAGATTGGTGTGGACGGCATCAGCGCTGATAACCTTGGGTGCTGCATCAGTTACGTAATTGCCACCGGTGTCTTCCAGATAATCAATCAGCAGCTGAAAAGCAGCATTGACTACCGGGTCATCATCATCGTCTTCGTCTTTCTTGGCACAGCCTGTAAACAGTGCCAATACCAGCATTGCCAGTAATGAAATGTTCCAAAACTTCTTCATTATACATTCTCCTATATCGTTTTAAAAACTAAAAACAGGTGAAACTAGTTGTTAGTGAATCACTCTATCCAGTTATCAGGAACAACACCGTCAACGATCACTTCCATGTTAGCAGAAGGATCATCAACATAGTGTGGATCAGCCAGATCGGTCTGTGTCAGATACAGCTCCCTGTTTTGCGGGAGGAACTCACCTGTGAACATATCCTGAAGGTGACAGTAGACAAAACAGGTCATAACATCAGGCTCCTCATCAGGACCATCTACTGAACCGGCAGTCTGTCTGGTCCATTGCTGACTGTTATGCGGGGAAGTATACTTCCAGTTGGGGATCTCATCATAAGCGCCCAATTCCGGCAGTCCCCAGGGGGCATATGTATCCCTTGCCACCGGAATATGCCGTACAACAACATACTTGCCCTTATCGTTCTCTGCATTGTTGACATTGTTGCCGATTTTGAATGTGGTGTAAGGATTGCGTTCGTGGTACTCCTCATCCTGTGTCCAGACCCCGCTGACATGACAGGCATCACAATTGTTATACTCCTGTGAATGGCAGACATAGCAATCCAGACGCCTGTTGTCAGCAACATCACTGTTGCCTTCAAGTATCTCTGCAGGCCAATGATACTGATGATAGATGTTGGCCGGGTCACTGGGTGGTGAACTCTGCAGGTGGCACTGGGTGCAGGCCGGGGTTTCTGCGCTCCGGTCATAACGGCCGCTGCGCATCGAACCATCAGCGTGCATCTCATCACCGCTGTGGCAGATATATGTACAGGAATTTGTTTCCCCCTGCCAGGCACTGTTGTGAACATCACGTCTCACACCCGCAATCGATCCCTCAAAATCAACCCCTACCCTGCTGCCATGACAGGCCTCACAGTTATTCTCCTTGTCAGGTGTTGCCAGGAATCTATGGTTATCCACCAGTCCGCCATGTACTGAATTTGGACGACTTATGTGGCAGTCACCACAGGTGGCGTGACAGGAGGTGCATTCGGCGTTAAATTCAGTCTGGATATCAGCGGGACAGGAGGCAAAGTCGGCGTAACCGGCACGATCAGCCAGCTGTTGTCGCTCACCCCAGATGTTCAGGTGCATACTGCCGGCAAAGCTGGTAGCGATGCCGGGGTGGCATTCGCTGTTACCACAACCGCTTACCGGGTTAGCGGAAGGATCAGCCAGAAAATCGGAAGCATGGGCGTCATTAGAGTTGGCGGCTTCCGGGTCACCACCGTGACATTTCGCACAACCTATCTCCCCATGATTTTCTTCCAATCCTGCGAAACTGGTATGATCACCAAGATCGATGTACTTCAGCATGTAGGGAGGCAACGCCTCCACATCACCACCTCAACCACCGCCGCCACCCTCATCACCCGGAACTACTTCACCCAGCATCGCAATCATGATAGCTTCATTCGTGTGACAGTTTATACAGGAGCTGTTAGCCATCTCCAGACGATCCTGATCATCGAGATCGGCAAACCGGGAACAGCCAACTGCTGCAATAAGCAACAGAGTCGACATTATCAGGAGCTTGCTGAAAGTGATACTGCTCCGCTGATGATGTTCAACATCATTACCCGGAGTTACTTCTGCCAGAGGGATATTGGGTGTAGGGGTGCTTTTCATCTGTCTCCTGCCCTGCGTTTTACTTAGCTAATGCACTAAGTGTTCCAGAAAAGATGATAACAAAGTTGCAGCCTTCTGAAATGTATAAACCAGAAGACTTGTAAACAATATAATCAAACCTGCGTACAGATCATGTCCTGCAGATTAAAACCTTTTGAAGCAGCTTCAGAACAGGATTGATCATCAGATTTAATCGTTTCAACATATGAACGATATAAATATATTAGGAATAAGCTTTCGACCAAGAAAAAACGACTGCTCCACACCCTCCGATTCTCAATCCACACAGGCCGTCTCAGCCCCCGGGCACACTTTTCCTCTATTGCGGCAGTAATAGCCTTGCAAACAGTAAAAAAGTTATACTCCGGCCAAAGCTCTCTTTTGTAACTGTCGCAAATTCAAATCCTTAACTTCCAGAGTTCCTGACTCTGCAAACTGGCACACTGATTGCCATCCTGATATCAACAGAGCAAATCAGTTGATAGTGCACTCTGATAAATTAAATCCGGGTGCTATTTCAACTGGCTTATCCGAACGATCAGGTTTAACATGTTGCCGTGTTTCATAAACAGAGCAACTGTGACTTGAAAGGACTTTTTGTATGAACCCGATCGACCCACCCGCCGGCTTTAATGATTACATTAACAAGCTGGAAAAGGAGCTGAAGGCAAACGCTGTTCCGGAAGGGGATACTGTGCCCCCTGCTCCTGATACCGATGAGGATAGTTTTGATGATTTCCAACTCCAGCCCAGTGAGATGGTTGAATATCTGAATCACTATGTTATCGACCAGAAGGAGGCTGTCTCCATTCTGGGAACCAAAATCTGCACTCACTTTAACCGTATCAAGTTGCTGCAGAAGCAGACTCCCGTCGGATTGGTAAAAAGCAATATCATGATGATCGGCCCTACCGGTGTAGGGAAAACTTTCATTATCAAGCTGATTGCCGACAAGCTGAAAGTACCCTTTGTCAAAGGGGATGCTACCAAATTTTCTGAAACAGGTTATGTCGGTGGGGATGTCGACGACCTGGTGCGGGAGCTGGTCAAACAGGCGGATGGTGATCTGGAAAGAGCTTCCCACGGTATCATCTATATTGATGAGATTGACAAGATAGCTTCTACAGTAAAAATGGGTGTGCGGGATGTTTCCGGTTCCGGAGTACAACGCAACCTGCTGAAACTGATGGAGGAGACAGAAGTCAACCTGAAACCGGCTCATGACTTTGCCGCTCAGATGGAAGCGGTCATCCAGACACAGCGAACCGGCAAAGCACCACATAAGACTGTCAACACACGCAACATACTCTTTGTGGTTTCCGGCGCTTTCCAGGGATTGACCGATGTCATCCGTAAACGCCTGAGTCAGCAACCAATGGGCTTCCAGCGGGATCTGCAACCGACTGACCTGAAGGAAGAGGACTACCTGCGTCAGGCAACTGCTGATGATTTCATCCAGTATGGCTTTGAGAGCGAGTTTATCGGACGTCTACCTATCACAGCCGTACTCAATCACCTGAATGAAAAATCTCTTTACAAAATACTGAAGAATCCGGAAGCAGCAGTCATCCGTGGCAAGCAGATCGACTTCGCTGCATACAACATCGATATTGACTTCACTGACGAAGCGTTGCAGGAGATAGCCAGGCGTGCTGCTCTGGCTGAAACCGGTGCACGCAGCCTGACCCGAATTATCGAATCAGCATTGATTCCCTATGAGGAGAAACTGCCCGGTGCCGGATTGAGCAAACTGACAGTTGACGATGTCCTGATTGAAGATCCTGAGGGAGAACTTATGAACCGGCTGGTAGAGGGTGGTATCGCGCACTTCAGCGAGCGTTTTGCGGCCGATTACAGTATTGAACTTGAATTTGATGACAGCGCCCGTGATTATCTGGCTGAAATTCACATTCGCGACGGGATCAGCATTCCACTGCTGCTTACCGGGATGTTGAAAGACTTCGCATATGGGTTGAAGTTGATGAACCGGACCAGCCAGGCTATCAGCGGGGACATCCTGCGCAATCCGCGTGATTGGATGGATCGTCTGATCAAGGAATCCTACAGCGCACAGGAGCAGCAGGAACTACCACCCGGTACGCCTCCGGCAGATGATGCCACCGGGAAAGATGAGGGTGATGTTTCTGATGCTGGAGCATAGATGCTGAGCAGGTTCGCTTATGAATCGGGTTAAATCCCGGTTGGAACAGAAACAACTGCAATTCAATATTTCAAAATATATCAACCCTGTAAACCTGGAGCTGGAAATGAATTACAGAGATGAGGATCTGATTCTGCGAACCGATGAATCACCTGAAACTACCGCGCCAACCCGTATTCCGAAGTACCAGACCTTTGAAGCCAAGCTATCCATTCTGCTGACCAACGATCAGTTACGCTTTCTGGAAGATATGGTGTCCAAGGTCATGCGCAATCGTACTGATAAAAAGGAGCGAATCACAAAGAATTCAATTATCCGCTCACTGGTGGAGTTCATGCAGACACTGGACATTGATTACAACGATATTCCTGATGAAAAAGAGCTGGCCAAGCGTATCTTCATCGCCAGATTGCATCGGATTATGTAAAAAACAAAGACTCACACAGAGAACACAGAGGAAGAAGAGGCACAGAGAAGAAATTATGTTGAGTTATTCTAGGTTCCGCAGGAGTAGTTTAACACAACCAGGCAGAACCGGGGTTTACAGATTCTCAGTAGAGTGGTCTTCTCGCTGAACAGATCAATTCGTGTATATTCGAAATCAGTATAGCTGTTTCATTGTAGATCCTGGCATCTGGTGAACATCCCGGCACCTAACCAGTAGATCTCTTCTTTTCACTGCGCCTCTATGTTTTCTTCCTCTGTGCTCTCTGTGTGAGATCTTAAGGCTTCTCAACTAACGGTAAACCTACCTGCTTTGCACCTTGCTGCGCAAGTTACAAAGGCGATTATACCTCCGGGCAGCTATAACTGAGTGGAGTCGGAGGCATCGAGTATAGATGCGGGCAGCTGCGCATGATTACAATACAGGTTTTGGTCGGTAGTACAGGTTTGTTTCTATTCTGCGGGTTTCTCGACTAACGGTAAACCTACCTTCATGGAGTTGTTTATTCCCCTCAGGAAGCGCTTGCCCAGCAGTTCTGATGCTGCGTTCAGACCGCCTTCCAGGTTCTCCACGCCGCGCACCTGTCCACCGGCCAGCTGTGGATGCCCACCTGCAGTACCAATACCACTGACGATAACCCGTGCCAGCTCCCCCATGTGAAACTCAGTACTGGCTGAACGAAGGCTGAAAATCATCTCCTGATCAGAACTTATGGCATAGCAGAGTACCCATTCGATGTTTTCCAGACGCAACATCTGATCGGCAACTTCAGCTACTGAATCAGGATGACTGATCGGCCCCAGATTACAGATCAGGGCATTACGATAGATGCTGGTTCCTGCAATCGCTTTGTGCAGGGTGCGAAAGTACTCGGTAGAAACACGGCTGTTGACAATGCGGTGAAGAAGGTCCCAGTCTATTTTTGTATGCAGTTTGAAGTACGCCTCTCGATCAGCCTTGCCGGCACCCCGCCCCAGGTCTTCGGTTTCAGTGCGAATAGCGTAGTAAAGCGCTGTTGCCAGATCCGTTTCCACCTTGATATTACGAGCCAGCAGATATTCGTAAGCAATGGTAGCAGTTGCACCGACATCTTCCCGGATATCCTGAAAATCAATATTGCCCAGATTGGGATTGAGAATATGATGGTCGATGATACCGACCTTTTTCTCCTCCGGCAGACGGAAGGAGATATTCCCTGAATCGGGTTGACAGTCCAGGAAAAGCAGCAGATCGTAATCAGAAGCAGCGACAGTAAAAATTGAGCGGAGATCAATATCTACATTGTACAGGAGGGCCCGGTTTTCCGCCCTGCCAATGGAACCACCGTAGACAACATCCGCTTCCCGTTTCATGGCTTTTAGCAGCAGTTTCATCGCCCAGGCGCTGGCAACTGAATCGGGATCCGGATTGTCGTGAATAATCAGCAGTACTTTCTCACCGGACTGCAAAAGCTCTTTCAGTTCGGTCAGCTTGCGGGATGTCTCAACTCGCTTCATGGCTATACCTCAGCGTGCTATCGTAGATCTGAACTGTCAATAAAAAGACGGTGATCAAGCAGTTGACCGTTACAGAAACCGCCAATTCTAATATAGAATCCCCAACAGCCAGGTATTGAGCAGGAAAAGCGGCAGCAGAATACCAGCCGACCAGGCCATGTAGCCGAAGAAGGATGGCATTTTCACCCCGGATTCCATCGAAATGGAGCGTACCATGAAGTTAGGTGCATTGCCAATGTAGGTCATCGCTCCCATGAATACAGCACCGGCGGAAATACCGATCAGGATAGTGGGATCGTTCTCCAGCAGTTGTGGTACAGCAGCACTTTCCGGGACACCTGGATAATAGTTGCCGAGTGCCGTGTTAAAGAACGTCAGGTAGGTCGGTGCGTTATCGAGGAAACTGGAAAGAATACCTGTTATCCAGAAGTAACTTCCGGGCGTGCCAACCATCTCAACAATAAAACCGAGGGCACCGGCAGTTCCCGCTTTGAGGATTTCAAGCGCTGGAACGATGGTCATGAAAATACCGGCAAAAAGGAAGGCTACTTCCTGAATAGGCCAGTAGGTAAACTGGTTATCCCGTCGTATCACGTTACGGGTCGTCTTGAGTGAAATCAGAATCAGCCCCACCAGGGCGCTATCCCGTAACAGGCTGAGCCAGGGCATTATCAACGGGTGGTGAGCGCCGTTCATCAGCTTGATCCCACGGGGAAGTTCATGAGCAGCATCCCAGAATAGTGGATTGTGTGCCAGAACACCGGACAGAATCACTGCCGCGACCACACCACCCAGGAGTAACAGATTGAAAAGCCCTTCCACCTTCAGCGGTTCGGTGGATTCCGGTTGCTGAGCAGTCTCCTTCTTCATCAGGAAATAGTCGACCACATAGTAGGCCAGTAGCAGAGCGACCACATTTACAGACATCAGAGTAAACAGACGGAAGGTCCAGAAAAAAGGCACTCCGTGCAGAAATCCGAGAAAGAGTGGCGGATCACCGATTGGAGTCAGGGAGCCACCTATGTTGCTGACCAGAAAGATGAAGAATACTGGTGTATGCACTTTGAAACGACGGTGCGCGTTTGCCCTCAGCAGAGGACGGATCAACAGCATCGATGCCCCGGTTGTACCGATCCAGGATGCCAGTAATGTTCCGATAACTATGATTACACTGTTCACCACAGGTGTCGCCTTGATCGATCCACGCACGATCACACCACCGGAAATGATAAATAGCGAAGCCAGCAGTATCACAAAGGGGAGATAGTCGAGAACATATATGTGCAGAATGGCGTATAGACCCTCCTGAATACCGTAGGCGATGACAAATGGCACCGCGAAAAGCAGCGCCCAGAATGCGCTGACTTTACCCAGATTGTGTTCCCACCAGTGTGATGCAAACATCGGCCATAGTGCTATTGAAAGAAGTATTCCGATGAATGGGATAATACTCCAGAGGGGCAGTCTTTCTCCAAGGGGAGTGGCATGTGTCTCGTGATGCTGGTCGGCGTGCAGAGTTTGATTGTACTCCTCCACTACCGCATGCTCTGTGGTGTTATGTCCTTCCAGCCCGGTTGCTGATGCCTTCACTGCACTGGTTGTTTCAACCATAGGGTGCGTCTGTTGCGATGCAATCAGATCGGGCACCACCAGCAACAGAGTCAGCAGAATTATGGACACTGTTTTCCCATTCAACATGAAGCTTCTCTCCCCTGATTTCCTTAGAAGCAAAACTGAAAAACCCGCCTGCACGAATATCCCGGAATATTAGTGATGCTCAGAATAATAGATTTCTCATAATGTATTCTCAAGCATCACTTTTAGTATTTCTCAGTAACTGAAAGCATTCGGATATTGCTCACGTGAAATACTATTTCCTGACCTTCGTCAACAGACGGGCAATAGTTTCAATCTGACTGTCACCAGGAGGTTGTCTCCTAGAAGGTGATCATTCCTGTAAAACGCAACAGCAGCCCGGGCAACACACCCAGCACCAGCACTGCCACTGCAGCCAGTGTCACGGCAACAGTTACACCCGCTGGCAGTTTTATACTGCGCTCTTCTCCACTGTGGAAATACATATAAACCACTACGCGCATATAATAGAAAACTGAGATAAGTGCAAATAGCACTGCGATAATCGTCAGTGGAATGTGGCCGGTTTCAACAGCAGCGCTGAAAATATAGAACTTGCCGATAAAGCCGGCAGTGGGCGGGATTCCAGCCAGCGCCAGCATGAAGATCGTCATCAACAGTGCAGCGAAGGGATGATTGGAAACCAGCCCCTTGTAGTGTTCCAGATCATAACTGCCGGAGCCGTTTTCCAGATAAATTGCCAGCAGAAAGGCGCCGCAGTTCATCAATGCATATGGTACCAGGTAGAAGAATACAGGTTGTCCCTGAACCATGCTGTCCGGTGCTGACAGTAGACCAATCAACAGATAACCGGCGTGGGCGATTGCAGACCAGGCCAGCAGCCGCTTGATGGAAGTCTGTTTAAGCGCTGTCAGATTACCGACCGCCATGCTGAGAACTGCCAGCCAGATCAGAACCTGTATCCAGACAGCACTCATTGTTTCCAGACCACCGATAAAGACCCGCAGAAATGCGACCAGTACACCGGCTTTGACTGCAGTGGCCATAAACGCAGTTACCAGCGTCGGTGCACCATCGTAAACATCGGGTGACCAGGCGTGGAAGGGAACAGCCGCCAGTTTGAAACCAAGACCGACCAGCAGCAATAAAACACCGACCAGCGGCATTATGGCGCTACTGCTCTCATTTCCAAGGGTAACATAAAGTTCCTGCAGCGAGAGGGTTCCGGTTGCGCCGTAAAGAAATGAGATACCAAACAGCAGAAAGCCGGTAGCGAATGCACCGGTAATGAAATACTTGAGAGCTGCTTCACTGGAAGCAGTGTCCTCGCGCATCAATCCGGTAAGGGCATAGAGCGCAATCGATAGCAGTTCAATACCGACAAACAGCACCATCAGGTTGGCAGCGGAACTGATGGCCATCAACCCCACGGTGGCAAACATCAGCATGCTGAAAAATTCGGTAGCAGGCACATTCCGTTTACGCAGGTAACCCTCGCTGCCCAGGATCAGTAGAAAGAGCACCCCCAGAAAAATGCCATTGGCAAACTGAGTGCCATGATCCACCACCACCAGCCCACTCAGAACAGGTCGCGATGAAAGTTCCAGCGTGAAGTTGAACCAGGCGGCAAACAGAACACCAAATCCGGCAAACCATGGGAGCCAGGAAGTATTCTTGTTACCGGACACTCCGATAAGCAACAGCAACAGACCGAGCAGAGCGATTGCAATTTCCGGGCTGATAAAAGACAACTCTGAAAAACCGTTCATGATATACCTGCAGCTAGAATATTTGAACCATTGCCAGCAGATGGATTAGTGCACCCTCCATCCGGGACAGGAAAGGTCCTGGATAAACACCGATCCAGACGATGAATAGCAGCAGCGGCATAAACATCGCCACTTCCCGCCCGTTCATGTCGAGTAATTTTTCGTTTTCCGGGTTGGTTACCGGGCCAAACATAACCCGCTGATACATCCAGAGCAGGTATACGGCAGCAAAAATAACACCCAGCGCGGCGAAGACTGCCACCCATGGCATTACCTGGAATGTTCCCAGCAGTATCAGGAATTCACCAACAAAACCGTTCAGTCCCGGCAGACCCACACTGCTCAGCATGACGACCATCAGAATCACAGCGTAGATCGGCATCACACGTGCCAGACCGCCCATAGCGGCAATCTCGCGTGTATGGGTTCGCTCATAGATCACACCGACCGCGAGGAAGAGCGCGCCGGTGGAAAGGCCATGACTTATCATCTGTATCAGACTGCCGGTGAGCGCTATCGGGTTGAGAATAAATATACCCAGCACCACAAAGCCCAGATGTGATACAGATGAATAGGCTACCAGTTTTTTCATATCCTTCTGGATGATGGAAACCAGGGCGCCATAAACGACGCCGATAACTGCCAGTACCAGTAGAACCGGAGCCAGTTTAACGGTAGCTTCCGGGAACAGAGGCAATGAGAACCGGAGGAAACCGTAGGTTCCCATCTTCAACAACACACCGGCCAGAATTACAGAGCCGGCTGTAGGTGCTTCAACATGCGCGTCCGGGAGCCATGTGTGCAGTGGGAAGAGCGGAACTTTGATTGCAAAGGCCAGTCCGAAAGCTCCAAACAGCCAGTACTGGATTGCAGGCAGCGCTTTGAATTGTTCCCAGGCAATCAACAGATCAAAGGTGTTCTTTCCAGTAGCCGGATCAACTGTATGCCAGTAGACATAGAGAATAGCCACCAGCATCAACAAAGACCCTACCATCGTATAGATGAAGAACTTGACGGCGGCATAAATCCGGTTTTTACCACCCCAGAGGCCGATCAGGAAGTACATCGGGATCAGCATCAGCTCCCAGAAGAGGTAGAAGAGTACCAGATCAAGTGCCAGAAAATTACCGACGATCCCCGCTTCCAGCAGGAAGAACATCATCAGGTAACCGCGGACCTTTTCCTTAATTGAATCCCAGCCGGCCAGGATACATATCGGCAATAGAAAGGTGGTCAGCAGCACCAGAAACAGACTGATCCCATCCACACCCAGATGATAGCTGATACCCAGATTTGGAATCCAGTCGTAGTGCTCCACAAAGCGGAAATTGTGGTCAACCCCCGCCGGGAAGCGTGTCAGAAGTTGCAGCGATACTACAAATTCGACCACTGACAATCCCAGAGCACTCCAGAGCAGGAGTGAACGCTGACGGGCTGGAATCAGCCACAGCAACAACATTGCGACCAGCGGAAAGAAAATGATGAAAGAAAGAAGAGTGTTTTCCATAATTGCTTCAGTAATTACTTCAGTTGCTTTCGGTAGATACTGTCAGAAGGAGCAGAACCGTTACAGATAGACCACCAGAATAATCATTACGATGGCACCGGCCATCATACCCAGCAGGTAGTGACGAACCGAACCACTTTGCAACAGCCGTACGATGGAACCAATGCCGTTAACCAGGTGACCGGAACCATTCACCATACCTTCTACCAGCATACGGTCACCAATATTGTAGAAGAAGTTACAGAGGCCACGTAAGGGGCCGATAACAACTTTCTCGTACAGCTCGTCGACAAAATATTTGTTATAAACCAGCCTGTGCAATCCTGCGAAACGCTGCCGCAGACGGGCGGGCAGTTCCGGTTTGCGATGATAGAAATGATGTGCCGTCAGAATACCGGCCAGCGCCACCAGCACCGATATCACCATCAGGCTTATCTCAAGAGTAGCGTGACCATGAACAGCGTGAGCAGCTGTCGCGCCATGCTCAAGATGCAGCTGTGCCGGTGATACAAAGACCTCGTTCAGGAAGTGGTGAATATAGTTGGTACCGAACAGTTCCGGTATGCCGATAAATCCACCAACTGCCGCCAGTACTGCCAGTATGATCAGTGGAACGGTCATCGTGGATGGAGATTCATGCAGTTGCGATTGTTCCTCCGCCGTGCCCTGATAGCTGCCGAAAAATGTACGGATGAGCAGACGGAACATATAGAAGGCAGTCAGACCGGCCGCTGTCAGCCCGATTATCCAGAGTACCGGGTGTCCGTTGTTAAATGTGTTCCAGAGGATTTCATCCTTGCTGAAGAACCCGGAGAGAGGCGGAATACCTGAGATAGCCAGTGTAGCAATCAGAAAAGTCCCGAAAGTAGCCGGCATGTATCTACGCAGGCCACCCATGTTGCGCATGTCCTGGGGATCCTTGTCGCTGTGATGCAGTGCTTTGTGCATGGCATGTATCACGCTGCCGGCACCGAGAAAGAGCAGCGCCTTGAAGAAAGCGTGCGTCATCAGGTGGAAAATACCGGCGGAGTAAGCACCGACACCAACCGCCAGGAACATGTACCCGAGCTGACTGACGGTAGAATAAGCCAGAACCTTCTTGATATCGTGTTGCATCAACCCGATGGTGGCAGCGAAAATAGCAGTCAGGGCACCGATGGTGGCCACCAGTGTCATGCTGGCAGGAGCCAGGTTATAAAGCATGGCGTTGCGGGCGACCATGTAGACACCGGCTGTAACCATGGTGGCAGCGTGGATAAGGGCGGATACCGGTGTGGGGCCAGCCATCGCATCCGGTAGCCAGACATACAATGGAATCTGGGCGGATTTACCCATCGCACCGACAAACAACAGCATCGTAGCTGCAGTAATCATCGCATTACCGGTGTGAAAGTGTCCCAGCTGCCCCATTACAGTGGTGTAGTCGAGACTACCGAAGATTTTGTATATGAGAAACACACCCAGCAGGAAACCGAAGTCACCGATACGGTTGACAATGAATGCCTTTTTACCGGCGATCGCCTTCTGCATATCGGTAAACCAGAATCCGATTAAGAGGTAAGAACAGAGCCCTACCCCTTCCCAACCGATAAACATGACAAGGTAATTACCACCCATGACCAGCAGCAGCATGGCGAACATGAACAGGTTGAGGAAGGAAAAATAACGTGCCACAGAGCGGTCACCCGCCATATAGCCGATAGAGTAGACATGAATCAGAAAACCGACACCGGTCACTACCAGCAGCATCACCTGACTCAGAGGATCGAGCTGGAAGGAAACGCTGATAGTGAATTTGGAACCGATAGTAACCCAGTTAAACAGGTCGACTTCAACCAGTCGGTGCCCCGACTCAATCGCCAGCAGATGACGGAAAGTGAATAGCGATAGTAAGAAGGAACCGAAAACCATCAGTGACGCGATCCAGCCGTTGGCTTTGTCAGGCAGACGGCTGCCGAGCAACCCGGTAAAGAGAAAACCAGCCAGTGGCAGTATCGGAATCAGCCAGAGAACCTGTTGTATGAGCTCAATATGAGAATTATGTGCAGGCATCGCCGGTTATCCTTTCAGGGATTTAAACAGCTCGATGTTCAATTCCTGCCGGTGACGGAACAGCAGGATAACGATAGCCAGCCCCAGCGCTACTTCAGCTGCGGCCACAACCATCGAGAAGAAAATCAACACCTGTCCCGACAGGTCGCCATGCAACTGCGAGAAGGCTGCCAGACTGATATTTACTGCATTCAGCATCAGCTCCAGTGACATCAGGATTACCAGCAAATTACGGCGTACCAGAACGCCGGCAGCACCAATGCTGAAGAGGATGATACTGAGGACCAGGTAATGGGTAGTTAAAATCATGCTTCCTCCTTTGCGGATCTGGTGGAGAGGATAACCGCACCAACCAGAGCGGCGGTCAGCAGAATTCCAGCCAGTTCAAAGAGGTAGTAGTACTGCGTAAACAGCAGTTCACCGAAGCGGGCGACAGAACCGATAGCGTCTGAACCAGCCTGAGTAGCCGTGACACCGCTCAGATCCCGGGCAACGAACGCCATCAGAAAACTGAGCAGCCCGGCCAGAACTGCGCCGATAACCCGGACAGGTGACAGTGGCAGCATTTGCGACCGTCCTTCCCGCAGATCAAGCAGCATGATGATGAAGAGAAACATGACCATAACTGCACCGGCGTAGGCTATCAGCTGTACTACTGCCAGAAACGGTGCCTGCAGTAGTACAAAGATACCGCCGATGCTGAACATGGTGATAACCAGGGCCAGAAAGGAGTTAACCAGGTGTCGCGCCAGAATAACTGTCAGCGCCCCCAGCACTATGATCAGCCCCAGAGCATAAAACACAATCGCAGTTATCAAACCTCACTCCCAGACTTTGTTGCCGCCGCCATTCGGGGAGTACCGTTACCGGCAATGAACTCCTCAAACTCGCTGCGGAACTTGGTTACAGCACTCTGCACCGGAGCGATAGCAGCATCGCCCAGGGGACAGATAGTCTTCATACTGATGTTGTCACAGATATCCAGCAACAGATCCAGATCTTCCGGTCGTCCGTTTCCATCCAGGATACGATGCAGAATCTGCGATATCCAACGGGTACCTTCACGACAGGGAGTACACTGACCACAGGACTCATGTGCGTAGAAATCGGCCAGGGTACTTGTGGTACGGGGGATGGATGTGGTTTCATCCATAACAATAACAGCGCCGGAGCCAAGCATGGTGCCCTGAGCTTCCAGTGACTCGTAGTCAAGTTTTGCGGTCTGACATTCCTCCGCGGTAAGGATCGGAACTGAGGAACCACCCGGGATGCAGGCTTTCAGAGTATGCCCCTCCCGGATACCCCCGGCATGATCATTGATCAGTTCCATCAGAGGAGTGCCCATTTTCAGCTCGTACACCCCCGGACGGGCCAGATGACCGGAGATGCTGAACAGCTTGCTGCCGGTTGATTTTTCAGTGCCCAGACTGCGATACCACTCTGCTCCCTGCTCCAGAATTGATGGCACTGCAGCCAGTGTTTCTACATTATTGATAATAGTGGGGGATTCGTACAAACCGACTACTGCGGGAAATGGAGGTTTGAGCCGGGGCTGTCCCCGCTTGCCCTCGATTGATTCCAGCAATGCGGTTTCCTCACCACAGACATAAGCGCCCGCACCACGGTGTACGTGAATGTCAACCTGGAGACCGGTACCGAGTATATCATCACCCAGCAGTCCGGCCGTTCTCGCTTCCACAATTGCTTCATTCAGGATACGGGCACCTTTGACAAACTCACCACGGATATAGATATATGCCTTTTTTGCACCGATAGCATAGCAGGTGATGATCATCCCTTCCAGCAGCTGGTGGGGAGACTTCTCAATGATTTCCCGGTCCTTGAAAGTTCCAGGTTCACCTTCATCGGCGTTACAGACCAGATAGACCGGTTTTTCCTGTTGCTGCGGTAAAAAACCCCACTTGACACCCGCGGGGAAACCAGCTCCACCACGACCCCGTATACCGGAATCTTTAACGATGCCGGTTACTTCAGCCGGCTCTCTGGTTGTAATAACCTGCTTGAGATTGCTGTAGCCACCATGCTCGCGATAGACAGCGAGCTTTTCAGCTCCCGGAAGGTCGATATACTTGAAGACGATTTTCTCTGACATGGCTACTCCAGCTTTTCCAGAATCTGCTCAAGCTTCTCCGTGGTGCAGTTTTCATAGTAATCATCATCTATCTGCACCACAGGAGCACCACCGCAAGCTCCCAGACACTCAACTTTCGTCAAAGTGAAGCGTCCATCGCTGTCGGTTTCACCCGGGGAAATTCCATATTTCTGTTTGAGCCAGGCCAGAATATCGGCTGCTCCCAGCAGGGAACAGGACAGATTGCCACATATCTGAAGGTGATGACGTCCGACCGGTTGCAGGTTATACATGGTATAAAAAGTTGCGACATCCTCGACATGAATCAGCGGCAACTCCAGCTCTTCAGCGATTGCTCGCAGAGCTTCCCTCTCCAACCAGCGGTCGCGACGCTGTACCAGATGTAAAAGCGGCAACAGGGCGGATTGTTTATCGGGATAACGATCAACTATACTATTGATCTCTACCCGGTCTTCAGCAGTAAAAGCAAACGGCATCTGCTCTCCTGTCATTTCGGATTATACCGTGGCTTGCAAACAATCACCTCAGCATCATAATGCAGGCGCCACAAAACAGTGTATTTTATAAATATACACAAACCCAGGTACCATCTTGAGTACAACTAATACTAAAGCGCTGCTGGGGAAACGTTGTGGGATTATTATCCATTACAAGCCAGCATCAAAATATAGCCACGCTATTATAGTGTATTAAAAAAGCGGAAATCCCGGTCAAAGCAAGTCTTTATCAAATTATGTAGTGCAGAGAGCAAACTGCAGTGTGATATTCTGCAATCTGTACCGGTAGCCTGCCTATTTTTCAAAGAGTTCAGCTATTTAAGCCGAGACTCCCGGCAATACTACTCATCGCCTCCAGAACAAGTGCAACATGATCCCCGAATTTGACTTCAAGTTGATCCGCTCCCTGCTGCATCTCCTCACGATTGACAGCAGCGGCAAATTTGCGGTCCTTCATTTTTTTTCTGACCGATTTCAGCTTCACCTGACTTAAAGATTGATCCGGACGTACCAGAGTCACGGCTACCAGAAAACCGGTCAGCTCATCAACTGCATAGAGAGCTTTTGCCATCTGTGTGTCACGTGCCACACCGGTGGCATCAGAGTGCCCCATGATTGCCCGTCGAATTGGTTCAGGCACTCCCTTTTCAGTCAGTATACTCTCACCCGCCATGGGATGGTTGTCAGGCCAGCGTTCATAATCAAAATCGTGAAGCAATCCACAGATGCCCCACTCTTCCTCATCTGCATTGAACTTACGGGCGTAAGCACGCATTGCGGCTTCCACAGCCAGCGCGTGCTTTATCAGCGAATCCTTGCCCGTGTATTCACGCAGGATATCGAATGCCTGATCGCGGTTCATTTACGCCTCCTGATTCTAACTCAGTCTATTTTAAACTCAGGCTCAACTACAAGAACTCACCTTCGTTCCTGTAAATAGTGCTTGATAAAGCTCTCCTGAGAACGGGTTTCCACGCTACCGAAACGCGCCCGACGGACAAATTCAATCGCGTCGCTGGCAGGAAGTTTCAACTCCCTACCGATCAGGCAGGCCAGCGCGGTCCCGGTACGCCCGACACCTGCTACACAGTGTACTACCAGCGCACCCTTTTCAGGCAGCTCTGACCAGGCAGCCCAGATGAGATCAATCTGCTCTTCAGTCGGAGTGCTGTAGTCAACAACATCTTCCCGTAACAGCTGGAAATGATCCCCCAACCTGTCATCCCTGCCGGCAAGGTTAACTACAGTGTGTACATGGAAGTCTTTGAGTAGTTGAATGCACTCAGGTGAGTAACCGGAAGAGGGCATTCCCATACCGGCCAGACGACCCGGGATAACAAAGGAGAAGTTTATCCTCTGTGCCAGCAGAAGCTGCTGTGTAGAATGCTCCAGATTCATTACTATCATCTCCTCGTTGTATCACACCACAGCTCTTAAAACATCTCAAACTTGGCCAGTCGTCCATCCAGGGAACCACTGACCAGAGGCCGCTTCCAACTGGCTCGTAAACCTATATTCTTAAGCAGCTCCCGTTTGCCGAAGTAGATATAAGCGGTAGCACCCTGACATTTGTTCTTCAGAAAATCACCCAGCTCAGCATAGAACTCGGTGATGTCTCCACCCTGCCGTAATCTCAATCCATAGGGGGGATTACAGACGATGGTGCTGTTTTCCAACCCCTGCAGCTTGCGGTAGTCACTCTGCGTAAACTCGATCTGATCACCCTGTTCCAGTTGTCCTGCGTTTTTCCCGGCCTGACGGATGGCAGTTGGAGAAATGTCGCTACCTCTGATTAAACCCCCGGGGAGAGGGCGCAACTGATCTCTGGCACTTTCACGCACGGTACGCCATACATCCCGCTTGAAGTCCGGCAGGTGCCTGAAGCCAAACTGATCTCTCAGGACACCTGCAGGCAGTCGTCTGTAATGCATCATTGCCTCGCACAGGAGAGTGCCGGAACCACACATCGGATCATACAGCGGTGTCGCGCCATCCCAACCACTCATGCGAATAATTGTAGCGGCAACCGTTTCCTGCATTGGCGCTTCCCCCGCTTCAATCCTGTAGCCACGCCTGTGCAGCGAGCTTCCGGAAGCAGCCAGACTGATTACAGCGCGGTCATTTTGAATATGTAGATTGAACCAGACATCGGGATTGATAGTGTCAATGCTGGGACGACTGCCTTTATTGTCCCGGAAGTAGTCGACAATCGCATCCTTCAGAATGAGTGCAGCGTATTTTGAGTGACGAATAATGCTGTGTGATACACTTGAGAACACAGCAAAGGTCTGACGCTCAGTCATAAAATCGCTCCACTCCATGGCACGGGCGGTTTTATAGAGATAACGGGTACTATGGCAGTCGAAAGTCAGCAGAGGTGCCAGAATACGGGTGGCAATACGGGTTTGATAGACAATGCGATACAGACTTTCCTGATCAGCATTAAAATGCACACCACGATAATCGGTCTTTGTATCACGCGCGCCCAGCTCGATAAGCTCCTCAGCACCCAGTTCCTCGATACCGTGTGCCACCTGGGCAAAGTAACGGGATGATTTCTGGTACTGGTACATGGGAACCCCGGAATGCAAATGAAATGAATGATTTTTACCCCGTTGAAGCTAAGCAACAGGCGAATGAACGTTTCCAGTATGTTCAAACGTGACACAATCGAGAAACGAATACTTGTTGCACCCCGTGAAACGGTGCAACAAGCGATTGAACATTCCAGTACGTTTGAAACGTAACTCAATCGAAGAACGAATACTTGTTGCACCGCTGAAACGGTGCAACAAGCGATTGAACATTCCAGT
>CAZCRT010000040.1:0-21779 GCA_964501185.1 uncultured Bacteroidia bacterium
CGCGATGAACCCAAAAAAAGCCCGACATAAGCCGGGCAATTATCGCGTTGAAGATCGAGAGCGCTCAGTCTCTACCCTTCTCCCTGATACGGGCAGCCTTACCGGTACGCTCACGCAGATAGTAGAGGCGTGCGCGGCGGACTTTACCCCTGCGCTTAATCGCTATCTTATCAATGTTATGGCTGTACAGTGGGAAAATACGCTCTACCCTGACGCCATTAGATATCTTGGATACGGTGACGGAAGTATCGGTACCCTTTCCTTTCACCTGTATCACAGTGCCGGAGAAAACCTGAATCCGTTCCTTGTCACCTTCGCGCACCCAGACATGCACATCAACCGTATCGCCGGAGTTAACTTCCGGGATCTCATTCTCTTTATCCTGCGGCAGTGCCGCCTGTACCTTGTCCATAAGGCATCCTCGCTATTTTATTCTCTTCTCTTCCTATTTTTCAGTAAATCTTCACGCCGCTCATGCGTGCGTTTCAGTCGTTCCTTCTGCCGCCAGGCGGCAATGTTGGCATGATGGCCGGAAAGCAGAATCTCCGGAACCGCCATCCCTTTATACTCTGCCGGGCGAGTGTAAAGCGCTTCCTCCAGCAGACCGTCCTCAAATGAATCGGTAAGTGCGGAATCCTCATCTCCCAGTACACCGGGCTGCAATCTCACCAGAGAATCCACAATCGCCATTGCCGGTATCTCACCGCCGGTAAGAATAAAATCTCCCAGCGATATTTCTTCATCCACCCAGCGGTCAATCACCCGCTGGTCAATTCCCTTATAATGGCCGCAGATAATGATCAGTCTCTCCACACGGCTCAACTGCCGTGCACGCTCCTGCGTGTAAGGGGTACCATTGGCAGCGGTGAGCAACACCGGTACTTCGGCATCTCCCTTGATCGCTTCCAGCGCACTGAAAAGTGGTTCCGGCTTCATGACCATGCCCGCACCACCGCCAAAGGGGTAATCATCTACCTGCCGGTGTTTGTCAACAGCAAAGCTGCGCAGATCGTGCAGGTTAATGGTAACACTACCCATCTGCTCGGCCCGCTTGAGTATTGACTCGCTGAAGGGCCCCTGGAACATACCCGGGAAAATGGAGATAATGTCTATCTGCATGATTGGCAGCCTGAGGATGTAATCTCAATTAGAAAGAACTAGATCAGACCTGCCGGCAGATCTACTGTGATGATCCTTGCCACCAGATCAACCTCCTGAACAAACTCTGGAATAAACGGAATCAGTGCTTCGTCACTCTTCCGCTCCGGGTCAGGATCACTGAGTTTCAGTACCATCAGGGTTCCCTGCGGCAGATCCATCAGGTCCCGGACAATTCCGAGTCGTTCCCCGTTGATCGTCTTCACTTCACACTGCAGCAGATCACGCTGGTAGAACTTCCCCTCTTCCGGTTCGCGCATCTGACTCTGCTGGATAAAGAGGTCCTTACCCACAAGCGCCTGCGCCTGTTCGAGACTGGTTATTCCGTCCAGAAAGAGGAAAACCGCCGCGCCACTTACATTTCTCTTCAGTATATCGCGACGATCATACTGCTGCGGTTGAATCTGAATATGTAAAAAAGCAATGTCCTGCAGACTCTCCGGGGAATCATTGTAAGGCAGAACCTTGATTTCCCCTTTCAGACCACGTGTCTTAAGAACCCGGCAAAATTCAATATAGTTCTGCTGCATTACCCCGTATGGAACTAGTACTCCGGAGTCTCCGGTGTGTCATCGTCCGATTCCAGGGAAGGAGTCTCCTCATCTTCCAAATGAGAATCTCCCTCTTCAAGGGCTGGACGATCCTCCTTGATAATCAGGGCAGAACGCTGGCCGTGCATCGAACTGGCTGCCTGCAACAGAGTGCGCAGTGCCCGGGCGTTCCCACCCTTTTTGCCGATCACCCGGCCGATGTCTCCCTCAGCGACTTCCAACTCGTAGGTTTCTCGCCGTTCATCTTCAAGACGCGTGACCCGAACCTGATCCGGTTCTTTGACGAGATGTTTGACTACAAACTCGATGAACTCTTGCATGGGGGCCTCCTGGAAATTAAGAGGCACTGGTCAGGCCCTATTCAGCATCCTTCTTGGAGTCGCCAACCTCTTCAGCTTCAGCTTCTTCTTTGGCCTCAGCAACTGGTTCTTCTACCGGTGCTTCTTCCGCTTCTTCAGCCTTCACTTCAGGTTCCGGCTCGCTGGTTTCGGCAACTTCTACCGGAGCAGCTGCTTCTGTGGACTTCTCGTCCTCTTTGGCAGCAGCCCTGGCTTGTTTTTCAGCCGCCTTATCCAATTTGGCCTGTTTCGCAGCAGCCTCATCATGTATTTTTCCGAGTCGCTTCTGGTTTGCCTCTTCCCATTCAGCGATGATGGCAGCTTTCCGCTCATCATCGGCGCTTGATTTCTCCAGTGAGAATTTCAGCAATACGCCGGTCTGCTTGAGAATTGTGCGGACGGCCGGCGAAAGTGTAGCGCCGACACGTAGCCATTTAAGCGCCAATTCCTCCTCCACCTTGATAATGGAAGGGTTGGGCAGTGGGTCATAGTAACCGATGCTTTCGATATATCTTCCATCCCGGCGTTTGCGGGAATCCATGGCCACAATCCGGTAAAACGGCCGCTTGCGGCGACCCATCCGGGTCATTCTTAATGTGAGTGCCAATTATGCCTCCAGATTTTCTTAAGTATATATTTTCAGTTATTTGCCTGCAAGAGTATTCCTACCTCTTTTTCTTCTTTCCCTTCTTGCGACGAGGCTTCATCCTTTTGGAACCGCTCTTTTTTGCCCCACCCATCTGCTTCATCATCTGTCGCATCTCGAAGAATTGTTTCAGCAGCTGATTGACTTCCTGTACCGTTGTACCGCTACCCAGTGCCACCCTTTTCTTGCGGCTGCCGTTCATCAGTTCCGGCCTCTCCCGCTCGAGTGGGGTCATCGAGTAGATAATCGCCTCAGTGTGAGCCATGCGGGAAGGATCCAGATCCATATTTCCCATCTGGCTGCTGGCACCGGGAATCATCTTCATCAACCCCTCCAGCGGCCCCATTTTCTTGATGACCTGCATCTGGGAGAGGAAATCCTTCAGGGTGAAGGTGGCGTTCTGCAGCTTCTTAGCCATTTTAGCTGCATCCTGCTCATCCACCTGTTCCTGGGCTTTTTCCACCAGGGTGACAACGTCCCCCATGCCGAGGATACGTGAAGCTACGCGATCTGGATGAAACTGCTCCAGTGCGTCCAGCTTTTCACCTACACCGATAAATTTAATCGGTTTACCGGTGACCGCTTTCACTGACAGTGCCGCCCCACCTCGCGCGTCACCATCCATCTTGGTCAACACTACACCGTTGAAATCCAGTTGACGCTGAAATTCCCCGGCAGCATTCACAGCATCCTGACCGGTCATACCATCCGCGACGAACAGAATCTCCTGCGGGTTAACCTGTTCCTTAATCTGAACAAGCTCACTCATCATCTCTTCATCGACATGCAGGCGGCCGGCTGTGTCCAGAATTATCGGATCCCGTTTATCCCGCCGGCCCTGCTCAACTCCAGCCAGGACGGTTATGAGCGCGTTATTATCTACAGGGCTGAAAACAGGAACCCCTGCCTGCTCACCCAGAATGCGTAACTGTTCAACAGCAGCCGGACGGTAGATATCAGCGGCAATCAGCAGCGGTGTCTTGCCTTTTCGCTTTAAAAGAGCTGCCAGTTTGGCTGAGAATGTCGTTTTACCGGAACCCTGTAAACCGACGATCATAATGACTGTCTGTCCGCCCGGATTCCAGTTGATCGGTGCCGCAGCGCGTCCCAGCAATTCAACCATTTCGTCATTGATGATTTTGACGAACTGCTGACCGGGACTGACCGCCTGCAAAACCCGCTGCCCGCCGGCCTTCTCTCTGACACCGGCGATGAAGTCGGTCACTACCTGGTAGTTGACATCCGCTTCCAGCATGGCACGCCGCACTTCCTGCAGCGTCTCATCGATATTCTTTTCAGAAATACGCCCTTCGCCACGTAGTTGTTTGACTATGCTCTCAAATCGTGACGATAACGTATCCAGCATGCTGTCTCCTGAAAAATCGAAGCTTTAATTTTACCATGTATCGCTTTTGATAGCAAGAGATTCCGGGAGGTGGGGATGAAAAAGCGGGGACAGGCGCTAACCTATCCCCGCTGATGATGAATATCGGTTCTCAGCTACTTCTTCCTGACAGCTTTCTTTACCACCTTCTTCGCTGCGGTTTTCCTTACCGGCGCTTTCTTAGCCACGGTCTTTTTCGCAGGTTTTGCAGCCTTCTTCTTTCTGGTGACAGGTTTCTTCACTTTTCCTGCACCATCCTGATCAATGGCAGCATGAGCGGCTGCCAATCGGGCAACCGGCACTCTCGGTGGTGACGCGGAGACATAATTCAACCCGAGTGAATGGCAGAGAGCGATTGATTCCGGATGCCCGCCATGTTCTCCACAGATACCGACTTCCAGCCCCGGGCGGGATTTGCGTCCCCACTCAACAGCAATTTCCATCAATCTGCCGACACCCTTCTCATCCAGGACTTCGAAAGGATTATCCTTCAGAATTCCATTGCGGTTGTAGAGTGAAAGGAATTTGCTTTCAGCATCTTCACGGGAGAAGGAGAAAGCCGCCTGCGACAGATCGTTGGTTCCAAAGGAGAAGAACTCCGCAACTTCAGCCAGATGACCGGCACGCATACAGGCGCGCACAACCTCTATCATACTACCAAAGCGATATTTCACTTTTACCTTATAGGCTTTTTCAACCTGCGGATGCAGTTCCTTCAGGAAATCGTGTACCAGAATCAGCTCTTCCACAGTACAGACCTGAGGTACCATGATCTCAGGATTGATTTTGATGCCGTCCCGACGGCAGATTGCGGCGGCTTCAAGAATGGCACGAATCTGCATCTTGTAGATTTCCGGGAAGGAAATGCCAAGGCGGACACCCCGGTGCCCCAGCATCGGATTGGTTTCAGACAGAGCCCGCACCTTGGCCAGTACTTTCTCCTTGCGTGCGATATAGCTGTCATCTACACCATGCTTCAGCAGAGAATCCAGCTGCCTGCCAATTGAGGTGATTTTTGTTTTAACACTGTCCCGCACACCCGGGTCCAGCATTTCCAGAGCGATCTCACCCTTTTTGTCCATATCGGTTACGAGATTCTGAAGTTGACGGGCCTGGTGTAACTCCTCTTCCAGTTCCAGAATGTTCGGCAGGAACTCATGCAGCGGAGGATCGAGCAGGCGAACCGTAACCGGGTAGGGAGACATTGCTTTGAAGAGACCGGCGAAATCCCGGCGCTGCATCTTGAGCAGTTTGTCAAGGTACTTCTGGCGCTCCTCCCTGGTATCGGAAAGGATCATCTCCACCATAACCGGCAAACGTTCAACAGCATTGAACATCCGCTCTGTACGGCAGAGGCCAATACCCACTGCGCCAAATTCACGCGCACGCTTGGCGTCAGGCGGTGTGTCGGCATTCGCTTTCACCTTCAGCCGGGCTATCCTGTCAGCCCACCCCAGCAGAGTACGCAACTCTTTCGAGAACTTCGCTTCCAGCGTGGGAACTTCACCTATATACACGGTTCCGGCGGATCCATCAATGGTGATGATGTCACCTTCCGACAGGGTGTGGTCACCGATGGTAACAGTACCGGCTCGATTGTCTATCATGATCGTCTCAGCGCCGGTGACACTGGGCTTGCCCATTCCACGGGCTACTACAGCCGCATGTGAAGTTTTGCCACCACGGCTGGTCAAAATACCGCGGGCTGCAAAGAAGCCATGGATATCTTCCGGTTTGGTCTCCTCGCGTACCAGAATCAGCTGCCGTCCCTCTTTACCAAGTTCTTCAGCCCGATTGGCATCAAAAACAATTTCACCGGACGTAGCACCCGGGGAAGCAGCAACACCGCTGGTAACAACCTTATGCTTTGCTGATGGATTCAACCTCGGGAAAAGAAGTTGCTCGAGCTGATCAGGTTCAATGCGCTTGATAGCCTCTTCTGTCGTAATCAAACGCTCCTTGACCATTTCAACAGCGATGCGGACTGCTGCTGCACCTGTCCTCTTACCATCGCGTGTCTGCAACATGTAGAGTTTGCCCTGCTGGATCGTAAACTCAAGGTCCTGCATGTCGCGGTAATGTTTTTCAAGTTTGCTGCAATAACCGAAAAGCTGACGATAGATTTTCGGATTTGTCTTCTCCAGACGGGCAATCGGCAACGGTGTGCGAATACCTGCTACCACATCCTCACCCTGTGCATCCATCAGGTATTCACCGTAGAATTTCTTCGCACCGGTAGCAGGATCACGGGTGAAACAGACACCTGTACCACTATCCTCGCCCATGTTGCCAAAGACCATTGCCTGAATGTTGACAGCCGTTCCCCAGTTCGAGGGAATGTTATTCAGACGACGGTAATCCACAGCGCGACGGGTCTGCCATGATTCAAAAACAGCACCCATTGATCCCCAGAGTTGATCCAGCGGCTTCTGTGGAAACAGCTTTCCGGCTCGCTCGCGTGTCTCTTCTTTATAGAGTTCGATAAGCGCCCTAAGGTCGTCAACTGTCAGATCCAGATCGCTTTTATAACCATGCTCATTCTTGAACTCATCCAGGATGAGGTGATACGGATCATGTTCCATCCCTTCACCGACTTTCATGACAACATCGCCATACATCTGGATAAAGCGACGATAGGAGTCATACGCAAACCGGGGATTACCGGTTTTCCTGCTCAAGCCCTCCACGGAGATGTCGTTTAAACCGAGGTTGAGGACGGTGTCCATCATGCCAGGCATCGAAGCACGGCTACCGGAGCGCACTGACAATAACAGTGGATCTTCAGCATCACCGAATTTCTTCCCCATCACTTTTTCTACTTTTTCAAGATTCTGCTCGGCCTCTTTCTTGAGTTGAGGTGGCAGCTTGCGCCCACGCTGTTCGTAGACGTGGCACATTTCTGTGGAAACCGTGAAGCCGGCCGGAACCGGTATCCTTACCAGTGTCATCTCAGCAAGGTTGGCGCCCTTACCGCCCAGAATCTCTTTCATGCTTCCGTTTCCATCAGCCTTACCATTACCGAAAAAGTAAACGGATTTTCTCTTTATCTTCTTTGCAGGCATGTTTCCTGTACTCCTGTTTATTGTGCGTCGTATTTCTTTTTGAATTCCATAACTGTTTTCACGTTCTCACGACTACCGATGAAAAGCGGCACCCGTTGGTGCAGGTCTTCCGGTTCAATCTCCAGAATGGAGCGTTCACCATCAGTCGCCAGACCGCCGGCATTCCCCACAACCAGTGCCAGAGGGCTTGCTTCATAAAGCAGGCGCAGTTTGCCACTGGAGTGTTTGTAGTCTGAGGGATACATGAAGATCCCACCGTAGAGCAGATTGCGGTGAAAATCCGCCACCAGTGAACCGATGTAGCGACTGGTAAGGGGGCGTTCATCTTCCGGTGCAATAGCCTGAACATGCTTCAGATATTGCTTCACACCCTCCTGCCACTTCAGGTAATTCCCCTCATTGACACTGTATATCTTTCCCCGTTCCGGTATTCTGATATTGCGATGGCTGGCAAAATATTCCCCGACAGAGGGGTCCAGTGTGAATCCATTCACGGTACCACCACGCGTCGTGTAGACAAACATTGTTGAAGAACCGTAGATCACGTAACCTGCTGCAATCTGCTTTGCACCAGCCTGCAGGCACTGTTCATGAGCGGGGAGATTTTCATCCACCTCCAGGATCGAAAAGATGGTGCCGATGGAAACGTTGGCATCAATATTTGAAGAGCCGTCCAGTGGATCCATGTTCACGACATAGCGGGCACCTGCATTTTCCTCTATTACGACCGCCTTATCCATCTCTTCAGAACCGATAACAGCTACCCGGCCCGGCTCCGTCAGACGCTGGATCATGACATCGTTAGCGAACACATCCAGCTTCTTGACCACCTCACCCTGGACATTCGTCGTACCGGTAACACCCAGCAGATTCACCAGGCCTGCCTTGTTGACTTCACGGGATATTATCTTTGAAGCCAGCGCGATATCGTAGAGAATCTGGGTCAGTGTTCCACTGGCGTTCGGATTCATCCGCTCCGCCTCCAGGATATGCTGCTCGATGGTCAGAATCGTCTGTTCTTTCACGTTTTACCTCCAAAACATTTTTCCAGGAACTCACTTAACTCGATATGGTCGCCCAGAACAAGGTCGGCCGCCTGCAGTTCTTTTTCAGGTAGAGTGGTAGTTAACGCGATGCAGTGGATACCGGCGGCAGTTGCGGCTCTGATACCGAGAGGAGCATTTTCGATCACAAGTGCCTCAGCCGGTTCCACGCCGAGCGCCGCTACCCCCTTGCTGTATGGTTCCGGATCAGGCTTGCCCCGTTCGTAATCCTCAGCAGTGAAGATGACATCGAACAACGCCAGATCGGTCGCAGTCAGTACATGTTGCAGGTTAACGATACTTGAACCGGTTACCAATCCCAGCATTATACCTGCCTGTCGCAGCTGCTCCAGCAACGGATATATTTCCGGGTAAACCTGCACTGTTTCCATAGAACGATAGAGGATTCGTTTTTTCTCAACCCATTCGTCCACTTCAACGTCGGTAAACTGTAACCCGTTCTTCTCTGCCAGGGTCCTGAAAGTAACCGGCGCGCTTTCCCCCTCACGCAGCAGAATTTCGGTCTCGTTCAGCACCACACCCAGCTCGGAAAAAATGCTACTCCATGCTTTCAGGTGCGTTTCCAGGCTGCGAATGATAACCCCGTCAGCATCAAACAGTACTGCGCGCAGGTTTTTGGGAAACTGTGTCACGTTTTATTCCAGTGGCTTCAGGCGTGCAGTGAAATGTCTCAGCACTTCCGACGCTTCAACGATTTCCATACCCTTGATCTCATCACGACGTTCATAAATGCGGATGATCGCCTCTGCAACGTAATGTATGTGACCTGTAGTGTAAACCCGCCGCGGGATGGCCAGTCGCACCATTTCCAGTTCAGGGTAAGTCATCTCACCGGTTTCCGGATCCTTCTGCGCAAACATCAGGCTGCCGATTTCAACACCACGGATACCCCCTTCGCGATAAAGTTCCACAGTCAGCGCCTGTGCGGGAAACTCCTCCGAAGGTATGTGAGGCAGAATACCGCGTGCGTCAAGGTAGACAGCATGCCCGCCCGCCGGTTTAAGTATCGGCACTCCCGCTTTTGTCAGGCAATCAGCCAGGTAAGCAACCTGTTCGATGCGATACTTGAGATACTCTTCCTCGAGCACTTCCCGCAGGCCGCGAGCGACAGCTTCCAGATCACGTCCTGCCAGTCCACCATAGGTGGGAAAGCCTTCAATCAGGATCAGTTTGTTGGTGAATTTCTGTGCCAGCTCATCGTCATTGAGAGTCAGAAAACCGCCGATGTTAACCAGTGCGTCCTTTTTTGCAGACATGGTCGCGCCATCACCGTAGGAGAACATCTCGCGAGCAATCTCCAGTATGGACTTATCGGCATTGCCTTCTTCACGATGCTTGATAAAGTAGGCATTCTCAGCAAAGCGACAGGCATCGAAAACCAGCCCGAGACCGTGTTTGTGCACCAGCTCGCTTGTTTCTCGAATGTTCTGCATAGAGACCGGTTGCCCACCACCAGAATTGTTGGTGATTGTCAGCATTACTACCGGGATGTTTTCCGGCCCCACCTTCTCGATCAGCTTTTCTAGTTTATCCAGATCCATGTTTCCCTTGAAGGGATGCATGCTTTCCGGATCGTATGCTTCATCGATGACCAGATCCAGCGCGACAGACTGGTTTGACTGTACATTGGCGCGGGTGGTATCAAAGTGGATATTGTTCGGGATATAGGTCCCGGGGCCGCCGATGGTGGAAAACAGCAGGTTCTCAGCCACTCTGCCCTGATGAGTCGGGATCACATGCTTGTAACCATAGATGTCTCTGATTGTATCACGAAAATTGAAGAAGTTACGGGAACCGGCGTAGGACTCATCCCCTATCATCATGCCGCTCCACTGGTTATCGCTCATGGCGGATGTTCCGCTGTCAGTGAGCAGGTCTATGTGGATTTTTTCTGCGGCAATATTGAAAACATTATAACCGGCTTCCCTGATGATCTCTTCACGTTCTTCAGGTGAAGTGTGATGAATTCGTTCGACTACTTTTATTTTGAATGGTTCCAGGGGGAATTTCATTGCTGCTCCCGTGCTTGGTTAATCAGTTCCTTCATCGTACGGACAGATTCACTGATGCCAACAAACACTGCCCGCCCGATCAGTGAGTGCCCGATATTGAGTTCCTCAATCTCCGGGATACCCGCAATTTGTGATACATTAAAATGATTGAGGCCGTGTCCGGCGCTTACGCGTAACCCCAGCTTGCGGGCAGCAACTGACATGCTGCGAATTTTTTCCAACTCCTCCAGCATGAGCTTCTCCGTCCTGGCATTGGCATACTCGCCTGTATGCAGCTCCACGAAGTCTGCTCCAAGATTGCGGGCAGCTTTAATCTGTTCCAGGTCGGGATCGATGAACAGGCTGACTACGATTCCGCTTTTCTTGAGGATCTTCGTTTTCTCCTGAATGTTTTCGCGGAACTTGGTTACATCCAGTCCCCCTTCTGTAGTTACCTCTTCCCGTTTTTCCGGAACCAGTGTAACCATATCGGGACCGGTCTGGCAGGCTATCTCCACCATCTCGTCAGTAGCCGCCATCTCCAGGTTCAGGTGCGTCTTAACTACCTTGCGAAGCAGCTCCAGGTCCCTGTCCTGCAGATGACGTCTGTCTTCCCGTAGATGGCATACTATACCATCACCACCTGCCATCTCGACCAATCCGACAATCTGTACCGGGTCCGGTTCGTTGATTTTTCGCGCTTCCCGCAGGGTAGCAACATGATCGATATTGACTCCAAGACGCATATTGATCCTCCTGAACTGTTCGCTTGAACAGCGCCGGTTTTGTATCACAATCTACCGCTGGCTACCTGCCTCTCATGTGTCATATCTCACTGCAGGATGATACCAGTGACTCACTTTCACTTCGTGAAATTAAAATATAGAACCGGGGATTGCTTTTGACAAGCCTTGCGATTGAAACATAACTATGGACAGAGTATTTCCCCTCTTTTAATGCAGGTAGAGTTTTAGAAAAACGTCTGGCAGGTACTTTTTTACGTGGGGAACAGCTGAAGGTGATGCTTGCAGTGACGAGTGAAAAATCGGCCTTCATGGGCATCGCCCGTGTATCAGCTAATTGTCATCCTGCCACTGTAGAATCCGGAAGACAGCGGAATCCGGATAGAAGACGCTCTGGCAATCCGTGCTTTGCGGCTGCATCTGCCGGAGAAGCGTGAAGTGAGCCCAGCCGCTGATGTAATCGTCATCGAGACGCAGATCAAAAAACAGGGTGATCTGAAGTGTTGTATCACGAGTGGAAAACTCAAGTAATTCCTGATCCAGGCCGGACCATTCAAGGTTGATGTTGTTGTAGTGCCTGAACAGACGACCGGTGGTAGTCAGATCCACCTGCCGTGACATCCAGTCATAGTCACCCAACTCCGGATCATAAAACTGAAACTGGAAATCAGGACAGGAGAGGCACTCAGAATAGCGCAGTGAGTCCTGAAAGTTGTAGGCGTTGCGAAAATTCTGCAGAAGCCCACCGATGGTGGTCTGATCCGTCCAGGAGGATTGCGGTTCTCCCAGGCGCGGGAAAAACGGATTGCGGCAACCAGCCACCATCACCAGCAACAGTATCAGTAACAACCGCTTCACTGCAGAATCATCATTTTTAGAGTCGTCCAGGAATCATCACCGGGAATTGCCTGATCCTCCCATGAGTAGATTGCCCAGTCCTGAAAAGTACCCAGCCGGGACAGTTTCAGGAAAATTCCACCGGCATAACTGTGCAGCGTATCCTCCAGGAACATCGTCAATTCGTAGTCTGCGTAATAGGTTGTGGTGTCACCAGCTTCACCCCACAGCACGTTGTCGAGCGACAGCAGGTGCTCCCGATTGGCATTTTCGCCACTGTAATGCTGACTGAGCGATGTCAGGAAATCGTATTCACTCTGAGCTGTCCAGTTGCTGAACAGTGGAATATCCTGGAACCCGGATTCTGGAATGAAGCTGTACTCATGCGTCCAGGTAGAATCTACGAAACAACCGAAATAGCAATCCACATCGAGTAGTGAGAAAGACTGTCTGAAGTTTTGTATCACATCCTCAGGTGTGTAAACCGGCAGACAGAGGCCGCTGACCGTATCGTCAGGGTCTTCTGCTTCCCGTAACTCAAAAAGGGAACAACCGGCCAGCAGTGTGATGGCCAGCAGCAGTGTTAACGATTTGATTCCAGCTGCAGGTAACATTTTTAAAATGGGGGAGCCATAGCTCCCCCGACAGTTATGTCAATCTCTTACAGGTGAGCTATAACAGCTTCAGCCACATCTGTGGTTGAGGCGTTGCCACCCATGTCATAAGTGCGAACACTCTTCTCACCGATGACAGCTGCAATAGCCTTTTCCAGCCGCTCTGCCATCTCTTTTTCTTCCAGCCAGTCGAGCATCAGTTTGGCTGTCAGGAACATGGCCATCGGGTTGACCTTGTTCTGCCCGAAGTACTTGGGAGCGCTGCCGTGAGTGGGTTCAAAGACAGCATAGTTGTCACCGATGTTGCCGCTTGAAGCAAAGCCAAGTCCACCGACCAGCTGCGCAGCCAGATCGGAGATGATATCACCGAACATATTCTCGGCTACCATTATATCGTAATCATGCGGGTTCTTAACCAGCCACATGGTCTGTGCATCGATGTTGGTTTCCCAGAGATCAATACCGGGGTATTCCGCCGCTATCTTGCGTGCTTCCCGGATCATCAGGCCGCCGGTTTCCCTCAGAACATTCGGCTTGTCAACTACGGTGACACTCTTGCGGTTGTGCTTCTTCGCGTACTCGAAAGACTGTCGAATAATGCTGCGGCAACCTTTGCGGGTCATGATACGGGTGGAAAGAGCTACATCAGCCAGATCGTGGCCAGCAAACTTCTTCATCTTAGGATGCAGTGACAGAGCATCGAAAACGGATTGTGGTAGCGGATGGAATTCGATTCCGCCGTACATTCCCTCGGTATTCTCGCGGAATACTACCAGGTCGATATCATCCTTGAGGTTGAGGGGGTTACCGGGGAAAGCCTTGCAGGGGCGCAGGTTGGTATGCAGGTTCAGCTCCTGACGCAAACGCACAATGGGGCTGAAATATTCGAAGCCCTTATCCTGCAGCTCCGGTTTCAGCTCAGTTGCCGCCTCATCTTTCGGTTTTGAGGTAATAGCACCGAACAGCGCGCAGTCGGTGTCTTTCAGCATCTCCAGAGTACGATCCGGCAGCGGGTTTCCCTCGTTGATCCAGAATTCCCAGCCAATATCACCGTGGATGTATTCAGCATCGAGCTTGAGCGCGTCGAGCACCATCCGGGTGGCGTCCATCACTTCCTGGCCGATACCATCACCAGGCATCCAGGCGATACGAAATTTTGACATGATTACAACTCCTCTATTTGGTTAGAAACTGTAGGTTATGGTGAACTGTTGTGTGTCACCGAGTTTTTCAAATGGTATGTAGGCGTAGTCACAACGCCACTGTCGCAACCTGAAACCAGCTCCCAGGCTGAAGCTGCGAGAATCATGGTTAAACAGGTAACCCGATCTCAAGGAAACACTGCGCTTGAAAGTCAGTTCGCTCCCGATTGAAAATGTTGGATCGGAATCAGTTACAGATGTAAAAGAGGTCATCAACCGCAGGTCGATAGTATCGAAATCAAGTGTGGTGCCGGCATTCATCCGGATAGTACGCGGTAGAACAGATCGCTCTGTCTCCAGGGAATTGACCCGGCCCAGATTGCTGTAAGAAGTACTCACTGACAACCAGGGCAGATCATATTGAAGACCCAGGTCAACAGCCATACCGTCAGCGGTTTCATCGTATATCTTCTCACTTATATACTTGCCGGTGATACCAACCCGCAGTTGTGGCAGCAACTCCTTCGCTACCGTCAGAGACAACACCAGATCGTGCGCGGTAAAACTGCCCTCTGCTTCCGGATCCGGATCAGTCTGCAGCAGAAAATCACCCAGTGAAGCACTGTATACAAGCGCCGTCAAATCAAATATGACTGACTGGTTGAAGATCGCTATGTCCGGTTGCGCATAACCAAATCCCAGAATGCGTTCTCCCTCGATCCAGTTTTTACTCAGGAAAGCAGCATCCCGTTCTGCTTTCCCTGCGGGATTGAGCCAGACTGAAAAGGGATTTTCCCACCGCGTGCCGTCTGCATCACCACAGGCAGCTGAAACCGTCTCCGGATTAATCTCCAGGAAGCGATTGCCGACGTTTTCCTGCGCCTGCAGGTTGCCTGTCAGCAACAGGCCCAGCGCCAATACTGCAGTGATTCTAAATTGTATCACAATCCAAAGCTCCAGGTTATGACATGTACTTCCGCGGGATCATTCTTATCAAACCGAATGGCGTAGTCAAAAGCCAGCGGAAAATCCTTCATGAAAAAATGTAACCCGAAACCGGCTGTCCAATCAGCTGCCATCTGGCCTCCGCGCAGATGAAAGAAACGTCTTCCCGGTAACGGTCTGGTCCACTCACAACCGTAGTTTATATCCCAGGCTCCCCTGCTACTGACGACATAGTCGGTGGTTAGCAGTATTTCATCAAGATAAAAACGCCAGCTGGCACCGATTCCATACAACAGTGGAAAGGCGTCTTCAACGCTGGCATCGCCATCATCATCCCAGACAGTGGTAGAATTCCACTGGTAGCCGGCGTTAAGGTTACGCACGGAAGCAGCCAGGCCGAGGTGTGGCAGCGGTTGCAGATGCACACCGAGGTTAATTCCCATACTGGCCTCGTTCAGATCAGCCTCATCGATTCCCACCTGCGGGAAACTGGCAGTATAGATATTGAGCGACCCACCGAATCCGAGTATGCTCGAAGGAGTGAGCGCGAAAGCCATTGTATAAACGGTTTCCCGATAGCGCAGGTTGGTTCCGGTCTCATGGCCATCGAGATTGATCTCGGCAATATCATCAACACCACTCTGCAGGATCTGCACTCCCAGCGCGCCTGCAGGTTTAAGTGGCAGAACCACCGCCAGTCCGTACAGGCGCCGGTCAAGCGAGAGATTGTGCCAGGTGGTGTTGACTTCCAATCCCTGCAGCCCGGACATCGCAACCGGATTCTCCATCAGAAACTGACTGGAGCCGGTACAGGCGATCACCGCGTTCCCCATTGCAAGCGCCCGGGCACCGTAGCCAATACGGGTGAAAGCACCGGCTGTACCACCGTTGCTGTTGTTTCCGGAAATCGCCAGTGCGTCAGGTGGTGTTATCAGAAGGGGCAGCAGCATCAAGGTCAGTGTCAGTCGTTTCATTATTTCACCACCATAATCTTGCTCCAGACCGGTTCCTGCCCGGCGACCACAAAGGAACAGAAGTAGACGCCGTTGGCCACCAGATCGCCCTGCAGATCGGTACCATCCCAGTAGATTTCCCAGCCATCACCGATACCAAAACTGCGTCCGTCACAAATGGTTTTTACCTTTTCCATGGCAAAATCAAACAGCTCGACAGTCACCGTTGCCGGTTGCGCCAGATTGAACACCAGGCGTGCCTCGCTGAATACATCCGGGGAGAAAGGATTGGGATAAAAACGACTCTTGACCGGTTCCGGGTGACGAATCTCCCAGTCGGAACCCTGGTTGGTTGAAACTGCGATTCCTTCCGCCGTACCTACGAACAACAGGTCATTGACAACACGTACTCCGTATACACTGTCCAGAAGAATCCTGCGACCGTTGACGCGATCGACGATTTCCGGAAAGCGACTCCAACTGCCGGCAGCGCCGTTACGATTTGATTTGTAAAGCCCTTCGCGGCAGGCGGCATAAACATCTGTGTCGTCAAAGGCGAAGTTATAGACCTTCAATTGATCCAGATCGTGTATAATTTCCCAGGTAGCACCCTGATCACGGGTAACACTGACACCATAGTAATCACCTACTTCTCCGAAAGTTGCCCAGCCCCCTACCCAGACAGCTGCACCACCAAAGGGTAACAATTGTGCGTCTAAAGCGACCACCCAGTTCCCGGTAATCTGAGGCTCACCGTTTATCTGAGTGTTGCTGTAGTTGAAGTTCTCCCAGCTGACACCGTGATCGGCAGAGAAGTTGACTCCGTCTGCGCTACCCGCCCAGATACCGTTTGGCTCCGCCTCCACCGCGAAGGCGCGATGGTTGAGATTATCATAAGCGCCAAAGGGATTCGCATCCGGTGGTACATTTTCCCAGCTGGAGTCAGCAAATGAGTAGCGACGAAAACCGGCACCGAAAGATGCTATCCAGAGGGAGGAGTCGGAAAGATCGATGGTCATATCGTAGGCGATACTGTTGATGGGGGTTGTCGTCGGTACATCGATATGTGGCAGAGTGGTATCACCGGGAGCATCAATCGGCTGCTCCATCCAGAGCCAGTTCAAACCACCATTACTGGTAATAGAAACACCGCCACCCACACCGGAGATATCTGCCAGTGAACTGTCGAAAACTGTCGCAGCACAAACCCAGGGGCCAGCCGCAGTCAGCCCGCTTACCCCACCTCGTCCGATGCCATCCTCTTCAGTAAATGTTACCCAGTGCTCTCCGTAGTCATTGCTCCGGGAAACACCTTCGCTGGTGGCAATCCAGATCAAAGTGTCACCTATGTTATCCAGCGACCAGACGATATCAGTGACACCGGAAGAGAGCAGGCCATCTTCCGGATCAGAATTCGGGTAAATATCAGTGGGGAACATGGGCGCGGATATCAGGGATGAAGTCATACTCATCAGTAACAGCAGCACCCCTGCTGGTTTCAAAATAGAGCGCTTCATCATTCACCTCCCGCAAACGGGTTGGGATACAGGCTGCTGCAAGGTGCCATCATCACGCCACCACCGGAAGCTTCCGGTGCCAGGACGATCACAGTTGTAACCAGTGTGTCTGAATGCTGTCCGACTCTGTCAGTCGCATGGATTTCGAAAAGGTACTCATCAGGATTGTTCTCAGCGTTGAACTCGAATACTGAAGTGAAGATAGCATCATGAGAAGTGACATCTGTAGAATCACCGTTATCATTGAACCATAGAGAGCCAAGGTATTGGGTCGCACTTATATCAAAAACCCAGCAAACGATAGAGTGGATATCCAATAAACCCTGTGGGTCATCAGGAGGGAGTGTGATATGAAAACAGCGCCTGCCCTCTGATGGCAAAATAATGTTCAGAGTATCTCCATCCATTTCGAGTTCTTCCCAGACCTGAGTTGTATCACACCCGGGACGCTCCCAGAAAGTGTGCTCAGTGAGTATTGGCGGGTTGTTACCAACCCAGACCTGGAAGGTGTCTGTTCCCATCAGGCCGGGCGTATCAATAGCGCGTACAACCAGATCCCGCCAGCCCTGCCGCCAGGCGCCGAAAGTGCTGTCCAGCTCCAGAAACGCCAGTGTATCGTCCAGCGGTGTCAGAGGTATCGCACCCAGTGGCAGTTCAACATCAACCAGCTCCCTCAGGATAATCTCATCACCGGGATCGGGATCACTGATCTGGAATAGCAGGGTCGCAGACTCAAATCCGGAATAGAGTGAATCAGGATACTCCAGTACCTGTACCAGCGGTGGCTGATCCTCCGCTACCTGGAAACTGCCGGTATCTTCAAGTTTAACCTGACCGTCTCTCACGACTTCTATCTGCAAAGTGTATTGCCCCTCCGCCAGCGCACCCAGGTCTACCATTCTGGTAAAGAGACCATCACCCGGAACATTATCACCTGTTACCTCCGGCACCAGCAATGAACTGTCAGGGTAAACCAGAGTACCGTCATCAGAAAGCTGGAACTGGAAATTCTCAGACTGACCGGTGAGTGTACAGTGGACTTCATCTTCAGGTAGCTGGCCTGAAAGCTCAACCTCAAGCTGGTATAGTTCTGTAAATCCCAATACAACAGTTGCCGGGTATTGAAAAACCTCCAGCTGCAGGGGAACCGCATCTTCATCCCAACTACGATCCGCGCATGAGAATACCAGTATCAGCAGGATCCCGGGTACAATCAGTATTTTCATCAATCGTTCCTGTTTAGTGAGGAATATTGTCAATAACACCCGTTGAATCGTAAGCTGCATAGTTCAACTCTGAGCCGGCCATACTATGCGGAATAAGATAAATGCCGATTGTGAGTAATGTTGCCAGTATCACAACTACTCGAGCCACTCGCGGTGTCCGGAAAACCGCTATCAGGGCGATCAGCCATCCTATGAGTGTTACCAGCAGTTTATTGTCGGTCAGATCCCAACCGAAAGGAACACCTGACCAGAACACACCGAAGGCGTACTTCTGAACAATCGGCCCTAAAACGCCACCACCGAGCAACAGTACCAGGAAGGTGATCAGAGTCAGCATTTTCAGATTGCCTTCGCGTCTGAAAGCTTCCAGTCCGGTACGCACTGCCATAATCATCGAAAGAATCATCAGCAGCACATGTGGTAACAGAACTCCGGTGGGAACGCCTCCCTTAAAACGTGTCACAACTCCTGCGCTGTCCGGGAGAACGGCATAGTCATTATTCTCAAAGAGAATAACACGATACAGGATTTTTCCGGCAGGTGGTTGATGGGGTAACGAGGCGGTCAGCTCACCATATGATCGCTTCATATGTATGGTCGTAAATGCTTCACTGGTGGGGTAACGCTTCCACTCGACAATACCACCGGCTTTGCGATCACCGATGTTTACAGTAACCGGCTGATCTCCTTCACCACCATGTGTACGACCGAGCGAGTAATTGAGTACTTCATCGTTGAGTGTTACCTCACCGGTCCTCTCGTAAGTCGGGCCTGTCGTCTTCTGGTATACCATTGCCAGGCCGGCAAGTAATAGAGCCAGAACCCAGAATAAAGCTGTTTTCATAATTCCCTCATTTAGATATCGATAATCGGCTTTTAAGGTACCGATCCGGTAATGGTTTACCAAAACAATTCAGATCTGCAAAACAGGATTCCTGCTCAGGGCCTCCTCTATGGTTGTATAAATACAGCCCGTTTAATACTATTGTACCTAATAGTCATAACTGAAATCGGTGGTGCTCCCCGATATTCGATTACTCCAGTTATTGCGTGCTGTAGAAGACTGTCGGTATGGTATTTGCGGATAATTCCACAAATTCACGCTTCTCCTCCTGGAATTTTCAGTTGTGAATAGCTGCTATCAATCACTATTATTGCCGATAATAAGCCTAAACTGAAGGAGTTTGTTACATGAAACAGATAATAACACTTGTCACAATGCTGTTCAGCGTTGTAATGGTACTGGCAGAGCCTTATCAGGACCACCTGCAGGTACGATTTACCACTCTCGATCAGGCGCAGCTGGAAGCACTGGTCATTACTGAATATGATCTGATCCCACCACTGAATCCGGATCAACCGGAAGCTCTGTTGACAGTTGAGGAATTTAACACTCTCCGGAGTTTTGGCTACGAAATGGAAATAGTCCATGAAAACGTCGAGGAATTTTACCGCAGCCGTCTGGACCAGACCCGGGACATGGGTGGTTTCTATACTTTTGACGAAGCGGTAGCCCAGATGGATGCGCTGCATGATATGAATCCGGATATCAGCACAGCCCGTTATTCAATCGGCACTTCTCATCAGGGCCGTGGTATCTGGTGTATGAAAATTTCAGACAACCCGGATGTCAGTGAAGATGAGCCTCGAACACTTATTGACGGCCTGCATCACGCTCGTGAACCAATCAGTATTCATGTCTGTTTACATACGATGGAATACCTGATCACCAATTATGGCACTGACGACCTGGTAACCTGGCTGGTAGACAACCGGGAACTTTATTTTGTCCCGGTTGTTAATCCTGACGGCTACGAGTATAATCGCCAGACAAACCCCGGTGGTGGCGGTATGTGGCGCAAGAACCGGCGTGATAACGGTGACGGCACCTGGGGTGTCGATCCCAACCGTAACTATGGCTATATGTGGGGATATGACAACCAGGGTTCCAGCCCCTATCCAAGCGACGTTACTTATCGCGGCCCCTATGCCTTCTCCGAACCATGCGTCGTCGCAATCCGTGATCTGATGGAGGATGTGGAATTCTTCAATGCCGATCATTATCACAGCTATTCAGATCTGGTTATTTACCCCTGGGGATATAATCAGCAGTATCCAGGTCAGCCCGATTATGCTAAATATATTGCGATGGCTGATTCCATGGTCGCTTTCAACGGCTACCTGCCTGGTAATGGCTGGGATACAGTCGGTTACGCCACCAATGGAGATGCGGTTGACTGGTCCTTTGGCGAGCAGTTCACCAAGGAAAAGGTCTTTGCAGTAACATCCGAAGTGGGTGGTTATTCTGATGGATTCTGGCCGAACCCCTCAAATATCCCCACTCTGGTGGCTGAAAACCTGGGACCCAACCTCTATCTGTTCAAATGCGCCGGCCCCTGGATAGCAACTACGGGCCAGACCATTGACGACAGCGCCGGTAATGGCAATGGTGAGATTGAACCGGGTGAAACCATCAGTATCGATATTGAGGCGGTTAACGCCGGTATCCAGGATGTTACCGGTATCAGCTGTACTGTCAGCAGCGACTGCCCCCACATCACCCTGACCAGTAACAGCGCTGCTTTTGCCGATATGGTCTGGGATGGTTCCGGCAACTCCATCAGCCCGGTTGTATTTGATGTCGCAGCGGGAGCACCGGACAATTTCCTGATTGAATTCGCCTGGGAGTACACCGGCAACGGTATCCCGGCCGGTTTCAACTACAGCAGCATTATGGTGGGTGAACCAGACCCGCTATTCTTTGACGATTTCTCAACCGATCTGGGCTGGGACGGATACGGTGGCAGCGGTGAATGGGAACGGGGCACCGCTAATGGTGGCAGCGGTAGTGATGGGTATGGCAATCCTGATCCCTCCAGTGACCATTCCGACAGTGGTGATGATTACCTGATCGGCAACGATCTTGCCGGTGGTAGTGGTGGTGACTATTCAGCCAACCTTTCCCAGACATATTGGCTGACTTCACCAACCATTGATTGTTCCAACTACACTGATGTCAGTCTTGACTTCTGGCGCTGGTTGGGATTGGAACGCAATACTTATGATCATGGACATATCGCCGTCTTCGATGGTGGCGATTGGGTCAACATCTGGTCTAATCCTGCCTCAACTTATGACGAAACTTCCTGGCATCAGATGCAGATGGATGTCTCAGTCTGGGCTGATGGCAATGCTGATTTTCGTGTTCGCTTCGGGATCGGTGAAACCGATGGTTACTGGCAGTATTGCGGATGGAATATCGACGACTTCACCGTCATAGGAGTGGAAGAAGTAACTTCTGTACCTCCGGTAGATAATCTGACAACCTACTATTATGATGGTGTTGTTTACCTGTGGTGGACTTATGCCTACCCATACAGCACTTTCGATATCCAGTTTGCCGAAACACCTTATGGCCCGTTTACGACTATTGACAGCGTGACCAGCCCATTCTGGGAAAACTATGATCCGACGGATGATGGTTTCTATCGGGTGGTTGTGGTTCGCAGATAAGGATTACAGATATCCGTTTCTGTTCAAGGGGGCTGCGGCCCCCTTTTTTGTACCTGCCTGTGAGCTGTTTAAAGGTGAATTTCCAGCCCCTGTAA
>CAZCRT010000041.1:0-21385 GCA_964501185.1 uncultured Bacteroidia bacterium
ATGCGATGTCGCTGTCTCTTTTTCCCCTAAATTCCGCGATGAACCTTTTTTTGTAGGGTGGTGAATCGGGGTTTGCCTTCAGAAGCAGGTCGGACCTGATTATCTCCTGTTCTGCCTGTTTACAGCGAACCGGTGGAACAACTATTTTTCTACTCAGGGCTAAAGATCGTCAATCAGGATGACGAACATTTATCCAGTTATTTGTACTCTTGAAGGAGAAATGAGAGGCGAAGGTCAGTTAGAGGCCTTTGTGCCTGCAGGAAAGTTTGAATTCACTCTTTGTAGGAGATAATCAGTATTAATATCTCCTGAGAAGCTCCAGGCCGCTTCCCCTGATTACATGATGCAAGCCCCCTCTGCGGGGCTTGTTTTTTGTGGCAGATTCAATGAAATGCGTGAACAAATCTGATTCGATTCTGAGAAATCTATAATGAAGTAGTACTCACTGCGGGTTGAAGGACTGGAGTTTAAACCGATGCGCTTTCGTTGCTGAGTAATGGAGCAGGTAATACTGAAGTTGAAACGACAGACAGTTTTGTGTAAGCTTTGTATTACGAAAGCAGATATGGGTTGATATTCTCAGTACAGGGAATACATGTTAATCAGCTGGTCAGTGAAACAGGGATCAGATACCAGAAACAGAACCAGTGCAGAAAGCAAATTGATCAGTTGTAAGGACTCACTACAAGGCAGCCACCTGGAGAAAGCCGATGCTGTTTAACAGCTTCCTTTTCTGGATATTCTTCCTCGCTGTGATACTGGCTTATCATATGATAGGCTATCATCGTCTACGGTTACAGAACAGACTGCTTCTGATTGCATCCTATCTATTCTACGGTACATGGGATTGGCGTTTTCTGTCGCTCATCTGGATTTCCACGATAATCGACTACTTCGTTGCTGGCAAGATCAACTGCAGCTCCGGCAGGGAGAGGAAACTCTGGCTGGCTCTTTCCCTGGTAGTGAACCTGGGACTGCTGGGATTTTTCAAGTACTTCGGTTTCTTTGCTACCAGTTTTCAGGACCTTTTTGCCACTATTGGGATCAATCTCTCACTTCCTGCACTTCAGATCGTACTTCCGGTGGGGATATCCTTTTACACATTCCAGACTATGAGTTACACAATAGATGTTTATCGTGGTGTAACACCCCCTGTAAGAAACTTCCTCGATTTCGCGCTCTATGTTGCATTTTTCCCACAGCTGGTGGCAGGTCCGATCGAACGGTCCTCTCGCTTGATGCCGCAGATTCTGAAACCACGTCGACGCAATGGCGCTGATTTTTCTGAAGGTCTCTATCTCGTCATTCTGGGTTTGTTCAAGAAAGTAGTTATCGCTGATAACATGGCGCTGATTGCCAATGCCGTGTTTAACACGTCGTTTCAGGAACTTTCCGGCTTTGAATGCATGGTTGGTGTTTATGCTTTTGCTTTTCAGATTTATGGTGACTTCTCAGGTTACTCTGCAATCGCCAGGGGTGTCGCCCGCTGGTTGGGATTCGACCTGATGGTGAATTTCCGTATGCCATATTTCGCGATTTCGCCAAAGGATTTCTGGAGCCGGTGGCACATAAGTCTCTCCACCTGGTTACGGGATTATCTCTATATTCCACTGGGTGGAAACCGTGGAAGCCGGTGGTTCACTACCCGTAATCTGATGCTGACAATGCTACTGGGTGGTTTGTGGCACGGTGCTGGCTGGACATTTATTGCCTGGGGAGCAATGCATGGCTTAATGCTGGTGGTATTTCGGGAGTTGAGCCGGTTCTGGAATGTTGATGATGCTTCCAGGCGTTCCTTCTTTGCCAATCTCTCCCAGGGATTGTTGACCTTCCAACTGGTCTGCGTCACCTGGCTGCTGTTCCGTGCTGATACTATCACCCAGGCCTGGGGAATGCTCATCCGTATACTGACCGATTTCCGTATTACCGAACTGGGTCTGACTGCCTTGTGGATCATAGTGTTTATTACTACTCCGCTCCTGATCTACGAGTACTGGCTGGAGAGAGGCAGAAACCTCGAACTGTTACTAAAGCGCCGCTGGATTCTGCGGCTGGGTGTTTATTCATATGCGATATTGATGCTGTTGTTCTTTCATCCTGCGGTACATAATGAGTTCATCTATTTCCAGTTTTAGATCTGAAATGAAGATCGTTCTATCGCTGTTGTTACTTGTACTTCTTGCTGAGGCAGGAGTACGTCTGGCGATGACCAGTCTTTCAGAAGACGAGATACACATCGACCAGATCCCCCACATTACGCATGAGCTGTCATTGCAGGAGGGGGCCCGGCTGCTTTTTGTAGGAAACTCACTGACCCGGGCAGGCATCGACCCGGTTGCATTCAATCAGGAACTGCAGGAAACAACCGGTGACAGCATCAACCTGAGTCTGGTTATGCCTGATGACACGGTTCCCTTGAACTGGTACTACCTGATCAAGAATTCTGTCCTGAACCAGGAACAGTATCCCCACATTATCTGTTTTGGAGTATCGAATTTCCATGTCATCGATGGGGCTGATAAACGAGTACGCAAACTGGGTCGAACCTACTGTCGTCTGAAGGATGTACCGGAAATATACCATACGGATCTGCACAGTTTCGATGAGCGTACGGAACTGCTTTTTTCCGGTCTGTTGTATTCATATGCTACACAGGACCGTATCAAGAAACGGATTCTGGACAGGGTGATTCCCGGATATCGTACCAATCTGCGTCGATTGACCGATATGGGGCGTACCGGTTCCAAAACAGAGGCAGTTGTTGAATCAACCTTTGATGGTTTCCGGCGGCTTTTAGAACTGGTTATCGATCACCAGATTTTACCAGTCGTAATAGCCATGCCATTACGGGAAGAGTGGGAAGTGGATCCTGCCCTGACAGCGGTAGTTGAATCATCCGGAGCGTTATACATTGATGCCAGGTTGATAGAAGGGTTGAACGATGACGACTTTAAAGACACTATGCACTTGAAGCCGGTTGGGGCACGTAAGCTGAGTGGTTTTCTGGCGCGGACTCTGCGCCAGCACCAGCAAACAGGTGAGATAATGACAAGTAGATAACAGAACCGGGATTCCTGGCCGTCCAGCCTTCAAACGAATTCGCTGCTATCTGATTAAGACCATCTTCCTGGTGTTCACCTGCTCTCCTGCCACCAGCCTGATCAGGTATACTCCACCTGTCAGTCTGCTGCCGTCAAATTCAACTTTGTGAACGCCAGCACTGTAGGAACCTCCTGCCAGTATTCCGATATACTGTCCACTGATATTATACACCTTGAGGATGATATCCTGAGGATAGGACAGAGTGAACTCTATCATCGTTGTCGGGTTGAAGGGATTGGGATAATTCTGGGATAGTACAACAGACGGGGGTGGGCAACCACGAGGGTGTCTGGTTACAGGAGGTACACTCTCACCTTCACAGGTCTCTCCGGTATACCCCATGTAATCGCAGACTATTGTCCGGCAGGGGGAGTTGTACTGGATACGGTAATCACTGTTTTCCTGATCGCAGAACAGCGGATCCATATTGATATTATGTTCCAGCCAGTTGACAGTGCAGTTGTCATTCGTTTCAATACTGCTCTGGCCACCCTCAATATCGCTGCAGCCACATGTCAGAACGCTGGACTCACCGAATTCCGGGGCGAAAACCTGTGGAGCAGTGTTGCCCAGAATTATGGCGTTGCCTATCATCAGCTCTGTCGCGCTGCGAAGAAAAATCGCCCCGCCGAACCAGGCAGCACTGTTATCAATCAGTGTCACATGCTGGAGCAACGCTGTTGCATTGTCAAAATAGGCAGCCCCACCATCAACATTGACCTGGTTATCAGAGAGTAGCACATATTCAAGTTGCAGCCCGGCCAGATCCCGGCCGTATATTCCACCACCGAGAAAAGCGCTGTTGCCGCTTACTTCGCATTCCGTCAGTACAGCATTGCCATTTTCACAGTAGACTCCTCCACCGGCATGCCCGGCGATGTTACCTGCAATAGTGGCCTCTATCAACTGCGGTTCTGACTGGCCAAAGCTGGCAATTCCACCACCGTCCCAGTCGGCCAGATTGCCGGTTATCATCACTCGCTGCAGCAGAGGTGTCGCCTCGTTCTCACAACAGATTCCACCACCGGCATCTCCGGTAGAGTGATTGTTACTGATGGTAACGTCGATCAGAGTGGGTGAGGCAACACCGGCACAGTACAGGCCACCACCGGAAACGGCGCTGTTTGCGTCCATAATGACATTCTGAATCTGTGGCGATGCGTCAATGATAGCGACGGCACCACCGTTAATACCATCCCCACCGGTAATTGTAAAACCACAGAGCAGAGCGGCTTCAGTTTCTCCGCTCAGGAAACTGACGACACTGCTGCTGCTGTCACCATCGATAACGGTTGACTCGATATAATTTTCGTCACCGGTGGTCAAAAGGAGGGAAGCGACAGTGATAGATCTGCCCTGGAAATCGAGCAGCTCCTGCCAGGTTCCCGGTTGCACCAGTACTGTGTCACCCTCCTGGGCGATATTTATACCACCCTGGATAGTGGAAATGTCGTCGGGGATGTTGATGACTGCGGCGTGTGACACGAGTGCCAGCAGGAAAAGGAAGGCAAGCAGAATTATGGATCGGGGGTGCATGGGGGCTCCTGATATGAAAGAATAGAAAAGCGTAACTCCTGCTTCTGGTATATAGGAATTCCGGAACAACAGTTTTAATCTACAGCGCGAAGAGGAGAAATCAACCAATGGGGAGAGGGAATCGTCAACTATAGGACAACAGGAATGTTGACTCCTGCTGCTTACCTGTTTAGCTTTACTGGCGAGATGTACAGTTGTTCAGACGTAACTTCCAGAAAAGAGCTACCAATGCCAAGATTGACACTGTTAGTACTGCTGTTGCTTGTTGAAACAGCATTCAGCTTTTCACAGGACGATATCACAGATATGTTCCCCGCCAAACTGCAGGTTCCCAGCCTTATGTCCACTGCTCAGGGTAATGTTGTTATCCAGATTCAGGACCGCACTGTTGATCCTGAGAATTATATTGTGGACAGTGGTGATATTTTCGCTGTAAACATCATGATGGAAATACCACAGTTGTATCAGCTTCCGCTTTTACCGGCCGGCAATCTTCTGATACCGGGAGTTGGGACAGTGCAACTTGCCGGTCTGAAGCTTTCCGAAGCGCTGGAGATGATTGAAGCTGTCTGTCAGAAACAGTATTCACACGGGGATATTCATGTTTCCCTGCAACAGATCCGGTCATTTCGTGTTTATCTCTATCCAGAGGGGCGCTCTCCGCTGCCACTGGTAGTTACTCCCACTCACAGAGTACTCGATGCCTACCTGGAATTCTTTCAGCAGGAACAGTTCGTATTGAAGAGTGACACTACTCGTTTTGCTGCGGTTGAGCCTGATCTGTACCCTTCGCAGGTGCAGGATCCCCGCGATTTTGCGAGAAGAGGGACTGACCGCTGGCGTCTGGACAGTTCTGAGAGGGATATACAGCTGAAGCACTCGTCGCGCAACCTGTTGCTCCATCGCCAGGGCGAAACGCTGCAGGTAGATCTGGTGCAATATGCCCATACACATGCTATCGAAGATAATCCCACTCTGCTTGAAGGTGACATTCTGGAAATTCCCCTTATAAGGGGGCGAGTCCAGCTGAATGGCGGCATAATGCTTCCGGGAGATTATGAGTATACAGCTGGTGAGACCGTTGATAACCTGATTGCGCTCGGTGGTGGTTTTTCACCGGACGCAGATAGCAGCCAGTTCATTATCTGGCGGTTTTCAGATCACTCTGCGGGAACAGCTACAAGTTATGAATCGACAGCTGCAAATCTGTCAATGAAGCTGGAACCGGGAGATATGGTGCAAGTACGCAGATCAGGTGAATACCAGCATCGGATGATGGTTGAGATTGAAGGAGAAGTACGGTATCCGGGATACTATCCGTTACAACCTGGTGAAACTGATATTGCAGAATTACTGAGTCTGGCGGGTGGTTACACTGAATTGGCTGATCGGGCAAAATTAATGGTACGTTCCGATCAACAGGACGCAGAGCAGGCGAGGCTACTGGATATTCCTTACGAACAACTGACCGAACTGGAACATTCTTATCTACGGGCCCGCGGCTGGGGGCCCGGGCGGATGCTCTATCTCAGCAGCAGTGAAGCGGTAGAACTGGGAATGGATTATCTGCTACAGGAGGGTGACAGGATCACAGTACCTGCGCGCAATCATTTCGTTGAAGTGATCGGAGCCGTGGTGAACCCGGGACGTTATCCTTTCACGATCGGTTTCGAAATGCAGGACTATATTCAGCTGGCGGGTGGTGACCGCAAGGAGGCAACCCGTCGTATCTATCTGGTCAATATTGACACCGGGAAGCGACTGCATTATAAGGATGTCGATGAGGTGCGACCGGGTGATATTATCTTTGTCGAAGAGAAGGTGGAGATGAGTACCTGGGATAAATCAGTAGAGCTGCTGCAACTCACTGCAACTCTGCTGACAGTTATTGTCCTGTTCAACAATGTGACGAAGTAGAAGTATATCCTGACCCGGTGATTTCCTCACAACCCTCAGGTTGAAGGAGGAAATGGAAGAACAACATTAAGAGCGAGAGAGAGAATGAATACTGACTCAACAACCCGATCCACTTTAGATCTACTCAACATCTCCACGATTGTCAGTCAGCGTAAGTGGACAGTGACTTCAGTCATAGTCCTGTTGACTGCACTGAGTATCATCTATGCTCTGATCTCGACACCGCTCTTTCGCTCGACCGTTTCCTTTTATCCGCAGTACCAGAATGATCCCACTCAGTCACTGGGTGGGGGATTGCAGAGTCTAGCAGCAGTGGGTGGAATGCTGGGCTTGAATCTGAACAGCGGCTCCCAGGCACAGTACTATATACCTGATATTCTCTTCTCAAGAACATTACGCCATCAGCTTGTCACCCGTAAATGGGCGAATCTACCTGAATCAACGCCGGATCTGATTCGTTTCTGGAAGTTGGATCAACCCGGGCTTTTTGGAGGGAGCAGTTCGCTTACTCCGGCTGAGCAGAAACTGAGCCAGGAAGAGGATGCCATGCTGCTGCTCCTGAAGCGGTTGAGCGTACGGGAAGAGGACTCCGGTTTGACCAGGGTCGGTGTCCTGATGGAAAGCCGGGAACTGGCGGCGGAGATAAATTCGTATGTAGCTGATCATTTGAAACGGGTAATTGCTACCCATTATTCAGAGCAATCCTCTGAATTCAGCGCCTTCCTGGAAGACCGTATGGCTCAGGCAATGCTTGATCTGACGCTTTCGGAAGAGATATTGACCGAGTTCCGTCAGCTGCACCTCCTGTCTCAGGATTCAGCCGAAGACCAGCTCGAAAGAGGCCGTCTGCTGCGCCAGGTGGAGATCAATCAGCAGATCTATCTGACGCTTCGTCAACAGTTTGAGCTGGCCAGGCTTGAGGAGTTGAAAGCGAAACCGATCATCATGGTCCTGGATGAGAACGAAAGCCAGTTCTATCCTGAAAAACCACGCAGGGTGATAATTGTCATGATGGGATTTCTGGCCGGTATCCTGGGCGGAATTCTACTGGCATTGTTGCTGCATCTTCGGCAACAAGTACGCCTTGAAAAAGCCCGCTATCGAAATGAAGCTGTTGAGACGAAATCCACCGGACAGGAATAAATGGTGACAGACAGTTCTTTCTCACAAGATCTCTTATCATGTCTCTCTGAAACAGCTTCGACAATGATTTCCAGATTCCAGGTACCCGGATGCTGATTGCAACAGGATCAATCATTCTTCTTCTGTTGACCGCACTTGTTGTGGTTCTGGTCTATTCCCGAAATCGAAATCTGGCGATCATCTTTGCCCTGGCAGTAATTGTAAGGTTGGTGATAGCAGTACTGCAGGAAAAGTTCCTGATTGCCGGCGTTTTTGATGAGCCTGCCTTCAAATTCATGGCGGATGGTGTATACGAGTATTTTCTGGGACAGCGTGGGCAACTCCCATTTGAGCAGGTCTCAGGCGTTCCAGCTTATGGCACTTTCATGGCAGGTATCTACTTCTTTCTCGGCAAGGCGACATTGATGGTGCGCATTGTAAATGTTCTGTTGAGTGGATTGTTAGTTCTCATGCATTATCAACTTGCCAGGCAGGTCAGACTCAATGACAGGGAGGCGTTGCTGATAGCCTTGATCGTTGCTTTTACACCCTCTTACATCATGCTCTCCACACTGTTGATGCGTGATATGGTTGTCTGGGTGCTTCTGGTTGCGATTGTACAGGCCAACGTTAAGGCAGTTTCCGAGCTTGCCCTGCGCTGGCTGCTGCTTGGAGTTGCTATTTCCTGGATCGCAACTCTTTTCAGGCATCAGTATGCTCCGATTTTTGCACTATTGACAGGGCTGGCCCTTTTCCTGATGGTGCTACGCTGGCGGGTTGTTTTTGGAGGGGTCAATCTGGGTGTACTCAAGCTGTTTCTTTTCGCTCTGGTTGTGGCCGGTGTAGTTGTGCTTCTCTACCCCATGATGGAGGCAGAACTGATGCGCAACCGGGATGCCAGCCTGACCGAATTCTTCAGTGATCAGATGTCCTGGAGAGCTCAGGGTGGTTCGGCTTATCTTACTGATGTGGAGTATAACTCACTGACTGATGTATTTATCTATCTGCCGCTGCGTTTTCTGCATTTCACTTTCGGCCCCTTTTTCTGGACTGTCCACTCCGGTTTCATGATGATAAGCGCACTGGAAGCATTGATCGGTGTATTTTTCTTTGGAATGCTCCTGCGCTACCCGGGGGTTTACAGGGAAAGCGGTAGCGGATGGTTAAAAGCGGCGATGCTGTATATGTTCGCGTTTTCCATGATCGGTTTGCTGGCCAATGCAACAATAGATTCCAATTATGGAACAGCAATGCGGCACCGTATGGTTTATATGCCGTTGATTTTTATTGTGGCAATGGTAGGGAGGCATTTAAGAAGATCTTCAGCCAGACAGGTGGCTGTGGAAAGCACTGATCGGGAACCACTCCACACAGATCATCAGCTGTTGGGGGACATTGATACTGTTTAGTCCCCTATATTTGATATAGAGGAGTTCCAATGAGAGCTGAGTATTTACTATTCTTACTGTTATTCAGTCTGCTGTTTCTTGACACTGGCACCAGAAAGCCGGAGTACGTTCCCGAACAGCAGTTGAGCTTCGATAATATCTGGATGTTTGCGCCAATTCCCGACGGATATCTGGCCGATGATGCAGCTCACTGGAGTAATGATGTCGGTTTGACCGGTTTCATTCAGAGTGGAGTAGTGGAATGGTATTCATCGGAGAGTACTATCGAAGATCGGTTTGATGCGATTCAGAGGATGAACAGGAACTCCCATGCTGCCGGGCTGCGCGGTTCTATTCTCAAGATAGCACTCGGATATAGCGAACTTCCCGCGTGGCAGGATGAAACCGGACTTCAGGAAGTACTGAATACATTCAGGCAGATATTCCAGTTTGCGGAGCAATCAGGTTACAGTGGAATCACTTTTGATATAGAAGTGTATAATAAACCACTCTGGACACCGGATGTTGATCTGAAAGGGATGCAGAATTTTGCCAGAGATCTCGGGAAGCTCAAACAGCAGCATTTTCCTGATGGTAAGTTGATGGTGGTTCCTGAAAACATGCTGTTTGATGAGGATAGATATCACTTTGCCGGTGAATTTGTGGCGGCGCTTTTCCAGGCTGCCGGGGATTCAGTCTGCTACATAGGTAGTGAGTCAACATATCGTTCTTTTGTTCCTGTGAAACTGGCAAAACGACTTAAATCTCTGGAGGCAAAGCTGGCAAAATGGCAGGCGGAGAGCTCCCTTACGGTAGATGTGGAGCTGGTTCCCGGTTTCTGGCCGCTGGGATTCTACAGAGTTGTCAAAGACCCCCTGACCGGAAAACGGCATTATTATGATGCGGATGATCTCCCGGTTCCCGACAGCTGGGGCGACAAATCGGCAAACTACTCACCACAGGATTTCAGAAATCAATTGCTCACTGCAGCTCGGCTGAATTATCGATCCATCTGGATTTATTCACATGGCGCAGCCTGGTGGCAATTGCCGGACAGCAGTTATAGCCATGTTCGCAATCTCAATAATCAGTTACTTCCAGTCGTAGATAACATAGAAGAGTATGAAAAGGTTCTCCGGGAGTTCCGGCATAGATAAACAGGGACTGCTTCGCAAGGTAGGCTGGGTTTCAGTAATCATGTTTACCGCATCTGCAAGCCAGATGCTGGCAAATCTGATTCTGGGACGTACTCTCAGCAGTGAAGATTACGGTATGTTCTCGTTTATTCGGAAGCTGATCATGTTTGCCAGCTTCTTCGTTCTGCTCAGTATGGATGCAGGCCTGATCAGAATGGTCTCTCCCGGTGTGTTAGCAGTTTCCCACTGGCGACAGTATCTGATCCGGGCTCTGGGGGTTGTGCTTCTCTTAACCTCATTACCTGTTGCGTTGGCCTGGACCCTGTATGAACTGCCGGTTGCATACCTGTTGATCGTGTACCTGATAGTCTGCATTTCCGGTTTTATGCTGCTTTCAAATGCGATTCTCAGAATTAACGAAAAATTCATGCAGGCACAGTTGCTGGTCTCCGGATTTCGCCTTGTCTTTCTGTTTATATTATTGATTATCTGGATTGTGGGAACAGTCACACTCGATTCCTCACTGGGGTGGTTGCTGTTTGCCTATGCCACAGTGATTCTGATTGCTCTGGCTTTCCTGAAAAAACTGCCTGCTGGGAATGCACCCATACCTTTTCGGAGTACACTCAAAAACAGCTCTGAATATTATCTGTTGACACTTGCCACTATCGTGTTTGTAGTAATTGACACCTTTTTTGTCGCCAAGATGATGGGATTTGAACGAGCTGGAATCTACTCAGCGGTGTCCCTCCTGCCGGTAACAGTATTCAACATCTCAGGTAGCTCAATCGGGCAGGTATTGATGCCTCTCCTGGCTGCCGGGAAGAAGATTGCCTGGCGAAAAATCGCTCTTCTCTGGCTGGGGATGTCACTGCCATTGTCACTGTTCTTCGTGATCTTTACAGACCGGCTGAATCATTTTTTCTTTGCCGGCAGGTATGATGGTTATCCGATTCTGATATATCTCTTTGTTCTGGTTGGCTTGTTTCAGCTTACAGGGATATTCTTGTATTCGATACTGGGTGGAATGGGAACCCGGAGATATCTCAGACTGTACCTGGCTGGAAGTCTGATTGTCCAGTTGGTACATGTGATGGCAATGATGGGGGTGACCAGATCGGGCTATGGAATACATGGGATTGCTGCAGTAACAGCATTTTTCTGGATGGTTCGTGACCTGACAGGTGTAAGCTTGATAGTATTGCAGGTCTTGAGGCAACGCAAAACCCTGGGAAACCCGTCGCAGACTGGAGCAACATCATGAAGAGAAATACCAGCAGGCTGTTCACTTTTTTCAGCCATGTTTCGTCGTTCACTTTCAGTCTAATGCCGGCCTGTCTGGTCAGGTTACTGTTGCGTATGTTTAAATATGGTGAATCCACATTGAGCTTTGGAATGCGTTATGTAACTTACAGGCGGCTGTGTGATAGCTGGGGCAGGAAAGTTATCGTGTTTCCCGCGGCAATCATCCTGTCACCGGAGTCGCTGAAGGTCGGAACCTCCGTATCAATCCATCAGCATTGCTATATCGACGCCAGGGGGGGGATCACAATTGGCGACGACGTAATGATCAGCCATGGTGTTACTCTTCTCGCATCTTCCCACTCATTCGATGACACAAGCGTGCCGATGAAGTCGCAACCGGTTGTCATGGATCCTGTCACAATTGCTGATGATGTCTGGCTTGGCGCAAAAGCGACAGTACTGATGGGAGTGAATATCGGACAGGGGGCAATTATTGCTGCAGGGGCTGTTGTAACCGGAGATGTTCCAGCCTATGCGATAGTTGGTGGAGTCCCGGCAAAGGTTATCGGCAGTAGAAAACCTGAATCAGAGTCTGGCTGAAAGCTCCTGGCCTCGCCACAGTACAGCACGACTATAGTTGCATCCTGTACCAATCGACCATCCTGCGCAGGCCTTCCTCATTCGAAACTTCAGCCTTGAAGCCAATATCCTTCAACCTGTGTGAATCAAACATTGTCTGTGTATTCAGTTTACGGATACGGGTGGCAGTAACTGGCAAATCGATACTGAACAGTTTACCCGCAATATCCAGGACACTGGCCAGGGGCAGGGCAACCGGTAGGGGTATCTGCAACCGGGGTGGGGTGATATCGAGGCAGCCGGCAATATGGCGTACAATATCAATTGTCAGCATCTGTGGCTTGTCAACATATATGCAGCTGAACAGTTGCTGTTGCTGCTGATCTATCAGAAAACCGGTAGCTGCTACCAGATTTTCAACATAGGCGATAGATTTCACATTTTCCAGTGCGCCAACCCGCAGAAAGCGACGACGATAAACGGAATCAATCAGGCGATACATATTGGCAACATTTCTGGGACCGTAAACTACCGTTGGTCTGATGATAGTGGCGACGCGTCCGTGATCCTCCTGCTGCCATCTGATGACTTCAGCTTCTGCCGCCAGTTTCGAGGCGCCGTAATCTGATGATGGTTCCTGAGGTGAATCATCCGTGACGATGGATTCTGAGGGCTTGTAAGTTGCCACACTACTGTAGAAAAGGAACCGATTAACACCCAGTTCCCCTGCACAATTCAGCAGGGTAGCTGTTCCAATCTGGTTGACTCTGAAATACTCATCTCGTGAGATACCGAAGTCCTTGTGCTCAGCAGCCAGATTAACGACCAGTTCACAACCTGACATGGATTTGCGCACAGCCGTTTCATCCAGGATGTTTCCAGTTATACAGTCGCAGATTTCCGACTGGGGATTGTCAGGATTTTTATCCAGGCCGGTGACCTGATGTCCTTTAGATAGCAGGAACCTGGTGAGATAGCCACCAATGAACCCGGCGTTGCCTGTTACCAGAATCTTCATTTTTGCTCCAATGAGCTCTTGAGCCCGACAGTACAGGGCGAATAAACATCAGGATTAATACCTGTGAGTTGCCTCTCTGGTAAATCCCTTATCAGCTTTCGTTGCATTGCTATCCAGTTATGGTATAAGTGATTCTGTTACCTCTGCGTAACCGGCCAGCACTTTTTCTATTGAGTAGTTTGCTGCCACAATTTCCCGTCCGGCTAATCCCATTTCCCTGCATTTATCGGGATCCTCGATAAGCGCTTTCAGAGCCCGAGCCAGAATTTGCGGGTTCCTGACCGGAACTATAATACCGTTGACTCCATCCTCGAGAATACCGCGACAACCAGGAATGTCAGTGGTAACGATAGGCAATCCACTTGCTGCGGCCTCAATTAGTATTTTGGGCAATCCTTCTCGATAATAAGTGGGCAGGCATACAATATGTGCTTCCCTGAGGACTACTGCCATATCATCCCGAAATCCCCACCAGCTCACCATCCCTTCACTGTCCCATGTTTTCAATTGCTCCGCGCTGATAGAAGCTGGATTTCCGGGATCACTGGCTCCGACCAGTACAAAACGGGCCTTGACGTTTTCCGAATGGAGCAGGCGAGCCGCTTCCACAAAATCACCCACACCCTTATCCCACATCATCCTGGAGGCAAGCAGCACCACCGGCAGATCACTGTTTCTCTCAACCGGTTTGAAGACCGATAAATCAGCACCGGAGCCGGGGACCAGGAAATTCTGACCACTCTTGAACAGCCTGTTAGCTCGAAATACATTCTCATCATCGCTGTTCTGGAAAACCAGTCTTGTTCCCTTCAGGGCAAAACGGTAAATCCTCACAACGCATAATCTCAGCATTCTGGTCGGGAAATCGTGATGGGTGAAAAGATGTCCGAGACCTGTAATGGAATTAATCACTTTTCGCAGCCCGAGTAAGCGCGCTGAAAGCGATCCATAGAGAACACATTTAATTGTAAAGTGCAGGAGCAAATCCGGTTTTTCGACTCTGTAAACCCGCAGGATTCTCAAGAGCGATATCAACTCGGTAACAGGATTCATGCTGCGGCGATTGAAGTCGAATTCGATCCAGCGGAATCCATCGTCAACAAAGTGATGATGGAAATCACCTGGGGGAGTCATCAGGACAACTTCATGCCCCTGTTGCCTGTAGTACTTGGCGAGGGGGTAACGGAAGTTATATAGATACCAATCGGTGTTGGTGAAAATAATGATTTTCAAGAATAATCAATCCCTTTATGAATGATAACGCTACCGTTCTGGAAAACGGCCTTGTTCTTCAGTCAATCTATGCTATGAAATGAGAAACACCAACTTTCAAATTCCCAAACAGCTTAATCAGCACAAGAGGGTACTGCAAGAACGCTTCCTGTAGTAACAGAAAACAAAACAGATAACTTGCAGCAAGGCAAATCCTCAGGTAAGTTACTTTATTCTGGCAATTACTATCAAAGAAACAGAACTGACAAATCACCTATGAAATACACCCGACTTTCCATACTGGTTGTTTTTCTCGATATGCTGCTGGGGTCAGTAGCACTCTTCTGTTTTTTCATGCTCCGTTTCCGGGTGGGATTCATGCCTGCCAGTACCGATATGCCGCTGTTCAATTTACTCTATCCCGCAGCTTTCCTGCTCGTCTTCTGGTTCCTCATCTTTCAACTGCGTGGTCTGTACAAATTTGCCCTGGCACCTTCACGTTTCGATGAACTGATGCGTGTTGTACGTAGTGCCCTGGTGGGTACCGCTGTTCTGGGGCTGTTGTTGATGCCGAAAGACCTGGTGGCAATAACTGACACCGGACTGAGCATTAATGGCGCGGGCTGGCTGGACCTCTGGCGTTTCCTGCGTTACCTGTTACTCTATTTCCTGCTATTCACACTGCTGGTCGGTTGTGGCCGGCTGGCAATCCTGACCATTCGCCGCTTCCTCTTTGTGCATGGCCGCGGGCTCAAGAGTGTACTGATCGTCGGTTTCAATGAACAGGGTTGGGATCTTCACGACCGGATCAACCGATATCCGGCGCTGGGTTACCGTGTAGTAGGATTTATCTCCACAAATCCCGAGAACGCCGGCAAGGTTTACCGTGATACAAATGTTATCGCCGGGCTGGAGGAGATAGCATTTCAGGTGACGCGGCTTGATGTGCAGGAGGTTATCGTCGCCTTCGACAGCGCGCAGCACGCGTTGCTGCTGGATGTAATAACGCAATTGAAAGACATCCAGGTGGGAATCAAGATCCTGCCCAGCATGTATGACATCGTCAGTGGCCAGGTACGAATCAACCAGATCTACGGCTTCCCGCTCATCACCATTAACCCCCAGATTCTGGGTGCGGGAGAACTGCTGGTCAAACGGATTATTGATATCGGGGTGGCAGTTGTGGGGCTGATTGTATCTTTACCGCTGTTACCGTTTATTGCACTGGCTATCCGGTTTGATTCTCCCGGCCCGCTTCTCTACAGCCAGGAGCGTGTCGGCCAGCACGGTAACCTTTTCCGTATTCACAAGTTTCGTACCATGCGCCAGGACGCGGAGAAAAAATCGGGACCGGTCTGGTCACAGAAAAACGATCCCCGTATCACACGATCCGGTAATTTTCTGCGCAAGACGAGACTGGATGAGATCCCCCAGCTCTGGAACATTCTGGTCAACGAGATGAGCATTGTCGGCCCACGCCCTGAGCGCCCCTTCTTCGTCGATCAGTTTATTGAGAAGTTTCCACTCTACCGCTATCGACTGAAGCTTAAACCGGGACTTACCGGCTGGGCACAGGTGAAACACAAATACGATGAAACCATCGATGATGTGGAAAGAAAACTGCAGCACGACCTCTACTATCTGGAAAACCTCTCAATCGCCCTCGATATCAAGATCATCTTCAGTACCATGAAGACAGTAGTGTCGGCGAAAGGACAGTAGCTATACGTCTACACCTGTCTTGCATCCTGCTGTGTGAATCTATACTCCCCCGTTTTTATCCAAGCCATTCTCAACCCGGATTGCTATTTTACAAGTTAACCAACTATTAAAATTCCTGGAGAGATTATGTTCGCACTTCTACTGACTCTACTGCTTGCCGGTACCGTCGTGGCGGGTGATGGCACTCGTGAGACTGAGGGCTATCGAATTATCACTGAACCTGCCGGGAGTGAAGGTATACATGTAACCTTTGAACTACTCGATTATGAAGTCCGGGAGGAATCCGGCTACAGCGAAATCCTGATTGATGGAGCCGGCAGACGCGCCCACCGGGGCGCCCCGGACCTGCCGCTGGTTTCAGCACTGCTTGAAGTGCCTTCTGAAGCGGGTATCGGACTGCAGCTGCTCAAGGTAACAAATGATGTCAGCATAGATTTTATTCCCCATCCGGTTGTGGATTTTTCAGAGCATCTGGAACCGGGTGAAAAGCCGGGTGAGCGGGAGATTGTATCACAGATTACCGAGACGCAATTACCATTGGTCGGTCTCGGCACAGCAGCAATTCTGAGAGACAGGAGAGTTGTACAGATCACCTTTGCACCATGTCAGAGCCTGTCGCAGACCGGCGAATTGGAAATCGCCACACGGATTGAGGCGCTGGTTTCCTTCCGGGGCAGCGATTTCAGCAACAGTGGCCAGCTTGTATCACGTCCTGCAACAGCTGACTGGAGTGAATTGTATCACAATCTGGTACTGAACAGCTCCACCGGTTCCCGGGAAGCAGATGCACCTTACGGTGAATATGTCATCTGCTATCCTGAAGTCGCCTACGAGGCACTGCAACCATTGATCCAGTGGAAGCGGGAGCTGGGTTATGCAGTAGACGCTGTCTGTACCACACCCGGTAACCTGGATCACAACGATATCAAGGACTATCTGCAGAATCGCTGGGATACTGGTGACACCTTTGACTACCTGCTGTTGATAGGGGACAAGGACTACTCACCGGAATCGATCCCGATGGACGCCTTCTTCATCGATGGTGGGGCGTACGCCGAGCCTGCCTGGAACGGACAGATTGTAACCGATCACCCCTACAGCATGCTGGAGGGTGATGACTTTCTCCCGGATATCATGGTCGGGCGACTGTCGGTGGATAACGTGGCACAATTGCAGACTGTAGTAAGTAAAATACTCCTTCATGAACGGGACATCAATATCCCCGCAGAAGATCCTGAATGGCAGCAACGAGCGCTGATGGTCTGTGACCAGGCTCTGGCCTGGTCCCGGGTGGAGGTGATGAGACAGATTCGCGACCGTATGCTGCTGGATGGATTCGTGGAAGTGGACAGCGCTTACAGCCACTACTACTACCCGTTACCGATCTCTACCATCTACAATCCGGTTAACGATGGTGCCAGCTTCGTCAACTACCGTGGCTACGGAATGCGCAACGCCTGGTACACCCCATATTTCACTTCCTACGATATCACCACCACGCTGTTTAACTACGACAAACTGCCGGTAGTGACCGGGATCGTTTGTGGCGGTGGCGATTTTGCTTCTGTAGACCATGACCCGAATTTTGGAGAAACCTGGCTGCGGCATGGTTCCAGCACTCAACCAAGAGGCGCAGTCGCCTTTATGGGACCCTCCGAAGAGGATACCCATACCCGCTGGAACAACACTATTGATCTGGGCATTTATCAGGGACTATTGCAGGAGAACCTCCCCCGACTGGGACAGATTCTGGCACGCGGCAAGCTGGAACTTTATCTTAACAATCCCAATTTTCATGCACCGGGGCAACCGAACAACTCGGTGCATTTCTACTTCCATACCTACAACCTGCTGGGTGACCCCGGGCTGATCCTGACTCCGGGTACACCACAGGAGTTAAATGTATCACATCCGGGCCAGGTACAGCACAGCTGCAATACGATTGCAGTTCAGGTTTCCTCGGATGATGTCCCTGCGGTGGCGTATGTCACATTCTATGATGCAGCCGGTGACGCTTCTTTCAGTGCCTGGAGCGGTGCTGATGGACTGGCGCTGGTTCCGGTTACCCTGGCCTCAGTCGATAACCTGCAGCTGACAGTATCGGGTTACGGCTGGATCCCCTATCGGACCGGAATTCCGGTTGTAGAAGATCAGGCAGCATTACAGCTGCAGGAACTGGTTCCGGAAGGTGAAGGAGAACTGGTCATGGGGGAGGAACTGACCGTGCATTTGCTGGTCAGTAACACCGGCACCATCAACAGCGATCCCTGTACAGTTACGCTGCAGGCAGAGGGTTGTGCCTTTGAGAATCCCGTTACTGTTCCGGCAGTGGAGCCGGGAGGCGAAGCGCTTTCCACTGAAACCACCGGATTACTGATCAACGATCCGGGACTTGTCCTGGAGGAACATCTGTTTATTGGTGAAACAGGAGATGGTGAATTGCTGGGATTCTCGCAGCTGGTTCACGGCCATGCCCTGGAAGCTGGTTCACTCCTGTTTCTGGATGGGGAAAACCAGCTGCCGGAACGTGGTGAAACCGCAACATTGGAGATTAATCTGACAGCTACCGGTGACAATCCATTCCCGGCCGGCACCATGATCAGCAGCAGTTATCCGGTTGGCCTGCAGGCATCACCAACAGGTTTTCAACTCGCAGAGGAACTGCTGCCCGGTGCCACAGTACTGCTGTCTACAACGCTGACAGTCTCATCGGGTTGTTATTACGGTACCCGTCCACTCAGTTTCACGGCGATACACAATGGCTATGATTACACTGCGCCGGCTCCGTTAACAGTAGGGGAGTTGGACTGGAGTGAACCGGGTGGGCCTGATGAATGGGGTTACCGTGTGTATCACAGCAGTGATTCGCTGGCGGAGATGGCTGTGTATGAATGGATAGAACTGGCACCATCGCAGGGCGGGCCGGGGACAGCGCTTAATGTTCACGATCCTCACTGGGTCAGCGGAGATGAGCCGCATGGTGAAACTGAAGTCGTCGATCTTCCTTTCAACTTAGTGTTTTATAGTCAGGATTGCACTACAATTTCTGTCTGCACTAACGGCTGGATTGCACCCGGTGTTACCAACCTGACCAGTTTTCGTAATAGCCAGATTCCAGGTGCAAACGGCCCTCCCGGTATGATTGCACCTCTCTGGGACGACCTGCATAACTATGGTGGTGGTGATATCTATACCTGGCACGATATCAATGGTGGCAGGTTCTATATCGAATGGGAGGAATTCTACCTGGCGAATGGTGCACAACAACGGCTGGATTTTCAGGTTGTCCTGCACGATCTTCAGCAGTACCCCAGCGTCAGCGGTGAAAGCGAGATCCTTTTCCACTATCGCAACTGGTACAATGGCGACAGTGGTGAGAACTATGCTACCGTTGGTATTGAGAATCAGGAGGAAACAGCAGGGCTGGAGTACAGTTTCAACAACCAGTTCCTGCAACCCAATCAGCAGCTCGGGGATGAGCAGAGCCTCTGGTGGACTACCGGCAGCAGTTTTAATCCACCGGAGATAGCGCTTTTCATATACAATGCTGACCTCTATCTCTATTGGGATCCGGTTGCAGGTGCTGGAAGTTACACAATCTATTCCAGCACTGATCCCTACAACGGATATACAGTGGATGAATCCGGCGTGTTGACAGGTGAACTGTGGATTGCGCCATTACCGGCGGAGCAACGCTTCTACCGGGTAACAGCCGTGCGGTAGGGTAATGGAGAACTCGTAAGAACTCACACCGAGTACACGGAGTAAGAAAAAGCACCGAAACACAGAGAAGAAACAATTACGGCTAAGAGAAGACAACCGGGAAATTCTAACTGTTTTCCTCCTGTCTGGCATACACAGATTCAGGGATAGATAAACTTACATAGAAATGTGAATTTTCTCCAGATATCCGAACTGTCTGAGCTTACCTGCACTCAGCCCTTAGCTTTCTTCTCTCCGTGTCTCTGTAACTCTGTGTACTCCGTATGAGTCATTAATTCCTGGGAATCATGCTATCACTTAAAAACCTGAATCCTCTAAGCCGTCAGACCCTGAAGATGCATCTTGCTGCCGCTCCGTTTGACGGTATGGCGCACGCAGGATTAGCACTGTTCGTCACAATCGCCCGCAAGAGCCTGGGTGCTGATGATTTCCAGATAATGCTTTTCACCATGACTGCTCCGCTCTGTTTCCTGCTTTCCATTTACTGGGCGGAACTGATCAGGGTATTCAGGCACTGGCGTACGCTGTTTCTGCTGACTGCCCTGATCGGAGTCCTGCCGCTGTTGTTGATGCTTCATTACGAGAGTGTTGAGGTCCTGCTGGGATTGATGCTGCTTTTTCATCTGGGCACGTCACTGTATGTCCCGCTGCGCAATCGTGTGATTCAGAATAACTATCCTGCTGATCGACGCAGTCATCTTTACAGTCAGATTGCGCGTATGATCACACTGGCCGCACTGCTGCTGGCCTGGCCGCTGGGGCTGTTTCTGGACAGCGGTGTCGATAACTGGCGCTGGCTGTTTCTCTTTGTGGCAATTGCCGCTACTGTGGATCGTGTATTGCAATACCTGGTACCGGAAAATCCGAAGCAGCTGCAGACCACAGTCCCGATTGCAAGCCCCGGCTGGATGGGTGTGCCTTTCCCCCGCTGGTCGCATCTGGTCAAACCGTGGCAGCGGATGCACGATGTTCTGAATCGTAACCGCCAGTTTTTTCGCTGGGAAATGCAGTTCATGCTCTACGGACTGGCGTTTTTTATCATCTTCACCCTCCTGCCCGGCTTCCTGGTGGAGGAACTCGGTCTGAGTTACGGGCAAATTTCACTGGGTCAGGTTGCGGTAGCTCAGCTGGGCAGCGTTATCATGCTGCCGGTAATGGGTAAATTCCATGACAGGCTCAATCCCGCCTCTTTTGCCAGCCGGGTCTTTCTGTTGCTGGCTCTTTTTCCGCTGCTACTTATCATTACCGGATTTACCCCTGCGGGCAATCTGCGAATGCTGCCCTATCTGCTGGCGTTTCTGGTCCAGGGTATCGCTATCAGCGGGGTTATTGTCGCCTGGAGCTTATCCAGTATGACTTTCGCCGGCAATGAAGATGGCGCTCTTTACCAGAGCATCCATGTAACGCTGACCGGGATGCGTGGCATGCTGGGGCCACTGATCGGTTGGTTGACAAAAACCTGGTTCGGCTGGTACGCAGCTTTTACACTTGCGGTGCTGCTGCTGTTGCTGGCCTCTCTGCTGATGCAGATGCAGGGGCGTCAACTGGAGAAAGGGGCAGCGGTAGACAGATAGTGGCAGATGCTATCGCTGTTTTTCGCAGTTCTATATCTCTGGCAGACATGCAAAAGAATTTATTCTCTGCGCAATAACTTCAAATGATAGTTGCTTAATCGGCTGGGAATT
>CAZCRT010000042.1:0-21220 GCA_964501185.1 uncultured Bacteroidia bacterium
CATTCTTATCTTATGAAAATCCTCGAAATCACCATAAACGACCCCCTGTATACCGATGAGCGTAAGCTGCGGGTGAAAGTTCTACGGGAACCGCTCGGTATGCCGGGCGGCACGGAGTTCTTCCCATTCGAAACTGAGTCACGTCATTTTCTCGCCATGGATGGTGAGGCTGTGGTCGGATGCGTACTGTTTCACCCCCGCCCCCCCACTGGCAAACTGTTCCAGATGGCTGTTTATCCAGAGTACCAGGGCAAGGGAGTTGGAAAACTACTGGTCGAATACCTCGAGCGAGAAGCCATTCTTTCCGGTCTGACCTCGGTCTATTGCCATGCTCGCTGGGAAGTGCATCAGTTCTACGCCAGACTTGGTTACCATTCAGAGGGAGAAGAGTTCGAGGAGATTGGAATCCGGCATGTGAAAATGACGAAACTGATTCAATGCTGACGAGTGCAGTGTTGAATGCGATAATTGAAGCAGTCGATTGTGATCGCTGCTTAATCATCGAGTAGAATGAAGGAATACACAACGATACCGGGCAATTTGCTCCATCAACCCCCAAACCTGTTCTGCTCAGTCAGAGTTTGCGACCTGCAAATATCTACCTGACTACTCACCGTCGTAAACCACTGTCACATAATAAAAAGCGCCTGAATAGAAATGGAGTTCATCTGCCAGTGTAATCATGTTCCCGGTTATAGTTTCCAGCAGGACACCTGATTGCCCATAGGGAATTACAGACCTGTATATATTGTATCCTTCGGCGTCATTGATCGCTGTCCATTCCAGTCTGACATCGTCCCCCATCAGTGTCAGTTTCAGATCCTCGATCTCTCCCGGTGTCAATGGCACATCTGGCCGGATGTTTACTACAGCACCATGATCAAAATAGAAATCGTGATCACCGGGTGCCAGGTCATATAAGTAATAGTAGCCATCGAAGTAACCTGACCAGCCCCAGTTAAAATGGTAGTACTCCACTCCCTGGTATCCGTCACAGACAAATGCGTGTCCAACCTCACCTGTGCCACGGTAAATCACCGGTCGCCCATTGTCCAACTGCCCCTCCAGCAGGGTCCGCCATCCGTAGGGGGTGAATTCGTCTCTCCAGAAAAAATCTATATCAGTCTTATAGTCGAAATAGTCCGGCAGCGCCGTCACTACGCTCGGATAATCGTAGTCACCGGCAGGGGCGCCAGATCCGTCCGGGCCATACTCCATCTCCAGTGCTACGCCACAGTGATAGAGCAACTCCGCAATGTCTGCATTGCTTTGATTGTCCGGCATATTGACCCAGTCGTAAGTGGCATCGTAGTAGTTAACAAACAGATACCCGTAGTCAGGATGCATATATCCGTGTGCACCGGAACCTCTTTCCGGGTGCTCCCAGAATTTCATCACCTGCGCCATTGCAGTCGCTACGCAACCGGCGTAAACATGCCCGCAGGGGCCGTCACCATCAATTGGGCAATCATCGTTATACCCACAGTTCTGATGCCAGGTGGTTGACAGCAGTGGTGCCACGTCACGATCCCGGTTATGAACAGGAATCATGTTGTCAAGTATCTCCTGCCAGAGAGGAAGGGTGACGGTGTTACCGCTGTTCTCACTGCGAATCCATTGCAGTTGCTCCCGGACAGTGCTGAAAAATCCCTGCAGAGCCGGATGGGTAAGTTCTACTTGAAATGGTGAATCGTGGGAGTACCCTATCACCGGGATGGCGGCATTGTCACCGGAGACAACTACAAACCCTTCCGGTTCGAAAGCACAGATGAAGTAGTCTGCCAGGGAACCGCTTGAAAAGGTGTGCAGCTGACATATGGCAATATCGGAAGTGCTGAGCCCGGCAGGAGCGTAGTGTGTGTACCAGTTGACAGCGATGGTACGGGCTGTTTCCTCAGAAATGGGTAGGGCTATTGCTTGCGTGGCGACAAATCCCAGAAGTATATAGATTCTACTCAAACTTATCATACCGACGCCCCCATTAAGCATGCTGCAATATATATTTTGCGACACTTGTTCAATGGCTGGTGGGGGGGGAAGGGTTTTAGACCTGTTGTAACATGTGAGTATAATGGGATCACAGCAGGGGCGCCTGCAAGACGCCCCTACATATGATCTTCCTCAATGTAAAATTTTATCCACCCGATCACTTTCGAAACGACGGGTATAGAGATCGAAGTACCGCCCTTTCATGGCCATCAACGCATCGTGATCACCGGCTTCCGTGATACAACCATCCTCGATGACCAGGATGCGGTCTGCGTTGCGAATCGTTGACAACCGGTGAGCAATCACAAAACTGGTGCGACCCTGAAGCAGGTTTTCCAGCGCCTCCTGAATGAGCATTTCCGTTTCCGTGTCCACAGAGGAGGTTGCTTCATCCATTACGAAAATGCGTGGATCAGCCAGTACCGCCCGCGCAAACGAAACCAGCTGCTTCTGGCCGGTGGAAAGCAGACCGCCCCCCTCGCCCACAGGACTGTCCATCCCCCTTTCCATATCACTGATGAAATCCCAGGCCCGGACCAGACGGGCAGCAGCTTCTACTTCTTCATCACTTGCTTCCAGCCGTCCGTATGCAATATTGTCACGGATAGTACCGCTGAAGAGCTGTGGCGTCTGCAAAACCACACCCAGATTGGATTGCAGCCAGTGCAAACTTCGCTCACGATAATCCACTCCGTCAATCAGCACCCTGCCGCCGGTAGGCTCGTAGAACCGACAGACCAGATTGGCGATAGTACTCTTGCCACCGCCGGTTGCTCCAACCAGCGCGATGGTTTCACCGGGAGCTACTTCCAGGTTGAAGTCGGTCAGCACCCGGGTGCCATCCTTATAAGCAAAATTTATCTGCTCAAAAGCCACAGCCCCCTCTATTTCCGGAAAGAGAGCGTGTTCTGGATAATCATTACCGCTTGATTGAATCCCGGTATCTACTGTTGCCATCAGCTGCCGGACTGCCTCACTATCGACAATTTCGGGTTCAGTTGACAGCAGATCGAATATCCGCTCCGCTGCCGCCTGAGCGCTCTGTAACTCGGCAAAAATACGTGCCACTTCCCGTACAGGTTCAAAGAACCGTTCCACATAGGCGATGAAGGCAACCAGTGTGCCGTAGGTTACGACACCCGCTATAACACCGCTGCCGCCAAACCAGACACCGAGCCCGGCGCCAACGCTACCGAGCAGCAGCACCAGTGGCAGGTAAAGCGAGGACTGTACCGCCGCCATGAAGGAAGAGCGGTACATCTTACCTGTCAATCCTGAAAACTGCTTAAGATTGGCTCGTTCCCGCACCAGTGTCTTGGTGGTGCGTGCACCCATGATTCCCTCGTTAAATGCACCGGTGATTCGAGAATTCGTCCGCCGTACTTCACGATAGCTCTTCAAAATCCGCTTCTGGAAGAACGCACTTACCCAGACCAGCGCAGGCACAACTGAAAGCACAATCAACGCCAGCCACCAGTTGAGATAGAGCATCACTCCGATGATGACACCCATCATCGAGACACCCCAGACCATGTCCACCAATCCCCAGGCAACGGTCTCCGCAAGTCGCTCGGTATCAGAGACCATGCGGGCCATCAGCCAGCCGACCGGTGTGCGATCATAGTAAGAGAAATCGAGTTCCTGCAATCGTTTGAAACCGGCGCTTCTGATGTCGTAGCAAACCCAGACATCAATTTTCCCCGCCAGTACGATCAGTAACCAGATACCCAGCCCCATCAGCACCACGATCACTCCGTAAACGGCAATAAGCCACCCGAGCCCATCCAGTTGTCCCGGCACCACGAAGAGATCAATCGCCTGCCTGGTCAGAAAGGGCGGGATCGCTTCCAGTACTGCCACTCCGATCATTACGGCTATCAGTGAGATCACCTGCAACCGGTAAGGGCGCAGAAACTTCAGAGCCCGACGCCAGAGGTCAGGATCGAATCGCTTGCTATATTCTTCTTCCTGAAATGTATCGTAATTCATTTTTTACTCCCGGCTGTCGCTGCTTGAAGCGACGTGCCGTTCTGTATTTTCCAGAGGCGCTGATAGAGTCCCTTATCAGCAAGGAGTTCCTCATGCGTCCCGGTCTGTGTAATGCGGCCTTCCTCAAGAACAAGAATCAGGTCCGCCTGTTGCACTGTGCTCAAGCGATGCGCGATAACAAAAGTGGTCGCACGTCCCTTACGACTGCGTAATGCCTCCTGAATACGCACTTCCGTCTCTGCATCAATCGCCGAGAGGGAATCGTCGAAAATCAGAATAGCCGGATCACGCAGAATGGCTCGAGCAATTGCAACGCGCTGTTTCTGCCCACCTGAGAGAGTTACACCACGCTCTCCCACCAGTGTGTCATAGCCCTTTTCGAACGCCAGTATCACATCGTGAACCGCAGCAGTCCGTGTTGCTTCATAGATTTCAGTATCTTCAGCATCCTGTTTCCCAGACCGCAGGTTTTCCTTCAGTGAACCGGAATAGAGAAATGGTTCCTGCAGGACAATGCCTGTCTGTCGCCTGATCTCGCTGCGCTGGTAGTCCTTCAGCTCCAGATCGTCAACAGTAATCGAACCGTCATTGTAGTCGTAAAGCCGGGGCAACAGGTTAACCAGTGTTGATTTACCAGAACCGGTAGGTCCCAGAATTGCCACTGTCTGGCCGGCTTCTACCCGGAAACTGATATCTCTCAGCACCGGCTTGTTCTGCTCGTAGCCAAAAGTGAGGTGATTGAATTCTATTCTTCCCTTTAGACGATCCAGCGGAACAGGCTCATGTGATACAATCTCATCCTCGCGTGGTTCATCCAGTATCTTCCAGACACGGCCCAGAGAAACGAAAGTCTTGCCGAGGTCCGTCAGAACCCGTCCCAGCTGACGTACCGGGAAAAGCAACATGCTTTCGTAAGTAACGAATACAACCAGCGTTCCCAGTGTCATAGCGCCTTGAGAAGCCCAGATTGTTCCTACTATCAGTACAGCGGCAATCTGAGTCATGACCAGAAAATCGGAAACAGACCAGTACCAGGCCAGCAGCCGCAGCAGTCGGCTCCAGTGGTCTCGCAGGCACGAATTACGTTCCTCGAACTTGTTGATTTCGTATTCCTGCCTGGCAAATGCCCTTACTACCCGGATACCTGTCAGGTTCTCCTGCAGAACCGCTGACAGGGCACCCTCAGCTTCATCAGCTTTCTGGAACGCGCCTTTTATCCATCTGAAAAACAGGTAAGCAAACGCCAGCAGCAGTGGTATGCTGATCATAGCCACTATGGTCAGATCTGGATTGAGGTGCCACATAATTGGCAGCATCAAACTCAGCATGATGACGGCTCGTCCCATTTCCACAACCTGTACAGCCAGGAAGCGACGGATAGTTTCCACATCGGAGGTACAGCGCTGCACCAGATCGCCGGTCTCTGCCCTCGCGTGATAGGCAAACGGCAGATGCTGCAGATGTTCGTAGAGTCTGTTTCGCAGACGTCTTATGATTGTCTCTGAGGCAGAAGCCGCCCAGCGACCCTTGAAATAGGTTAACACTCCCTGCAGAAAGACCAGAATTACAATAAGCCCTGCCAGCAACCATAGCATTGTCTGTAAAGCTGCTCGTCCCCCCAACTCCTGTACCAGAGTATTCAGCGATCCCGGCAGAGTAAAAGGCTCTTCACCGATTACTGAATCGATAGCAAAACGAATCACCAGAGGCACCAGAAAGGCGAATCCTGTCGCAAAGAGTTCTGCGCTGATGGCGCCGATGTAGAGCGAGCGCTTCCCCTGCATCAGTTGCCACAGGTGGCTCAGTCTTCCTTTACTCTCTTTGTTATATTCCCTTGTATTGCGCACAGTCTCTCCTGAAAAAAAATATGGAACCGGGTATTCCCTGCTCCGCAACACAAAAAAAAAGGCCACGGATCAGGTTTGTTCCGTGGCCAAAAACTTCGCTGAATCTACTTTCAGCTTGAAATGAACGCCTCGCACCACGAACGCATCCGGACTGTATTCAGTCCGTTCGGGAATTTATTAATGCCGATGATCATGGACATCTCCCAGTTTATGCGCTTGCCCCATGGTGGCGGGCTTTCATTTACAGCCTTATAGTAACACATCTTCAGTAACAAGTCAAGCTGGAACCCACTGCCGGGGTGTTTCCAGCTATTTTCTACTTCATATCTGCTGTTGAAGCCTGATCCGTAACATCTATTACAAAAGCGTATTCAAAAGCTATCTCTTTTAAAAAGTCATAGCGTCCGGATGCACCACCATGACCTGAACCCATCTGTGTACGCATCAACAGCCGGTTATGCCCGCTGTTCAGATCGCGTAAACGCGCGGTCCACTTCGCCGGCTCCCAGTAGCCTACACGGGGATCGTTCAAGCCCGCGGTAATCAGCAGGTGCGGATAATCCTGAGCACGCACATTATCGTACGGGGAGTACGATTGCATGTATGCATAAAATTCAGGCTGGTTAGGATTACCCCATTCCTCGTATTCAATCACTGTTAATGGTATGTCCGGATCCATCATGGTATTGATAACATCGACAAATGGGACGTCGGCCACTACTGCGTGATACAAATCAGGTCGCATATTAACCACTGCTCCTACCAGCAGTCCACCGGCACTTCCACCCCATATGGCCAGCTGATCAATCGTGGTATACTCCTCTTCAAGCAGGTGTTCACTGCAGGCGATAAAATCGCTATATGTGTTTTTCTTATTCAGGAATTTTCCTGCCTCATACCAGGCGCGCCCCATTTCACCACCACCACGAACATGCGCGATAGCGTATATGAAACCTCTGTCCAGCATACTGAGTCGATTTGTTGAGAAGTAGGGATCCGAGCAGATACCGTAGGCGCCATAACCGGTCAGATAGAGCGGTACCGGGCCATTCTCATGAACACCTTTCCGATAGACCAGCGAGATGGGGATTGCCGTGTGATCATCCGCTTGAGCATAGATCAATTCAGTCTGATACTCCTCTCCTGAATAACCACCCACAACTTCCTGACGCTTTTTCAGCTCCCAGGTTTGCTCAAACATGTCGTAATCGTATATCGTTGAGGGTGTTACCATGGAAGTGTAATACAGCCGCAGTGTCTGCGTGTTAAAGTCCGGATTGCCTCCACTGCCACCGGAATAGACCGGCTCGTTCTCCGGGAACTTCACCTCATGTTGTGTGTTGTCGGCCAGGTTCTGTACATGAATTTTCCTGAAACCACCTTCACGGGTGTAGGTAACCAGGAAGTCCCTGAAAACGCTGATATAGTCCAGCATGATCTCCGGCCGGTGCGGGATAATCTCTGTCGCCATCTCAACTGACGGTTGTAATACATTCAGGCGCAACAGTCGAAAATTGATAGCATCCAGATTCGTTACCATATAGAAATACTCACCGTGGTGAGATACGGAATACTCAACTCCCTGTTGCCGGGGTTGTATCACTCGAAACTCACCAGACGGTGTAGATGCATCCAGAAAGTGTGCTTCAGAAGTAATATTGCTGCCGATGGTCAGTATCAGGTACTCTTTACTCTTGGAGAGAAAGATGCCGGTGTAGAAACGATCATCTGCTTCGTGATACACCAGCTGGTCTGTAGAATCTGACGTTCCCAGTATATGACGGTGAACTTTATCTGTACGATGGGCATCATTCAATGTTGTGTAGAACAGAGTTCTGTTATCAGTTGCCCAGGCAGCATCATCGACATTTTCAATCCGATCAGGTAACAGTTCACCTGTCCTCAGGTCCTTGATGCGCAGCTGATAGATCTCTCCTCCCTCGGTGTCCAGGGAAAAGGCCAGCAGGTTGTGATCCGGGCTTACCTGAAAGGTGCCAACCTCACAGTAATCATGTCCTTCTGCCAGCCTGTTTTCATCCAGCAGTATCTCCTCTGGCGCTTCCATGCTGCCATGCCGTCTGCAATTTATGCTGTACTGCTTGTCCTGCTCGGTACGACTGTAATAAAAATAGTCGTCAATCCTGATAGGGACTGACAGGTCTGTTTCCTTTATCCGGCCTCGCATTTCACGATAGAGCGTTTCCTGAAGCTCTTCTGTGTGCGCCATCACTTCCTTTGTATAGGCGTTTTCCGCTTCCAGATAGGCGATTGTCTCCGGATTATCCCGGTCGCGCAACCAATTGTAATTATCCACAACCTCTTCGCCGTGATACAAATTTACATGCCTGATCTGTAGTGCATCTGGTGGTGTCGATTGGGCGGTCACTGATTCTCCTCCGGCTGCCAGGGCCAGTAACACGATGGGTAGTAGAATCCCAGGTCGCCAGCATCCAGCATTAGTTTTAAACGTCATGGTTGTGATTCCTTGTTACGGGATGTCATAACAGCGCGGCCCTGATAAGTTTCTGAGCAGCGATACTGGCATGGTCTGTACACTTTAAGGGATAGCGACGAGAATTCAGAGGCTAACTCTTCCGGAAAATAGTTATCTGAGAAAGAGAGGGCGTTGCTGCGCCCTCTCAATAAAAATATCTACTGCCAGTCTCAGCTCTTATCCTCTTTGTCCTTCTTCACGAAGTGGGTGAAAAGATCAATCGGTACGGGGAAAATCGTGGTCGAATTATTCTCTGCAGCCACTTCCGTCAACGTCTGCAGGTAGCGTAACTGGAGTGCCTCGGGGTGAGCGGAGATAATGCTGGCTGCTTCCCGGAGCTTCTCCGCGGCCTGAAACTCACCTTGAGCAGCAATAATCTTAGCCCGTCTTTCGCGCTCTGCTTCCGCCTGACGCGCCATTGCCCGCTGCATTTCCTGTGGCAGGTCAATGTGCTTTACCTCAACCATTGTGACCTTGATTCCCCAGGGATCTGTCTGTGCATCAACCAGCTTCTGCAACTCCAGATTGATTTTATCCCGTTCCGACAGCAGCTCATCCAGCTCCGATTGTCCCAGCACACTGCGCAATGTGGTCTGTGCAAGCTGTGACGTTGCCTGCAGAAAATTCTCTACTTCCACTACCGCTTTTCCGGCATCAACAACTCTGAAGTACAGAACAGCGTTTACAGAAACAGAAACATTGTCACGAGTAATAACATCCTGTGGCGGCACATCCATCACTACCATACGCAGACTTACCCGAACCATACGATCGATTACCGGGATAAGCAGAATCAGGCCGGGGCCTTTTACTTCGATCAACCTGCCCAGTCGAAAGATGACAGCACGCTCATACTCCCGGAGTACCCGTATCGCGCTGGCCAGGATGAAGATCAGCAGGATGACTACCAGGATCGTACCGGGATGTGTTAGAAAATACATAATATCATTCTCCTTTCCCGCGAGCTGCTTACGCGGTTTCGATATTTATTCTTCGTCCTGTCTCACAACTTTCAATTCAAGCCTGTTAACCTCAACAACTCGTACCTTGCTTCCGACAGGCACCGGTTCATCGCTGGTCGCCGTCCAGAATTCACCGTGGATAGCAACACTACCCTCTGGATTGATGTCCGTGTGCGCCCTGCCGATCTCACCAACCAGCCCTTCTGTCCCTGACACTCTGCGACGCTTCTGCGCTCGAATTCCCAGCCCTATGGCAAAAACGAAAAACAGCGCAGTGAAAAGTACACCCGGTATAATCACTGACCACGATATCTGCATAAACTCCTCCGTCGAATCAATCAGCATTATAGACCCCATCAGCAGGGAGATTACGCCACCAACACTCAGTAACCCGTAACTTGTAACTTTGATTTCCGCTATGAATAGAATTATCCCGAAGAGAATCAAACCCAATCCGGCATAGTTGACCGGAAGCATCTGTAACGCGTAGAAACCGAGCAGCAGGCTGATGACACCCACAACACCGGGAAGGATTACCCCGGGATTGTATAGCTCAAAGAAAATGCCGTAGATGCCTATCAACAGCAGAATGTATGCGATATTGGGGTCGCTGATAGCCTCCAGTAAACGCAGGCGGCTTCCCTTCTTCCTTATCTCTATCGTCGCGTCTGCGGTCTGTAACACAACATTGCCCATTGCTGTATCGATTTCCAGTCCGTCTATTTCCGCCAGCAGGCTGTCCAGGTTGCCGCTGATCAGGTCTATTACATTAAGCTCAAGGGCTTCCCGATCTGTTATGGATACGCTTTCCCGCACCGCCTGTTCTGCCCAATCAGCATTTCGCCCCCGCTTCTGAGCCAGGCTGCGAATATATGCCACAGCATCGTTGGTAACCTTTTCCAGCATAACTCCGCTTGAATCGGCCTGTTGCCCGAGGCTGACCGGGTGCGCCGCACCGATGTTTGTTCCGGGAGCCATGGCGGCCACATGCGCGGAGAGTGCGATGAACACTCCGGCTGAAGCGCATTGCGCGCCTCCAGGTGATACATATACAACAACGGGTACTTCAGAAGCCATGATGGTCTTGATCACTGAGCGCATCGATTTCATCAGGCCACCGGGTGTATCCATCTGTATCACCAGACACTCCGCACCCGCAATAGTCGCATCTTCAATTGCCTGCTCTACATGTTCAGCTGTTACCGGTGTAATGGCACTGGCAACTTCGATAGTGTGAACCAGACCGGCGTAACTGCTGCTGGCAGCAGATAGCAGTACAATAATAAATATGAGGTTCAGTCTATGCCGCATTTTTGACCTCCAGTCATCCTGATATGAGGTAATGCAAAGTAGTGTTTTACCGGTTTACATCCTAGGAGCCTGTCATATGTTAATCTCATATCAGCGGATTGTCTGTGAAAGTGAAGAGTATGATTGAACACCTGACTCAATAGGGGCCGTACTGTTTCAGATCTTCACGTAGACGCCGGGGATTCTCGACCAGCTTCCCGAGTTCGTTCCAGAAATGAGGGCTATGATCGTGAATACTGGTATGCAGGAGCTCATGAAGTATCACGTAGTCGCGCAACTCTTCCGGCAGGGCGGCCAGTTTGCGGTTGAGGCTGATGTTACCCAGTGTAGTACAGCTTCCCCAGCGAGCCTGCTGATTGCGAATGGTTACCCGACGGCAGGTGAAGTTGTGCCGGGCGGCGAGTTCCCGCAGGCGCGTGATCAACAGCAGTTTTGCCTCGCCTGGATCGATCCCGTCATAGTCGATACCGCGCGAGAGCAACTCTTCACGATGGCCTGTAATCAGCAGGCGTTGCTCGGCTATCCAGGATTCTCTTTCCCGCACAAAGGCCAGCGCCTGTCTTGCAGGCAACCAGCGGGGGCAGGTTACACGCAGCATTTTGCTCCCCACAGAGAGTGAGATATTGCGGGCCGCCCTGCTGCGCACGATGCGAACAGTGCCGATTCCGGTAACCTGATACATGATCTGCTTCCGCTTTTTCATCATGGTTCAACCCGCCAGCAGTACTATACCGCCGAGTGCCAGTAGTATGCCGGCGATCTTTTTAAGTGTTACCAGTTCACCCAGCAGAAGCACCGAGAGTAGTACGGTGATAACAGGATACAGCGCTGAGATGACCACTACCCGCGAAGCTTCTCCCCGTGTAAGCGCCATGAAAAAGAACAGTGTCCCCAATCCCCCCACCAGTCCGGCCAGTAGCGCCAGGTAGTAGTGAGGATTGCTCCATTCCCAGTTAAAGCCTTTGTGATACATCAGTATATATACCGGATAGACTACCAGAGCGCCTACTATCCCTAATATTATGAGACTGTTCTCATTAACCTGGCGGGTGGCGAGCTTTCCGAAGAAGCCCCACAGGCCCCAGCAAAGCGTTGCTATCAGTGTCGGCAGCAGCCAGTACTTAGTCATAGCATCTCCCCTTGTCCTCTACTCCCCCACCACCTGCACGTGCAGCTTGCGTGTCCGGGGACGGTTATCATGATCAATAATTACAATCTGCTGCCATGTCCCCAGAATCAGATGACCGTCACTGAATGGCACATTGATCCCCGGCCCCATCAGGGTAGCCCGCATATGTGAGAAGCCGTTATCATCCCCCCAGGTAGCTGAATGCCGACTCGGCTCATTGCTCGGAACAAGTTGCTCCAGTTTATCCCGCATATCCTCGTTCAGTGCAGGCTCATATTCAATTGTGCTGACAGAGGCGGTCGAACCAATTATGAACAGGTTGGCTATACCGTTGACCGCACCGGAGCGGTCGATCACCTGCTGCACGCTCTGTGTTACATCCAGCAGATCTGAAAAGCCCTGTGACTTCATCTTGATAGTCTCACCATGAACCATCTGCTACCTCCGTTAAGCGCTGTAACAGTCCTGTCCGGAACTGTCGTTTATTTTTTCCTCGCCCTCAGATTGAAATTGCCCCCGGCGAGGGATGCCAGCTCACCACCTATACTGATGGAGGCCGTTGCTGCTGGTGAGGGAGCATTCAAGACATGCAGCATTTTATCCGCTTCCACCAGCCGGAAATCATCCAGTAACCTGCCCTGCTCATCCAGAGCCTGCGCACGCACACCTGTCCCACCCGGAATAAGGTCTTCAGATTGGATTTCCGGGATCAGCCGCTGCAATGCCTTTACAAGCGCCTCCTTGTCCCAGGAACGACGCAGCTCGCCCAGTCCAACGCGCCAGAAGCGGGTTGCCATCCTCCAGAAAGCAAGGGTTGAAACAGTACCCATTGTATCACGCAGCGAGAAGCTTAAACGACCATATCCTTCTCTTTTCAGTGCCAGAACTGCGTTCGGCCCCGCTTCGCGTTCACCGTTAATCATGCGGGTGAAGTGTACCCCCAGAAACGGAAACCTCGGATCAGGCACCGGGTAGATGAGATTGCGTACCAGATTGCGCTTCTCTGGAACCAGTTCGTGGTACTCTCCTCTGAAGGGAATAATACGTACACCGGGATCTACGCCGCAGATGCGCGCAACCCGGTCAGACTGCAGTCCGGCGCAGTTGATAACATTTTCTGTCGCAAATGATCCGTTTGCTGTCTCCAGGGCCAGTCCGGACGAGCTCCGTTTCAATTCCAGCAGACGTGTGTTGGTTCTGATCTCGACACCAGCCAAGACAGCCTTTTCAGCATATGCCTCTGCAACCTGTCTGAAATCTACAATCCCTGTTGCCGGCACCCTCAACCCGGCAACCCCCTTTACGTGAGGTTCAATCTCCTGTATCTGCTCTCCGGTAAGCAACTCTATGTCTGCTAATCCGTTGGCAATACCACGCCCTCGCAGTTCTTCCAGGGCAGGTATCTCAGTTTCATCTGTCGCCACAACCAGCTTACCACACCGGTCAAACGGGATATTCTCCTGCTCGCAGAAGGAATACAACATCTCTGCGCCGCTTACACAGTTCCGGGCCTTGAGCGACCCGGGACGATAGTAGAGCCCGGAATGTATCACACCACTGTTATTGCCTGTCTGGTGCATGGCCAGCTGCTCTTCAGCCTCCAGCAACAGGATTCGGCTGTCGTACTGTTGTGAAAGCATGTATGCGGTAGCCAGGCCAACTATCCCACCACCGATTATTGTGACATCATAGTTCATTCTGACATTCGCTCCTTTCATCTGTAATCCGTACAAGCTCACAATAGGGATGTCTTACTTTTTATCCAATCGCTTTTCTGTTCGGCCTCATAGCAGAGAGATCAGTTTGCGATTTCATAATCCAACCGGACAGGTTAGTTTAGTGGAAGACAATAATTCGGCGTTTAGGCTTTTAGATTTCCGGAACTGATAACTATGAATGACACTTCTACTATTGTCGCACTCTCTACACATCCGGGCCGTTCGGCGATTGCACTGGTGAGGTTGAGTGGGCCTGACTGCGAGCGGATTATCAGGCAGATTTTTAATCGTGCTTCTGTACTGATGGAACGTCCTGCCACAACTGCTGTTCATGGATTCATAATCACACCGACAGCTGAGCGACTCGACGAAGTTATCGTCACCCGTTTTCATCATCCCCTGAGTTACACAGGTGAAGATATGATGGAAATATCCTGTCATGGATCTACCTATATCGTAGAGCAGCTTCTGTCTGCATGCTGTGAAGCGGGTGCTCTTCCGGCAGAGCCGGGAGAGTTTACAAGACGGGCATTTCTGAATGACAAAATCGACCTGACCCGGGCTGAAAGTGTAGAAGCTTTGATCAATTCCACAACTGCCTTTTCGCATCGCAACGCCCTGATGCAACTTAACGGTCGACTGCATGATCAGCTCCGCCTGATGCGTCAGCAATTAGTTGAACTCTACGCTCTGCTGGAAGCGGAACTCGATTTTGCTGAGGAGGAGATTACGACCACTTCTGCTGAAGAGCTTGAAAGGCGCCTGGATCAGATTATAATATCGATCGATCTTCTGCTGGCAAGCTATCGGCTGGGACGCCTTGCCGGGGGGGCACATGTGGTGATCACCGGACCTCCCAATGTTGGAAAATCCACTCTGATGAACAAGATGCTGCGGGAGGATCGTGTTATCGTCTCGCCCGAATCCGGAACTACCAGGGATGCGATCAGCGCCGACATAGACATTCAGGGAATCCGGGTTACACTCTGGGACACAGCCGGAATGCGTGATACAGACAACCTGGTTGAGCGGGAAGGAATCAACCGCGCGCAACGGGTGATTGACCGGGCGGATGTTGTGATACAGTTGCAGGATTGCACTATCGATGACCAGAGTGAACCCGCTTTCAATCAGCCCCAGACGGATGTCCCCCTTATCCAGGTCTGGAACAAGAGCGACCTGACTCCCGGTTTCAGCACACCCACGGATCAACTTGCCATCAGTGCTGCAACTGGTAGCGGTGTCACACAACTGCTGGAGATGGTTTTTAAGGCGCTGACCGGGGGAGAGGAGTTACCGGCAGATACATTGCTGCTGACCAATCTACGCCATTTCCAACTCCTGCAGAAGGCTCGTAATCATCTGCTGGAAGTGAAGCAGGACCTCGCGGCCGGTGTAGAGCATAGCCTTTTAGTGATCGCGCTTCGTGATGCTGCTGAGGCAATCGGCACTATCGATGGCTCCTTTGATATTGAGGAAGTGCTCGACGTTATCTTCAGCCGCTTCTGTATCGGTAAGTAGAGATGATTTACAGTTTCCGCAGCGCTTGAATCCGTTTCAGAATCGGCGGATGACTATAATTCAGAGCCACATCCAGAGGATGCGGTGTCAGATTGCTCAGGTTATCTACCGACATTCGCTTCAAACCCGCAATCATCGGCGCGGCATCTCCTCCGGTTGTTTCTGCTGCCCAGGCATCAGCAGCATATTCATGTTTACGCGAAAGCGCCATCATACAGGGCTGCAGCACCATATTGACCGGTGCAAACAACAGCCCGAAAAACATGATCGCTGCGTAGATAGAGAGCTGCTCCATTCTGAAAGCGTCGAACAAGCCCTGATTGCCAATAAACAGAGATATCAGGTATAGCATCACACCGCTTTGTATCACGCTGAGTGCAATGCGTCTGGCGACATGCTTCATACGGTAGTGCCCAACCTCATGCGCCAGGACCGCCACCAGCTCTTCGGTTGTGTGCTTTTCCACAAGCGTATCATAAAGGACAATGCGCTTGACACGTCCCAGACCGGTGAAGTAGGCGTTTGAGTGGCTGGATCGACGTGAACCATCCACCACGAAAATACCACCCAGGGAGAAGGACACTTTCCCGGCATACCTGTTTATTGCCTCCTTCAGCTCCCCATCATCCAGCGGTGTGAATCTGTTGAACATCGGTGCAATTACTGTCACGAAAATAGTCGGCATTGCTACTATGAACAGGGTGACAATTCCCCAGGCCCAGAGCCAGGCCATTGGACCGGTATAAGAGAAGAATGCAATAATACCGGCCAGCAATGCGCCAGCCAGCACAACTGTCAGCAACCAGCTCTTCAACAGGTCCAGGACAAAGGTACCCGGTGTGGTGCGGTTGAAGCCATACTTCTCTTCCAGAACAAAATCCCGATAAACAGAGAAAGGTAATGAGACAATCTGATCCAGCAGAAAGAGCACCCCGAAAAACAACAAACCTTCTACCAGCTCAGGCAACGCCAGGGAACGAACCAGATTGTCAACCAGGTTGAAACCGCCCAGCAGGATAAATCCAACCATCAGAACCATATGGACAGTGCCGGAGATCTGCTGAAAGCTGGTTTTCGCACGAGTATACTCCTGTGAGCGTGCGTACTTCTCAGCGTCATACTCCCCTTTGAATTCATCAGGAAGTTCAGGTGTCAACGACCTCAAGTTCAGAACGCCGGTGACAGCATTGAGCAACCATCCACCAATAAGCGCCGCCAGCACTATAACCAGATAGATGTTCATTCTTATCTCTTATGTGATACATTTGTCTCTTTAATGAGCCTGCAACCAGTTCTTTCCCTGCCCGATATCAACAGTTACCGGTACCTGCAGCTGGACAGCGTTTTCCATCTCACAACGAATTATCCCGATATACTCATCTACCCTGTCGCAGGGGATATCGAACAACAGTTCATCGTGCACCTGAAGTGTCATGTTCAACTGAGGCGCATCAGTCTGCCACCGTTTGTGCAGACGAATCATGGCGATCTTAATCAGGTCCGCGGCACTGCCCTGTACTACAGAGTTGACAGCTGCCCTTTCGGCATAGTTTCTCAGATTATGATTGCTGCTGTGTATTTCCGGCAGGTAGCGACGGCGTCTGAACATCGTTTCCACATAACCTCGCTCCCGGGCAATCGCGATCGTGTTATCCACAAATTGCTTCACAGCGGGAAAGCGGGAAAAGTAGTCGTCAATGAAACGTTGTGCCTCCGGACGGGGAATACCGAGTTCCTGTCCCAGACCGAAAGAACCCATTCCATACATTACACCAAAATTGATTATCTTTGCTTCCCGGCGAAGATCATCTGAGACATCTTCCGGCGCCACCTCAAAGACTGCTGCCGCTGTTGCCCTGTGGATATCGATTCCCTGCTGAAAGGCCTGAATCAGCTCTTCGTCGTTCGATAGATGCGCAAACATACGCAACTCTATCTGTGAGTAATCAGCCGCCAGCAAAAGATGATTCTTATCTCGTGATACAAAAGCACGCCTGATCTCCTTTCCTTCTTCGGTACGAATGGGAATGTTCTGCAGATTGGGATCAGACGAGGAGAGACGGCCTGTAGCCGCTACCGTTTGATTGAAGCTGGTATGGATACGCCCGGTTTTCGGGTTCTCAAGTTCGAAATATGATGCAATGTAGGTGTTCTGCAGTTTACTCAGACGGCGGTGTTCCAGCACGCGTCCGGGAAGCGGATCCAGGTGTGCCAGTTTCTCCAGAACGGTAACATCTGTTGAGTACCCGGTTTTCCCCTTCTTGCCTCGTGGCAGCTGCAGTTTTTCAAACAGAACTTCCCCGAGCTGACGGGGTGAGTTAATGTTAAACTCACCACCTGCCATATTGTGGATATCCTGCTCCAGCTCCTGCAGCCGCAGTTCATATTTCTGCGATAGTTCTCTGAGCCAGTCAGTATCGACGCGAACTCCCTGCCGTTCCATCTCGAGCAGGACATGCAGGACAGGTATTTCCATCTCGCTTAGCAGTTCCTGCAGATCTCTTTTCGTCAGTTTTTCAGCGAAGACATTTTTCAATCTCAAGGTCATATCGACATCCTCACAGGCATAGAAGGATATCTTTTCAAGCGGTACTTCCCGCATGGAGATTTGCTTACTGCCCTTGCCGATCAGATCACTGGTCGGGACTTTGGTGTAGTTCAGGTACTGCAGACTGAGCGCGTCCAGGTTGTGTTGCCTCTGCGAGGGATCAATCAGAAAGGATGCAATCATGGTGTCAAAACGGACACCCCTGACCTCAACGTCATAGTTGCGCAGAACATGCAGGTCATACTTGGCGTTCTGCCCGATCTTGCCGATTTCACTGTTCTCCAGAATCGGGCTGAGCTTTTCCAGAATTGTCGACAATTCAGAGCTGCTGAAGAGGGCTCCGTTTTCAGCACCGAAGTCTGCCGGAACATACCAGGCTTCACCTTCCTTCACTGCAAAAGAGAAGCCTACAATCTCAGCTTCCAGGGGATTTATCGAGGTGGTCTCGAGGTCAAACGCGAACTCTTCAACTGCAGTCAGCTTCTCGCACAGCAGTTCTAACTGGGCGGTGTCAGTAACAGTGTGATACACCTGCTCAAGCTTCGCCTGCTCCGGACGCACATATCTAAGTAAGGAATTGAACCCGAGACGACGCAGCTCTGCTATCACCCCTTCTCCTTGCAGATCCGGCAGGGATAGCTTATCCAACTCCTGTGGTAATTCTATATCCAGTTTAAGAGTGGCCAGCTGACGGCAGAAAAAAGCCAGCTCCCGGTTCTCTTCGAGCGACTTGCGTACTGATGGTTTCTGTACCAGATCCAGCTTCTCATATATTTCCTCCAGAGAACCAAGATCATTCACCAACTGACGGGCAGTCTTTGCACCTATTCGGGGAACACCCGGAATGTTATCCGAACTGTCTCCCTGCAAGCCCAGAATGTCCGGTACCAGATTCGGCGGAACTCCAAATTTCTCTACAACTCCTTCGCGGTCAAGTCGCTCAATGTTGCCACCTTTTCGGGGATTGCAGATGAAGACATGATCATCTACCGCCTGCATCATATCCTTGTCGGCCGTGTAGATCCAGGAGTCGTAGCCAGCCTCTGCACCACGAGCTGCATAGGCTCCCATCAGATCGTCAGCTTCAAGACCGGGGACTCGTATCACGTCTACCTGCAGCAATTCGAGCACCTCATCCAGTATGCCCATCTGCTCAACAAGTTCCGCCGGTGTTTCGGAACGGTTAGCTTTGTACTCCGGATAAAGCTCATGACGGAATGTCGGTTGTGGAGTATCGAAAAAAACCGCCAGTCTTCGAGGACCCTCTTCCTCCAGCAAGCGCAGGAGCGTTGCCAGGAACTGGTATACACCGCCAACCTGTACACCGTCACCCGTTTCCAGCTGCATACGCTGCATCGCAAAAAAAGAACGGTATATGAGTCCGGAGCCATCAATGAGTAACAGTTTTTCTCTATTCACAGAACTCATACTACACCTGTGTATTTATGCACATCCCTATATGGCGGGACGATGCTTATTTCGAGGGTAAAAAAAACGCCTGCAGCACCGGATAGATGTCTGCAGGCGATAGATCTTAATATGTATCACGTTAGAAACTGAATCCAATTCCCAAGTTGATGTAAAAACCGGAGAGATCAAAATCAATTGTATCACCGTTATAGGTGCCTTCAAAAGGCTGAATCTCACTGAAGGTATCGGTCTCTTCGCCATCATCGTAGCGACGGTTGTCATTTTCATCAACATACCAGTAGAGAAAATCATACACAAAATCCATAGTACCGGGGCGCGCCCCTTCCATGCCATAGTACTCGGTATAATCGTTATCCGGATTCTGGTCATAGTTACTGGGCAGGTCTGGATCGTTCAGAGCCAGATCTGTGGTGCCATCCAGCTCGCCGAAATTCTGATAATTGTAACCACATTCCACAAACAGGTTACTCGAGAAGGGCAGTTTATATTCCATGCCGATGAAACCACGACCGGTGAAAGCGCTGCCTGAGTGCTCATTTGTATACAGCAACCACTGCTGCATGTAGTCTGCGTTGAACTTGTTTCCCAGTTCATACAGGCCATCTACATTGAGAGAAGCAAAACCAACACCTGCGCCGACATAGGCAAACAGAGGTAATACGCGATCCCGGATACGGAATTTACCGTACAGTAAGCCGCTCTTATAGTTCAATGTTTCACGGCGCTTGACATAACCGTTATTCTGCCCACCCGGTGCATAGGCATAATAGCCGTTACTGGAAACACCGCCCTGATTGTATTCAAAGCCAATGTGCCACAGAAGGCTCAGATTAGTTTCCAAACGTGCCGCAAAGGAGGGGAGATTCTGGAAGCGTTCAGTATTTATCATCAGGGGGTATTCAAACTGATTATTCTGGTCATTATCCTGCCCTGACTGCAGATCCTCACTCCAGTCACCGGAATGATAATAGGCATCCAGTTGCCGGATATCCTCATTGACAGAAGTCATCGGTGACTGTGTAAGATTATAATCCACAACAACTGTGAAAGTGGAGAAAGAATCGGCAGCCTCGGCAACAGTAATCCGGGTTAATACCAACAGCATAAAAAACAGGGAAACGGGACGCATGTATCCTCCAGAAGTCAAATGTTACCAAATTGTAGGATCAAAATTACCTATCCGTCATGGCTATGTCAAGCCATGAATACAGGGGGATAGATGAAATCACCATTAGATTCAAACCACAAGGCGGGCGATCTGATTGTTTCTGTATCCGGCAGGGTCGCCATCCAGGCTTGTAGCTACTGAACGAAGCGACAGGTATTACCGGGATCAGTGGAGTGGTAACCAGCTATTGAAAGGCGCGCAGGAGAACAGCCTCCAACGAGGTGAGTTTAACCGGCTTGACCAGATAGGTGAATCCTTCATTCTCTATTGTTTCGATAATAGTATCGGCCGAGGGATACCCGGTCAGAATGATGATCTTAACCTGATGGCTGATTTCGCGCAATTCATGCAGTAATTCCATTCCATCCATTTCAGGCATTTTAATATCTGATATTACCAGATCTGGTTTTTCCGCCTTGAAGGTTTCCAGAGCTTTGACACCATTATCTGCCACCATGGATTGATAGCCCAGCGCGTCAACCATACCGGCCAGTACTTCGCAGGTACTCTGTTCGTCATCAACAATAAGAATCTTTTTTGAAGCACTCATAGTCGGGAACCCTCTTGTTACTGTAATTCGAATATTACTACGCTGTGACTCATTAAGCAAGTTATTCCTTTTCCAGGTGGGTCGGTTTGCATTCTCCGGCGCTTGAAGCAGTTCCCCGGATGAGATAATCTGCGATCCGGTTTCAGCGTCAGACATAACAAGTTAACTCCCGGAGTGCATTTCACCCGGATGCTGGCTAGTTTTATACTGCGGCCTGATAACATACCTGCTTTACCTGGCAAATCGAGTCGCGATACATTCTGACCCTGTAACGTAGTTTCATAGTCATCAATGTCAGCCCGAAGAGGCATCGTAATGCAGCAGCGCCATGAAATTGACTTTTACTTCATAGGAATTGGTGGAACCGCTATGGGAGGGACAGCTGTCGCATTGCAGCAGATGGGGTTCCGGGTGGCCGGTTCAGATACAGGCGTTTACCCGCCCATGTCTGACTATCTGGCTGAAAACAATATCGTTTTCCATAACGGTTTTTCCGCAGATCACCTCAGCGGCCTGGAAGCCCGGATAGTAGTTGGCAATGCCATTCCGCGCGGTAATCCGGA
>CAZCRT010000043.1:0-20814 GCA_964501185.1 uncultured Bacteroidia bacterium
GGGGGCATGCCGAAGCACGCCCCCTGCAATAGAAAGCCCGGTAATTTCCGTCCAGAACCAGGCGTTTTCAGGCTCAGATCAGTCAGCAGTTTCGTCATCATCCACACCTCTGGCGATTTCCTCAGGAGAATGAATAGTTGCCATATCCTTCATCTGCTGCTTGAGGGATTGCTCCTCTTCCTCTTTGATCTGACGCAGATGTCCGGGATGCTCATGTGCGTACATCTCCTCCGGCATGCGACCGGTGATCCAGCTCGGATTCATCGGATAAACATGAGGATTGAATACCGTTGAATACATATGCCAGATAACGATAGCCAGAAAGGCCAGCCAGGCCTCATAGAAATGGAATACCAGCGCGACATCCAACGTACCCTTGGGTACAAACTGAATGAACCAGTTATCGAACCAGAGTAACAGTCCGGTGAGAACCATTACTACCGATCCCCAGACCAGTGCCCAGTATTCAGCCTTCTCCACATAACTGAACCGTCCGAACTGCGGGGTCTTGTCGGTACGTCCCATGTTGTATTGAATACGCTGTGCGAATTCAGTGAAGTCACTCCAGCGGGGGAACATATCTATCACAAACTGGCGACCACGCGCTGTGAGCAGGTACAGTATATGCCAGACAATACCCAGCATGTTTAAAACAGCGGCAAAGCGATGGATGACACCTCTCAGCTCAGCGCCACCTTCCCAGCCGAATAGAAACTCGGTGAACCAGTAATCGCTGTAGCGCAGTGAGAATCCGGTAATCACCAGCGTGATGAAGGTTATCGCCAGCAGGTGGTGCTGCCAGACCTCATTCATGTTCATCCGTTTCACCTGCGGCTTGCGCTTGATAGTCAGTCGAATCTGACGAATCAGATCTATTATCCAGTGCAGCGCCATCAGGCCGATGATGATAACAATGGCAAAGATATAAATCTTAGCTATCAGGTCGGCTACCGGGGTGCTGAGACCCTCACCCGAAACGCCATGAATTGGCATCTTGGCGAGTTCTTCAGAGATTCCGGGGTGACAGTCACCACAGGTTTCCTTTAAGTTGTTCGGGTGAACGGTCGAGGTGGAATCACTACTGGCAAGAATGCGATGCACACCGTGACAGGAAGCACAGTTCGCAACTTCGGTATCTCCCGCTTTACTTTTAAGTCCATGGTAACTGTCGATGAAGGTGTGCAGTCTGCCGGAAGGCAAGCCGTACTTCTCATTCAGTGTGGTCGACTCGTGACAGGGTGAACAGGTCGCCTCGGCTACTCGTGATTTTGATACCGGAGAATTCGGATCATCTGTGTTGATGATACCATGTTCACCATGGCAATCAGTACATATCGGTGCATCTGTCTCCCCCCTGGCAACGAGTTGTCCATGAATACCATCCCAGTAATCTCTGGTTACTCCCTGATGACACTGGGAGCAGGTATTAGGAACGTTGAAATGATTGATTGTAGAATTCTCATGATCGGGGGAGAGGATTTTGTGAGCAGTACCCTCAGTGGAGTGACAATCATTACAGGTAGCAGCCACATACAGACCGCCCTTACTTGACTTGCCATGAATACTCTTCGAGTACAGTTCCACAGGATGTGGCAGGAGCAGATGATGCTTTTTCACCATATCCAGATCCTCATGGCAGCTGCCACAGGTTTCCGGAAGATTTGTCGGATGCACCATGGAAAGTTTCACATCCGGGGGCAGGATTTCGTGTGATCCGTGGCATGCTGAACAGGTGGGGATATCGCCACATTTCTGAGCGGTCTCACGACCGTGTGATGTGTATTCATCCGACTCTTCTTCGTGACAGGAACGGCATCCTTCACAACCGGGCATAAAACCTGGTGTGTCTTCATCCGGTGAGGGTGGATGGGGAAAAACCGTTGTGTAGATATGACAATCCTGACACTCGAGACCCTCGTGAATAGAGTGTGACAGGTCATCAGCGATCAATGTTTTTTGCTGGCTCTGTTCGTGGCACTCAATACAATCGTTGTTTGTTATCGGTTCAACATCTCCGTCATCCTGCGCGATTATCAGGTTGCCTGAACCTGCCATGCAGAGCAAAATGATTGCAATCCAATAACGACTTAAACCTGTTCTCATAACATCCCCGCTATGTAGTTTTTATCTGTTATTCGTTGTCTCCAACTATAGAATAATCATTCAAGTCCTCAGCTGAAGAATGATCCGATGATGATCAGGACCAGCAGCAGGAATCCGATTGCCAGGAACCCGAATCCGGTCATGTAGAACAGAACATTCAACCACTTCCGCCCCTTACGGCGCAACAGTTTCTGATAATCCGGATCAGATAGCTGCTTTCTCTGCAGGGGCCTTTCTTCAGCAAACTTCTCCTCCGTAAGCCTGCCAGAGAATATTACATCATCCAACGGGAAAGCACCCGGACGCAGATGTGTGTTGAAGAAGTGTACAGTGAAAATGAACGCAGTTGCCAGTAATGCTTCTTCCGAGTGAATAATATGCGCGGCATTGATCATCCATCCCGGTAACGCAAGAGTGAACTCCTCCGGGAACCAGAGCGTCAGGCCGGAGGCGCCGATGGCCATCATTCCCCAGAAGACTGCGAAGTAATCGAACTTTTCCCAATAGGTCCAGCGACCGAATTCAGGCTCTTCCTTCCGTATTCCCAGGAAGAACAGGATATGATTGATGAAATCCCTGAAATCCTGCCAGTTGGGGACGAGGCTGTCCGGTCCCCAGAAAACACCCTTCCTGCGTTGTATAAACACCTTGTTGATCAGCATCAGAATGTGAACTACGAACACACCGAACATACTCAACGCAGCAAACCTGTGCAGCAGTGCCGCTGTGTGGAATCCGACTATGTTGTTCACGAACCAGTTAGCCATCTCGGTGTTACTGTATTTGAGCGGCAGGCCTGTGCCGGCGAGTATCAGGAATGAAATCACCATGAAGATATGCAGGAAACGCTCTGTTCTGGTGAAACGATGAACTCTCTTGCTGCTGGCGGTAGGTTTCTTCAGCGGACCATGTCGGAGTCGCTTGATAAGCAGCCGGATCAACCAGAGAACTGTATGGCCACCAAATACACTCATGGTACCGGCCAGCAATACGATCATGAAGAAATTGATGTAGTAGATGACCGGGTTGGCCTCTTTCAGGCTCGGTTGAGGATGGGGCATATACTCTACGAAGCTCTCCGTTGCCCCGGGATGACAACTGGAACAGGTCGCCACCAGATTATCCGGATGGGTACTGGCCTGTTCATCGCTACTTGAGAGAATCTCGTGGTTGTTGTGACAGGATACACAGGTGGCGTAATCATCACCTTCATAACCCAGCAGATACATCTGGCCATGATAAGAATGCTGGTAACCATCCAGAACATCAGGATTGAGATCGTACTTGAGTGCCAGATTGTCGTCGGTATGACAGGAACTGCAAAGCTCGGTTATCGTCTGTCCACCGAAGAACTCATCCGATTTCTTTACCAGACGCTCACGATGACAGTCTATGCAGTCGGGGGCTTCCTCATGCCCCTTTTCATGAGCTATATAGTGGTCTGAGTTTTCGTACTCAACCTGTTCCCGTGGGTGGCACTGACCACAACCTTTCTTCAGTTCAGATCCTTCATTGCCTTCTACTTTGTGGTGATAAGTATGACATTCCGCACAATCGGTTTCCTTTCCCGCACTGACCAGTGCCAGCTGCTCACGGTGGATAAATCCATGAGCGTCATCTTCACCTATGATCAGTGTTTCAAAGTGACAACGCAGGCAGACCACTTCAATCTGTTCGTCAATTATGATTGAAGTGGGATTATCCATATCAGTTTCATGACCGGTATGGCAGGTAACGCAGGTCTCAAATGGAGTCTCATTATCATCTGCAGGAAGGTGAATAGACTGTTCGTAGTCCTTATGACAGGAAATACAGACACTGTCCAGCCGGTCTATCGAGACTTCACTGTCAGCATCCCTCGGTGATAAAACCCGGTGTCGGGCATGGCAATCCCAACATACCGGAGCATCCAGATTACCGGACAAAACAGCTTTGAAGTGACCTGACATATCATAGTTGGTCACCTGTTCCGCATGACAGCGTCGACAGCCCTTTGTAACCTCAAGCTTCCATTCCTGCTCGGTATAGTCCCTGCGTTCGAATTTGTGATGAGGATTATGACAGTCGACGCAGGTGAGCTCCTCTTCGATACCGTAATGGTCCGAATGAACGAAATCGTCAAGCTGCTCCTGATGGCAGACACCACAGACTTTGCGAGGATTGCCTTTCCAGCTTACCTCATGGGCACCGTGACAGTCGACACAGGTGGGAATCGCGGAATATCCCTCTGCTTTCAGTGGTTTGTGAAAACCCTCTACAAAAGAAATCTGCGCGTCGAGATGGCAGGAACCACAGTCGGGTAGCCGCAGGAATTCATCGTGTGGCCATTCCTCCTGACCTTCCAGGACCGTATGACAGGTGATACAATCGAATCCCGCATGCGGAGTTCCTTCGAGATCACTCGTCTGTACATGCAGGCTGTGGGTAATACCGTAACGAACGGTCTCAAATGATGCATCATCATGGCACATTTCGCAGGTTTCGTTATCCTGGGCGAATGCCATTGTCAGAAAGATGGTGGTTAAAAAGAGAGCTCTCAAAAATACCATTCTATACCTTTGTGTGAGTTCGATAGGGGTGCCTGATAGAGGGGAAGAAGGTAACTATCCTGCGGATTGAAGGTGGTCGGATTACAAGCCAGTCCGGCCAGAAAAAAGAGACCGGTTTATTGTTACGTGAGTCCACCCTGTAAGTCCTTTATTAGAAACTACCGGTCGTGTGTTTACTCGCTGAATAATAGTGAACAGTTTAGTTAGACATTGTTCCAAAGGCAATACCTTTCACAAGATAGTAAGATAAACCGGACATTTGATTCTGCGTGCTATCGGCGGTGGTCAGTTATCCTTGCAGAACGATTGCAGCGAATACAGTACCACATGTATTCACTTGATGAGATATGGAGATACTCTTGACTTCATAACCGGAAATCCCACGAATATGCATTGCTGTTTTAACCTGGTCACGGGCATACTGTTCAACTTCAGCGACAGAACCTGCTTCAGCATACTCCATGATTACACCGGCCCGGGATGGATCGTTCGGAATTGCTACAGCTACAGCTGCTGCGATCTGTTCGTCTGGTATTCTGGAGTTATGGGAAACCCAGGCTGTGGGTAGCAGGATCCCGGGAGACAAGACTTCCGGAAGTGTTATTTCGCGACAGTCAGGTGGCAGGATACTGCTGATTTTTACAAGGTTAGTGTTTCCAATACCTGCATCAAGCAGTGCTGCATCGAAGGCGTTGAGAGGAGTTGAAGCTTCTGCACGACCGCTGCAGAAGAAATATGAACACAGCGATTCATTAAGAAAGGACATGACCTATCTCCCTTACTGTGTTTCAGGATTCAGTTCATTTCGAGGAGAATCTACTAACTGGAATGCAATCTGTCCATTTTTTAAACAACAGATGTCCAGAGAGTGTACAGGTGGGTAAGAGGCAAAATCAAGCAGGGCTGTGTCGTTGAAGTGACGCCTGCAGAGGGCGAAGTGGTGGAACACTTCCGGAAGTCTCCAAGTTATTGATTATGTGCCCCCCATGGAAACGACATTCCATCAGTACTCTGGCGAGCCTCTGGTGAATCCGGTTATCGAGAGCCAAATCATAGATTTCCATACATTTTTGGAATCAAGAAACCTTGACAGAAGTTGCACAAACAGCTCTGCAATCCGGAAAATTCCGGAATTATCATCCCCTGACTATATAAACAACATTTATGCTGCCACATTTCTCTTGACTATCTTCAGGTAAGAGTTGAAATTTATAGGCTAAAATTGAGGGCGATTAGCTCAGTTTGGTTAGAGCACTAGCTCGACAAGCTAGGGGTCACAGGTTCGAGTCCCGTATCGCCCATTTGTTTTAATGTTGCCAGATGATATCATGATTCGCAGACCGGGCAATTCAGAGGGCAGCACTACGTAGTATTTCCGGAGGCTATTGCTGAAACTTACTAGATAGCGGGAAAATACTATAAGCCAGGTCACTGGCTTTTTCTATTCACTTGCATGAGGGCCGGTTCAGACCGGGGAATTGAGGATGGCTGATCAAATTCGGATAACTTTTCCAGATGGATCGAAGCGTGATTTCGATCGGGGAGTTACTCCGCATGCAGTTGCCGTCTCAATCTCTAACAGCCTGGCTAAACGTACTGTGGCAGCCCTTCTGAATGATGAGCTGGTTTCTGTGGAGGAGCCAATCAAGGCTGATGCCACTCTGGAACTGCTCGATTTTTCTTCACCACAGGGACGGGATGTTTTCTGGCATACTTCTGCACATGTTCTCGCTCAAGCGGTAAAGGAACTGTATCCCACCGCCCGCCTTGGAATTGGACCACCCGTTGCAGAGGGATTCTATTACGATGTTGAATTCCCTGAGCCGATTTCTGCGGAAGACCTGCAGGCGATTGAGGAACGGATGCAGGTCATCGTACAGCAGGACCTTCCTCTCCAGCGTAGCGAACTCAGTCGTGAAGAAGCGCAGCGTATCTTCTCTGAATTGAACGAGTCCTACAAACTGGAGCTGCTCGAAGAGCTGGAACAGGATGATGTTATCAGCGTCTACCAACAGGGTGACTTCGTAGATCTCTGTCGTGGGCCACATCTTCCCTCTACCGGTCCTGTCAAGGCGTTGAAGGTGCTGAAGATTGCCGGTGCTTACTGGCGTGGTGATGAGAAAAATGCTCAACTGCAGCGGATTTATGCTGTTGCCTATCCGGATAAAAAGCAGCTGAAGCAGCACCTCCGTTTCCTGGAAGAGGCTCGAAAAAGAGATCACCGGAAACTCGGCAGGGAGTTGGATCTGTTTTCTCTCCATCAGGAGGGCCCTGGATTTCCTTTCTGGCATCCCAATGGTGTTGTCATCTATAATCAGATCCAGGATTATTGGAAGCAGGTTCATGAGCGGGATGATTATCAGGAGATTAAAACTCCGATAATCTTAAACGAAGAGCTCTGGCATCGAAGTGGACACTGGGACAACTACCAGGAGAACATGTACTTCACTACCATCGATGAAAACGCATTCGCTGTTAAGCCGATGAATTGCCCGGGGCATATGATTCTCTTTGGAAATTCTCCCCACAGTTACCGTGAATTACCTCTACGATATGCTGAAATGGGGATGGTGCACCGTCATGAGAAATCAGGGGTACTTCATGGCCTCTTCAGAGTCAGGCAGTTCACCCAGGATGATGCGCATATTTATTGCACCGATGAGCAGACCGAACAGGAAGTAATCGGTGTAATCGAGCTTATTTCTGAGATGTATGAGCGTTTCGGTTTCGAAGACATTTTTGTTGAGCTCTCAACCCGTCCGGAAGAGAAGTATATCGGCAGTCTGGAAAGCTGGGAAAAAGCTGAGTCTGCTCTTGCCGGCGCATTGGCGAAGAAGCAGATAGATTACCAGCTCAACCCTGGTGATGGAGCCTTCTACGGACCCAAAATTGATTTTCATATCCGGGATTCGTTACGACGCAGTTGGCAACTTGGTACCATTCAACTTGATTTTTCCATGCCGGAGCGATTTGAGCTGGAATATACAGGTGAGGATGGGAGCAAGCATCGGCCAGTTATGATACATCGCGCTGTTTTCGGTTCCTTTGAGAGGTTTATCGGTATTCTGATCGAGCATTATGCTGGTAATTTTCCCTTGTGGCTGGCACCGAAACAGTTTGCACTGTTACCGATCGTGGACTCCTGTATTGATCATGCCCGTCACGTTGCTGCCGAGTTGCGTGAAGCAGGCTTCCGGGTAACAGTAGATGAACGCAACGAGAAGATAGGTTATAAAATTCGTCAGGCTGAGATCAATAAAATACCCTACATGGGAATAGTTGGTGAAAAAGAGGTCGCAGCAGCTTCTGTCTCTCTGAGAAGGCATGGCGCTGGAGACCAGGGTTCAATCCCGGTCAATGACCTTATTGTCTTGTTAAAAGATGAGGTGGCATCCGCAGGGAAATCGAAAGCGGAGTAACAGTCACTGAGACTTGTCGGTGTAAGACGAATCACTGTTGGAAAGTGCTTGCTGGTTTTCCTAATCCAAGCATCTTCCTGGTTAACGCAAGTAAGTATCACAACGCTAAGGGGGAACCCTGAAAAAAAGGTTCACTGAAGTTCAGAAAACGCCAAAAGCTCGGATTAATACTCAGATCAGAGCTCCGAAAGTCAGAGTCATCTCACCGGAAGGTGAGCAATTGGGAATTCTGTCTCTGGAAGAGGCGTTGAGCGAAGCGCAGAAGCGCAATCTTGATCTGGTAGAGATAGCAGCTAAAGCTGATCCGCCGGTAGTCAAGATTCAAGATTTCGGTAAGTTCAAGTACGATCAAGCCAAGCGTGAGCGTCTGAATCGTAAGAAACAACATACGATTCAGGTTAAGGGAATCCGGCTGACACCCAACATCAATGATCATGATCTGGAGGTGAAGGCACGTAAGGCGCGGGGTTTTATAGAAGATGGAGCCCGGCTGAAGGTTTCCGTGTTGTTCAGAGGGCGTATGATTGCGCGCAAGGAATTGGGTCGGGAAGCATTAGACAAGTTCATAAGTTTTCTGGAAGATATTGCTGAGGTTGAGTCGGCTCCTGCAATGGAGGGGGCACGCAATATGGTAACTCAGCTGGTACCGAAAAAGAGTCAAAAGAAATAAATGGAGTTAACTCATGCCGAAGATGAGATCAAATCGCGGCGCCTGTAAACGTTTCAAAACAACCGGAAGTGGTTCAGTCAAGCGTCACCACGCCTATGCCGGTCACAAGTTTACCTGCAAGTCCCGCAAACAGAAGCGACGCTTACGCTCTGCCGTATTGGTTCATTCCACAAACGAGCAGAATATCAAACGGATGATTAGCTGCTGAGGGTTTTACCCACAGTGAATAAAGGAGATATCAATGCCACGAGCTACAAATAACGTTGCTTCCCATCGGCGGAGAAAAAAGACACGTCACCAGGCCAAGGGCTTCACCGGAATGCGTCGGAATGTCCTGCGTATCATGACCGATGCTGTTGATCGTTCCATGCAGTTTTCCACAATTCATCGTAAACGTCGCGCCAGTGACTTTCGCAAATTGTGGATTACGCGCATCAATGCCGCTGCCCGGGAGCAGGGTCTCACCTATTCCCGTTTCATGAGCGGATTGAAGCAGAAAGACATTCAGATCAACCGGAAATTTCTGGCCGACATGGCTGTAAATGATCCAACCGCTTTTCAGGCTATTGTCGATATAGTTAAATAGGCCAGTGTCACTTCAGTTTCAGAAAGTGCAGGTGGCGTATGAAGACCCGTATCGATGAGATCAGAAAAGACTTCCGGAAGTCTCTGTCGGATGCCGGTTCACAAATAGAACTTGATGAGGTATATCGTATCTTCCTGGCTCGTAAGGGAGAGATTGCTTCGCTCTATAAGTTAATGGCCGGACTTTCTGCAGAAGAACGTCCCGAGGCCGGGAAGTTGTTGAACCAGCTCAAAAAAGAGCTGGAGCAGCAGTTTAACGATCGTCGAAAAACTGCCAGGCAACAGGTTAGTGAGCTTGATACTACTATTCCTGGACGGATTCCCCGTCTTGGACATGAGCATCCATTAACACAGACTGAATCCCGGGTGGAGGAAATATTCACCCGCATGGGATTCACAGTTGCTGAGGGTCCGGAAGTGGAGTCAGAGTACTACGATTTTGACGCCCTCAATACACCTTTCTGGCATCCGGCCCGTGACAAATCTGATACTCTCTACCTGGATAATGGCCATCTGTTGCGCACAGAGACTTCTCCGGTTCAGATACATGTTATGGAGAAGCGTAAACCACCCATCAGAATTATAGCTCCCGGGCGTGTTTATCGTAACGACAAACCAGATGCATCTCATTCCCCTATGTTCATGCAGGTGGAAGGTCTATATATCGACAGGCAGGTCACATTTGCTGAACTCAAAGGTACGCTTCTGGAGTTTTACCGCCAGCTGTTTGGCGAAGATACTTCGATTCGATTCAGGCCACACTATTTCCCCTTCACCGAGCCCTCCGCAGAAGTAGATGTAACCTGTTTTCTCTGTGCAGGCAAAGGCTGTCGTGTATGCAAGCAGACAGGTTGGCTGGAAATGGGGGGGAGCGGGATGGTGGATCCTGTAGTGCTGGACGGTGTCGGGCTTGATCCGGAGGAGTATACCGGATTTGCCTTTGGTCTCGGTCTGGAACGTATTGCAATGTTGCAGTACGGAATCACTGATATTCGTCTTCTCTACGAAAACAACCTGCGTCTACTCACCCAGTTTTAAGGTTTAATCATGAAAGTCTCACTCAACTGGCTACAAAGCCTGATTGACATTGATAGATCTGTGCAACAACTGGTGGACGATCTGTCCATGCTGGGGCTGGAAACAGAAAAAATAGATACAATCTCCCGGTCACTGGAGGGAGTTGTTGCCGGAAGAGTGATTACATGCGATAAGGTCCCTGAATCGGATCATCTTCATCTTTGCCAGGTCGATATCGGAGATGAAGAGCAATTGCAGATTGTCTGCGGAGCCCCCAATATTAAAGCTGGTCAGACAATCCCTCTCGCCCGGGTAGGTGCTGAGTTAGCCGGTGGTTTAAAGATCCGCAAAGCCAGGGTTCGTGGCGTAGAATCATTTGGAATGATCTGTTCCGAAGTTGAGCTGGGTCTGGGTGATGATCACAGCGGCATTATGGTACTGGATGATGAGATCCAACCGGGACAGGAGCTGGGTGAACTATATGGATATGAAGACACCGTGTTTGATCTTGAGGTTACCCAGAATCGCGGTGACTGTCTGAGTATTATCGGTGTAGCTCGTGAGTTGGCAGCGCTTTATGAGTGCAATTTGTCGATACCACAAAAAACACTTCCGGAAGTCTCGCAACCAGCCAGTGAAGCTGTTTCAATTGAGTTGAATAAAGACACCAGTTGTGCTCGCTATGCTGCCCGGGTAATGCGTGGCATCACAATCAAGCCATCACCACGCTGGATGCAGGACCGATTGCTGGCAGTAGGCTTGCGCCCGATAAACAATGTTGTCGATGTAACGAACTATGTTATGTGGCTTACCGGGCATCCACTGCATGCTTTTGATATGAGAAACATTGAGGGCAGGGGGATAAAGATCCGTTTTGCTGAAAAGGGTGAGACATTCGTAACATTGGATGAGGAGCAACGAAAACTGGATCCGGAAGTATTGCTGATCTGTGACGAAAAGAAACCGGTTGCAATTGGTGGTATCATGGGAGGGCTGGCTTCCGGCGTAACTGATGATACAACAGAACTCCTGATCGAGTGTGCCTGGTTTGAGCCAGTAAATATTCGTATGTCCTCTCGCCGTCTGGGGCTGACTTCTGACTCATCAAAACGCTTTGAACGCGGTGTCGACCCTGATGACATTGATTATGTTCTGAATCTTACAGCTGCATTGATGCTGGAGACGGCTGACGGTGAGGTACTCAACGGTATTGTAGATGAGTACCCGGAACAACGGTGTAAATCCGTGATCAAAGTCAGATCTGAACGAGTGAATGAAGTTCTGGGTATGGAAATACCCCTGGTCAGTCAGATCTCGCTACTCCGACGCCTCCAGTTTGAAGTTCAGGAAAACGGTAATGAATATATAGTAACTGTGCCTACTTTCAGATTTGATCTGGAAAGAGAGATTGACATTATCGAAGAGATTATTCGATTGCATGGATATGAGAATATTCCGGTATCAGAACGATCTCTCGTACCACTGAAGCCGTGGATTGAAGAAATGCGACCTCTCAGAGCGGACCTGAGGGAAATAGCAGTACGCGCTGGATTACAGGAAGTTTCTACATACTCTATGATCAGTCGCCGGCAGCATGAGCAAACCACTTCCGGAAGTGAGAAAGCAATCAGCGTACAGAATCCAATTTCCGAGGATCTTGCTGTTCTGAGAACTTCAATGTTACCGAGTTTACTGATGACAGCGGCATATAATCTGAATAGAAGCAATAGAAGTGTTGCGATATTTGAGATTGGCCGTACATATCATTTTAGTGAGAAGGTGTATAATAACTGTCGTGAAGATTTTATACTCAGTGCATTGCTCACCGGGATCCGTCAACCCAAGAGTTGGGACAGTCAGGAACAGGAATTCGGATTCTATGATGTACAGGGAATTGCAAGTCTGTTTTCTTCGCGATTTGATACCGAACTAAAAAGACTTCCGGAAGTCGATTCTCGTTTCACCAGTAATAGCTACATGTTTCAATTGGCAGAAAAAGTGGTCCTGGCATACGGAGAGTTGGATACGGAATTGGTTGAAGGTTTTGATATTGACCAGAGTGTCCACTATCTTGAATTAAATCTATCAAGTCTGCGCGAGTACTATCGTCCAGGAACTACCGTACGCGAAGTGTCGCGATTTCCTGATAATCGCCGCGACCTCTCTTTCCAGATTGAAGAGAGCGTACTGATAGGTGAATTGTTAGCGACAATTCGTTCGCATGGCGGTAAACATCTCCAGAGTGTTGATCTCTTTGATCTTTACCGTGGTAAAGGTGTTGATCAGGGTTGCAAGAGTGCAAGCGTCAGCCTATGTTTCAATTCGATGAAGGGTAGTCTCGAAGACGAGCAGATCGATCGCCAGATAAAGAAGATTGTTCAGTCAGTTACAAAAGAACACAACGGAAGACTCCGCTAGTATGGATTTTGAGAGTCTGAGTCAGATAGAGAAACAATTCGAGTTGCTGGCTTCCAGAAGTCATACACTCAGTAATAAAAATCGGACCCTTCGTGTTGAACTGGATAGAATGATGCTGGAGATAGAACACCTGAGAGGTGAAGGGCAGCGTCTTGAAGCCGAGAAAACAGAACTTAAGAATGGCAGCAGTAATCCTGAACAAACACGAGTGCTGCGCAAGCGACTCGAGGCCTTGTTAAAGCAGATGGAAAAGCACAGTTCAAGGTGATCACCAGCTGAGATATACATGGAAAAGCAACACCTTCTCGTCAGGATATATGATCAGGAGATACCACTGAAAACCAGTGGAGATGCTGAGTTCGTCAAGCAAACGGCAGAATTTGTCAATCAGCAGATGAAAATAGTTGCAAAAACCGCTCAGATAAAGGATTCCGCTAAAGTTGCAATTGTGACCTGTATGAATATTGCTGCTGAGCTCAAGCGGTTACAACAGCAGACCAGTGCAGATGAAAAGGAACTTACTCAGCGAATGTCCGCTATCTCCAGATCTTTAGATCAGTTGCTGGAATTGGATTGATGAAAATTCCTGTGGAGTACGATCACCAAAAAAGAACCAACACTCTTTTAGAGGGAGATTTGTTCAGCGGCGTCTAGGGCATGCCTTTCACTTCGGTGATCGAGGAAGCTTGAAGCGTCGGACTGTCACCCACCGTGACTTGTCAGGTTCTTCCTTTATGGTGAGCTCTGCAGGAATTATTGACTTCCGGAAGTCCTGTGCCGATCTGCACACGACGAGTTAACATGCGGGTAGAGTACTGAAGTGCTACCATCGTATCTTGCACCTAGGGTGCAAGGCGAACCTGCTTAGTAGATGGTGCATTAAGATTGCCACCTCGTATCCCTGAGGAAAACATGATAACGATGATATCTATCACTTTAACTAGTGCGATTATAACTTTTAGTATTGGCTGGTGGATTGCGACGAATATCAATCGGTCTCGCTATCAAATGTTGAAAAAGTCAACGGATGATATTCTGGCTGAAGCTAGAGAAGAGGGCGAAATTCTGAAAAAGGAGAAAGCTCTCGAAGCCAAGGATGAGTGGTACAGACAAAAAGAGAAGTATGAAATCACCGCGCAGAAGAAAAAGGCGGACCTTATTAAGCAGGAGCAAAAGCTCAAGGAGGATGAAACCGCTGTTATTACTCGCAACGATTCACTTAAAACCAGAGAGCACGAACTTAAGTTGCGGGAAGAAAATCTGTCCACTAAAGAGACAAATGTTAAACAGAAGAAGCTGGAAATTGACAGGTTGATCGAACAGGAAAACGCAACACTGGAACGGATTGCCGGCCTTAGCGAGGAAGAAGCTCGAAAGAAACTTTTTGCTAACCTCCAGGCAGATGTGCAGAAGAAATCCGCTGCTGATTTCAATGAGATTAAGGAGCACGCTAAACTGCATGCTTTCCAGGAATCACGCCGTATTCTCGTTTCTTCAATTCAACGTACAGCAGTTGAACTGGCCCGGGAAACAACTGTCACCGTAGTTGATTTGCCTTCAGATGACATTAAGGGGCGCATAATCGGGCGAGATGGTCGCAACATAAGGTCATTTGAGAATGTCACTGGTGTTGAAGTTATCGTCGATGATACTCCACTTAAAGTCACCCTCTCTGCCTATGACCCATATAGACGAGAGATTGCCCGGCAGACATTAGATAAGCTCCTGGCAGATGGTCGAATTCATCCTGCTCGTATTGAAGAAGTTGTTGAGAAGGTGCGCGAGGAAATGAGCGAGTACGCGCTGGAGCTTGGTAATCAGGCAGTTGTGGATACTGGAATCCATGGAATGCACTCTGAGATTATTCGATTAGTAGGGAAACTACACTTCCGGAACGTTTTAGGACATAATGCCTTGAAGCATTCGCTCGAAGTTGCCAACCTTGCTGGTCTCATGGCAACAGAGTTAGATATGGATGCCCGCTTATTGAAACGTGCGGGACTATTGCATGATCTTGGTCTTGCGGTACGCGGAGCAGTTGAGCAGGATCACGCTGAAATTGGTGCTGATATTGCCCGTAAGTACAGTGAACCTGAGGCTGTTGTCGATGCAATAAGAAATCATGACAATCGTGAGAACAAGACAGATCTGGCAGGTCAGTTACTCTATATAGCAGATCAGATATCACAAAGCCGTCCAGGTGTCCGTAGTGACGACCTGGGAAGGTACGTTCAACGGTTATCTACAATTGAGGATATCGCTTTATCGATGCCAGGCGTTGAAAAAGCTTTCGCAATTCAGGCAGGACGAGAAGTTCGAGTGATTGTACAGTATAGTGAAGTGCCTGATGAAAAACTGCAGACTCTGGCTGATGATATAGCTGCCCGGATCGAAAATGAACTTCGATATCCTGGCCAGATAAAAATCACAGTGGTGAGAGAGTTCCGATCAATAAATATGGCGAAGTAGCTGAGTGGCTACTGCTGCTATACTTCCGGAAGTGTTTTCACTTACCTTTTAAGCTAATCAATGTGACTCTCTAAAGATCTAACCCATATTTATCTTATGATGAACATTCTATTTGTTGGTGATATCGTTTCTGAGCCTGGGGTGAGGATTTTCGAACAGTTTCTTCCTCAATTCCGCCGTGAACATGAGATAGATCTGGTAATTGTGAATGGGGAGAACATACACGAAGGAAAGAGTTTAACTCCTGGTGATGTGAACACCTTGACCGAGATGGGTGTAGATGTAATCACTTCCGGAAACCATATATGGGATCGATTCCAGGTGCGCGAAGTGATGAAAAAGAAACCTATGGTGTTGCGTCCTCTTAACTATCCAGAGGGAGTTCCAGGAAAGGGCAGCCTTCGGATTGTGACTAAATCTCAAAAAGAAGTTATAGTCATAAATCTGCAGGGTCGTACTTTCATGCCCACAATAGACTGTCCATTTCGTTCTATTGAACGAGAGCTCAAAACCACTTCCTCCTCACACTGCCCCATTATTGTGGACTTCCATGCAGAGGCTTCAGCAGAGAAACAGGCAATGGCCTGGTTCCTTGACGGAGAGGTTTCCGCATTAGTATGCACACACACACATATACAAACAGCGGATGAGCGAGTGCTTCCCCGTGGTACTGCTTTCATTTCAGATGTGGGAATGACCGGAGCGCACGATTCAGTTATCGGTATGAAGAAGGAGATTGCCATAAAGCGCTTTCTATATCACACCCCCTTCCGCTATGAACCGGCTACTGATGACCTTCATGTATCTGCTGTGCTACTTGGTATTGATGAGGACACTCGTCGGGCTGAATTCATTGAGAGAATATTCTGGCCTGATTGGCAGTAACTTAATTCCAATTAAAAATCATGACTGCACATAGACAGAATTGTCATTTGTTGACAATATTGTCACTCTTAACAGGGTAGAGGACATGGATAATCTGCGTGAGGAGACTTAAGTGCATGTAATTAATGTAGTAGATAGAAAGCAATAAACTGGCATGCTGATTGCTTAGTAAAGAAGCGAACGGCTTTGGCAGGCAGTTCATGGAAGCTGGTGAACGGAGAAGGGGAGTGAAAGCTCCCCTTCTTCTATATTTCTATCCAGATAAGACGATGATAACTATCAGGGCTTATCCTTGTAATCACTATCCTGCACTACCAGGTAATAGAAAACTCGAAAGAACTCACAAAAAGTAATCAGATTGCTTTGCTACGAATATTCCTCCCAGCCAGTAATTGTTTCAGTATCCTACTCTCTACATCAGCATTCACAAGCTCGCGTGAATAACCGCGCAATAGATCCCTCAGGCTGAAGTCACCGGGTGTTGGTAACCCCAGATCATCTATTCTGCTGGAAAATCCCAGAACATTTGTCTGTGGTATCTGTTCGGGGGCAGACTCGATCCCCTGCCGGACAGGATTGAGATGGATGTAGCGAATTGTATCTACTATGTAATCAGCATCCAGAAGCCATACTGCTTTGAACCTGCCAACAAAGCGAATTCGTTTTGCATCGCTTTTATGTCGTATGTTGTACTGCTGGACTATTGAACTCTGCAATGCTTGCATAAATGTGGAGATTCGATTTCCCTCAATTGCCGTTATCATCAGGTGAAAATGATTGCTCATGATAGCATACGCAATCACCTGTATGTTGTATTTACGACTAAACCGTTTTATAGCCTTACGAAATCGCCAAATATCTATGTCATCCTCATAGAGTCTCTGGCCAGATTCAAGGTGGTTGGTAATATGATAGAAGTGCAGATCAGCGAAACGTGCTGAAGAAAGGTGCGCGTAACCTTGCTTCCATCGTACCCGTTTTAAGCGGAGACGCGTTGCTGTCAGTTGAGGAGCAGTCTCATGTCTGAGAAGAGATTCTTCATGCAGGAAGTCTTCAAAATGTGATTCACGAACAAAAATCTTTCTTTTTGGCATTAGTCTCTCCAGAGTTGTGCTAGGAAAGCACCCTTTAACTGAGTGCTGCACTATTGGATGCCGTAAAGGGGGATTTGTTCACGGAAAAAGCACTTTTCTTGATCTTCTTGAATTTGGAGGAAAATACTCGAATGGTCGCTTCACTGGTTACATCGCAAGCCTGAACTATACAACCAGTAAAGTCCAGATGATCGGGAAGGATAGAGTACGGTTCCTGCAGAAGCATCCACAGGAACCGTATTCTGTTATTTAAGCAGGATCATTTTACCTTCTACATAATGCTGTCGGTTAACTGCAAACCGATAAATGTATACTCCACTTGGGAAATCAGCGAGATCCAATTGAATGCACTGTGTTCCTGCAGCGAAAACCTCATTAAAGTGAATTGGCAGGCTTTCACCTAGAATGTTATAAACTTCTATTGAAACACTGGCGTCTTGCAGGAGTTCTATGTTAAAACTAGTAATAGGATTAAACGGATTGGGATAGTTATTACTAACTGAAAACACTTCCGGAAGTGTTTTTGCATCCAACACATCTTCAAATTCATAGTTGCCACCAGCTGCATGATATCTCGCAGCGAACTCTTGCAGATACTGATTAGTGACCAACGGATCCGTAACAACCACGATGTTTTCATTATTGTAGTTCTCAGCGCTACTGGACCAGTTATGAGAGCCGGTAGCTACAAAAGGAGTTCCATCGAAGACATGTTCTGCGTCACAGATCAAGTATTTGTGGTGCAACGTACCTGTTTCATCATCAAGGAGTACATCTGCTCCCCACGCAACCATCGGTTCATATTCTGAATACTGATCGTAACCTGAATCAAAAACACCCCGCACCTGATAGTCCGGAATATTGGTGAACTGATCGTGGAAAGCATCATTGATATCACCTCTGGTGAAGGCGAACATACAGAAATAGGATGAGTACTCACTCGTTCCAATCAAGTCAATTACCTGGTTTGTAACCTGATCACTTGGTGAGAAGTAGGCTTCGACCGGATAATCACCGATCATAAAATGATGTGGTGTATTATCAGTCTTGTTCTCACCAAAAAGCGAATAGTTAGGGTCAGGTGTAATAGTACTACTACCCCACATCTCATTGAATTCCAGAGTATAAGCCAGCGCCAGTGATTGATCCTGAATTTCAATACTGTTCTGCATTGCATTAATACCCATTCCGCCAGCACTTATAAGATTCAGGGAACCAGTCCAGACCCAATCGTCACTGGCACTGGAAGAATCCCTGGCATCGAAAATCAGGAACTTATTGTGTTGCAGACCATTACCATCATTCTGTCCATAACTGTCATCAATAACATTTATACCGGCAGCCGCAATCTGACTCACCTGATTCTGATTGTGATCATCATCATATATAAATCTCACCTCAACTCCCCGGTTGTGAGCATCAATGAGTGCATCTGCAATTGACTGGATAGAGAGAGAATACAGACATGCATCTATGGAGTAATTTGCCTGATCGATTCTCTCAATAAGTCTTTCATGTGGTTGTGCGTATCCCCAGGCCTCGTTTCCAGGAATTGCATAAGCGGTCTCAACACTTTGGGTGAAATAGACATTAATTGTACCTGTAGAAGTTGGATCGGAGGCACTCGCAAAGACATAGGGATTTGAAACGCTGGAGCCATCATCATTAAGTGACGCAACAACACATAGATAGGGACTTCCGGAAGTCAAGCCTGTGAATGTGACCTCATGATCAGTAACATCCTCGTCGACAGCAATACTGTCCAACATTGTCTCACCATCATATGTATAAAGCACGCCAATAGTATTGCCCGGATTCTCAGTTCCAAATTCGAACGAAACTTCCCCGGGAAGAATCTCAGTTTCCTGGGGTCCGTAAGTGATCATTGGCCCCGGAGCCTGAATGACATCCTCCACGAATCGTGGTAATAACTGATACCCCGACGAGTATGGTTCACTGTAATCATATTGGCCACCGAGGGCAACAACATCGAAACTTCCGGAAGGTGCGTTGGTTCCCGCCAGATCAGAGTCAATATCAATTCTGATCGTACAGGTTCCACTTGCATCAGTAAGAACATAATTGCTATTCCCAGCCCAGGTATTAGTATTAACTGTAACATTATCTATCCGGACGAGTAGACCCTCATATGGTTCATTCTGCCCGCTCTGCGTATCGATATCGTGACATGTCAGTAATAGAGGAATAATCTCATTACCTGAAGAATGTATTTCCAGAAGAGTAACTGGCTGAATCTCCACCAGGCCATTCCATTGGGTTACAGTACCAGATAACTCGACATCATCACCTATTTCAACAGCTTCACCAAAGTCCCAGTCATAAAGAGCAACACCACCGGTTTCATCCTGAATGAAGCTGGGTTGCCCTAATTCAGTAGCAGCTGTTACCAATCCACGCAGAAACACTAATTCACCCAACAAGTTAGGTATTCCATTTTCATCATTGTCGTGCAGCATTGATATTGCGTGATTATCACCCAGCACCTGCAGCACAGGTAGTGACAGTATTGGTGTCAAAGTGCCTTCGGGAACAGCTGTTTCAACCAGTATGTAGAAATTATTAGTTATGTTTGGTGGATTCACTTCAAGGAAACTCGCAGTTCCAGTCTCTTCACCTGTTAACTCCGCTGCAGATATTGTGCAGATATTTCCATCGACTTCATAGGTGGCGGCAGAAAATCCGCTACCTGTTAACACAATGTTTCCAGAGAAATCAAAGGCTTCCGGAAGTGTTATTCGTACTGTAGCCAGTTCGTAGTCATCTGCCTGGACTGTAAAGCTGATGTCCTCAATGAAACCACCGAAGACCTGTTCCGGATCGACTGTGCAGGTTCCAGAGCCATCAGTTATCTCGGTCTCAGGTTCCATTGGCGAATCACCGTTCTGAGGAAAGACATATTCGAAATCATGTACAACGAAATCAGCCGAATTCAGATCAGAATCGTAACCGTTACCTGCTTGACCATCTTCACCATCAGGCCGCATTGATACTTCGTCAGAGTCAGCATTTGCCTTACGTTCAAGTGATCCACCATCTGGTGTTGTACCTGCGTCATTTCCCTCGCCACCTTCAGGATCAATCGCGCCTTCCCAGCCAACTTTGTCGATCTCGACATCAGCATCATCAAGCACCCTGACATGACCACCTGAGTTGCCAAGTCCAAGACTGTACTCCCAGACCAGGTCAGGTTCCGGATTTACAGCATTCCCCCCCCAGAGGAAAAAACTTCGAGGAAACAGTTCTGTTCCTGGAGGTATTGTAACCTTGTCGAGCCAATCGGCACCGGAGGCAGAGCGATACTCAATTTCCCAGCCGCCAATAAGAATTGTATATTCGGTTGGATTATAGAGTTCTACGAATTCTTCAGTGATACCAGAACGCTCATCGTAGCGGACTTCACTGATAACGACGTGATCAGTCTGGGCAAAGACTGCGGTGAACATTGCAAGGATATAGAAGACAGAGATGACAGCTTTGAATTTCATTTTACTCTCTCTGGTGAATTATCTGACATTATCATACGACGAGGAAGAAGTGGTCCGGTTTCCCAGGACAGCTCAGCTTGATTCTTAAGTGTTTTTCCT
>CAZCRT010000044.1:0-19910 GCA_964501185.1 uncultured Bacteroidia bacterium
AATATGTTTGTCAAAGAAACTGTAAACGTAGAAGGTTAGTTATACATGTAACATGATGGTCTGTACAGCACCACTGCCACCACCGATGTTGAAGGTGATATTGTCCGGCTGGTTATTATTGTTAGCCTGGATAATGGCATCGCGCAAACTGCCGGCCCCGGCATCATTGGTGGTGGTTACTATGAAATTAGCTGCCTGGAGCATCGTTGCCCAGCATAGTATGAAACCTGTCAGAAACAGTTTGAAGATCTTCATGATACACTCCCTCTCTTATTCTTAGCGTTCCCATTCGAATCAGATCCGGAATACATTCAACAGAATTGTATTATTAGTGAACGAGTTCGTTGGTGATACCGATCACACCGGTCATGGCTATGCGGGGATCACCACTAGAAAACTGTAATTTCCAATGAAATCAACTCTATATCATTCACTTTCTGAACATACGAAATATCTGGTTGATAAGCCAGTGTTTATTGCTGAGCCGAAAAGCCGGTTTACAGTACAGCAAAGAAAGTGAGTTTTCTTGTACTGTCGAATAAACAGCTTCAGATATCGGGTAATTGGTAATCACTACAGCTCTGTCTTGTTGTTGACACCGATTATTCCTATTTTCCCATTCAGGATTGTGCAATCTGGTTCTTCAGGACTGTAAATGGGACGGCAGCCCCGTTGTTGCGGGGTGCATTGTTCCCGGGAGGTCAAAATGTGGAAAGCCGAATGTAGCTTTATAGCCATTCTGGCGTTGCTGTTGATGGTCAGCTGTGAGCAAGTTGAGGATGATAGCGACTCCGGCAATCACCCCCCGGTTATTGAAAACTTCTACGCTACCCCGGCAGTGTCATTTGATGGTGAGGAGGTGCGGCTATTTTTCAGTGCCAGCGATCCTGATGGAGATTCACTGGCGTACAGTTTTATAGCTTCTCTGGGGGTTGTCACCGGTGGTGCTCTCGATTCATTGTACCTCACATCGACAGTAAATGGTTACCATATCGTTATTATGGAAGTATCTGATGGTACCGATGAAACGACTGCAGAACTGATTGTCCCGTTCCTGCGTTCCCGGGAAGCGGCTATCCCTCCTGATGCTGTAAAATGGACACCCGAACTGGATGAATTGCCACCGATTACCCTGGCAGATGGCTGGTCACAACCGGAACCGATGATCGGTCTGGTAAACAGTGCCGGTGGCGAGGACGCTCCCTTCCTCAGCGCCGATGGTGAGAACTTCTTCTTTTTCTTTACACCGGATGTCAACGTCCCACCCGAGGAACAGCTTTACGACTACGCTACCGGTATCTACTGGTGTAAATTCGATATTGTATGGTCTGTTCCGCAACGGATTGTTTTAGCCGGCGAGGCGACTCTTGATGGTTGCCCCTGCTCGCTGGGAAACCGGCTCTGGTTCTGCTCAGCGCGGGCTGGCAATTATGGTGAGATAGATTTCTACGTAGCTGAGCTGGTTGATGGTGTCTGGACAAACTGGCAGAATGCGGGTCAGCGGCTGAATGACGAGCTTTCAATCGGTGAACTGCATATGCTGAGCGAGGAGCTGATGTACTTCCACTGGTATGATCCCGGGGGGCAGGGTGGACTTGACCTCTGGACGCTTGAGCAAGCTGGTGACGACTGGGGGGAACCTGTAAATCTGGATCCAACTGTCAACACCATCGATGATGAGTCACGGCCATATGTCACGAGTAATGGAGAAGAACTCTGGTATACTGCGAATAGCCAGCATGGTTATCCCGGCCCGTCTATATGGCGCAGTCTCAAACAGACGGATGGCAGCTGGGGTGCGGGTGAGGAGATCATCGCCTGCTTTGCCGGTGAACCGACTCTTGACACCGAGGGTAACATATATTTCACCCACCATTTCTTTGATGGTGGCGTGATGGTGGAAGCGGATATTTATGTAGCCTGGAAGCTCTAAATGCTTTTCATGGGGTCGGACCACAGTATGGTGTTGTAAATACAGAAGTAATGTGCCGAATAAAGGGTAAAAAACCCTTAGAGCCGTTTTTTAATGGGGTAAAACTGCTTCTATGAAATCTGTTCTCCGCAGAAAACATCACGCTTTTCTCACCTGCAGCACTTTTGCCCCTCGTATTTGCCCTGCTTTCAGTTCCAGCAACGCCCGGTTGGCATCCTCCAGCGGATACAGCTGATACTCAGGTTTGATCGGGATTGCTGCGGCTAACTCCAGGAACTCGCTGACATCGACTCGTGTCACATTAGCCACGCTCTTAATCTCCTTCTCCAACCAGAGGTCGCGCGGATAGTTTAATTCCAGCAGACTCTCCTTGTCCTGCTCCTCCTTGCGGATAGCGTTGACCACCAGCCTTCCACCCGGCGTCAGGTTCCCAAGGGCACTCAGAATCGGCCGCCATGCCGGTGTGGTGTCGATGATAGCATGCAGCTGCTGAGGAGGGCGCTCATCACTGTCACCTGCCCAGGCCGCCCCCAGCTCCCTGGCGAACTCCCGCTCCCCCTCGCTACGGGCAAAAACATAGACTTCCGTATCCGGGAAACGATGAAGCACCATTTTCAGTACCAGGTGTCCGGAAGCACCGAAGCCTGTAAGCCCGAGCCGCTGCCCGTTTTCCAAACCGGTCAGTTTCAACGAGCGGTAACCGATAGCACCGGCACAGAGCAGGGGGGCCGCTTCAGCATCACCGAAGATTTCAGGGATGTGATACGCGAACTGCTCAGGTACTGTTGTGTATTCCGCGTAACCACCCGGAGCATCACGACCGGCAGCACGAAAATCAGCGCAGAGGTTTTCCTGACCACTATGGCACAACTCGCACTCCCCACAGGCGAAGTGGATCCAGGCTATCCCGACCCTGTCACCAACCTGGAAGCGACCAGCACCTGAATCTGTTTGTATCACACTTCCCACGGTCTGGTGTCCCGGTATTGCGGGGAATGCAGGGGGTGGTGTGCGTCCCTCGATCTCATCCAGCTCTGTGTGGCACACCCCGCAAACCGACACTTCCACCAGTATTTCACCCGGTCCCGGCTCCGGGCGTGGCAACTCCACCGGCTCCAGCGGTGTGTTTGTGTTTCCCAGGTCGACACAGCGGGGAAGTATCATTGCTCTCATATCATTTGCTCCTCGAGATAACTCAGAACTTAACTAACCACGAATGAACACGAATTCGAACAGGCAACTTATGGGCCAACCATTCGGTCTCATCGTCTTGCGCTCATTGAGCGCAAGCAGGCGCACTAATGAGAAGATAGGAAAAACATCAAACTACTTTCTCCCCAATAGCATCATCGTCAGATAAGGGCGCTCAATCACACCACCATAGCGGCTGTCAATCAGCTCACCGATTGTATCACAAACCTGGTTTAACCGTTCCTCACCCAATCGCAGATGATCGGAAAATGTATGCAGCAGGCGCAGGTATTCATCCCGTGTGAATTTGACTGTCCATTGATATGTGAACTTCGTGATCTGTTCAAACAGTCCGGATTGCTCCAGTTCAGTGAGAATTTCACTACCGGGATCTGCAAGAAAGCGGTCTCGATCGTGCCATTCCGGCACCAGTCGTCGATAAATAGGGCGGGTATCCTCAAAAAAGCCGGTCAGGGGTCGGGGACATCGCTCCCTACCCGGCAAAGATCCGCCCGGCTCTCTATGCGCCTCAGACCGGAACGGTCGAGGCTGAGTGTTACGGATAATAGCAAGTACTCCGCCATTCTTCAGCAACAGGGCTGATTTGTGATACCTCAGAGCCGGGTCAATCCAGTGCATGGCAGTAGCTGCTATTACCAGATCGAAACTTCCCGATTCTCCCACATAGTCTTCGAACGAAGTGGTTTCAATCTGCACACGCTTGAAAAGAACCATTTTTGTACGGGCGAGTGCGGTGAGTTTGCTACTGATATCAATTGCGGTGATACGATAGCCCAGCTGTGCCAGGGGCAGTGTGGCCTGACCGCTGCCACAGCCTATCTCGAGAATGCGTGCTGAAGATGAGAGCCGGGAGAATGTGAGCAGGTCTTCGTACATACTGACCGGATAGCCCGGGCGTACCGCATCGTAGTCAGCCGCTGTGGTGTCAAAGGTGATACGGCGTTCTTCCCGTTCGGAGTGGATCATGGTCATAACTGTAATTCTGATTCCAGGTAAACAGCGGAGTATAAGCTATCAAACAGAGAGTGGAATGTGAATGAATTTCTGATAAATGTGTGATACAAAAAGGGCACCCCATCCGGAGCGCCCCTTTGAACATGATGCAGTTTTTGTGATACAAAAACTGCCAAGCAAATCAGTTATTGCATGCAATCACTGATTAGCCGCTTTAAACTTATCCATGAATCCGACCAGCTTCTCGATGCCAGCCAGCGGCATGGCATTGTACATCGAGACGCGGATGCCACCGACGGAGCGGTGCCCTTTAAGACCGTTAAGGCCAATTGTCGCTGCTTCTGCAATGAACTTCTTCTCAAGCTCTTCTGAGCTCAGCCTGATAGTGACATTCATACGGGAACGACTATCGCCACGGGCTGTGCCACGGTAATAACCACCGCTGTTGTCAATAGCGCCGTAGAGCAGTTCCGCTTTCTGCCGGTTGACTGCTTCGATCGCTTCCAGTCCACCCTGTTCCACTATCCACTCCTGCACCAGCTTGATGATATAGATACCGTATGCCGGTGGAGTGTTAAACATGGAATCCTTGTCAATGTGAGTATCGTAAGCCAGCATGGTCGGCAGACCGCTGTTGGCTGTCTTGGCAAAGTCATCGCGGATGATAACCACAGTCACACCGGCCGGACCGAGATTTTTCTGCGCGCCTGCGTAAATCATGGCAAACTTCGAAACATCGATAGGACGGGACATGATATCGGATGACATGTCACAGATCAGCGGTTTGTCAGTTTCAGGAAACTTATGAAACTCGGTACCAAAGATGGTGTTGTTTGAGGTGAAGTGCAGATAGGCAGCTTCCGGATCCAGTTGCAACTCATCCTGTGCCGGGATCCAGTTGAAGTTATCAGCTTCGGAAGTAGCTGCCACATTAGCCTCAGCGACAATACTGGCTTCCTTGATTGCTTTTTTCGACCAGGTGCCGGTGTTGATATAATCAGCACTGCCGCCTGCTGGAATAAAGTTCTGCGGAATCATGGTGAACTGCAAACTGGCACCACCACCGAGAAACAGAATATGGTAGTTATCCGGAATTCCCATCACCCGGCGCATCAGTGCCTTGGCTTCGGCGTGGACATCCTTGAATTCAGCACCACGGTGTGAGGATTCGATAATTGACATACCGGTGCCGTTGTAATCGACAAACTCAGCCTGTGCTTTTTCCAGGGCCGGCAGTGGAAGTGTACAGGGGCCGGGACTGAAATTGTATACTCTGGACATTGTATTCTCCTTGAATTGGAATTAGAGGTTACCAGCGTCAAATTTGCCAACCAGATCTTCGACGATCTCACCGATACGCTGCAGGTTCTCCTTGGTGGAGGCGCCGAGATGGGGTGCCAGCAGGGTGTTGGGAGCGCCGATCAGTGGTGAGCTTTCCGGTGGATCAGAGAACCAGACATCAGTGGCGTAACCCTTGATCTTGCCTGACTCCAGCGCAGCGACCACATCCTCTTCCACTACCGCTTTGCCACGGCCGGTGTTAGAGATATAGACGCCATCTTTCATCTTGCCGATCAGTTCGCTGTTGATCATGCCTTTGGTCTGATCGGTCAGCGGAATGTTCAGTGACAGATAATCGCAATGAGGAAGCACCTGATCGAGGTCGTTGTAAACGGTCATATACTCTGACTCGATAGCTATGACATCATAACCAATGACCTCCATGCCAAAGGCACGGGCACGCTTGGCTACTTCACTACCGATACGGCCACAGCCGATGATACCGAGGGTTTTACCCATCAACTCGGTACGCTTCAACTCTTTCTTGATCCATTTCCCTTCGTTCATTGAGTTGTGTCCGGCGATAACATGATTGGGCAGGGCGATCAGATGTGCGAAGGCGAGTTCAGCTACAGCGACACTGGAAGCGGCGGCTGTATTGAAAACCTTGATCCCCTTCTCACCGGCATAGGCCTGATCAACATTATCCAGCCCGACACCGCCGCGGATAATCAGCTTCAGATTGGGGGCGTTGTCGATATATTCACGTGTACACTTTGTCTTGCTGCGGATCAGCACTACATCAGCGCTGGCGAGTTGCTCTTTATCATCAGTCACTTCACCGAAGCGTGCCAGCTTACCCGGCAGGGATGCGTCGAAGGCATCGGAAATCAGAATTTTCATTGTAACCTCTCTATCTTTTAAGTGTAAATCAAAATGTACTACATGTAATCTGTCAAACAATGTATCACGATTTCAAAGCAGATGGCTGACCATTCCACTGCGCAGTTTGGGTTCGAACCAGGTCGATTTAGGAGGCATTATCTCACCGGCGTCAGCCACTCCAACCAGCATTTCCACAGTAGTCGGGTAGAGGGCGAATGCGACAGCAAAACTGCCTTCGTCAACAAGCTTCACCAGCTCTTCATTTCCCCTGATACCCCCGATAAAGTCAATACGGGCATCTGTCCGCGGATCCTCAATGCCGAGGATCGGTACCAGCAGGTCCTTCATCAGGATGTTGACATCGAGGTTCTCCAGCACATCCCCTTCGTTCCAGCTTCCCGCCTGAGGAATCAGTTTATGCCATTTGCCATCCAGATACATGGCGAAAGTGTGCGGTTGCTCCACTGCAACTTCACCTTCAAAAGACTCCAGGCTGAATTTTTCACGTACCCTTTCGAGGAATGTATAACGATCCAGTCCATTAAGGTCACGTACAACCCGATTGTAGGGGAGAATCTGTAACTGGTCATCGGGGAAGATAGCGGACAGGAAGTAATTGAACGGTTCCTCCCCGGTGAAGTCAGGGTTGGCAGCACGACGGTCACGACAGACATTACTGGCAGAGGCGGAGCGGTGGTGCCCGTCTGCAACATAAGTAGCATCAAGAACGGCAAACCCCTCTGTGATTGCAGCCAGATCCGCACTACCGGTAATTACCCAGAGTTCGTGCTGAACACCATCTTCGCTGGTGAAATCAACCTGCGGTGCAGTACTGCTCTGCTGCTCCAGCAACCGGTCCAGTAATTCGTTTTTCTTGTAGAGCAGAAAAACCGGGCCTACCTGCGCATTCATGGTATTGATCAGTTCAGAACGGTCTTTCTCTTTCTTGGCACGGGTCAGTTCGTGCTTTTTAATACGACCGGCATCATAATCGTCAACAGAGGAGAGGCAGAAGAATCCGGTCTGCCTCTGTCCGCGCCAGGTCAGGCGGTAGATATAGATAGCCGGAGTATTTTCCTGCACCAGCCAGCCGGTGTCCATAAACCGACTGAGATTATCGCGTCCCTGTTCGTAAACAGCAGTGGAGTAGGGATCGATATCAGCCGGCAGGTCTATCTCCGGTTTATTGATATGCAGAAAAGATTTCTTATTATTCGCGGCAAGTTCGCGTGCTTCAACAGAAGACAGAACGTCGTAGGGCGGGGAGGCAACAGTCGCTGCCAGAGCTTCAGGGGGACGCAGTCCCGGGAACGCTTTTATTTTCACCATAGCGAGACTCCTGAATTGTACATTTTGGGAACAATAATCTTGCATCCCGGTTGCTGAAAAGCAAGCTGAAGATAGAGACTGGATATGCTGCTTCGGTCTGCCCCGGTTTACTTGAAAAGTAAACCTGAAAGGGGTAAGTTCTGATAACCGCATCAAAGCAAACAGGGTACTTCGATGTACTATCATATAATACTGCTCATTTTGCTCTTATTAGCTCTGGCCACTCCTGCCGGTGCCGATGTGATACGCGTGCCGGAAGATCACGCTACCGTACAGGAAGGATTGAATGCCGCCTCCCCGGATGATACGGTTCAGGTGGCTGCCGGCACCTATACGGAGAATATTACCTGGCCTGAGACGGATGGTATCAGCTTTATCGGTGCCGGTATCGATCAGGCAGTAATTGATGGTGGCCAGGCAGCAAGCGTGATACATTTTCCCGGTGGGATAATGATTGACTCCACCACGCTGCTACAGGGGTTCACCATCACAAATGGCCTGGAGGAAGGTGGTTGAAGTGATCATCCCGTAGGTGGCGGGATCAGAATGTACTCAGCCAGCCCCAGGTTACAGGACCTGCTGATAACTGCCAACAGCGCAGATTGTGATGGTGGCGGGCTCTACTGTGAACAATCCAGCCCTCTTCTGGAAAGGGTTCGTTTTACAGGCAACTATGCTGAAGATGGCGCCGCCCTTCACTGCTATTTCGATTGTCACCCAGTTCTGCGGTTCTGTGTTTTTGAGAGTAACACAGCCGAACGAGGCGGGGCAATTTTCTGCTGCAATGATTCTGACCTGCTTCTGTATCAGACCACCTTCTACCTTAACAGTGCTCTTTATGGCGGGGCGTTACTGTTACGGGACAATGGTAATGCCCTGCTCGAGAACTGCATCCTCTGGAATAATACACCAGAAGAAGTATTCTTCTTTTCCATGTATGCCCCGAACAGCGTGGAAGTCAGCTGCAGTGACCTGACCGGCGGGGAGGAGGCGATAGAAACTTCCAGTAATGGTGAAGTAATCTGGTCAGAGGGTAATATTGATCTGGATCCGCTCTTCTGTGATCCGGAGGCCTCAGATTTTCGGCTGGCGGATGATTCACCCTGTCGTACAGATATCTGTGGTTTCATGGGTCAAACCGGTGAGACCTGTGAGGGCGAAGGTGTCCCGGATGCAGGGGCTGCTCACAGTAGCTGCCATCCTCAAAACATTGAGTTGCTGCAGAACTATCCCAACCCCTTCAACCCGACCACTACCATCGAATTCACATTGCTGCATCCCGGTAAAATAACGCTGGCTGTTTATAACACACGGGGGCAAAAGGTGGCGATGTTGGCAAATGGAATTTATGAAGCAGGTATGCATCGGATAGTGTTTAACACAAATGCAGGGGCAGCCCCCTCACACGCGTCGGTGAGTGGGTTGTACCTGTATCAATTGACAGCCGGTGCTCATGCTGTATCACGAAAAATGCTGTTAATCAAGTAAACGAGCGTGGTGCTCGACTTTCGGAAAGTTATCGCGTGACAGAATTCGATGAATGCCTGCCCACACCCTATTCCAGAACAGCCGTCACATAATAGAACTTCTTCTCATCGCCCACCTCTTCAAACCAGCCGTTGGGTAGATGCGTGCCCCCCACATTCAGTGTGAATCCGCTGCCCGGTTCGGAAGAGGAGTATACATTGTAGCTGATGGCTCCAGGGAAGGGGTTCCAGCTCAGATAGACATAACCCTCAGCATAGGAAATCGCAACCTGCATCGATATCCCCATGACATCGCAGGTCATCCAGGCTCCTGACTGTGTACAGCAGACAATATTGTAACAGTCGATGATTGTGTTCTCACTGAGCTCGTTGATACCGGCATCAGGCAATCCTTCATTCATGAAAGTCAGTACCTGGACATCAGGATCCCAGTGGGCAATGCCAAAATAGTCAACCCAGGGCTCCAGCCAGGAAACATAGACTTCCCCGTCAACACAATAGACATCGCTCATATCAATTGACCAGAACTCTACCCACCAGTTGAGGCCGAAATCAGTCGATGACCAGAGACCGGAGGACCAGGACTCATCCGGAAAGATACCGTAGAGCTTACCATTGTAGTCAAAAGCAATGTCCTCAATCCAGGGTGCAGCAGGTGATGCGGATTCCCAGGTCAGACCGCCATCAGGTGAGCTGTGAATACCACTGATGCCACAAACGACTACATGAGTTCCCCAACGGGCGATATCGCTGCAGGTCAAACCATCGAAATATGGTACCGCTGTCCAGGTAATCCCATCTGGTGAAACCAGCAACCCCTCCTCATAGCCTGCCACGTAAGCATGTGTCACCATATCCTGCTCGATGAAGCGCGGGTATAAGCAGAAGTGGACCATGTCAAACTGATGCGTCTCGCGGTTGAAGGTGTATATCCCATCGGAGTAGCTGCCATCCCCCTGCACCAGCAACAGCCGCTGATCATCCAGCCCGGCAACATCCAGAACCGGCAACCCGCCGTATGAGTAGGTCTGCCAGTCTCCATATTCATAGACGATCAAACCATCCGTGGAACAGAGTACTTCGCAGTAGGCTCCAGCTCCGGTATGAAAATTGAGTATCTCAGTGTCAGGCCCGACCGGACTCCAGTTCCAGGCATTACCGGTTTGTGGCGATGTCAGTAGCAGCAATAGAACTGTGAATTTGAGTATGGTGTTCATATTTCCCCCTGCTTGATCAATTGCGCCTTCAGCATTCATAATGAATTTCAGGAAGTATATCAACAGTTGTGTGTGGTTGAATTCAATCTCCTGATTGCGTAGTTTACAGTACTGGTTACTACCGTTGTATCTGTCCGTTACAACCTGGAGTTAATTATGCCATTTGTATCGCGTACTCAAATCACCCTGGGACTGGTTGTGTTACTGACGCTCCCCGCTCTGGCCGGTAGTCCGCTACAGGTAGGAATGCTGACCGTCAACTCTAAAGCCGAGCTGGAGCCGCTGGAGATCATTGATGGCAAAGTAGTGGATCCTCCCGGTTGCAGGTTTAACCGTCATGGTTCGGATACACCGGATGGGCACGGTTATGTTTTCCGTGACAGCGATGAACAGGATGGCCCATCCTATAATTGGATTGATATTGAGGCGAGCGGCACTGCTCTGGCACTGGCTGACGATGACTATGCCGGTCCATTGGAACTCCCATGGACATTCAACTGGTATGATGAGGAATACAGCAGCGTTTATATCTGCTCCAACGGCTACCTGATGTTTGGCGGTGGCAGCACTGATTACGGCAATGACCCGTTACCTTCCTCTGCTGCCCCCAATAACCTGCTGGCGCTTTTCTGGGACGACCTCAATCCTGCTTCCGGTGGTACTGTATATTACGGTCAATCAGGTGATGACTGGATATGTCAGTTTCAGGATGTTCGGGAGTATGGCGGTTCCGGTACAATTACCGCCCAGGTTATCCTGCGGGAAGATGGCACGGTGTTGCTGCAGTACAACTCCCTGTCGGGCGGTCTCAACATTAATGAGGAATCGATCGGTACTGAAAACCTGAGCGGTGAAGATGGCCTTGGAATTTCATATAACAGTGATCCTGCCGCTTATCCACACGAGAACCTGGCGATACTGATATCACAGCTGGAACCGGATGCTACGCTCAGCGGCCTGATTACTGATCAGGAGAACGGGGATCCTGTTGCAGGAGCCCTGGTAGCCTGTGGTACTGTTACCGCGCTCACCAATGATCAGGGGAACTACCTGTTGGAGGCGGTCTGGAGCGGTGACTACACGGTACAGGTCTCCTGTGATTACTACCTCAACCACACCGAAGAAATTACCCTGCAACCGGGTGCCAACAGCTGGAGTTGCAGCCTGATACCGTCACTTTTCCCCAGCGGCCTGGTGGGTTACTGGACATTCGATAATCCGGGTGACCTGACAGAAGCAGCTGTCGGTAACGACCTGGAGCTTTCCGGCACCCACACTGCAGTCGATGGGCCGGAACCGGAGGATGGTGCGGTAAATATCGGAGTGGGCAGTTTCTATCGCTGTTATCACGACATCCCGGCCAACGGTGATGGTGATCCGGCCTGGGTCAATCGCTTCACCATAGTAATGGATGTCCGTATCCCTTCAGTCGGGCAATACTACTGTCTCTACCAGACCAATTATGGCAATGGCAACGATGGAGACTGGTTTATCAATCCCAATGGTCAGGTCGGTATTACCGATACCGGCTATTCGGAATATACACTTGTCCCGGGTGACTGGTACCGGCTGGCGATCTCGGTCAACCTTGGCGAGCACTACGATTACTACCTTGACGGGCAACTGCTGCAGATCGGCGGCGCGCAGACCTTTGACGGTCGCTTTTCGCTCTACCCGGCGGAGGGGAGCAACCAGGTTCTCTTCTTCGCCGACAACAACGGTGAGGACCATGCACTGGACGTGGCACAGGTTGTGCTGTTTGACCGCGATCTTACCGCTTCGGATATGGCAGCCATCGGTGGATACGGTCATGAGTTCGAAGGGCCACAGCAGCCCTGGATGGACAGTTACCTGCAAACGCCGACTCCAACCTCCATTTACATCAGCTGGCACTCCTCCCTGACAACTGAGTCAGTGGTGCAGTATGGCCTGACGGAAGCGCTGGGCAGCGAGACCGGTGGTGATTGCCATCAATTCGACAGCAGTACCTGGTGGCATACAGTTCAATTGACCGGATTGCAGCCGGAAACCGAATACTTCTACCGCTGTATCACGGGTACCGATAGTTCTGCTATTCGCAACTTTCGTACCCAGCCAGCTGACACAGGTTTCACGGGGCATATCCGCTTCCTGGTTTATGGTGATACACGTACAGACTACACGGCTCACGGAATGGTGGTCGACGCCATGCGCGCCAAGGTCGAAGAACTCTACGGTGAGGATGTTCACAACCATATCAACCTGCTTTTCAATGTCGGTGATATCGTCAGCACCGGATCAGTGCTCTCGCAATATATCAGAGAGCATTTCAACCCGATCATTCCGCTGGCGGCTAATATTCCTTACATGATCAGCATCGGTAATCATGAAGGAGAGGCGACCCATTTCTACAACTACATGAAGTACGAGGATGTCGGTGGACCGGAGGGTGAGCGCTATTACTCCTTCCGTATCGGACCGGTACTCTTCATCGCACTCAACAGCAATACGCAGGGGACAACACAGCTCAACTGGCTGGAGCAGCAGATAGCAGCTGCTGAGATCGATCCGGAGGTGAACATGGTATTTGCCTTCCTGCATCATCCCGGGCGTAGCGAGGTCTGGCCGGACGGTAACACCGGCTGGGTACAGAACAGTGTGCTGCCGTTGCTGGTACAGTACAGCAAGGTCGAGCACCTGAGCTACGGTCATTCCCATAATTATGAACGGGGTGCGTTACGGGAAGGTAATCTGCGTATACTGCTCAGTGGTGGTGGTGGTTCCGCTCTAGATCGCTGGAGAATGTATGGCAACCAGACCGATTACGATGAGTTGCACCGCTCTTTCGATTACTACTGTTATAACATATTCGACATCGATTGTGCCACAAACAGTTACACGGCAGAGACATACGCACTCGGTCATATTGATCTGCCGCTCGACAACGAGCTGGTAGACAGCTGGCATCGCTACCGGGAAGGAATGTCTCCACCAGAGCAACCGACTGCCCTCGCACCCGCAGGTGAGGGTGACCTTCCACCCGGGCTGGTGGCATCCCCATTCACCGGTGATGACGAAATCATGACTTCACATTTTCAACTCAGCGCAACTTCCGGGAGTTACGATGTCCTGACAGCTCAATCAATGCGGGACTGGGAGAATATCTACTACGACACCGGTGCGCCACTCTATGAACCGGTTGATCTTAACGACTGCATAGATCTGGAAAGGTATCAGGTTCCGGATGGTGTGCTGCAGATGGGGCAGACTTACTACTGGCGGGTACGCTATCGCGATCAGAATCTGCAATGGTCAGACTGGTCAGCAGAAGCGCAATTCACTGCCTGGGATCTGCCTGACAGTCCCGATTTCACCGCTGACCTGACTGAGGGTGCCGGTCCTCTGACAGTGCGGTTCACAGATCTCTCATGTGGTGAAGCATTGAGCTGGTCCTGGGACCTTGATGGGGATATGATACCGGATAGTGATGAGCAGGACCCGACCTGGCTCTACAGTGAACCGGGAGTGTATACTGTGAGTCTGACCGTTGAGTATGCCACTGACAACCTGACTGAAACTAAGACCGGATATATTATCGTCAATGGAGGACCGCCTGTAATGGGTGCGTTGGACATTGCCGTGAACGATGACCAGCTCCATTTGAGCTGGCAGGGTGATCCCGAATTCAGCAGCTATCGAGTATATCAGTCGGCTTTACCGGAGGGCCCCTGGGAATTTCTGGCCGAAACTACGGAAACCTACTTTCTGACCCTGTTGCCGGCGGAAAACCGATTCTATCAGGTGACAGGTGTGTGGGAGTAGAAGCAGGAGTCAGGAGACAGGATACAGAATACAGAAGTCAGGAGATATCTCTCACCAGGCATGCATAAACTCCCGAAGATAGAAGACAGGTCATTGACTCTGTTACGTTTCTTACTTTTTGCCATGTTCATCGTCTTTTGCAGCGCACCAGCGATGCGAAAGAGTCAGGGAAGCGACCGGATACTGATTTGTGCTACGGTATACACCCACGGGTTGATCAATAATTGATCCGATTGATCAGTTGAGCATAGCTGTCAGTTCAATATATGAACGATTCTCAAGTCGAGACACTGAACCAGATTGAATAGATTTTATTTGTATACTTCTGAAAAACTCCTTTCTTAATCCTCCAACCCAACCTGACTCCCCCTGTATTTATCATCGTCGGCGCTCGTTATTGCCCAACAATGAGAAACTGAATGCGTTCAATTGTACTGTTGATGATTAGTATGCTGTTCTCCGTTCAGGCAGCAGCTTTAGATATCCACTATGAAATTCCACTTCCTGATATTGATTCCATCGGCAATGTGAAAGCCGGTGAAATGTTCGTCACCGGTAAGCCGGGAGCACCGGCAGTTCCGGTCTATCCGCTCCAGATCCTGTTACCTCCGGGTAGTATCGCCCGTGAGGTTGTGATCGAGTATGGTGAGCGAATTGAACTGGGCAAGCATCAGCTGGCATCTGTCCGGCAACAATTTCCGTTTTCTGAATCTGCAGCAGCAGCTCTGGCTGGAGCTGACAGTGTCATATGGGCACAACCGGTAGAGCTCCCAATCCGTGAGAATAGTGATTTCAGTACCCATTTCCTCGCCGGGCATGGTATCCTGCTGACCCATGCCTGTCCAATCCGCTATAATCCGGTAACGCAGCAATTGAGTTATTATCGTGATTTCAATGTACGGGTGGCAACCATACAGAGTGATCAGGCTTTCCCACCACAGATGACAGCAAGAGAGCAGGTACTGAATTCTGTAGACAACCCGATAGCGCTTCAGGAATACAGTCAATACGCTGATCGTACTGTTGGCTATGAATACCTTGTAGTTGCTCCGGAAGAACTCGCGACATACTTCCAGCAGATGGTCAACTGGCGCAACAGCCTGGGTATGAGGTCCCGTCTGGTTGCCATTGAAGAGGTGCTCGCTGCCTGGGATGGAGTCGATGATGCAGAACGGCTTCGTAACTACCTGATAGCGGAATACCAGGAGTATGGTTTCCATTACCTGCTTCTCGGTGGGGATATCGACCTGATTCCATATCGCGAACTCTATGCTTCAGCTCCCGGCTATACGGCTGATCTGGCCTCAGATCTCTACTTTGCCTGTCTGGATGGCAGCTGGGATGTAAATCAGAATGGTATCTGGGGTGAGGCCGGAGAAGAGGACTGGTTCCCCGAGCTGGCTGTTGGCCGGGCCAGTGTTTCTACAGCTCTCGAAGCCGCCAGTTTTATCAACAAACAGCTGGATTATCAGCAATCACCGGTCACCGCGGACCTGACCAGATATTTGATGGTCGGAGAGCAGTTGGACGACAATCCTACCTGGGGTGGTAACTGCAAGGATGAAATCCGCTTTGGAAGTACTACCAACGGCATTGAAACCACAGGGCTATCAGATAATCTGGAAGTCGCGCTGCTCTACGATCGTGAAGGTGTCTGGACAACAGATGATCTCTTCAATCAACTGGGGCAGGGTGTCAATATGGTTAATCATCTGGGGCATTGTGGAACAACTGCTCTGATGCGAATGAGTAACGCTGATGTTACTGTTGACAACCTCACAGCTGACGGATATTCTCATAACTATCATATTGGATATTCACAGGGGTGTCATGCCGGGTCATTTGATTACAATGATTGCGTTATTGAGCGGATCACAAACCTGGGTACCGGCTTCGCCGCATTTATCGGCAATTCCGGTTATGGCTGGTATCAGTCAGATTGCAACGGGGGAGCTTCACAGCTTTTTGACAGGGAGTTCTTTGATGCGCTGTTCGGTGAGAATATTGGAACTCTCGGTGATGCACTGCAGGACAGCCGTGTTGATCTGGCAGCCTGGGCCGAAAACAGTCCACACATACGCTGGGTCTACTATGAATTGAATCTTTTTGGTGACCCTGCCCTGCAGCCCTGGACGCAGGCCCCTTTGGATATTCAGGCTGTTTATGAACCAACAGTTACAGTTGGATTGACCGATCTGGAAGTACAGGTACTTGAAGATGGTGTGCCTGTAGAGGGCCTGCGGGTAGCCGTCCTGCTGGATGGTGAGATACAGGGTTGCGCATTCAGCGATATTTCAGGAAATGCTCTGGTTGAATTCGCACCGGCGCTCGAGATAGAAGGCGAATACGACCTGATGATTTCGGGTAGAAACTGTCTCCCGACCCACCTTCCACTACAGGTGACCAGTATTGCCGGACCCTATCTTGTGCTCTCTGCGCAGGAGTTATCCGATTCCCCTGGCAATGGCAACAATCTGCCTGAGGCAGGTGAGGAAATTCAGTTGCTGATCAGCCTGCTGAATGTTGGTGTTCAGGATGCAACTTCTATCAACGCGGTTCTGAGCAGTGATTCTGACGGGATCGAAGTTACAATGGGTACAATTACCCTGCCGGATATTCCTCCCGCAGAAGAGGCTGCAGCTATCCTGCCGTTTGAATTTATAATAGCATCAGATATTATCGATCTGCAGACGGTTGTCTGTAACCTGGACATCACCTGCAATGGTGATATCTGGTCGGAAGATATCGAGTTGGTATTACACAGGCCGGTGTTGCATGTGACTTCGCTGTCTGTATTGGATGAAGATGACATACTCAATCCAGGTGAGACTGCACCCCTGGAAATTACTATTCTGAATGACGGAAGTGGCTGGGCTACTGATTGCGCTGTCCTGCTGACATCCTCCGATGCCCGGGTACTGGTAGATGTTGCTGCGGATACGATACAGATGCTGTTGCCTGAGGAGGAGACCAGTCTGCACTTTCAACTCACTGCGACATCAGAAATTGAAGAGGGAGTTCTGGTGACGCTGAGGTTGATAGTGACACCGGTTTTTGGCCCTTCCGTACTGCTGGTTGTACCGCTGGTTATCGGGCAGCAATGGGAGGGTTTTGAAAGTGGTGATTTCACCAGTTATGATTGGGCCTTTGATGGTGATGCAGAGTGGTTTATCGATAACAGTACTCCTTTCGAAGGTCGCTACTGTGCCCGTTCCGGCCTTATCAGTCATGGTCAGCACACTTCATTGAGCATTAATCACTATGTACCGGTGGAGGGTATGATCAATTTCAGATGCCGGACTTCCTCTCAATCCTATTTTGACCTGCTGCGCTTCTATCTGGATGATGTGGAACAGATACAGTGGTCGGGTGAGACAGACTGGTTGGAAGCCACTGTATATGTGCCGTCAGGGTGGCATACTTATACCTGGGATTACAGCAAGAGTATAAATATCTCCCATGGAGAAGACTGTGCCTGGTTGGATGCTATTGTCATAGTAGGCCCATCACCTGAAATGGGCGATCTGGGTATTGCTGTAAGTGAGGATCAGGTACAGCTGACCTGGCAGAGTGATCCCGGATTCAACAGCTATCTCATTTATGAATCAGTTTCACCATATGGCCCCTGGGAACAGATAGCTGAAACTACCGCAACTTACTATAATCATCCCTGCCCGTTAACGGACCGTTACTACCAGGTAACCGGTGTCTGGGGGCCCATCGAATAAGGGATGTTTCGAACCGGCCCTGACCTCTGACCGCATGTTGCATCATCCTGATTGCAACGGTGATTATTATTCTATCAATTTATCTGCAACGCTTTGATAATTGTAGAATCCGGACTATAGCCACTTATCTTACACCTTTATAGAGCTGAAGCCCCTCAGGCGAGCAAAGCGGGTAACTGTTTATGAGTTATCCCTATGGAGAGTATTCATGAAGATCGGTAAAAAAACACGCGTCTGGTTATTCTCACTGTTGATCATATCATTGGTTATCAGTTGTGACAAGGATAAGGATACGCAGGATGACGTCGATGATTCCCCACCCGGAATCTACGGGCAGGTTGTGGATGCCAGCGGCCAGCCACTCGAAGGGGTAGAGATACACCTGATTGCTGCACAGGGTGTTGAAGTCAACGGTGTAGAGGTAACTGTACCGGATTCACTATGTGATCTGCAGGGGGAGTGACGTGATACAAAACAGAACCGGGGCTACATTATTGCGCCGTATCCTCATAGCTGTAATCGCACTGTTACTATATCTGGCTTCTGCCACTGCCGGACAACTGACACTGGGTGACTGGGATTTTGCCGGGATAGACTGTTTTCCGGATTCCACCAGTGGCTGGCATTTTGAAGTAAGCGGTGGTTCAGGCATCCAGATTGATTCAGTTCTCATCTGGGACTGGGGACAGTATGATGTAATCTACAGCGGTGGTGGTATCCTCACCTGTATATTGAATAACTGTGAGCTTCAGGATGGCAACGAAGGGGTCCAATTCGATTGCGATATGCCGGGTGATATGTTTAACCACTACCTGCCGGAAGTAATTGTGGAGATGCCGACAACTTTCTGCAATTTCTGTGATGGCTGGGAGCCGCAGTATGGTTTTTCAATTGAAGAGGTGTATCCAAACCCCTCTTCTGCGGATGCTGAAATTGTTATCGAACTGGAAGAGCAGGGCTACACCCGGCTGGAGCTGCATTCACTGGCTGCAGATCCGGTATTGACCCTGCTGTCTGAGATACTGGAAAGCGGGGAGCATCAGGTTGGTTTGACTGCAGATGACACCCTCCCCCTCGGCTGGTATAACTTTCTGCTTATTACAATTGAGGATACCGTCTCTACAGGTTTCTGTCTGTTGAACCACCCGCAGCAGGTGTCAGCTTATCCACCTTTACTTACCACAGACGTCGATGGCCGCTTCTTTATCCCGATTGATCAATTGCCACTGGGATTGAACAGCCCGTATACCGATGAAACCGGCAATCTGCTGGGTACGGTCAATTCCTCCGTGGCACTGGTGCTGCATCTGGATGGCTATGATGATGTTGCCTGTAACTTCCAGCTGGTTGACCTGTCCGTGGTGAGGCCTGTTTTTGTCATGAATTCAGAAGAGTAGCGAACGGCAACTCCAATTTGCACGGAGGCTGAAGAGAAATGCCAGAATCACGAATGATCAAATCACTGTTGCTGCTGCTGCGCAACTCGGTGCATCTGAAGTTTGGTGAACAGTGTTTCCAGATCGTCTGCCATGACGATAGAATCAAAGTGCTTCAGGATGAAGATAACTTCGTCGTTGTGAATCTGAAGAACCACCAGGTTGCCTATAAAGCCCGAATTCTGGGTGGATTCTCACAATCAGAGGAGGTAACCGGAGTGATTGATTATCACCGGTTCTTTGTTCTGGACTGGCAGGATGATCAGGGGGTTCCAGAGCTGATTCTGCTTCAGAATCCGGATGAGATACGACGTGATTATCACAAGGGGCAGAAGATAGAACTGGGAATTGAAAAAATCTCCGGATACCGTGTTGTTTACCGGGACAACACTGTCGCTGATTTCACACAGACAGATAAGGACTCTTTTGAGTTCTGTTTCACCAGCGGTTTTGAGGGGAATATCTGGAAGGACAGTGACGGGACGCACGCCATACGATTCAGGGGAATCCGATTGGATGCGGATGAGGATGGCTACAATTCTGAATCCAAGTTCATTATTTCCCGCTCCAAGTACACTGACAATCTGGTGCTGATACTGCAGGATGATGCCAGAGTGTATCTTACACCTTAGGCACCTGAGTCTTTT
>CAZCRT010000045.1:0-3818 GCA_964501185.1 uncultured Bacteroidia bacterium
CAAATCAATGATGCGATGTCGCTGTCTCTTTTTCCCCTAAATTCCGCGATGAACCTTTTTTTATACGTAACCGTCTCTGAAAGTGCCCCTTTCAAGGAGGAAAAGACTGATTTCCCATCTTGTTGTATATACTGCACTTAAGCATGAATGGGGTCGGACCAAGTTTTGTTGCTGTTATTACTGTAGTTACATCCGATTTTCGTGGTCAATACCCCCCTTAAACAGCTTTTTCTGGGGGTGAAAATGGCAGATTAGGAAGGTACTGTTTTATATCTGGTTAGGAATCACACAATAGAGGAATTTCTGGCAGCCGGGAAATGTCAGATGCTTGAAGATAACCGATGAAAAGCGGATCAGGTCAGCAGAAAGATACCCATCTGTGCGCTGGCCCAACCCAGGCCAAATCCGGCAAGGATATCAGAGGGATAATGAACCCCGAGATAGACCCTGGAGAATCCGACAAGCGATACCCAGGCATAAATGGGGAGGGTAATTATCGGGAAGAAGTGACTGAGTACAACTGCCATGACAGAGGCACCGGCAGTATGACCGGATGGAAAACTGAACTGATCTGGTGGAACTACCCTGTTCAGGATCCCTGGCAGCTTGACAAAAGGCCGATCTCGTTTGACCATATTCTTGACAAGCTTGTAAACGGGCAACTCACTGGCGAAAGAAGCCAGCGCCACACCCAGAAATGCGAACGCCTGTCCCGGATGGGTAAACAGCAGCAACACCACGACGAAAGGATAGTACCAGCCATCACCGCTGCGTGACACCCAGGGAATTACCCTGGATAGCAGACGATTGTCGCGGTACCGGTTGATCAGCTCGAAAAAGACCCGATCCCAGTAACTGATGTTGCGTATTATAAACTTCATGATCTGTGAATTTAAGCAGTATTACAGCTTTCTCTAAGCATTTTCTGGCAGTTGATAATTTTCATTATCGATCCCTTGTAACATCAGATACACTACCATTCACCAAAACGAGTATTTACAACACTGCTGTAGATTGACCCGAATGTATACCGGAACCCTACTGACAGCCAGTAATCGTACTGAGTAGACAGCTGCCTGCGCTGCAAAAGCAATTCCTCCAGATCCGCATCAGAGCGTGGTAGCGAAAGCTGGTTATGAATCAGCGAAACCTGTCCATCCAGAGAAAGAGAAAGCCCCCTCACCAGCTGTAACGACAGGTCGCCATACAGGTTCGCTTCATTCTTGGTCAGATCATGGAGATACTGCGACCCACTCAGATCGACCGATACTGAGCCCCAGTTACGCACCAGTTCCAGCCTCATCGCCAGTGTATGCTCCACAAGTGACTCACTTTCCTTCAAATAGATGGTCTCCTCATCGTAGAGGAACCGCCTGCCACTCATGAGATAGGTTATCCGCAACTGCCTTCGTGCCGACTCAGAATAGGGATAGATGTTGTATTCCAGCCCCGGACCGAAACGCCAGGCCAACGCCTTGTTATTGTAGGTGGAGGAGCTGATGCCACCCCAGCAGCCTGCTGACCAATGATCAGTAAGTGATTTTGCCCATTCTGAGCTGAAACCACGACTGTTGGATTCGCTTATGTAAACATAACTGGTATCGTCATATTCGTATTCATAACGATCATGGTTGTAGTTCCCCCAGCAGGTGATTTTGATTTTCGATTCAGCAGTTATCCGCTGCGCGTTCAGATTGCCCCAGAGCGAGATACTGTTCCTGCTCTCCTCACCATTGAAAAAACTTCCCAGTCTGCTGCTGAACACCCAGCTATTCCATTTATCCCCGGGGGGCGACTCCTCCACGTTGACGGCATTACAGGTGACACTCAGTTCCCGCCCCAGTGGTGTCCTGGCCAGATACCGCACCAGCCCCAGCTTAATCTGCTGTGCCAACAGGCTGCGTGCTTCTTCACGGGCTACTGCCGGTGGAGTTGAGAAGTTCAATGTATCACATAGACCCTCGAAGTCCCGTAATCCGGAAAAGGTTAATGTGTATTCCCGCCCGCTGCTGCTGTTGCGCTGGTACGTACTGATCACATGGACATCAGCACTCTGACGGTCCCGGACGAAACTGATCCAGGGGATTTCCTCCTGCAGGTAGTCCCGATCACAATGCCGGCAATCGAGTTTCAAGTGAATGGTTTGCGAATCAGTTGGTGCCGCAAATAGTGGGCTGATAACAACAAAGCAGAGAAACAGCAGAATTGATTGTCGGATAATGTGATACATCTTCTTCCTTTGGCCCATAAGTGAACGATGAAATATAGCACGCCACACTATTCAGAGCAATTCCGGTAATAACCATCTCTGCGCACAGCCGGGTTCAATCACGCAGCCAGAAGACAAATGGAATAGCGCCAAGGGAAAGCAGTGCTGCCAGTTGATAAGTCAGATGCAGCCCCAGCGAATCTCCCAGCGCACCTACCAGCAGTACTGTCAGAGAACCACCAACAAAATTGACCATCATGAACAGGCTGTTGACAAAAGCAGGACGTTCCGAATCAACCTCGTGTACGATAGCCAGCATAACCGGACCGGTTCCGAAAAGGAAAAAACCGATAACCACCAGCAGTGGTAATGACCAGGTGGAGGGAAGGGTTACGAAAGCCCACATCAATAACGGCAGCAGGCCGGTAACGATCAGTAATGTTCTACGACGGCCTATTCGATCTGAAAGAGGGCCTGCCAGAAAAGTTCCCAGCGCTCCTGACAATTGTAACAGGGAGAGTGCAATTCCAGCCAGCCAGAGACTGGCACCCTGGCTCATCAGGTAGACAGGCAGGAACAGTGTCAACGAAGCCTTCACCATTCCACGAAAGAGAATCACCCCTCCTATGCAACTGAACAACGGCGCTACCCTTTTGAGTAAATGACGAGCCTCTTCTCCATCCTGCGTATTCTGCCGGGGGGCAACAACCAGATTTCTCAGTTTGAAGTGCAGCAGAATCGACGCAATAACAGCGGGGGGCAGCAGACGCCAGGTCCCTTCAAGACCCCAGAGTGAAACTGCACCCAGCGCAACCAGCGGCCCCAGAGTTCTTGCCAGCTCTCCACCCAGCATATAGAAACTCATCCCTAATCCCAACCGCCTGCCTGCTGTCTGTTTTATCATGACCGGTGAAGGTACGTGAAAAGCGGTAGTACTCATACCGGCTACAAAGAGCAGCAATGCCAGCACAATATAATGAGGTGCCAGTCCGATCAGGGTCATCGAGGCAGCAGTGAGTGCAGGCGTCCAGACTACCAGCAACCTCAGTGAAGTGCGGTCAGCCATCAGCCCGATCAGTGGATTAAGCAGTGCCGGGATCCGCTGAAAGACCGATAACAAGCCAGCCATCGTGAAGTTGATTGCCAGTTTTTCGATCAACAGCGGTAGAAGAGGAGCCAGGAAAGCGTTATAAACATCGTGCAGAAAATGGGTCAGTGAAATAATGACCACATTGCCTGTTTGAAAGCGTCCTGTTACAGGGGCCCTGTCTTCCGTTACCGTGGTTGTATGGTTGTTGTTTTCCAGCATTGCCTGTGGGAATACTCAGTTCGAATAGTTGTCAGTTGCATATACTACACAAACCATGGGGATAAGCATATCACTTTCTCGGTATATCCTGAATCTTCGTCATCAGAACCTGAAAACAGAATCATATGACAATATTTCTTGACTCCAACAACGGCGACGCATAGTATAAGTGCCTGATAAATATTCCTGGCTAGCTCAATTGGTAGAGCGGGTGACTGTTAATCACTAGGTTGGGGGTTCAAGTCCCTCGCCAGGAGCTTTGAAAGGCCTGCTTTTCAGCAGGCCTTTTCTGCTCTCAAG
>CAZCRT010000045.1:3918-19822 GCA_964501185.1 uncultured Bacteroidia bacterium
CTATCCAGCGGCCGGGGGATCAAGGCTGAAGCCTGCCTGCGGCAGGTACACCTCGCCAGGAGCTTTGAAAGGCCTGCTTTTCAGCAGGCCTTTTCTGCTCTCAAGGCTATCGAACCCCACACCGAACGGATACAGTTGGCGCAGGTTAACGATCGAATGACTATCCAGCGGCCGGGGGATCAAGGCTGAAGCCTGCCTGCGGCAGGTACACCTCGTCAGGAGCTTTGAAAGGCCTGGGGTTTAGTAGACCTTTTGTTGTGTACGAATTAAATGGCTCTCACCAGCCTTTATGGTCATATTATCCGGGTCGCATTTGAAACATAACTTTCTTTAAGCTTATCCGATCAACACAACCATGACCGAGCGCTACAAATTTCTACTCATCCTGATTCTATTCGTTCTGGCCTGGTTTCTACCGCTGGAGCAGTTAACTCTTTACGCTCCGCTGATGGAGGCCCTGCAGCTGGTCAAGTGGTATGCTCATGAACATGTGCTCCTCTGCCTGATTCCAGCTTTCTTCATTGCCGGTGCTATCGGCCTGTTTGTGAGTCAGGGGGCCGTGATACAATATCTGGGGCCACACGCTCGCAAGCTGGTGGCTTATCCTGTCGCGGCAGCATCCGGTACAGTCCTGGCAGTTTGCTCCTGCACCGTTCTGCCACTCTTTGCCGGTATTCATAAACGGGGTGCGGGACTCGGGCCTGCTACCGCCTTCCTCTACTCCGGCCCGGCGATCAATGTGCTGGCTATCGTTCTGACAGCACACGTTCTTGGATTCGAACTGGGTGTGGCACGGGCGGTGGGTGCAATTGTATTCTCCGTCGTCATCGGCCTGCTTATGCACCTCATCTTTCGTCGAACTGAAGGCCAACGGGTTACTGATGCACCTCTATCCATGCCGACAACCACTATCGGGCGTAAACCCTGGCAGAGCCTGTTGTTTTTCAGCGCTCTGATCGGGATCCTGATCTTTGCCAACTGGAGCAGGCCAGAAGAGGGGGCAAATGGTATCTGGTTTCTCCTGTTTGAGTCACGGTGGCTGATCACCGGCAGTTTCTCCCTGCTCCTGCTGCTGACACTGTGGCGCTGGTTTAAACGGGAAGAACTCAAAGACTGGACTATGGAAAGCTGGGGATTTGCCAGACAGATTCTACCGCTGTTGTTCGCAGGAGTGCTGGTGGCAGGCTTTTTGCTGGGTGGACCTGAGAACGGGCGGGGGATCATCCCGGACGGTTGGATCGAATCGCTGGTGGGTGGCAACACGCTGGCTGCAAATTTCTTTGCTTCGCTGGCGGGCGCACTGATGTACTTCGCCACCCTGACCGAAGTGCCAATCCTGGAAGGCCTGTTGAACGCAGGTATGGGCAAAGGCCCGGCACTGGCACTGCTGCTGGCAGGACCGGCGGTATCACTTCCGAATATGCTGGTCATCCGCACTGTGCTGGGGACGAGACAGACCCTGGTTTTCATCGGGCTGGTGGTGATACTCTCCACTCTTGCAGGATATATCTATGGCTGGCTATTCTGAGTAATGGTGAACTGTACCGAAAGAGGATAAAACAGATGATGATCAAAGTACTGGGAACCGGCTGCGCCAAGTGCAGGAAGCTCTATACAATTACCGAGCAGGCAATTGCCCGCGCCGGTGTGGAAGCGGAGCTGGAAAAGGTAGAAAACATTGATGATATAATGGCTTACGGTGTGATGATGACACCGGCACTGGTCATCGATGGTGAAGTGAAGTCGGCCGGAAGAATTCCCCGGGAGAAGGATATCATAGACTGGATCAGCAGCTGAGCTATCCAGTTTTGGAGAAGAACGATGACGGAACTGCTTTCCGGTGTGGAAGCCTACATACATACTAATCCCTGGTTGGCTATACTGGCCGTTTTTACCGGCGGAGCACTCACCGCATCTAATCCCTGTGTACTGGCGATGATTCCACTGATGATGAGTTTTGTAGCAGGTCGCAGGGAGAGTGAAAGGACTCTCTGGCGGGCATTCGGTTTCTCGCTGCTGTTTGTCCTCGGTCTGGCAATCACCTTCACTGCAATGGGGATGGTGGCCGCTCTGGCCGGATCACTCTACGGTGATGTCTCCGCTGTCTGGAACTGGGTAGTAGCCGCAGTCTGCATCATTATGGGACTGCACCTGACAGGGATCCTGAACTTCACCATTCCGATACCGATTAAAGCACAGCCGCAAACCCGCGGGATGCTGGGAGCACTGCTGCTCGGTCTCCTGTTCGGGTTTGTTTCCGCTCCCTGCGCGGCTCCCATTCTGGTGGTACTGCTCACATACCTGGCCGGCTCCGGTGCTTCCGTCACCTATGGGGGTTTTCTGTTACTGGTGTACTCGCTCGGACACAGCGTTCTGATCATCATCGCGGGAACCTCGATGGGAGTTGCCAGAAAACTGATTGAATCCAGAAGAATGATTCGTACCACAGCTTTACTCCGCCGTGCCGCGGGAGTAGTTATTGTAATCGTGGGGATCTACTTCGCCCTGCGCGCGTTTTGAAAGACAACAGAAGGAGTTTGACGTGATACATAACAGGATGATGAAGTTACTGCTTATGGTTGCAGTGCTCGCAGGATTGGGCACTCACAGCGGTTGCGGAGCCAGACAGGATAACAACGCCACTGACGGTGAAGCTGAAAGCGCTGTGACACAGGCAGTAACAGGCACCTCTGTTAACCTGAATCCGGTCGATCACATTGTTTTTGTCGGTTTACAGGAATCCTGCGCCTGTACTCGCAACCGGATTAATGAAAGCTGGCGGGTGCTTCAGAACAGCCTCGCAACTGCACCGGAAATCAGTGTGCAGAGGATACAGCGGGATGTGGACAAGAAAGCAGCGCTGGAGCTGCACAGATTAAAACCACTGCTGGTAGCACCCGGGCTATACTTCCTCGATGCAGAGAATCAACTCATCGGCATGTTGCAGGGGGAGGTTTCCGCGCAACAGCTGAGTACACTGCTGCAACCCACCGCTGATTGAGTATTAGGCAGGCGGTCATCAGCGCTTGCTGAGCACCACGTCCAGGCAATCGATAAACTCAAGCACACAGGGTGACCGTAAACTGTACCAGACCCTGGCACCCCGTTTTTCATCCTGCAGGATGCCGGCGTTCTTCAGTATACTCAGGTGCTTGGATGCTGTGGAGACATCTGCATCAACCATCTCAGCCAGTTCCTGCACACACTGTTCCCCATCCTGAAGCTGAGTTACAAAGTACAGTCGAGATGGATGCGCTAAAGCCTTTAGAACTCCCGCCCTTTTGATGAAGTCGAAACGCGCTCCCCATTCCATGATTCCTCCCAGTAATCCCTAACAATGAAGTCCAGTTATATGGTAATATGCCCATATCGCCACATATATGCAAACATCTTTTCACGCACTGTTTTAACATCGCATACCGGTACCGTCCCGGTTGGACATTTCTCTTGACAAAGTTGCATCAAGACAATATACTACCTGACGGTAGCATATATAGTCACACTTGTATCGCCCTGAACAGCGAAAAGATCGAGTTATACCAAATAAAGGAACCGCTATGGAAACTATGAAAAGCCGCATCAAGTTTCTCTTCACCACCATCCCGGGAGTGATCCTGGTAAACGCTGCTATTATTGCAGTTATCGTAGCGGTGTTCGGAACCCTGTCAGGCCCAATGAAAGAATGGGGAATAGCAGCGGTAACCGAAAAACTGCTTGCCATGGACATGAATCCCGGTGATCGTGAGGGGCGTATCATTATGCTCTACCATACGATTGCCATCGCTTTCGTCGCCCTGGTCACCTACCTGATTCTCGCAGTTGTCAAATTCAAAGAGCAGCAGTCTGCCAATATCCGCAACATCATCACGGTGGGCTACCTGTTGGTAGTGATCTTCGGACTGGGTTTTGCCTACTGGGGTCACAACTGGGCCTTTCACGGCCTCTTCCTGGTCGGGCAGGCGCTGGTTTTTTATGCAGGCGTCCTGCTGACAATTGCACTCTGGCCCTGGAATCGTGCATACTATAATCCTGAGGCACACTACGCCCATACCCGTAAAGGAATGCCGCTGGAGAGAGCAGCTTTCTTTGTCATGGCAGCCGCAATGCTTGGCTCTGCAATTTTCGGTGCCGTGGCCGGTTCTTACTGGGGCAATGGCCACGAGACTTTCCTGGCTGAGAACGGAGTCCGGCATGTTCATCACAGCGCATTGCAACTGGCCATTATCGGTCACCTGCACATCATGCTTTCGCTGATCGGTATCGCTGTCACTCTCATCATCGGTCGCTGGTTTGACTGGCAGGGTATCACCCACAAAATCGGTATCCGGCTCTTTATTGCCGGTACCATTGTGCTTACACTCGGTGTCTGGCTGGTTGTCCCCTTTCATCTCTATGCACACACCATCATTTATTTTGGAGCGGTTTTCGCGATGTCCGGTGCCCTGATGCTGGTGATCTTCGGTTGGGCTAAACTGATCCGTGAAGGAATCGAGGGCAGGGAGAAAGTCGGTTTCTTCGGTCGTATCGGTGCTCTGATAAAAGACCCCCTGCGTTTCGGGGCGCTCTGGCAGATGGTATTCATGAACTTCACCGTCAGCGGTGTCGGTATCTTCATGGCGATTAAACTTGAGGAGATATTCCGTACAATCCCCTTCCGTGAAGAACGTATCGCACTCACAGGACACTGGCATATTCTCTCGGCGCTGACCGGAACCATTGTTCTCTTCTATCTGATGAGTGAAGTCTTCCCGATTAAGGGTAAGCTGCGTCAGTGGTTCGGCTGGACCATCATTATCGGATCCGATCTCGCCTTTGCGATGATCACCCTGTTTTCACTCAAGCGACTCTGGGTGTCAGAAGAAAACCAGCAACCGCTGGTGGATTTCTATATGATCCTGACAGATATCAGTCTCGCTCTGGTGGAGATTGTGCTGGCAATCTACATGGTCTGGTTACTGTTCAAATTACTGAACAGGAAAATATTCAAACTGGGGGGAATGGCAGCACTTATGCTGGTTCTGATTTCATGTGGCGAACCGGCTGAGGATGTCGATCCAGGCTCTATCGACCTGAGACTGAATGTAGTTCCGGGCAGCTGGGTTACTGTGCCACCGGGTGTATTCATTTCCGGACTGAACGATCATTCTATCGACATAGACTATACATACGAGATTATGACCACCGAGGTAACATGGCAGCAGTATGCGGTTTATCTAAACGAGGCATTGACTTCCGGTGAGGTTACTATCAGCGACGGCATGGTGCGGGGGCATTATCCCGGCGATGTCTTTCATAACGGCCGCCATGAACACAGGTTTCCTGCGGGTGATTACGATTATTGCGCATTCAACGGTCAGAAATCCAGGCTGCGCATGAATGAAGGTATTGTCACTGTCGTTCCCGGATATGAACTCTTCCCCGCTGCCTATGTCTCCTGGATGGGTGCATGGGCTTTTACAAAACACTACGGCTGGCGTTTGCCCACCTACCTGGAATGGGAGAAGGCGGCACGCGGGACGGATGGCAGGGCTTTCCCCTTTGATGAGGAACCTTCGCCTGCGCGTGCCAACTACCAACACAGTCACGACCCCTTTGATGACGCCAACGGCACTACCCCGGTCGGTTTCTACAACGGTAACATGCATGGTGATTTCCAGACGATTGACAGCCCTTCACCATATGGCTGCTACGATATGGCCGGCAATGTCGCGGAATGGATGGGGGATGTTCTGCATGGCAGTCACCAACGGTTGATCTACGGTGGCAGCATGATGGAGTATGCATATGATCTGCGCTGCTGGACTGAAAACAGCGGTATACCGGAGTACACCAGCTTCCAGGTTGGCTTTCGTGCGGTGCGCTCGACGACCACATCTGTAACCGGGGAAACTGAAGTGGAGTCCACAGTCCATCACTAACGGTCAAATATGCAACTGACAAGATTTTACCTGCAGTTGATTAAAACGCCGCAGACCGGCCTGTTGCTGTTTACCGCTCTGGCCGGTTATCTGGGCTCCGGCGGCAATCTGCCGACTTCTACTCTGTTACTGGCTTTACTGGGTTTACTGCTGGCAGTCAGCGGTACCACAGCTGTCAACATGGTATGTGACCGTGATATCGACGCGGTGATGAAACGTACGAATCAGCGTCCTCTTCCCTCCGGCCACCTTACCCACCGGGCCGCAGCATGGTTCGGCACACTGCTGATACTGGCGGGAATGGCACTCAATTTCCGGATAGACACACTCTATGCTCTGATGGTTCTGATCGGTATCTTTGCCGACCTCATCATTTACACTATCTGGCTGAAGCGCCGTTCTCCCTGGTCGATTGTTTTCGGGGGTATTGCGGGTGGTATGCCGATACTGGCGGGCAGGGTACTGGCAATTGGCGCTGTTGACAGCATCGGGTTGCTGATGGGTCTCTCCATACTGCTCTGGATACCGACTCACATCCTGACCCTGGCCATGAATCACTCCGATGACTATCGTCTGGCAGGGGTCCCCATCTTTCCCAATGTGTTTGGATTTGTCAAGGCACGCTATTTCATCGCCCTGGCAAATCTGCTGGCTGCAGGCATTTTCATGATCATTTTCTACCTGTTGGATATTCCACGCGCCGGACTGATGGTGCTGCGGATTGGCAGCCTGCTCCTGGTTATACTGTCGTTGCGTCTGATTCTGAATCCCTCGCGTGAGACAAATTTTACCCTGTTCAAGTTCGCTTCGATCTATATGGCCACAGCGATGTTGATATTGATTCTTTAGATATTGCTCGGAGATCTCACTACTAACTGTACTATTGTATCACACAATCACTGAAAGGATGCTCTTATGACTATTCTCGACAAAGTTTTTCTGCTGTTGACCGGTCTGCTTTCTCTTTATCTGGTCTGGAAACTGGTCAAGAATGATGACTGCAAGGAGAACACCTGCCCCTGCCGCTACTACTTCGCTGTCGCTTTTCTGGTGATGCTGGTCGCAGGACTGATTCTCATCTTTGCCAACTGGGAAGCCCTGACATGGAACTTCGTCTCAGTCGTAGCAGGCGTAATACCGTTCAGCCTGGCTACCGGTCTGATTGCTCGCTTCTATCCCCGCATGCATAAGCCTTACCTCGGCTTGATGGTCCTTGGCCTTCTGCTTATTGCAGTAGTCAAGTACGGTGGTTTCGCCGACCTTTCCAGAATTATCTATCCGATCTTCCATGCAATCGCCGGTCTGACCATCTTCTTCGTGCCAATCATGGCTATCAAGGCCAAACAGGCTCCAGGCGGATTCTTCTACTTCTCAATTGGTGGCGCATTGATCGGTCTGGGTGGCATAGCACTGACTTTCCTGAGCGCTGGCAAGCAATTGCTGTTCTTCTCAGGTGATGTCGTCATGGCTATTCTGGCGCCATTGCTGTTTCTCACCACACTCGGTTTTGCCATCGGTATCAAGAGTATGGGTGACGCTGAAACCAGCGATAACGCTTAACAACTATTGTATCAATGATATGAGTAGCCCCTTGACCGGAGGGGCTATTCTATTTTTCCTTTATGTCTTCACTGAAACCTGCCGTAAAACGCTCCCTGTTAATGTTTCTGTCCGGTCTGTTCTGGGCTGTTGCAGGATTTATCCTGATCCGTTTTGCCCTGCTCTGGATGCTTTCCCATACTATCATTACCATATTGCTGCTCATCGGTGCCGGACTGTTGCTGGGATTGCTGATCACCCGTATCGGCTTCAGAAAGGTTGTTGAGCATAACATTGAACGGATCAGGGAGTTGCCTGAGTGGCCCTGCCTTTTTGCTTTTCAGGCCTGGCACAGCTATCTGCTGATAGCGGTGATGATTTCCATGGGTACTTTTCTGAGACATACCCATTATATGCCCCGGCTACTACTCGCCGTCGGTTACCTGGCGATCGGTTCGGCGCTGTTGCGGGGGAGCTGGCGGTACCTACGGGACTGGAAGAAACTTACCACGAAGTGACTGTTGGAGAGGATTCAAACAAGGGAACACTATTTCTACCCATTCTTTCTTTCAATATCATTCAAACGCTCTTCCAACTGAGCAACTCTGCTCTCAATATCCTTTCGGGACGATCCGCCCATCAGGCGGCTCTTGAATATCTCTGCAATATCCAGCATTTCAAACAGCAGTATTATCACAACAACTGCAGCAATTGTTCCGACTGTATCCCACATGATCCTGTTCTCCCTGGACTTTACTTTAACCAGTGATATATGACGGTTACAGCTTAGCCAATGGGCAACACGAGGTTCGCCCCTACAAAACCTCTATTTCTCTTTTCCGGAGTTAGCAATCTTACGTTTTCTTCTCAGTGTCTCCTTCTTCCCTCCGTGTACCCCGGTGAGTCTTCTTCTTACTCCCTACTTCCTCCCCAGCACCTGACGGGCAGTTTCAATCTGGTTGGTGAAGAACTCCCCCTCTTCCATGCGTCCCAGCTCCTCCATATATCCATAGAGCCGTTGTTCATCCTTGCCTGATTCCGGTTGCAGCTGAATGAGGGCAAGCTGCCTGAATGCCAGTGATAGCAGCTGCTCGTCCCGTTTTTTCACGCGGGTAGCCAGTTCTGCAGCCATCCCGAAGGCAGAGGCAGACTCCCGGATTTCGCCTGCAGTCAAAAGGTGAGCCCCCAGCAGCCACCAGGCTCGGGAGATGGGAAGCTCCGGTTTCTCCAGTTCGATTGCCAGCTGGAGATTACTGCGTGCAGCGGCCAATCCTTCAGCTTCCTGCTCCGGTGTAATCAGCACTCCAGGCTCATCCCAACCGGGCCAGCTGAAAGATGCAATGTTGTATAAAATGATCTTCACATGAGTGCGGATCTGATTCGCTTCTACCGCATCCTCAGAAGCAGCAGCCAGTTCATTTCCCAGCCTGACACCGGTTCTTCCAAACAGCAGGCTTGTGTCCAGATTCTTCTGCTGCCAGTAGTAATGCGGCATCAGCGCTTCACATGCTTCCAGCGCAAGCTGCCTGTTTTCCTGTGCTTCCAGGAACACGATAGCCGCCTCGCTGCCATTATCTGCCAGTTCTGACATGGCAGCTTCAGCCAGAGTGCGCATCGCTTCTGACGCCGGATTGTTTTCCTGAGCCATGGTTCTACCTTCATTTGAAAACGGTGTCATGACAAACAGCAGCAGTGCAATCAATACTAATGAAAGTCTCATCATTACCTCTATAGGGCTTCTGAAAATCTTTCACCATGAAGGACACGAAAAGCACGAAGTATGCTTTGGATAAAGTCTTTGTTTCCCTTCGTGTACTCTGTGGTTTTCGTGGTGAGTATTCCTTTTTATAAACTGAGCCTTGCAAGCTCGGAAAGAAAATAATCGCGGTCATCCTTCTTGGCGATAGCTTCGGCTGCGTTTTCTGCTTTCTCGATATACTCAGCAGCTTTGCTCTCATCACCCTGCAGTTTCAAAGCTCTGGCAATTCCCTCGTAAGCAAAGGCGATATCGAAATCAGCGATATTGTTCTGATCACAGATTTCCAGGCAGCGTTCTGCATGAGCCAGGGCAGGAGCAGCTTTTCCAAGAATTGCGCAAATCCTGGAGATCATCCATTCCCCCCGTTCAAATTCCAGCGGTGTCCCGATCTCACCCCAGTGAAAGCGGGAAGCGCAGGCAGCATACAGCATCCGTTCGTCATCCTCCCGGGTGCGATTCTCCTTCTCGATCAGCTCCCAGGTCAGATTGAACAGGTTGGCAGCAAAAAAACGGTGCATATCTTCCTGTGTCGGTTTCTTAGCTTCAGCAGACATGATTATCCTCCTTTTAAACTCTCACCAGAAAACAGTTCACCACGAAGATCACAAAGTACATTATGGATAAAGCCTTCATTTCTCTTCAGGGTTAACCTGATGACAGTAGTATCGCTTCTTCACTGTTTCCGTTCCTGAAACACTTGAGTACTTCCCCTGCCGGTTGAAGTACTATAGCTGTTTCTTAACAATATCCCTCTTCGTGAACTCTGTGCCCTTCGTGGTTAATCTTTCCTTACTTCTTAGCAGGCTTCGGAAAAGCATGCCAGACCTTCGCCGCCAGGATCAAACCGAGCAACGCAATCGGAATCATGGCGATCGGCCAGGCGAACCAGTTGTTGGGATCGGTAGCCGGTCCAATCAGCTCACCGGTCGGAGACAACTGCTCCTTCGGCAGCAGCCAGGCGTAGGTGAAGGACATGACCGCGGTGCCGAGATAGACGAATCCGTCAATTATGCCAACGGCGATTCCAACGTTACGGGTACCACCGAAGTCCATGCTGGCGGTACCGGAAAGCATGCCGTGCACACCGATAACAGCCATTGACATGACCAGGACTAATGGACCAACAACAGGTGATTTAAAGACAAAGGTCAGTACAAGCGATCCGGCTAACATGATACCGTAGAGCAGGAATGCAACCGGCCCACGCCGGGAACCGAAGATATGATCAGATATTGTACCGGCCAGCACACCACCCAGAATACCGGCACAACAGAGCAGCAATCCCCAGTTATCATAGACGAAACTGTCCTTCAGATGCAGGACGGCGTCTGTCTGCTTGGCAAAAGTACGGAACCACTGCATGATTGCCTGCCGCAGAAAACCGCTGCTGAACTCGATAATTGCAATCGTCATAATAATCGGGTTCTTCAGCATCAGTTTGAAGACAGACATAGCACCAAGCTGCGGGCCGGTGTCGTTACTGGAAGCATCAGCGGTGTTGAAATCCGGTTGACCTGCATCACCCGGTGTGTTACGTACCAGGAACCAGTCGATGGCGAAGAAGATTCCGAGCAGAATCGCCGGGACCAGAAATACCCATTCCAGTCCCATGCTGCCGAGAATCATATAACCCCAGTCAAAGGCGAAGTAGATACCGAGGGAAATCAGGATACCGAAGATGGCTCCGAAGACACCCCTTTCGCGCACATGGAACCAGGAGGCGTTCACCTTGACAATGGCGACAGCACCGAAGCTCTGGAAGTACATGTTGATAGCATAAAGAACCGAAAAGAGGGCAACGAAATTACCTGCTACAAACTCCCACCCGGGCCATTTATAGAGCAGCATCATCGAAGCCAGACCCATCAGGGCGTTAGCAGCCAGCGCGCCGGCAGCACCGGTCAGGATAGAAAAGCGCCCACCCAGACGGTCGGTCAGCGGCCCGTTGATGAGAAAGGAGAAACCATAGACTATCGTGCCGACCCCGAAAATGATACCAAAGGCCTCATTACCCATCAGGGCGCCACCATCCATACCGGGGATTTCCTCGAAGGCGAACTTGCTCACTTTCAGGTTATAGCGACCCATATAGAGAAAGGCATAGGTCAATCCCAGCGGCAGCCAGTTCATTACCCGGCGTTTGCGGAAGGCTTTGTTGTGACCAACATCAATTCTTGGCAGACGGCCGATTACAACCGTTACCACTACCAGCAGGATCAGAATCGGGAGAAAATTGTTTAACCACACAGGCATGGGAAACTCCTTCTATTTACTGAACAGTCAGGCTGCAACCCGACAGGCACTACTATTCAAGACTGTATTACTATTGCAACTCTATCAACCGTCCCCGAACAGGACGCTTGACTTCAGGATGCCCCTGAATATACTGAACTACCGCATCGTAGATGAGGGTATGTGTGTCCTTCTGTGAGTCCGGTTCAAAGCCCAGATAGCGATCCGCCTTACTGAGGGCATAGTCCACTGTAATGCCGTTGTATTCCTTTTCGGCCTCGACCGGTAATCCGTTAACAGTAGCACTGGCAATCGTGACTTCATCACCTTCGACCCGCCATTCACAATTGATTCCGGCGACCTGGATAATACCATGTTCTTCAAAGGAGGAAGCCCTGGCATTGAGTTTGACAAATGTCAGCAGCTCCTCACCTGTGCAGTTGAATCGTACCAGATGGTTCTGGAATGGTAACATCTCAGCAATTGTGAGACGACTGATCGGCCCCGCTTCAAGGTTGGCACGAATACCACCGCTGTTGAGCATGGCAAAATCAGCATCGCCGGAAGCCAGCAGAACATCAGTCAGCCAGTTACCCAGATCGCTCTCATCGTAGTAACTACGGGTAAGGCGAACTTCAGATTTTCCGATCTCAGCACCATACTCAGCGTCAATCTGCATTTCAAAAACCTGGACGAGGCGGCTTATCTCCTGATTGGGTGTTATTCCCTCAACCCAGAGTGGTATCAATTCACCGTTGTAAGCAGTAATTGCATCATCCTGCACGGTAATATCCAGCCTGCCGAGATATCTGGTGTAACTACCAGCCTGCACCAGCAGCATATCGTTTACTTCACGGGGCGGATCAATCCGGGTATGGGAATGGCCACCGACAATGATATCAGCGTTTTGCAGTCGTGTCGCCAGCAGGCTGTCCGCCTGCCACCCCTGATGGGTCAACAGCACGATCAGATCGGATTTTGGATCCAGCTTATCGATTAATCGCTGAGCGGTCCCAACGCAGCTGTGAACTTCCAATCCTTCTGAATGGGGTGCGATCCCGAACATGTCATCCAGAGTGAGGCCGATAACCGCGATTTTCAGCCCACCCTTACGGTAGATTTTATACGGGTGTGTCCCCACCAGCTGCTCATCCCGGAAGAAATTGGCTGTGATTACATCGCACTTCATCAATTCTATCAACCGTTCCAGATTTTCAATACCACCGTCCAGTTCATGGTTGCCGATTACGGTGGCATCGTAACCGATGAGATTCAGCAGGTGTACCAGACCACCACCCCTGGCACCTCCCATTTCCATATCGGAAAGAGGAGTACCGGTCATCCAGTCACCGGCATCCAGCACCAATGATTGCGCGACGGTTGCTTTCGCCTGCTCGAGATAGTAGTGCAGAGCTATGAAACCACCAAGTTGCGGTGGTGGATCCTGATCCAGCCAGGTTGCGGGTGAGGGTCCATAATGCGCGTGCATATCATTGGTGTGAAAAATCGTCAGCTGTCTGGGGTCCTCCTGAGCTGTCGCTGTGAGTAGAGGTAACAGCAGCAGAGAGAACATGATGAAGATTCGTTTCAGATTCATGGTAAGCTCCTTTATCGGCGTCGGGCAGGTGAGTGGATAGCGGTAGTGCCCACTCTCCGGGATCATCTTTCAAGGCTATCAGGTTGCGGGGGTGAGTCATCGAGCAGAGCACCGGCAACCGCGGTCACTCCAGCCGCCAGGTCGTCTAAATCGTAACCACCTTCCAGACCCACCAGCAGATTGTCACAAATCTGGCGAGCCATCAGGGTAAATTCAACATAATCCTCCGGATCGAGCTGCATACCGGCGTAGGGATCCTTACGGGTGGCGTCGGAGCCGGCGCTGATCAGCAGCAATTCAGGCTGAAAATTCCGTAGAAATGGAACAGCCATCCCGCTCATCACCTCCCTGTACATCGAGATACCGGTTCCGGCTGGAAGCGCAATATTGAGCACATTGTCATGAGCGCCACGCTCATAGGCAGCCCCGGTACCGGGGTAGAAAGGGTACTGGTGCAGGGAACAATAGGCAACGCGGGGGTCTTCCTCCAGAATGTGTTGTGTGCCATTGCCGTGATGGACATCCCAATCCAGAATGGCCACTCTCTTAATGCCCCGCACTTCAAGCGCATACCGGGCAGCGATGGCACAGTTGGAAAAGAGACAGAATCCCATGCTGCGATCGCGTTCGGCATGGTGTCCGGGTGGACGGGAGATCACAAACGCGCTGCGCTGACGCTCCAGCAGCTCCTCGAGGCCGGTCAGCCAGGCACCGGCGGAGAGCAGTGCCACTTCGTAACTCGCTTCACAGACCGGTGTATCGGGGTCGAGATAACCGACACCCTGTGCGCAGCTGTCCCGTACATGTCTGATGTGTTCAGAAGTGTGAACCAGCTCCAGCTCTTCTATTGTAGCTTTGCGGGGGGGGATCCAATCGAGACGGTCGGCAAAGTCAGCCTGTTCCAGCGCCTGCCGGGCGGCAGTGATCCGCTCCGGGCATTCCAGGTGGCCGGGTGGCATCAGGTGGTCACGAAAGCGATCACTGGTGATGATGGATAGGCTGGATTCATTGTTCGGAGATGTCATCGACGGCAGTTCCTGTTGGTGAAATCCGGCTGACGACACTCTAGTTACAAGTTGTACTGTAGTACGCAGGATGAGTGTTGAACGCTAAGATTGTCAGATAAAATAATCGCCATCGGGATAAATACAAAGGCAATTGAGGTGGGGGGGATGAGATGATGGCCACAAAAGGCACAAAGGGCAGATAGAATCCAAACAGCGTATTAAGTCATTCCCGCGCTTCTCGAAACCTCTAAAGCGAAACCCTCTGAAGCGAAACCCTGCGGTTTCGAGGAGGCGGTTTCGAGGAGGTGGTTTCGCTTCAGGGGGGAATCCACTCACACCATGCAAACATTTATTGAACCAGAATCATTTTCCGTGATATAATATCATCACCTGCTGTCAACCGATAGATGTACACGCCGCTGGACAATGGGCTGGCACGGGGGGTTGCCCCTACAGATGCATTAAACGTCACACAATGTAGTCCCGCCGCATACATACCCTCCGCCAACACCGCCACCAGCTGCCCTAGGATATTGTAAACAGTTAGCTGGACGTCCTGGGGATAAGGTAATGTGAATTCGATCATGGTGGTTGGATTGAAGGGGTTGGGGTAGTTTTGATGTAGTTCAATCGTCTCCGGTCGTACAGGTGGTTGCGGTCGCGCTGGTATATCCTGATAATCCCAAAGATCGATTGCCCCGGGTCCACCATAACAACCCATGTCGTTGCGCAGTGTACCCTGCGATGGCCAGAGCGGCCAGCCGGTGTGATTGGGATCTTCAGGATCGTTATAGAGGGGATCAGGATTGCCGGTATCTATGCAGGGCGAACCTTCAAGGAACGTGTAGTCGCCATTCTCGGGATCTGTGAACAGGGGATCTTCGTCGATGTTGCCCTCACCCTCCCAGCCGCCGTCTATGTTGGAGTAACGGACGGTGAAGTTTGTGATGGCCTCTTCAAAGTAGCCCAATGCTTCACCATAGGAACAACTGTTCTCAATGATACAGTTCTCGATCAGAACATCTACTTCATCACCATTGTCTGAGCCACTTATATAGAGAGCTTTGCCGTAGTCACCATAGGAATCTACAATTGTACAATTACTGATGCGAGCGTCGCCATAAATAGCAGCTTGTACGACATGCGAGGATTGCTCCACGCGTGTATTCCAGCAATCATTGATCAGCACATTATCCATCTCGAAGTGATCAGTCACAACCGAAATTGAACCATGTCCACAATCAGCGATATGCGAGTTACGAATGATAGATGTGTCACACATGGCATATACTGCCGCACCAAGTATTGTACTGTGCTGATTATAGATACGCAGGTTGTTGATCTCCAAACGCATATCTGAATTGTTCGCTGTTCTAATACCAGAGCCACGACCGTTCCACTCGTCAACTCCCGGATTAGGGTAAAGCCTGACATTATCGTGGATGAGAATATCATCGAGAAAAACCCGCTGATCTGGTCCAGTGCCATCGAGAAACATCCCCAGAGAATTCTGATGGAAATCATTAACATTATTGGCAACCACCAGATGGTTCGCAGTGACTGTTTTGCCAGTGATGCGAATAGCATAGTGTGTAGAAGCCGTATTGTCTGGGAATTCATCAAGATCTGAACGAAGAGCCGAGTTATCCATCACATAGATGTGACTGAGTGTAATGCTATAGTTGGGACAACCAACAATAAAACCTGTATATGAAACCGATTCACCGTGGGTAAACTCTTCGTGGTTGTTGATCACGAAAATACTGTCAGCCACCAGTGAATAATCTGCTGCAGCGAGAGTTAGCTTCAAAAGTTGTGTATAAGAATGGGCAGTGTTCCTAAATTGTGAGAA
>CAZCRT010000046.1:0-18484 GCA_964501185.1 uncultured Bacteroidia bacterium
CTGCATCTCAACTCTAACGCAAAGTATATTTATAGTTATGGATTGTGGTGGGGTTATTGTTCTATAGAAGTAGTTTGAAGCAGATTCTGTATCTGTTTTACAGATGTGACACTATGAGTCGTCTGAAAGTCGAAAACAGACCAGTCCATCGTTTGCCACCTGCAGTTGGCGGATCAGCGCGTCCGGTTCTGCTGCATCAGGTTGAAACACACTGAAACGGAAGGAATGAAAACCACCCAGGCCGGCGGCGAAATTGGTCTCCCAGTAATTGGTCATCAACCAGGCATAAGGCAACGCCTGATCAGGACAGGGTTGATCTGTCTTATGTTGAATATGTTCTTTGCGATACTCAAGCGGACCCAGTTGCAGCAGAGGGCTGTCCATCATGGTTACAGCAATCATCCCTTTTCCACTCTGTGATACAAATCCATCCTGTAGCGAGTAGTAATCTATCAACGTACCTGGCAATTGATCGACCCGCGCGCAAACCGCGCCACCAGCTTTATCCAGCCAGATTGTATCACGTGCCCCGCTCCCGAACGGCAATGACAGATAAAGGTTCTCCGGAGCCCAGCAATTCTCTTTGTTAACCTTCAGGGTCAGATCCACCCGTGGCAGTCCGGCTGTCGCTGTCAGGACCAGCGTGCATTCCCGGCAACCCGCTACCTCAATATCAAATTCGAGACTGTGATACATCGGAACAGTCTGATCCTCACGCTGATCCTCGAGTGGATCACCAGGTGTACCTCCGGAGTAATGCTCACGCACCGCAACTACCTTCCCCACGGACCATCTGGCATCCGCTCCGCTTCTGGATAGGCCGAGAGCACCACGGACTGACCAGGCGTCCTGTGAATCAGGCATCGGAGTCTGCGACGAAATCGGTATGAATGGTGGATGATCACGGTCATCTCGCAGAAGATCCTCCCCGGTGCTCTTCGACAGCCAGCAGGTAATCCCCTCAGGTAGCTGCCACTCAATCCGGAAAGCATCGGTTTCAAACTGACCCGCCTGCTCCTCCCTTTGCCTGGTCACCAGAGCCGGCCTGCCCTCATCAGGGGTAAACTCGCGTGTCATGGTGGGCAGGATGCGCAGAGTCTTCTCTTCACCTGCCTGCAGGGTCAACGGCACCAGGATAGTAGTAGTAACCGGGGTGGGATCGATTCCTGCCGCGAGCGATTTACCATCAGCTTCATCGATAACTTCAACACCGCGATATACATGGTTTTCATAGTACTCGTAGTGCTCAATCTGCAGGTGGGCGACTTCGGTAACTCTGACCGGATGCGGATTTATCACCCGGTAATGTAATGGTAACCCTGGCCTGTGTTCCACCATCCCCCTGTGTGTCAACTCGACTTCCAGCAGTGTCTGCGCCTCCTCCTGTGCTATGGCCGCGTAAGCGCGCTTCCGCTCCGCCAGAGAACGTACCAGCGGGTGATATGGCTCCACTATTGATGAAGCATGTCCGTAAGTATGCTCCGCATACAGTGCCAGGTTATCGCAGAGTTTCTCTGACACAGCTGAGACCGGTGCTTTCCCGGATGATTGATACAGCTTCCGCACAACCCGCCAGTTGCGTTGCGCTTCCCTGAACAGAGCCGTTGAAGCGGGCATCGATGCGACACCATCAGTCCACCAGTCCGGCCAGTCACCGCTGTAAACGGGTATCTCGATTTCCTCCGCACGCAGACGCGTAAAAAACTGGTCCAGTGTGACCATTTCCACCTGTATCTCCCGTCCATGCACATCGTTCCAGCGATTTACCTGATCGTGGATGGCAGCACTCGGTGGAGCGTTGTCGCTACGCAGCCCGGATATCATCACCGGCAGAAAATCATAGGGATAGCCATCCTGCTCCAACTGCTCGAAAAGCCGCGGGATTCGAATCTCCGCTACCCGCCAGGGATCGTGATAGATGGTGTGCGCGTCACACTCATCTTTGATATTGTAGGAGGAAACAGCGCCGGGTGCCAGTCCCAACTCATTGCCCAGGTGGTAGTGTTCACCGTTCCAGACCAGCAGTTGTCTTCCATCAGGGCCAGACCAGTTGAAGGGACGGTGCAGCTGCAGGGGGTACATACCGTGGTGTGTATGGATACAGGTGAAGAGATTGTTAACACCGTTTCCCTGCAGAGCCCTGCAGAAGCCCCAACCGAAACCGTTGATATCGGCCGTCATAGCACTCTCTACCGGTTGGCCGATGCTCTGGCCATAAGCGGTCCCCCTGGCAATCAACCGGGAAAGGACCTCTTCGCAGAGCAGCTCGCTGAAGTTGGCATAGTTAGCGGACAGGCCGATAGCACCAGCCTTTACCGCACTGGCAAAGCGTACCCTTTCCTGCTCATCAGCCACCATCAGGAACTGTTCCACACCCCAGAAGCTCTCGCACACCCACCGAAAACCATTATCCAGCCCACGCTGCTCCAGAATTGCCAGCGCCTGCCGGATATAACCGATATGGAAACGCCGTACGGTTGTCTGATTGTGCGTATATCCGATATCAGTATGTGAATGATGAATCAGGTAAAGAGTTTTCATACCAGTGCAGACACCTTATGGATTCACCAGCATTATCTCGACATTGAACAGACCATCATCAACACTGATGGTGTTCAGCTGGTCGTCTGTCAGAGTCCCATTAAATGCCCCTGCCAGATTGTTTTCCGTAGAAGTAGAGATATTCAAAGCCCCGGATATAGCGGTCCAGGCAGTGCCATCCAGATTAATCACCAGATTGGGATCGTCCGGTTGAACACCGAGATCGTAATTACCAGTGTCAGCCGGGATATTCATCACGATGTTGTTGTTATCACTGTCTGCTCCGGCAACCATATACCATTCAGGATCAAGCAATGATTCTGTAGCAACAGCACCGGTACTGAAATCCATTGCATCACCATCAACTGTCGCTGTGAAGGTCCCGACTTCAACGTCATCACCACCTGTGGGATTGTCCTTCTCACAGGCAGTCAGCATTCCCAGACTTAAAAAAACCGTTACTAACAGTAGATGACTCCACTTCACGCAATTTCTCATAACAATGATACTCCTCTTGTATGATTGACTTTTCTATTCAATCCAGGTAGCTCTAATAACTCTCGAGTTCCATCTGCAATTGACATTACGATAGCATTTCGTGCCACAATTCCTAATCGGTCAACAGATAATCAACGGTGGTGACTACCCTTACCCGCTTAATGTATGGAGTTCCCTCATCCCGAGCTGAAATCGTGAACTGTCCCTGACGCGCTTTTCTGATTCGCCCTACTGAACTGCCTGAGTCCTTTGCAAACCGTTCTGCTGCTTCCCTGGCATTTCGTGTAGCCTCCTCGATCATCTCCGGTTTGATATCATTCAAACTCTGAAAAAGAAACTGTGTGCGATCGGCGTACTGATCATTGGTTATCGCGACTCCTTTCTTCGCCAGGTCAACCATCTTCCGCGTAGTCGCTACTACCAGGTCCACTTTTGTGCTGTAGACAGTAATAGTTGAGCTACTGACGAAGCGGAACCTGATGTTAGAAGCATCGCCGTAAGCATTTGCCTGGCGGTCCTGTATTGCCGGAGCCGCAATCGAGATTTCATCTATGCTGAAACCCTCATCTGTAAGGAATTCAATGATCAGCTGATTATTAGCCTCGATCTTCATGGATAAGTCGATCAGGCTGTTATCCGCTTCCTGAAACCTGATTGGCCAGACTGCAACATCAGCAGGGACTTCCCGTTCTGAGAGTCCTTTAACAGTGACTGTGCGATCCATCATACGGAAGTTCGTGATTGCACTATTGAGTAGAAATCCGAGTGCTATCATCCCAACTAACAGAAACAGACCGAGGGCAATTGAACTTTTCACCGATTCGTTTCTCATCATTCTATTCTCCAGTTGTATCATATACCAGCCTGTATGCTGCGAATGCTTAAGTCATAGCGATTCCAGACAGGCTTGTCTGGCCTGCAGACTATAGCCCCCAGGCGCTCCAGCCAATACCAACATGTACAAACATACCCTTCATGCTGATTTCCGGTAGTGCCTGTGCGGGTGATCCATCATCGATTTTCCATTTACCAGAATAGACAGGCAAAACATATCCACATTTTGCTGTCAGGTATACACCGGAACCTCTGGTTCTGCCTTTTGATCTATAGATATTAAAAGCCAATGCCGGTTTGACAGTAACATCAAAACTTGAATGTCCATAGGAATCCAGATCCAGCGATAAGTAATCATAGCCTATCGTGGCGCTCGGGGTGATATCAACTCTTCCCCAGAAGGAAAAATCGTAATGCAGAAAGTAATCGAATGAAGCCCAGAACAGTTCTGAACTATTTCCTCTCGATTCTTCTTGGCTACCGTGTACGTCAACAACAAAGCCACCACCACCCATACGATCACTTGATCCGATCGTAAATCCGAACAGAGTATTCCTGTTATTCAGAGTTGGATATCCAAGTGAACCCAGTTGAGAGTTCAGTGCATCGTAATCCAGCCATCTGGTTCCAACATGAAGATCTGCCCTCCAGAACATATCACTATCACTGGAAGACCTGCCTGCATACAGGTTCTGGATAACTGAAAGACACAGGAATACTGAGAGCACTATCTTGATCATGATTGAACCTTCTGTTGCAGTTGCTCTTTCAGATATCTCGGATTTCTGGATTCTGGTCCACTCTGTTACTGCTTGCGGCACTTGGACCCGGCCGCACCGCCTCCACTGCCACTCCAGAAGATCATGACGCCGATTATGAAACCGAAGTTGTACCACCCACCGTTATTGACTACCTCGTAGATACTCACATCCTCCTTGAAGAGCGAGATAATGAAGGTGAAAAGGGATATGAAACCGTGCCAGAGGCCTAACCAGAATCCGGCGATCTCCTCAGTTACCGGGGCAGCAAGGTTCGGGCCCGGAACGCAGGATGCAAGCAGCACCGCGGTCAGTATAATGATGATGAATAATGATTGACGCTTCATGATCTGTACCTCATTTATGACGAAACCTGTTTGAAAGCGGACCAGACTGACAACTACTGTCCTGGAACCTGTGACTCCAGCAACTCCCTCTGGATGCGCATACCGGACAGCTCAAGTACGCGCAGGACATCATCATGCTTCACGGATGGAGCATTATTGTAATCCATCAGGGTGTGTGCATACCCATGATCAGGTATCATCTCATCGATCACCTGTCTTGTGGTCTGTATCGCACAGTTGTGATGGTTGTACTCCCCTGTTTTTTCAATTGATGCGTGCTTCAGGGCGCAGAAGAGACTCCAGTGATTATTACTGATGTCAGCAGCGCAATCCCTGTCATCAGCTTTGTGCCACTGGTCTGAATCCGCCAGAAGTTCGAGGCTCATTTCAATAATCTCCAGATCCACCTCCATGGCTGGTGGACGATACCACCAGTAGATTGCGAAACAGAGTCTGTCATCCTGGACCGATAAAAACTCCCACAGGAAATATCCAAGTGAGGACTTCATATATAGGTCCTCACTCCCCCTGTGGTGAACGATTTCGTAGTTGACAGGGGTGATCTTTCCATTCGGATAGGTCACAGTGCCGGTCACATTTTGATTACGAACCAGTGAGAACAGTCCTTCAATACTCAATCCGGTTTCCAGAAATTCATAAGGCACCATCATTGATACTGTGAAACCCTCAAGAAATATGCTGGCGCCCTCCAGCCTGTCATCAAGTTGATACAGTGTGAATGGCAGGTAATCATCAGGAAGCTCTTCGTCATATGTGCACAGTGGTGCGGGCTGGCTGCATACCGGATGGACGAGCAGCAGAAGAAGAAGGCCGGTAACAAGTGGTTGCATGTACTTCATAGTTATACCTGCAGCGTTGTATTCAGAATCACCTGCTGCCCGGGAATTGTTGATTGCTTTGCAGTTTGCCGCAGGAAATCAAAAAGCAGTGTCAACAGAGTCAGGTCAGTGGTGTTCCTGTTCGTCCCCAAACCCGTAGACCTGCCCCGGGGCAAGGAACTCCGGAAACCTGTCTATAATTGCGCGGCGAACAAGATAGCAGAAGTGGCATTCGTCAATGTACTCATCATCATGTTCTACGCCGTATTGTTCCGCCAGCTGAGCGGGACCTCCTGTAACAAGCGGACCGCAGATCGGGTGTGAGTCAGCCTCGTACTCGAGCGCCAGCTGAGAGAGTGGATGTTGCCACATGTTTCCCAGACTCAATCCCTGGCACAGTTGAACGTGACCATAGTGGTCCAGGTGCACCCTCGCAGGGGATCGCAGATCCTCGTAAGGGCATTGCGTCAGTTCCTGCCAGGGTCTGCGTGGCAATCCCCCGGTCAACTTCTCAACAGCACGCCCTTTGAACAGCGCACCACCTCCGATTACAGGTTTGCCCCTGCCCTGGCCCTGTCCGGGCATTTCCTCCAGGAATGGCTTCTTGATACAGATCGGGGAAACGGGAATATCCAACCTGTCTGCTGCAGCCATGACTCGCATTGCAGGGCTGTGTTCTCTCTCCCCGAAGTGGAACGCATCGTCACTTATACTGAGATCAGCGACTCCGAGATCAGCCAGAGGACGAAGCCTTTCCATAGCATCCTCCTCAGATTTTGCCCAGAATGCGTTAGTCACAATACCGACATTGAATCCCATTTCCCCGGCAAGTCTGATCCCTTCGAGCATCAGTGGATAGTGGAGAAATGGCTCACCCCCTTCAAAATATATCCATTCCATAGTACCGGTTTTTTGAGACTCACGGAGCACACTACTGATCTGTGCCAGTGTCATGGCACCCTTCGCACGGGGGCTTGAGTACAGGAAACAGTGATCGCACTCAAGGGTACACCTGTATGTCAATAGAAGATGGACAGCTGTTAAAGGCATTGTACTGATCTGGTCCTTACTATCCGGTTTCGTTTCAGACTAAAAAGAATACTTGAGGACGGTCAGCAGGTTGATATCTCCATTCCCCCACCTGCCATCACTTTTTGACTGACGGTATCTGAGGTCTACAACCAGGCCGATCCGGTCTCCGAGGGGCAGGCCGGCCCCGATCCCTGCCTCATTGCCATTGAGTTCATCCCTGTCGCCAAATTCATAGAACACTTCCTCATATAGAAAAGGGGCAACTGTCCCTATCTTCGGAAACTTGATCTTGAACCGTGCCCGGTATCGCCAGTAATTGTCTTTGCCCTCTTTCATACGATATTCAGAACGGTTTCTGACTGCCAGTGTGAAAGGTCCGGTTTTCCCGTTCAGCTCCAGGGTGATATATGCCCGCGACTCGTTTGAGTTGGCATTTGCTCCCTTGGAGACCTGTTTAAACTGTGACGCAACTGCGACATGATTCATCGGCTTCCAACTCAATCCCCCGACAAGAGATGTCTCACCGGCCTGCTGGACATTGCTGGTGATATGTGGTTCCCACGATGCAGTCCATCGTAGTTGATCGGCAATCGGCCCGGACAGGGCTGTCTCCGGCCGATAAACGAAGTCACCGGCAACAGTAACCGTACTCATACATACCATTGACAGCAGAATTAGATTGAATACTCCCGGTTTCTTTTTCAAAGATTTACCTTTCTGTCTGATTATTATCTCTGTGCCTCCTCAGGCATCTTTCGTACAACAACCTGAATCTGTGCCAGTGCAGAACCGATGGTCTGGTCTACTGTAGCACCCAGATTCGCCATGAATATATTGAGTTCATCCAGTACCGGCATAGAGCAGAGGTTCTTGCTGAGGAGCTGATGCAACAACTCACTGTGACGCAAGCGAATGATCCGCGAATTTTCAGATTCCTCCCCCATGCTCATGATGTCGTAGTTGTAGTTATCATCCTGGATTTCGGCAGCGATCACCTCCGCGCCCGGTAATGATTCCGACATTTGAAGAAGATCGAATGAACAGGGAGACCAGCTGCTGCTGCGGTTAAGCCTGAAAGTAGCTTTGTGATCCGAATTAAATCTGCTTGGCCATTGACCCTGTTCATAGAGGTCTTCGTGGGGTACTACTGTTATCAGATACCCACCAGGCTTAACCAGTTGCCACCAATCCTGCAATACCTGTTCCGGGGCATGCATATGTTCCAGGCAATGACTGCTGTTCACCGTATCGAAGCTGTGCGGTTGAATATAGTCCAGAATGTTATTGGCATCACCCTGCTCCTGATCGAACGGCCGGGCATGGGGTACTACCACATCAAAACCGGAACCGATATCCAGCACGGTTCCAGAAAAATAGGTTTTGTAGAAGCCGGGGCCTCTCAACAGCTTTGTTTTTGTGCTTTCGTACATGAATCCCCTGTAACTGGAAACAATTAAAACTTGAAGCCGGCATTCAGTTGATGTATTGAATCACGAAACTGTCTGCGTTCCGCTGAAAGATCACCGGGCGAAGCCATGAAGACAGCTATATTCTCATCTCTTCTACCTGGTTTGGTTCAATCGCAATTCATGCAGCAGTCCGGTGATCACCTCAACATTCGGGGACTTGATCTCGCTGAAAAAACGCAGTGATTCCTGGTACATCTCCTCAGCCAGTTCAAGATTACCCTGAGATTGATACAGGCTGCCGAGGTTACCGTAGTCACTGGCTATCCCCTCTTTACGCCCGAGCGCTTCATTGAGAGCCAGTGACTTCTGGAACATTTCCACTGCCTGTTCAAAATCACCACGTGTCTGATAGAGAATGCCGAGATTGCCATAGTCACTGGCCATCCCCTCCTTACGGCCGAGTGCATTTTCAATCGCCAGCGACTTCTGGAACATCTCTTCGGCTCGCTCAAGATCGTCACGGGCCTGAAACAGGATACCCAGATTGCCATAAATGCTGGCCATCCCCTCTTTATGGCTGAGTTCTTCATAGATGGTAAATGATTGCCGGTACATCTCCTCCGCCTGTTCCAGATCACCACGTGTCTGATAGAGGATGCCGAGGTTGCCATAGGTCCTGGCCAGGCCTTTTTGATGACCGGATTCCTCATAGATGGCCAATGACTTCCGGTACATCTCTTCTGCCTGCTCCAGATCGGCCCGGATTTTATAAATATTGCCCAGGTTGACATAATCACTTGCCATACCCTTTTTGCGGTCGAGCTCCTCATTTATGGCCAGCGCCTTCAGGAACATCTCCTCAGCCTGATCAAAATCGCCCTGGATCTGATACAGGACGCCCAGGTTGGCATAGATTCTTGCCAGGCCCTTCTTGCCACCCAGCTCCTCAAGGAGAGCCAGGGATTTATAGTACATCTCTGCAGCCAGATCCAGCTCACCCCTGGTTTGATGCAGATTCCCCTGTGTACGGTAGGCAGTTGCCAGATCCTCAGTTTTTTTCTCAGGCCCGTTCAGATGCAGCCATTTGTGCAGCAGTGATGAGGCTGTATCCAGATCTCCTGTGCGTTCAAAGAATTCATAGGCAAGGCTCAAAATGCGAGTATCCATAGTCTCAGCCAGGAGTTCCGAAAACTTATGGCGGGCGAATTCGGTTTTTCCCTCCTTGGATAACCGGGCGGCATCTTCAGCGAGTTGCAGCTGCATCTCTTCAATTCTGTGAAGTGCTCTGGCAACGCTATCATTAGCTTTTTCTGCTTCTCTGGCATTTTCAGCTGCAACTTTTCTGGCCTCTTTCACTTCTGCCAGGGCGGTCAGTGGCAATATAATGGTCTGCTGCTGGTGGTCTGCACCGGGCAGCTCCCCTTTTACGAATGCGCGGAGATGTTTATCGATCTCTTCTGTAAATGATTGCTCATCGTCAAAATGGCGATAAAGCAGCTGCCTGGTCTCCTCCAACTGCTTCCTGAACTCCATGACCTTCTTCAGCTGGGGACCGGGATCTGCTTCAGATGCTGCATCTACCCGCTTGAAAAAAACAAATATTTCAGGTTTACCATCTTTCTTCCAACGCTCGAGTGCACGGTGGAACTCCTCTTCCGTATAGGATGTATAAGGTTCTGCATCCGGAGCTTCCTGACCCCAACGCCTGTACATTGCCAGAATGAAAATATCACACCTGTCTATTCCACTATTGATCACACCCTGATTACGCCGACCGGTAGTGGCTAAAGCGTCCTCCCAGCCAAAGGGCTCGAAGACAAAACCAGCATCCTTGCCGAATCCGATATTCAGTTGTTGAATTGTCTCACGAAATTTACCACGCTCCGACAGAAGGTCACCGGGCGAAGCCATGAAGACAGATATTTTTTTCATCCTGACACCTGGATTGTTAAACTCAGAAACCAGATTTCCCATTACAGTGTTGGAGAGTAGTACTCCTGAAAGATACATGCTTTGTTGATAAATTGCATGAATGCTGACATCAGCTAGCGCGCTCCAATATTTCCTGAACTACCCCGGACTTCGCATCTGCATAGTTCTGCAGATACTTCCAGGTTCGAGAGGCCAACTTCTGTTTGGCGTTTTCGTACACCATGCGGTCCTCCGGATGGCTGCGTAACCAGTCACGAAACAGGAGCATTCGCTCTATCTCTTCACATCCGATGGTAAACACATGCAGATTTCCAGAGATACTCGCAGGATTCAGCATTCGGTGCTTGTACCAGTCCGGTTCCCGTATCCGCAATTTATAACCTGCAGCCTCAAGTGCCGGGATATAGGTGGCTTCGTCAGCCGAGTCTGCAACTGCCATTACCATATCTATGATTGGTTTTGCAGCGAGATCCGGGACCGATGTTGAGCCGACATGCTCCAGTAGCAGCACACTGCTCCCCAGGGCATCCCGAACCCGTTCGGCTTCAGAAGCATACATAGACTTCCACCCGGGATTATAAGGTGACAGGTGGATCACTCCATTAAGCGGGTGAAGTTCACCGACAGTAATCTCGTTCAATTGTTGATCTGTCATCGAACTCGTTGTTTAAATGCTTCCCTGTCAGACATGACAACTACCTGCTCTGTTAAAGCGCTGTGGGTTGTGTCCAGATTATTCAATCAGTGTTACTTAACCGGTTTTGAGAAGTCGATCCTCATCACACGATCGTATTCGTTCAGGATACTACCCGTATACTCGAATCCCAACCTGCGATAGAAGTTTCCCGCATCACCATCACCCTCAAGGTGGCTCGTCAGCAGTCCCTTAGCAGCGGGGAACGCCTTGATACGCTCTATCAACAGCTTTACAGCCCGGGACCCATAACCTTTCCCCTGATGTTCAGCGTCTATCATCAGTCGCCATAGAAAGTACTCACCCCTGTCTGGAGCCTCCGAGGTCATGAGAAACCCCACAGGACTATCACCAGCAAAGATGGCTCTCATCCATACTGGATCATCATCTGGCGGATAATGGGCTTCAGCAATTGAATATGCATTCGAACGTGGATAGACATCTTTCTGCTCCCCGGCAATGCTGAGTGCCAGAACTGCCTTCAGGTTTTCACTTGTGATCTCACGCAGAGTGACCCGGTCTGTGTCGTTCCCTGCTCGTTTGTTTATCATCTGGCTCCCTTATCGTAGGTGTAAGGGTGGTGGTTCCTGTGATGTTGCGAATTTCCGCGCGTCCTTCGTCCATTCCGGCGCCGTTTCAATTGCCGGCAACACCTCTTCGGGTGAAGTTACAACCTGCCACATGTCGTGGTGGCGCTCGTCCATAAAGCCTTCGTCAATGGCATCACTCAACAGCTGGATGAGTGGATTGAAAAAGTCTCGCGTATTCACCAGAACGATCGGGTTAAAATAGAGTCCCAACCTTTTCAAAGTGATTGCCTCAAGGAGTTCTTCAAATGTGCCACAACCACCCGGCAGGGCAACAACAGCGTGACTTTCAGCTAACATCAGGTGCTTACGAACCCTCATGTCTTCTACAAGCCTGAGCTCAGATAATCCGTTGTGCCCCCATTCCAGATCCTGCATGAATTTCGGCAGAACACCGATTATCCTCCCACCGGCAGAAATCGCGCCGTCTGCCAACGCGCCCATCGAGCCAGCACCTCCGCCACCGTAGATGATCGTGAAGCTTTTCCCGGCGAGCAACAGTCCAAGTTTATGCGCGGCGATGTGATAGTCCTCATGGCAGACGCTACTGGAAGCGCAGTATACACAGATTGTTTTTGTCGTATCGCTCATATCTGGTTACTCTCCCTGATTACTACTCAACGGCCGGTGTTCGGAACAGGGAACATGACAGTAATCCCGGCAGGGATGTTGACATGATCTACGTGTCCGGTGGCAGGCGGTTCCTCGAGCAGACAGTGGATGTGGGTTCTGGAGCCCATGTGTGTGAAAACACCCTGGTCCCCGGCGGAATAGAAACCGACAAGTGTGGCGGGTGTTCTATCCAGGCTTACCCGGGTCGAGGCTGCAAGATGATCCTGATGTGAGGTGCCACCCGCAACCAACCGGCTGCCGTCGATCACGTGCCACTGCAGATTCTCGAAGTCCCCCAGCAGAAGGAATGGGAAACGCTGGTCCAGATTCATCCCTGCTGAAGCAGCGAGTTCAGCAATCGCTTGATCGAGCTCCTCGAAGCTGATCGAATTCTCGATGGTTATGCTGTGCCACACCGGTACTTCTGCCGTAACGAGCAGTGCCGCCCCGGCGGTGGATCGGCAGCTCGTCTCGGTACGGGTGCTATCTGCGCTTTCAGGATAGGATAGATAGGTCTTTCCACCGATAATCGTGATCTCTCCTGAAAGGCCGGTGAGAGCACCCACTGCATACAGGTCCGGGTTGGGAAGCATTGAATCCAGGGTTACCATCGTTCCTGTCTGCCCTTCGTGGAACATAGCCCGGAGTGCACCGTAAACCTGTACTTCGCCGTTCCAGGCAGGCTCGTTTCCAGATATGGATTCGTTACCGCCGGTGGTATACTCTGACAACAGCAGGCAGGCCAGGATGGCGATCAATATTCTTTGCATGAAACTCCCTCATGTTTTGCAGATATACTACGGCGTTTTAACTCGGTATCAACAGCTCAATCCTTTGCGCTGCCGATGAAGCGGTAGATCGCTGCACCAAGCAAACCACCGACAATCGGTGCTACCCAGAAGAGCCAGAGTTGTGCAGTGGCCCAATCACCTACAAAAATTGCGACAGCTGTACTGCGGGCAGGATTCACAGAGGTATTGGTCACAGGTATGCTGATCAGGTGAATCAGCGTGAGACAGAGACCGATAGCGATAGGTGCCAGGCCCTTAGGTGCGCGATCGTCCGTTGCTCCCAGAATGACCAGGATAAACATCATGGTCATTACAACCTCTGTGATCAGAGCTGCCAGCATGGAATACCCGCCTGGTGAATGGGCTCCGTAGCCATTTGAGGCAAAGCCGGAGGACAGATCAAACCCGGCCTGCCCACTGGCGATAAGATAGAGGATACCGCCTGCAGCTATACCGCCCAGTACCTGTGCGAGAATATACGGCAGGAGTTGATTGGCGGGGAAACGGCCACCAGCCCAGAGGCCGAATGACACCGCTGGATTAAGGTGGCAACCGGATATATGCCCGATCGCGAAAGCCATTGTGAGTACTGTTAACCCGAAAGCCAGTGCAACCCCCACAAAACCGATACCCAGTCCCGGGAAGGCGGCGGCCAGTACTGCACTGCCACATCCCCCAAGGACCAACCAGAATGTCCCGATGAATTCAGCACCATACTTCTGCATTAGATTCTCCTTTAAGTCGTTGATGTTTATCTTAACGCCTGACATTGCTCAATCCCGGCCGCTTGGGATCGGGATGCCCCTTTCAGGTTTGACTGCCATGCGCCACTGTTATAACGATTTTGCCACTGGCATGTTCCTCTTCAAGATACCGTATAGCTTCAGCAACCTCACTTAAAGGGTAACTTCGATCGATGACCGGCACCACTTTCTCAGCCTCTACAAGCTCTCTTAAGAAATCCAGATCAGCTTTGTTCGGCTTCGCAATACCCATGGTACCCATTTTCCTGCTCCCGGTCATAGAAATCCACGGGCCCAGAAGCATGGCCTGGAAAAATTGCGGCATGGTACCACCTGCAACGATATATGTCCCCCGGGGATTCAATGCGCGCCTGTAATCTGAAATCGGATGATATCCGTTAACAGCAAGAATCAGATCATAACGCTGATCATTTCTGGTGAGATCTTCCTGAGTGTAATCAATGACCCGGTCCGCACCAATCTGGCGGACCATCTCCAGGTTCTTAGTGCTGCACACGCCTGTTACGTCTGCCCCGAACGATTTTGCAATCTGTACGGCAAAAGTACCCACTCCACCGGACGCACCATTAATCAATACACTCTGCCCCGATTGAATCTGCCCTTTATCACGTAGGCCCTGCAGGGCGGTTATGGCTGCTACAGGTACAGCTGCTGCATCCTCGAAGGTCATACCGCCAGGTTTTAACGCCAGTGCATTTTCATCAGCACAGGCATACTCGGCAAAGCCGCCCATACCGCATGCTCCGAAAACCTCATCCCCTGTCTGGAACTGTTTTACTTTGCTGCCGACCGCTTCAACCTGCCCCGCTATGTCAAATCCGAGTATCTGGCTTTTCGGTTTGAAAAATCCCCCGCCCATCAGGCGAATAAACCAGGGATCAGCTCTCAGGGTATGCCAGTCAGCTGCATTTACAGATGATGCATGAACTGAAACCAGCACTTCATTTTCCCCGGGAACAGGTTGTTCTACCTCTGTTAATCTGAGAACATCCGGTGGTCCGTACTTCGTGAATACAACTGCCTCCATGAGGATTCCTCCATAAGTAATTCGCGTTGGTTTCTATTCATCATGACCCGGGTTGTTTGAACACAGGGAATTGTCAACCTCTTCCTCACTGCAGGCTGCAATGAGTTCATTTAAGGCCTCTTTATCTGTTTACATCATCTCTACATACTTCTCAGCTATGGCAATTGTGCCCTTCCAGGACTGAGATTCGTTATCCAGGTCCCAGCTCGCGGAAAGAACAGCCTCAGCAACTCCCCACGCTTGCAACCGTTCCCGTTCGATAGCTGTACGCTCACTGAACTGTATTACCCGCCTTTCAAGAGCCTGTCCTGTCCAGAGTTGTTCATTGAGTCCGGGTGGATTTCTAAGAAAAGGGGCTACTTCAAAGGCTCGTTCGCCAACCACTCCCTTGGGATCGATAACCAGCCACCCCTTTTGACCGGCGTCCAGGATGTTATGATGATGGCAGTCGCCATGTAGCAATACCGGTTCTTCAGTAGATTCCAGCAGATCGGTTGCCAGACTCTCCGCCATTTCGAAGAGCTTTCTCGGCAAGGGCCCGGATGTCCCATCGAACCTTTTACGCACCTCAGTTAAACCGGTGAACCAGTCCCGGAGGTCTGGAAAGGAATGCTCATCCGGTGGTGCTTTCCAGAGGCGTTGCATTACTCCAACCGCAATATCAATCGCCTGCGAATCGTCTGGTCGTTCAATCAGTGAAGTACCTGGTGATAATCGTTCCAGGAGCATTACACCTGCCTCAGCGTCACTCCTGAGCACTCTTACCGCACCTGCCCCATCGAAGTGTAAAAGGGCATTGATCTCAGTGGATATCTCCCTGTTTGGGACACCCGCCTTCAATACAAGTTCTGTTCCATCCTCCAGCACACCGGGTGCAACAAAATTGATAGAGAGGTCGGGAAAAGGATCACCAATCTGAATGGACCAGCGGCTGGCAATACCACCTAGAAACTCGGGCAACGTTTTCAACCAGTCCATACCCCGCTCTCCGAAGTAAGCACGGATATTCTGTCGCATCAGTTCCGGAATCTGATCGCTGGATATGGCCATAAGTTGCCCGGGTATGCCAGTGGTTGGCATCCCAATCCCTGCAGGCAGGGATTGAATGCTCGCATGATTATCATTTACTGCTGAATATAAACCGTAGTCCGTTATAGAGAGAGATCGGCATCGCACCAACATGTCCGGACGATTCAATAATCTCCTGTTTGAATCTTGAATTCTCGAATTCTAACTGACGAAGAGCAGACCGCAGGAGATCAAAGCTCTTCAGCATCTCCCAGGATTCCTCATCGCCCACGCTTATATAAATCTTCCTGATCATGCTCAACTGATCTAACGGGACACTTTCGAGTTCAGAGGCCAGATAGTACTCATTAAACCATAATGAAGGACTTCCCAGTAAGTAATACTGAAACAGAAGAGGGTCATCAGTCATGAGATAAACTCCCAGCAGACCACCGAGAGAATACCCGGCAAAACATCTTCGAGCGGGGTCGGCCGGATAATCAGATTCAATCTCCGGTATCAGTTCATCTCTTATGAAAGCGGAGAACTCCCCGGCACCACCTGCCATCTCTATTGCTTCCTGGTACATATAATTCCTGGTATACTCATCGGCGGGTTGCGCCGGAGTATAATCCCTCGTTCTCATTGCTGCCCAATCAGCAGTTGTCGTACCCTGAGCTATCCCAACCAGAATACAGGGTTCCACTAAACTGCCCAACGCCATCAATCCAGGCAGAGCCTTGTAATAATCACCCAGGATAAACCAGTCCATGCAGTAAACGACCGGAATTTTCTCTTCTGATGACAGGCTCCCTGCAGGGATCACCACTTCAATATCATACAGACACCGGTTTGAAGAAGACTCCAGTTGAAATCGAATTGTCTCATCCTGTCCATACGAAGTACTGATCACTGTTGCGATCAGGATAAACAGGAACCATAAGTATAAGTTCTTCACCGGTCCAGTCTCCTTATCGTCTGCCTGTTATCTCGCTACCGGCTACACTTGATCGGGCTCGCCATGATCGTGAGATGCCATTGTTGACCAGCGCAAATGATCCACGATCACTGAGGAGTTGCCGGGGGACGTTCTGTCTCAGATGCCCTTTTCAACGCATATTACTCGTTTATCAACATGTCACGTACCGATTCGAGATCACCATCATTAGGTGCACCATCTAATTCAAGGATACTCGTCAACAGGTTGTAGATCTGTATATTCTGGAATTTCGGAACTGTCATCCCTTTTTGGAAATGAGGGCCTGAGGCAAGAAAGATTGCCTGCATTGAACTAATGTATGGATCATATCCGTGTGTTGCAACATAACCACCGAATCCATAATTATCGAAGGAGTGATGAGTTGAAACATACCACGATTCGTCAGGAATACCTACAAGCTGTGTTATTCGTGGGTGGTTGCGATAGTGAAGATGTTCCGGTGTTTCTTCCTTCCTGTACACATGGAAATCAGGATGCGCAGCATGCAAGGCACTGTATACTGAATCCAGCATCCCCTCAACCGGATCGAGCATCGCAAATGGACCGAATCTGTAACGCTCCAGGTCCTGCATCGAGATATAATCATCCAGGAACAGCACCCTATCCTCGTCAAGATTGACCATTCCATGATCTGAAACGATTATGACATTGACCCTGTCCAGAAGGTCCCGCTGCTCAAGTCCAGTCAGCAGGCGGCCAACATCGAGGTCCAATCCCTGAATTACACTGTCCATCGCTGCCCCTTCTACGCCGAGGCGGTGTCCATAGTAGTTTGCCTCGTTAACCCAGAAAGCGATAAACTCCGGACGTTCATCAGACGGGAGATCCAGCCAATCAAGCACCTGATCAATTTTTTCCTCATTAGTAACGGAACCATCGTATACATGATAGTGGCTCGGGCGATACCCCATGATTTCTGCTTCGCTACCCGGCCAGTGGTATATTGCTGATTTTAAACCGGCTTTTTCTACGGTTACCCAGAAAGGTTCTGCTTCGTACCATCTCCCATCCTGAACCGGTTCAGCCCCCTCACCGATGTAATACCATTCCTCAAATAGAGGATCCCACATCCTGTTTGAAACTATTCCATGATTCTCCGGATAACAACCGGTAATGATTGAGAGGTGATTGGGGAATGTAGTTGAGGGGTAGACCGGAATCAGGGCTTCTGCACGTACTCCCGCTGCCGCAAGGTAATCCATGTTCGGGGTATCGGTTCTGTCCATATAATCCCAGCGAAAACCATCCATCGAGATGAGAATGATTGGAGCTGGCGGGATATCATCAGACCTGTCATCGTCTGACAGGGTGCAACTCAAAACCAGCAATAAAAAGGAACTGAATATCAGGTGATTAATATAATGCTTACACAAAAGTATCTCCTTTTGTCTATCAATTCACCTTCACATTATCCCTTGAATATGTACTGTTACCCGGTTATTGAGATTCAGTGCTATCGTATTTTATCAGATGCCGCGGATTGCGCATACTGTCCTTAGAGCTCAGTCAATGTGATAAATCCACACTGTCGGCCAGCCTATGCGAACCAGAACAGGAACGGAAGCAGGAAGGCCACCAGCGCCGCCCAGAGAGCATAGACAGGCAGGTACCCGGCCGCAGCCCGGTGTACTCCCGCAATACCAATACTCCCACGCACAAAACGGATGAGGGCCCGGCACATCAACATGAGGTGAAAAAGGATGACGACATTCGCTCCCAGTACCACTACGCGGTTGGGAGTCAGGCCGTACGAAGTGGTGTTCGCCGTCAAAACATTTCGCACTCATTTAGCCATTTAACTATGTGTGGTT
>CAZCRT010000047.1:0-17948 GCA_964501185.1 uncultured Bacteroidia bacterium
GATGCGATGTCGCTGTCTCTTTTTCCCCTAAATTCCGCGATGAACCTTTTTTTATTCACAAGAAACACTTCCGGAAGTCTCCAGCATTTTTGAACAGTAACCGATAGAAATTATCTCACAACTCCTGAGAGCAATAAACATGAAATTTGCGAAATGGAGCTTTTCCTGCGGTTACTATTGTGTTCCCCGAAATAGTTAACTATTATGATTCTAACTGTTTCATTAGTTAAACTATTAACTCTGCGGAGAGACACCCTTCAACCAGACTGATCCAAATCAGAATACACTAAACCCGTCGCCTTCAGGAGAATTATGACTACAAGAAGAGAATTCCTGATCACTTCCGCAGTTGCTTCGACAGCTCTTGCGGGAGTCGCAAGAGCGAGTGCGACTCCAGATCTGAATCTGGAGCGCTGGGGCGTATTGACCGACTTGACCCTTTGCGTTGGTTGTCGCAAATGCGAATGGGCCTGCAACAAGGCAAATGACTTGCCAAATCTACCGCTACCTCTTTTCAATGACACATGTGTTTTTGAAGAACAAAGGCGTCCAACTTCTACACAGTACACAGTTGTAAACCGTTACCCGCCGGATGAAAGCAGCGCCGTAGACCGCTATATCAAGGTCCAATGCATGCATTGCGAACACCCCGCCTGTGTTTCAGCCTGTATCGTCGGGGCACTGCGAAAAGATCCCCGTGGACCTGTAACCTATGACGCTGATAAATGCATCGGTTGTCGTTACTGTATGATCGCCTGCCCTTTCCAGATTCCGGCTTACGAATACGAAAATGTGCTTACTCCTCAGGTGCGTAAATGTACACTCTGTCCTGAGCGGACCATCACCGAAGGCAAACGCCCTGCCTGTGTCGACATCTGCCCGGAGGAGGCTATCATTTTTGGAAAACGGAAAGATCTCCTGAAACTGGCTCATCAACGAATTGCCAAACATCCGGATCGATATATCGATCATATCTATGGTGAGCACGAAGTAGGGGGTACTTCCTGGCTTCACCTGTCCGATCGTACTTTCACGGATCTGGGACTGCTGGAACTTCCAAAGAAAAACCCCGCGGATATCACCGAGACTATCCAGCATGGTATTTTCCGTGGTTTTGCTGCGCCAGTTCTGCTTTTCGGTCTGCTCGGAACTTTGATGAAAATTATGAGGAAAGACAACGATGAATAATCAACCTGTTCACGATGCTGTTGTTTCACCTGCTGATCGGGTTAGCATTGTTCCATTTTTTACAACTGGGGTCTGGGTGCTGGTTCTGCTTGCGCTGACAGGAATCGGAGTCTGGATTGCGCGTTTTGTCTTGGGATTGGGAGCTGTTACCAATCTCGATAATCAATATCCCTGGGGTATCTGGATTGGGATTGATGTCGCCACCGGAGTAGCCCTGGCAGCTGGGGGTTTCACTTCAGCCTTCGTTGCCCACATCATGCACAACGACAGATATCATACACTGGTTCGTCCCGCACTGTTAACGGCAATGCTGGGTTATACCTTTGTGGCCCTGGGGGTATTCACCGATCTGGGCCGCTACTACAGTATCTGGCATGTGCTGCTGCCTGAATACTGGCAGGGGAATTCAGTGCTGCTGGAAGTAGGCCTCTGCGTAATGCTCTACCTGACGGTGTTATACATCGAATTTCTGCCAATCGTCTGCGAGCGTTTTATTGGCCGTGTAAATCTGCCTTTCGGATTCAGAGTGTTCAATCGTTTTTTGGACAGAACACTGCAGCTGCTGGATAAAGCCCTGAACAAGGTTATCTGGTTTTTCATCATCATGGGAGTTGTACTGTCCTGCGCTCACCAATCTTCACTGGGAACCCTGATGGCTATTGCACCCTCAAAACTGCATCCGCTCTGGTATACCTCCTTTCTTCCATTGCATTTCCTTCTTTCCGCTTTTGCAGTCGGTGTCGCTATGGTTGTCTTCGAGTCGCTGCTCGCTTCCCGTTCACTCCGGCTCCCCTATGAGATGGATATCCTGAAAAATTACTCACTATTAATTCCGTTTCTGTTGATGATCTATCTGGCTGCCAAAGTAATCGATCTGCTCAACCGGGGTGCCCATATTTATCTGTTTGAATCAAGCCTGGAAAGCACGCTTTGGCTGGTAGAAATCGGTGTGGGTGTCCTGCTACCACTGTTGATAATATTTTCCCGTCGACTTCGTCAGAGAGTGGGATGGTTGTTTACCGCCGCAGCACTGGTGGTTGGCGGAGTAGCACTCAATCGAATCGACGTTTTTATCATCGGTTATCACCCCCCGTATGCTGTAACAAGCTATATACCTGCCCTGAGTGAGATTGCGGTTACAGCAGGTTTCATTTCGCTGCTGGTGCTACTCTATCGTTTCTTCGTATTTAATTTTCCTGTGATCGAACACTTCCGGAGGGGAAACAGTCATGCTTAATCTACGCAACCTGCTGGCACTGTTTATTATTGTAGCAACTGCTGTAGCCAGTCCATACGATCCTGAAGCTTCACACACACTTCATCAGAGTACGCAAGGTTTCAACGAATACTGTCGCACCTGTCACATATGTGATCAACCCACCTCAGCTGATCCCTGTCTACTTGATTGTCCTCGCCATTATCGGTTCCAGGCTTCAACGCAACAGCAACAGGTTGCCGATATGGTTGTCCTGAACCGTCTCACCGATCTTTACGGTCCGGTATCCTTCAATCATGCAAGTCACGCCAACATGGCAGAAATGCAGGGAAATTGCGGCTTATGCCACCACTACACTGGTAGCGATGGAATCATTCAGCCCTGTCAATCATGTCACCCTGATGTGCCTGACCGGGAGAATCTCGACCAGCCCAGTCTGAAAGGTGCCTATCATCGTCAGTGCCTGGGATGTCATCGGGAATGGCAACATGAAAATGCCTGCAACTACTGTCACATGGTGGAAATGGAACTTACTGATGAGATTGAGTCTTTCACTGGAAGCTATGCACACCCGAAAATTGAGGTTATGGAGACCTACTTCTATGACACCAGTTATGATCAGGGAGCAGTTGTGACTTTTCATCACAAGGATCATGACAGCCGTTTCGGTCTCGATTGTAACGACTGTCATATCGGTGACGAATGTGGACGCTGCCACGATGCCACCAGGCAGCATATTCAAACTGAGCATGCACCTATGTGCAGAGAATGCCATCAGGGTAATAAGTGCGCTTTCTGTCATGACGATCAGCAGAAACCTCCCTTCAATCATCTGGCCACTGCAGGATGGGAACTCTCGGTCGATCATTACCCTCTAGAGTGCAACGATTGCCATACACCGGTCGAGACTTTCTGCTGCCCCACAACACATTGTGGTAATTGTCATGATGACTGGGAGCTGGGTGAGTTCGATCACACAATCACCGGTCTGACGCTTTCTGAAGAGCATGAGGAATTCGACTGTGATGCCTGTCATGAGGAGCGTAATTTTTCCACTCCACCATCCTGCGAGATGTGTCACGATGAAGACATCCTCTGGCCGGAGGTAGCACCGGGGGACCTGGAATAGAGGTAAGGGCAAACACCGTAAATTGTGGAATGGAACTGCTCCGGAAGTTGTAATCCGATTGATCACCATGCCATCGGTATTTATTCGTATCGGTGGCTTCTTTCAGTCAAGTTTATCCCACCCGCTCGCTATTCACTTGCCAGTGACAGGTAGAATATCTAACGTTTAGGTTGCAGCAGGCTGCCCGCTACACTCCATTCAATCCAGACCGATGCACTGCTGCGACTAGGGTTGCGCTGGAGTTTCCGACTGACAGCCCTGTCAATTGACTGTCAATGATAAACTGCAACACCTACCAACCGGAGGAACCATGTTTAAGAAACTGCTGCTGCCTGTAATACTCATTACACTGGCAGGAATTCAACTTTCTGCTCTTGCTGAAGACTTCTATGTCCCCGGCAGACTGCTGGTAAGTTTGAATGAGCAACCCGGAATCATCGATTCAAGCGAGGATGTAATCCTGACGGATAACCCGGCTTTCAACGAAGCACTGGCAGATTGCTGGATCAGCGATATACAACCTTTGATCCCGACCTTACGGTCAACCGGGAACGGTATCTCTGACGAACTTTCAAAAATATATATTTTCCACTTCCCTGAGGATATCGATGTGGAATATAACGCTGCCCGTCTCAGCCGGCTTCCGGAAGTTGATTTCGTCGAACCTGACTACCTCCTGCCGGTTACACTGACTCCCAATGATCCCTTTTTTGCCACCCAGTGGCATCTTAACCGCCTCGAGTGTGAAGATGGCTGGGAAGTTTACGAGGACAACTCCGGTATCGTTGTAGCTATAATCGATTCCGGTATGGAATGGTTTCATCCTGACCTGACAGACAATATCTGGGTAAATCCCGGGGAGGATCTGGATGGTGATGGTGTGGTTTATGAATTTGATACCATGCCGGGTGAAATGGATGAATATGACCAGACCGACAACGATGGCAACAACTACACGGATGATTTTATCGGGTGGGATTTTGTCGTGAATGCCGGTGGTGGCTGCCATGATGACGAAGATTGTTACGGTCAGGACAACGACCCCCGTGACTTCAGCGGACATGGAACACATTGTGCCGGTATCGCCAGCGCAGTGACTGACAACAGTGTCGGTATTTCCTCCGTTGCCTGGGATGCAAAAATCATGTGCCTGCGGGCCGGATACCAGGCATCAAACGGTAATGGTTATGTTATCACCAGCGCGGCCGCCAATGGTGTGTATTATGCTGTTGATAATGGTGCTCATTTGATCAGCATGAGTTTTGGTGGCGGTAGTGGCAATACAATGCGTACCGCAAGCACGTTTGCCTGGAATGCAGGGCTGCTCTGCTTCCACGCTGCCGGAAATGATGACAGCCAGACATACGACGCCTCAGATCTGGCTGACGGTATGGTCTCAGTTGCTGCGACTAACAGCAGCGATCATAAAGCGTATTTCTCTAACTATGGTACCTGGGTTGATGTTTCCGCCCCGGGTGAGAATATCAGAAGCACTTATCCCGAAGCTCAGGGCAGCTATGCCAACCTGCAGGGCACCTCTATGGCCTGCCCTCTGGCTGCTTCAGTGGCCGCTTATATCTGGGCATTGAATCCGGATTTCACCAATGAAGAAGTTCGTCACCAACTGCTGTATACTGTCGATTACATCGATGATATCAATCCTGGTTATGAAGGCAGACTGGGCACCGGTCGTGTCAACGCTTATAAAGCTGCCTACGGAATTTTCACAGCGGTATTGACAATGGGTGATATCCATCTGCATGATGATGTTGATGGTGGTAATGGTGACCTGAGACTGATGCCCGGTGAAAGCGCCGGTGTCTGGACAGAACTGACCAACTCCTGGATTAATCCTGCTTATAATTCCAGCATAACCCTGACTACAGATGATCCCGATATTACTATCCCTGAACCGACCCACACCTTCGGAGAGATAGCAGATGAATCCACGGTGGACAATGAGGATAACCCGATTCTGTTCAACATCTCTCCTGACGCCGAACCTCACTACTCCATGCTTACTTTCAGCTATCGTTCCGACTTTTCAGACAGCGCCAGTTACGAGATTCCAATTATGATTGGCGAGAGCGACGTTCTGATTTATGACCATGATGGCATTTCCGGTACCAACGATCTGGCTCAGTATTTCCAGGCCGGGGCTCAGGGAGCGCAGAAAAATGCTGACTGGTATGATATTGACACCGGTGACTTCCCGGAGTATATCGGTTTTGATCTCAATATGAACGATTACAGCACCGTTATTTTCTATACCGGTGAGAATGAGACAACTGTGTCAACAGATGTCCTCGATAACCTGGAAGCATATCTTACAAATGGCGGAAATGTACTCTTCACCGGGCAGCATCTGTTCCAGGCAATTGACGATGCCGGGTTTGTGGAAGCATATCTGGGTTGTGAAGAGTCAGGTGAAGAGACTTCAAACCGTATTCTCAGTGGTGCTGCCGGATCTGTCTGGGAAGGTGAAATGCTGCTGTTGCAGGGTACCAGTGGTGCCGGTAATCAGCAGGTACCGTTCCCACTCTTCAATCCCACATCCGCTACGGCTGTTCTGGAATCAGGAGCCGGGACTGGAAACTGGGTCTGTTTCAACAAAGCTGAAGATGACTGGAAATCCATGTTTATGGCTTTCAGCCTTGAGGCTGCCGGTGGTGGTGGAACCACGCTGAGTATAGCTGAAACGATGGAAATTATATTCTTTGAGTACTTCGATCTGCTGCAGAGTGTTGAACTGCCGGATGGAAAAAACACGCTGCCACAGGAGTTGACATTGAAGAGTTATCCCAATCCCTTCAATCCCTCAACGACCCTGCAGTTCACACTGCCGGTGCAGGCAAATGTCGAGATCGCTGTTTACGACATGGCTGGCCGTCAGGTGGACCAACTGGTTACAACTGCCTTCAGTGCCGGTGTGCATACAGTCAACTGGAATGCTGCAGATAGAGCGTCGGGTATATATTTCGGTGTGTTGCAGACAGACCTTGGTGATCGTATTGTCACCAAAATGATTTTAGTCAAATAGGTGTTTGAACGTGTGCAGTTTGACCATGAAGCGTTGACAGTGGCAACGAGGACGCTATTCCGCATGAGTCAAACTGCCAAGCTATCCCGACGAATCGGGATAGCCATGATGCTGGTCAAGTAGCAGCCTGTTCTGAGATTTCTATTCAGGGGTGCCCGAGGGTGCCCCTTTTCTCTCTCTGTCTTTCATTAGTTTATACACTTCCGGAAGTGTTCTATTCACTTGCCACGGATGACTGCAATATGTAACGTTTACCTGCAGATGGAAGTCCCAACCTCTGTCAAGCTCAGTCTCGGATGTAATTGCTACCCGATTAAAAACGAATTTACGCTTCCAACCGACTGGAGGAACGATGTTCAGGAAACTATTCACGTCTGCTATACTTGTAGCAATGACGGGGTTACAACTATCAGCGCTGGCTGCCACACCTTATCTTCCGGGCAGGCTGCTTGTCAACTTTGACCATCATCCAGACATTGTCGGAAGTGATGATGCTGTTATACTGACTGATAATCCCGCTTTAAACGAAGCGCTGGCGGATTGTCAGGTACAGGATATCAAACCATTGATTCCTGCCTGGCAGGAGAATAAGCAGAAGAACAATCCGATTGATCTATCGACTCTCTATATCTGTTACTTCCCTTCTGAAATCGAGGTTCTGGATAATGTCGCGGTTATCAGTCAGGTTCCGGGAGTTGTTTTCGCTGAACCTGATTTCCTGATGCCGCTTGCCCGCACACCTGACGATCCCTCCTTTGCCAGCCAGTGGCACCTGAACCGTATCCAGTGCGAAAACGCCTGGGATGCTTTCGAGGATAATTCAGAGATTATCGTAGCTGTGGTTGATACCGGTACTGAGTGGTTCCATCCCGACCTGACTGACAACATCTGGGTCAATCCGGGTGAGGATCTGGATGGAGACGGAGTAGTCTATGAGTACGATGTCATGCCGGGTGAAATCGATGAATATGATCAGACCGATAATGATGGCAATAACTATGTGGATGACTTCATCGGCTGGGATTTCATTGATAATGTTATGGGTTGCCACGAAAACGAGGATTGTGATGACCAGGATAACGACATGCGTGACTATGATGGACACGGCACACATTGCGCCGGTATCGCCAGCGCGGTAACTGACAACGGTGTCGGGATCGCTTCAGCAGCCTGGAACGCAAAGATCATGGGGCTGCGCGCCGCATACCATACTACTGACGGGGGGGGCGCTTTTCCACAGAGTGCTACCGCTAATGCTATCTACTATGCAGTTGACAATGGCGCCCATATCATCAGCATGAGTTTTGGCGGGGGCGGTGGTAATACTATACGCAACGCCTGTACATACGCCTGGAATGAAGGTCTGGTCACTATTAAAGCTGGTGGCAACGAGGACACTTCCACTCCCCCCGATGAGACAACTTATGCTGAGGGGATTATCAATGTAGCTGCTACTAACAGCAACGACAATAAAGCATCGTTTTCCAACTACGGTACCTGGATCAATGTCTCCGCCCCGGGTGACAATATTCTGAGTACTATCCCCAACGGTGGCTATACCAATTACGGCGGGACTTCTATGGCCTGCCCACTGACCGCTTCTGTAGCTGCCTTTATCTGGGCGGTTAATCCGGACTTCACCAATGAAGAGGTACGTCATCACCTGCTGCATACAGTGGATTACATCGACGACATCAATCCGGAATACGCGGGCCAGCTTGGGACCGGAAGGATCAATGCCTACAAAGCAGTGTACGGTATTCTTACAGCAGTGCTGACAATGGGTGATATCCATCTGCATGATGATGTAGATGGTGGTAATGGTGACCTGAGACTGATGCCCGGTGAATCTGCCGGTGTCTGGACAGAGCTGACCAACTCCTGGATTAATCCTGCATCGAACGCCAGCATTACACTGGCCACTGATGATCCCGATATCACAATACCTGAACCTGTATACATCTTTGGTGATATAGAGGACGGCGGGTCTGCTGATAATGAGGGAGATCCAATTCTTTTCACAGTCTCACCTGATGCCGAACCACACTACTCGATGCTCACTTTGAGCTATCGGGCGGATTACTCTGATAGTGCGGCCTACGAGATTCCAATCATGATTGGCGCCGGGGATCTGCTGATTTATGATTTTGATGGTTTTTCAGGCACCAACGATCTGACTCAATATTTCCAGGCTGCTGCCCAGGAAGTGCAGAAAAACGCTGACTGGTATGATGTTGACACTGGAGATTTCCCGGAGCTGAACGGTATCGAGCTGGAGTTGAGTGACTATGAAGCGGTACTTTTTTACACCGGTGAAAATGAAGCCGCTGTGCCAACCGATGTCCTTGACAATCTTGAAAGCTATCTTACCACTGGCGGAAATGTACTCTTTACCGGTCAGCACCTGTTCCAGGCGATTGATGATGCCGGGTTTGCGGAGACCTATCTCGGTTGTGAGGAATCGGGTAGTGAGACCTCAAACCGAATTCTCAATGGTACTGATGGATCTGTCTGGGAAGGTGAAATGCTCCTGTTGCAGGGTACCAGTGGTGCCGGCAATCAGCAGGTGCCGTTCCCGCTCTTCAACCCCACATCCGCTACTCCAATCCTGGAATCTGGTGCTGGAACCGGAGACTGGGTCTGCTTCAACAAAGCTGAAGATGACTGGAAATCCATGTTTATGGCTTTCAGCCTTGAGGCTGCCGGTGGTGGTGGAACCACGCTGAGTATAGCTGAAACGATGGAAATTATATTCTTTGAGTACTTCGATCTGCTGCAGAGTGTTGAACTGCCGGATGGAAAAAACACGCTGCCACAGGAGTTGACATTGAAGAGTTATCCCAATCCCTTCAATCCCTCAACGACCCTGCAGTTCACACTGCCGGTGCAGGCAAATGTCGAGATCGCTGTTTACGACATGACCGGCCGTCAGGTGGATCAACTGGTTACAACTGCATTCAACGCCGGTGTGCATACGATCAACTGGAATGCTGCAGATAGAGCATCGGGTATATACTTCGGTGTGCTACAGACAAATCATGGTGATCGCATAGTAACCAAATTGATGTTGGTCAAGTAGCAGCCTGTTCTGAGATTTCTATTAAGGGGTGCCCGGGGGTGCCCCTTTTCTCTCTCTGCTTTCAATAGTCTATACACTCCCGGAAGTGTTTCAGGGGTAATGGAGTCAAATCTCCAGCACCACACCATTTCCGACAACTTCACAGGGAAACAGCTGGTTGCCAGTCCATATTGGACACTTTTTCCGGAAACCTTACATCTGTGAGCTGTCAGGAGAAGCTCAACTTCAGATCTGTTGCAGCAGTTATACGAGACGACCTGCAGATATGAAAAACACTTCCGGAAGTCTTTTTCTTCAAGCGGAGTCCCACAATTCTCTTGAAAAGCCCCTCCTTCACAAACATATTGATACCTGATTTCTGCGGGCGTAGCTCAGTTGGTAGAGCGTGAGCTTCCCAAGCTCGAGGTCGCGGGTCCGAGCCCCGTCGCCCGCTCTTCCAGGTTGAAAATTAACAGATCAACACCTGCTATCTTTACGTTCATGTCTTTGATGTTGTTTCTGTATTGACTCCCCTTATACCAGTATATCCTGAACAGGCGCTTTGATGATGATTACTGATTCAGGACATTGCAGTCGCACGATCCGACTGCAGAGTCGCTCTTGATAACCCCTACCCTGACTCCGGATCTGTTAACTCTCAGTATGTTTCATGTTTTCAAGCACTAAGTGTCTTTCGAGCATACGCAGGTTACTGGCATGTTAATTGCCATACTGCACAGCAGCTCTGATATAGGAACAGGAATGTAGCCGAATACCGACTAAAACTAACATTGAGAGGAGATCTTAGGATGAAACATGTACTCAGAGGGATCATGATGGTTCTCTTTGTTCAGGGACTGGTACTGGCAGGAACTGTTACAGGTACCGTTGCTGATGTGGAAGGTAACCTGTTGGAAGGAGCGCGTGTCACGATCGGACAACCCTGTCAGGGTCTCGAGACCTGGACAGATGACGAAGGTGGATTCTTATTCGCTGATGTGGCAGAGGGGGAATATCCCGCACGTGCTTTTCTTTCCGGAGTCGGCATGGATGCTGAGCATATTTCAGTATTTGCTGACGAGGAAACAATAGTTGAGTTTGTATTACATATGGGCCCCCACGGTCATCCTCATGACCCACCTCACGGCGGTAACTGGCCTCATGACTGGGAGGAAATCACCCTGACAGGATGGGCGATTGTGATTCCAGCAGAAGAGAATCCCGAGGTGAGCGTATTCTTCATGGATGAAGACAATGACGGAGAACCGGAGTATCGTCTCGGTTTCGGTCCCTGGTGGTATGAACCGGATTCCGGCGCACAGCGCCCTGAAAATGGTGATGAAATTGATATTGTGGGCGGACTGATCGGTTTCCATCCCGGATCACCAGATCTGGAAGTAGTGATTGTCTGGGAGCTGAATGGAGAAACCTGGTTTGATCCCGATGGCTATGGACATCATGAGCACTATCCTGAGATAGTAGATGTAGCGGGCTGGGCTGTGGTTCTGGAGGAGGAAGACCATTTCGACCAGTATTGGCTGGATGAAGATGGTGACGGAGAAACAGAATACCGTCTCGCATTCGGTCCTCCTGATTACGATCCCGGCAACGGTGCAACACGCCCTCTGCAGGACGACTGGGTTGAGATTACAGGTGGACTGATGGAAAATCAGCACTTCGGCCCCATGATTGTAGTTTATGAGATCAACGGTCTTTTCTGGCGCTCTCCCGGTGACACCACCGGTTTGACTATTGCCTACGAGAGTGTTGGTGAAACACCTCCGATAGCGAAACCACAGACCATTGGTATGGTTTCCGCTTATCCGAATCCGTTCAATCCAACTACAACCATCCAGTTCACTATCATGGAACTCAGTGCCGTTGAAATTGAAGTGTACAATATGCTCGGTGAGAAGGTTGCCACACTGGAAGACAACTATATGCAAGCTGGTATATACACCAGAGAATTTGATGGCAGTGGATTAGCCTCAGGCCTTTATCTGGTTCGTCTACAGGCTGGTACGCAGAGTGAAGTTGCCCGTGTTCTGCTGGCAAAATAACTTTATATACTGATCGTTATATCCAGGGCGGCTCTGATTTCAGGGTTGCCCTTTTTTGTTGGCGTATCGTAGAATTGTTGGGATTTATTCTACTCTTCGTTTCGATGCATATGCATCGCATCAGTACCCGATAACTGAACCTTCTGGAGATATCCGTTTACGTCATTCCTGCGCGTCTCGAAACCGGGGTTTCGCTTCAGGGGCGGGAATCCAGGAGTGGCAAGTTATGATTACTCCTTTTGTCTATAGCCATTTAAGTAGGGCGGTTTTGGGGATATAGGTTGATGGAATCACCATGCGTTATTGATTGTCAGTGTTTGGTGGTGTATACCGGGTGAAAACGGCCATCAGGCAGGAATATCCAATCGGGTTAAACAGACTTCCGGAAGTCTCATAAGTGGCGAACAGAGGGAGTGCAGGCTGGTACAAAAAAACGGCCAGACCCGGAACCAAACCATTTCCGAACCTGACCGCAGCTTGCTGTAAACAGCAAGGGAATATCGTTGGTTATCAGTTGCCCCGACCGCCGCGGGGTGAGCAATTCCGGTCTCGAGCCCGTTGCCGCAACATCGGACCGGTAGTATCATCACCGAAGTGATTACCACGACGATAGCTGTTTCCAGAACCGTCCCTCTGACCACGGCCACTGCCGTCACGCTGACGGGACCAGTCGGAATCCATCCCATTGGGTATTCCATCCTGATCAAAATCAGGTGCATTGTCGTTAAAACCATCACCATCCAGATCCACAAAATTGGGGCCATGCTTGATAGCAGTTGCTGGTGCAGTTTCTGTCGGAGTCTGAAGTTGCGTATCCTCAGCCAGGGCATTTCCGGCCAGCAGAGTTGCAACAAGCAGGGTCATTGTTGTCTTTTTCATTTTGGTCCTCTTTTTGCTTAACTGTTTTCAATTGTAACTCAAAAACAGGTAAGGCAAGCTATATGCCAGTTTCTCATATCGCTTAATGACTGACCATAATATGTTTATATACAACATGATAACAACGCCTGATAACCTCTTCGCCAGCCGGCAGATCCAGGCGGGATACGATTTTTACTACCGGCTGGTCGACTCAGGCGACGGAATGGTTGACCGGGAATTCTACTTCCCCGACTCCCGGTATGTGGGTATATTAATCCCATGGGTAACACAATGAACCACCGCACAAAAAGAACAGCACCTGCAGGAAGACACAGCTCTTCGCGCCTGATACTGCTTCTCATTACCATGTTGACAGTGTTGACTGTGGGTCTGGCGATAGTGGATTATTACAACGTACGGAATCTGACTTATGAGCTTGCAGTAGAACAGGCGGTGGGATTGATACGCCAGGTAGAGAATACTGTACAGCGGGCGACTATTGCGGAGGAAGGTGTTCGACTGGCATTAACTGACCAGCTCTTCGCGGTGGGGTTTCTGGTAGAACAGTGGATTGAAGACAACAAATCAGTGGATCCTGACCTGGCAGCTCTCAGCGTGGCCGCCGGAGTATCCCGCATTGAGATTTTCAACAGTAATGGCCTGTGGCAGAGTGGTAGTCAGGAAACTTCATCAGAGGTGATCGTGATTCCGTCCTGGTATGAGCCAGCTGCCGGCAGAGCCTGGATTCAGGGATTCTACGGAGGTGTCAGCGACAAGGATTACTATGGTGTTGTAATCCGTCAACAGCATGGTGGATATATTCGAGTGGGTGTGCGTTCGATTGAGCTTCTTGCCATACGGCAGGATCTGGGTCCCGGGTCATTACTGCTGGATCTGGCTCTACAACCCGAAGTATATTATGCTGTGCTTGATTCCAAAGAGGGTTTGATAGCAGCCACCAGCGACCTGCCAGACTGGGTTGAACATCCCGGTGATCCACTCCACGAACGCGCCCTGGCCGCTGATGATTTCCAGGCGGAATTCCTGCAAACACCGGATGGGCCACTTTTTGAAGCCTACACTCCATTTGGAGAAGAAGGCAATATGGTTCTCCGTCTGGGATTGCACACAGACCATCTACAGTTAATCCGTCAAAGAAATGTGTGGGCACTTGTTATTCGCTCAGGACTCTTCATCCTGCTTTCAACGACACTTGCCGCTTACATTATTTCCAGGCAGAATATCAGATATCTGGAAAGTGAGCGACAGAAGATACTGAGGGAGATTCGTGTTCTGGAAACAGATCGAACGCTTCAGGAAAGACTGACCGCTATGGGTGAACTGGCAGGAGGGGTAGCTCACGAGATCCGCAACCCACTGAACACGGTGATCATGGCATCCCAGAGGCTGGAGCAGGAGATTGACCCTCACCAGCAGCCGGATCAGTATCACGATGTTGTAGCAGCTTTGCATAGTGAAGCCCGCAGGATCGAGCGGATTGTCAGCGATTTTCTCTCCTTTGCCCGCCCACCCCGTGCCAGTAAGTCCAGGTCACTTACTGCAACAGAGTTGAAACCGGTGATAGAGACATTTCGTCAACTGGCTGAAGGGCATCAGATCAGTTTTGACGTTGAGCTGCAGCCACTACCTGAATTCGCACTGGATGGAGACCTTCTGCGTCAGGCGGTGCTTAATCTACTCAAAAATGCTCTCGAAGCAGTTCCCGTGGAGAGCGGAGTAATACTGCTCAAGGGTTACCGTGAGCAGGAATGGGCGGTTTTTGAGGTAACCGATAACGGGCCCGGTATTCCGTCCGATCTTCACCAGCAGGTATTTGATCTCTACTTCACCACCAAAGCAACCGGTACAGGTATCGGACTGCCGCTGGTTCACCGCATAGCCATGGAACATCAGGGACGGGTAGAAATCGATCGAAGTTCATCTGGTGGCGCCTGTATCAGACTATTTATGAAAATGGAGCAATCGTGAAACAACCTGTGATTCTCATAGCAGAAGACGACGCACCCCAACGGGAGATGCTGGCCGGAACACTTACACAACATGACTATCAGGTACTACAGGCACCGGGCGGAGAGGAAGCGCTGGCAACCATGCAGCGGGAAGATGTAGACCTGTTGATTACCGACCTGCGTATGCCCGGCATGAGTGGATTGGATCTGCTGAAGCAGGTGAAGCAGTTTAATCCACTGGTGGAAGTTATCATGATGACCGCTTTCGGCAGCGTTGAGTCGGCTGTCGATGCCATGCAGGAGGGTGCTTTTACCTTTCTGACCAAACCGGTGGATATCTCCTCGTTGCGGGCACAGGTGGAGCGGGCGCTTGACTGGAAACTGCTCAAAGAGGAGAACCGTGAGTTGAAGGCCCGTCTGGGTGACCTGCCGATTTCAGGCATCATCGCACAATCAGTTGAGATGAGGGAGGTGCTGAGCCTGGTAGCACGGGTAGCCGCTTCCCCTGCAACAGTGTTGATCACAGGCGAATCGGGAACCGGCAAAGAGGTAGTTTCCCGGGCAATTCACGCAGCCGGTAACCGTGCGGACAAACCGTTCGTCGCGGTCAACATCACTGCAATTCCAGAGAATCTGCTGGAGAGCGAACTGTTCGGTCATGAGAAAGGCTCCTTTACAGGGGCAATTTCACGACATCTGGGACGCTTTGAGCGAGCATCTGAGGGTACTCTCTTTATTGATGAAATTGGTGATCTGCCCATGCAGGCTCAGGTCAAGCTGCTGCGAGTACTTCAGGAGGGTGAAATAGAGCGAGTGGGTGGCAGCGCGCCTATCCCGGTGGATGTGCGGGTAATCGCAGCCACTCACCGCAATCTGGACGAGGAGATAGCTGCTGGAAACTTCCGTGAGGACCTGTTTTATCGCTTGAATGTAGTGCGAATTCCCATCCCCCCACTCCGTAATCACAAGCTTGATATCAAGCCGCTGGTAGAGCATTTTCTGTCCAGGTTTGCCAGTATCAACCGGAAAGAGGTTACTGGTCTGGAACCTCCTGCACTCGATCTGCTGTTGAAATACTGGTGGCCGGGTAACGTACGGGAGCTGGAAAACGCAATTGAGAGTGCGGTGGTGTTGTGCCGGGGGAGCCTGATCACTCCTGCCGATCTCCCACCCACCCTGCGGGGTGAAGGCAGTCCCGGTTTCAACGGGTGCTTCCCGGGGGATGATACCAGCCTGCCACTACCGGAAAGAGTGGAGAGGTTTGAGAAACATGAGCTTCTGAAAGTCCTGGAAGAGGTTGGAGGAAACAAGACTGAGGCCTCCAGACAACTGGGTATGTCAGACAAGAACGTGCGTGATCGCTTGAAACGGTGGGAAGTGAAATAACTTCCCGGTCGGATAGACAGACAAAACAGTCGGATAATGACTGCGATCCTCCTGTTGTCGGGCGGTCAGCAGGAATCAGGCAAGATCAATTCCGAAGATATCATAGTATTGCTTGAAATCAATGCCGCTATAGAATCACTCTTCATAAGCAATACTATGAGCCGATGCTTCAATTAACGTTTTACAAAAGGCATTATTTATGAGCATCGGCATACTTAAGGAACAGCTGTTTGATGATTTCTCTATATTTCAATAAGCTGCCAGCTCACAGGTGGCATGGGAGTTGCGAGATCTCCAGTGAGGAGAAGACTATGATGAGAATAATTCTGATACCAATTATCTGCCTGGCTATCACGCTGCCTGCTCTCTCTGGTGAACAGGAAACAACCACGCAGAAGAAACCAGTCGGTTTTGTTGACCGGGACGGGGATGGTCTCAACGATCTGGCTCCGGACAGTGACCGGGATGGTATACCGGATGGTATTGATTCCGATACCAGGGGCGCACGCTGGCATGGTCGTAAAGGGTGGGCCATGTTCCGTACAATGCCGGACAGTGCCGGGACAGATTCGTTACGCTTCCGGGACTGGTGGCAGCAAAGTGGTCATCCACCACCCTGGAACGACGCCTGGAGGCGCTGGCGATATATGAACGGACACCGGCACCCCGGGGATGGGCCTTTCTGGTATCGCGACAACAGCGGCCCCTACGATCCCCGTTTCCATCCCAGACGGCCACGACCCCAGCCGGGCGGTCCCGGTGGCCCCGGTGGGCCTGGTGGCGACTGAGAGCAGTTCACATCGGCAGCGTTGCTAGTAATTGATATTATCTATTTCAAACCCGAAATGACCAAACCACTTTTTTTACTCCTGTCTTCTCTTTTTCTCAGCATCCCTCACACGGATCTGTTCTCCTGGCAGCCTCCATTTTTTATTGTCGGCGCGGAATTTGGCCAGACCAGTAATCTGCTTTTCGACAGTACCGGTGTAAACGATTTCGTTGGGGACTTCAGACTTGCCATTGATCAACCGCTTGCTGAGTGGCTGACTTTATTCTACGATGTGAACCTTACCCGGCTGTCGGAGACAGATGATCTCGGTTCCAATCATCAGGAATTCGGTTTCTACATCTCCCGGCGTAACGAACAGCAGGAGACAGGATTCACAGTGCTTGGCAACAGCCTGAACTATGGTGATTACTACTCCACCTATGATCGGCGTCAGTTCTATCTGGGTGTTGATACGAGGAGAAACCTGACCCGATCACTGCAACTGCGTGGTGCCGTTAATTTCAGCAGCACAACTTATCCCGGATATGATGCGGGATTGAGTGTTGACCATAACGACTGGAAAGTGGTTTCAGGTCTGAATTTCAGTTTCAACTGGCCTCTGGCGCTGGATCTGGAGACCGGGTGGCAACACCGGCAGTACATCGATAATATCACACCGCTGACTACTTCCCTGGGTTATCTGCAGGCTCGCTGCTCCCGCCCTCTGAGTAGCAGAGCCGGTATTGCGGCGCAATTGTATCTGCGGGAACAGCTGGGTGTTGAGGAGCGGGAACTCTTCGCTCTCTCCTATCTCGGGGTCAATCCGGGTGATCTCTTGTGGAATGGCTGGCAAACACAGGGAACCCTCAATTACATTCTGAGCGACTGGCGGCTGAAGCTGGTGACCTCCCTCCAGAAAGCACATTATCTGGAAACTTCCGCAGTTACCGGCCAGGCGCAACGTAATGACACCAGAGTGGCAGCACAGCTGGGTGCAAGGAGAGCAGTTCCACTGACGAACCTGCCGTTGCGACTCTGGTTAAACATCGATCTCTACTGGCATGACAATTCTTCAAGCAGCAGCTATTACACCTACACTGCCGGTGGCTTGCAGTTGGGGTTGATGCTGGAACCATATTAATCCCTGCTTCACCACCATTGTGATTTTTCTGCCACACTACTATTTTCGACCACAGTAAAAAGATGTACCCTTTTATTGGGTTCATCGCGTATTTCCGGGGTAAGCGGCTCTAATCTTGAGAAAGAAGTAC
>CAZCRT010000048.1:0-16435 GCA_964501185.1 uncultured Bacteroidia bacterium
CGCGATGAACCTTTTTTTGTGCCTCTCTTAAGTCCCCGGGTCAGCGATGAAGTTCATTATTCTGTTCAGCAATGTATTTGCTCTGTACATTGAGCTGTTACGAATCGACATCGCTCAGCGCTCTGTTAAGTCCTGGAAAAAATGATGACCCAATTGACGACTCGCCTTAAATCACTGCGACGCCTGATTATGACATCGTTGTTTGCCGCACTGGCAGCAGCTCTCGGGTTTGCGCTGGTGGAAATCCCCAATGTGGAACTGGTCACGTTTACTGTATTTATGGCTGGTGTATTGCTGGGGATTCGCTCCGGGATGCTGGTAGGACTGATCGGAGAAGGGCTGTTTTCCGGACTCAACCCGCTCGGTTCAGGGCTGGCGATTCCCCCGCTTTTTCTGGCACAGATCCTGAGCTTCGCTCTGATCGGGTTTGTGGGTGGCCTGATTAGTAGATGGTTGCCGAAGTTGCCTTTCTGGGTGATCGGCCTGATCGGAGTACTGCTGACACTCTTCTATGAAGTTATGGCAGCTCTGGCTACCCTGATGGTGTTTGGAGTCGGAGAACAGGGTCTGTTTGCCTATCTGTTGTTAGGGATACCCTGGACTGTGACACATCTGGTGGTGAACTTCCTGCTTTTCGCGCTTCTTACCCGGCCGGTATTGAAACTGCTGGGCAATCGTATGGAGACAACTTCGTGAGGATCAACAGTCACTATATCCTGTTACTGCTGGCATACTGTTTGACGGCAGTGCCAGCGCAGGCTGAACCTGTTGCCGACAATCCGGATGATGTTCGTACACCTGTAGATCTACCTGCTGATACTACCAGGGGTGACACATTACAGTTTAACAGCACTTCAACTACAGCTGAATCAGAACCCGCGCCATTGACGACACTGACAGATCTCAATACAATCACTGCATTTGACAGCCTGGCCTCCGACACGCTGTTGCCGGAGACACCTCTGGCTCCACCACCACCCCTAGATAGCCTGCTGCTGGGTGACCTTCTGGCAGAAGCCATTCCTCTGGACACACTGCTTATGTATCACGCCACCGCAAACTGGTTTGATATGGCCCCCTGGGTGGGCGGAATGCAGACATCGGGGCCCGGGTACAGCGGGCATCCACTCTATCTGGCTTCCGGGGGTGTACCGTCATTTCTGCTTCCGGTCAGCCGGGATGGTGTGCGACTGAATAATCCTGCAACCGGACTCTATAACCTGAACCAGCTCGGATTCAGCCGTGGCGCACGGTTGGCCAGCTATGACGGCCTGGCACTGGAAAACGCCATTCCGCCGCCTGATACCATACTGACAGACATCGATTATCGGCAGGCATTCTACGGTAACAATCGCATATACTTCCGTACGCAGCACCCACTGCCTGGAGGTTTTTTCAAGGGTGAAACACGGCAGCAGTTTTTCAACGGTAAAATGGCCAATGGCAAAGCACGGGAGAATTGCACCACTCTGGCACTCTACCGTTATCTTTTCTGGCGCAGCTGGCTGGTGGCAGAGATTAACCTGGACCGGCATCTCAATGGAGTATGGCAATCCCCGTATTCGACTCTGCAACGGGAAACCCACCAGCGTATCTCACTGCAGATGCCTGGAGTATCCGGCAGCTGGCGCTGGCGTCCCGGGTTTCAGTATCAGCGTGATCATCTCTACGAAGAATCACCATACGAGCGGGGGCTGGAGACCAGAAGCTGGCAGGGATCGTTTCTTTTATCGAAGAGTTTCTCTTCTACCAGTCATCTGGAACTACTGGGTGAATTTGATGCCACCGAAATCAAAGCTGAGAGCTATCATCTGACACGGCAGCTCAGCCGGGGAAGGTTGCGCTGGCGGTTTGCACCGCTGGAAACAGTGCAACTGTTGAGTGGGGCTCAGTTACTGTACGAAGACGAGCGGAACAGCTGGCTTCGTTCCGGCTGGCTGCGTTTGAAGATGAAGCTGCCTGCAGGATTGCTGTGGCATATTAAACTCGAAAAGCGTGAGAGCTTTCTACCTTTCAGCCTGCAGCGGGGCGGGGCGGAAGTGCTCAGGCAATATGAAACTATCTACCCTGTATTGCGGCAGGAAGTTCTAAGCGACTTTCGGCCGGATCCGGAAGCTATAAGCAGCAGTCGCCGGGGTGGACGATCGAGTGTCAGTTTCAGTCATGGTGACGGACATAAACTCTCGCTGACCGGCTGGGGCTGGGATTACAGAGATTTCCCCTTTCTCGAAGTCGTCAATGATACTACAGCTGTTGTGAGACAGCGGCCCAACACCCTGATAGGCGAGGAAACACGTCTGGAGTTGTTTCTCCCCTGGCAATTACGCTGGCTCAATGTGCAGTCATGGCAACAGGACAGCGAAGGGCTGGTCAGCAATGAACTGCCAACATTCCAGATGGCCTCCGAACTGCGATGGGGGCGGTTACTCTATGATGGACATCTGCAATTGAACATAAGCCTGGGCATGACCTCGACTTGGGGCGCTGTGAGACAGAACGGAGAACCGCTTTCAGATCGAACGATTCCCTATCTGCACCTGGTGGCGAAGCAGGGCAACTTTGTACTCTACTGGTCGCTGCATAATCCCTTCTCCTTCGAAAACTATGCCATGGAGGGGGTTCCCGGAATGCATCACGATGAAATACTCGGAGTCATGTGGCGGTTGGTGAACTAGAATACAGAAGACAGGAGACAGAATACAGAGGACAATAAATATGAAGAACTGTAAATGAAACCTGCGGAACAGTTTACTGATCTCATAGTCTGGCAGAAGGCTCACAAGTTCGTAATGGGAGTATATCGTATTACTGAGGATTTCCCACAATCAGAGATTTATGGGCTGACGAGTCAGTTCAGACGCGCAGCTGTCTCAATTCCAGCCAACATAGCAGAGGGGTTTCGAAAGCGAAGCTCCAGGGACAAAGCACGATTTATCAATATAGCACAGGGTTCGCTTGAAGAATGCAGATATTACCTGATACTATCTAAAGACCTGGATTTTGTAGAAGAATGCTCATTGGAACAACTTGCTGAAGAAGTCAGCAAACTTCTTCATGCTTATGCGAAAGCACTGTTGAACTAAAATACAGCCATAGAATAAGTAACGTTTCATTAGGGTGCAGGATCCAATCGTTTGTTGTAGAGCGTCATCAATTCTATAGGGATTGCGCTTGCCAGTCGTTGTTCATCAGCGACATTACAGCGTTGTGAAGTGCTACGACAAGTATCAGGATGAAAAACGAGTTCCTGTAATCTGTCTCCTGCATACATTTTCTTCATTGAGGTCACCATGCAATACTTACGGATTACTTTCTCCAAGCGCCATTTCCTGATTGCTGTCTTCTGTCTCCTGTCTTCTGTCTCCTTGCTTGTGGCCCACGAAACAGGTGGACACGACCATCTGGCTGACCCCCGGATCATCGTTCAGGAGATCAATCCCTGGACACAACTGGATTTCAATAACGATCCGGATCATTTCCAGTTCGCCATTGTCACAGATCGAACCGGTGGGTACCGTCCCGGTGTATTCGAGGACGCAGTGATCAAGTTAAACCTGCTGCAACCGGAATTTGTGGTGTCTGTTGGTGATCTGATCGAGGGTTACACTGAGGATCTGGATCAGTTGCAGCTCGAGTGGAACGAGTTTCAGGATTTTGTATCACACCTGGAGATGCCGTTCTTCTACACTCCCGGTAATCACGATATCAGCAATCCGGTAATGGCTGAGGAGTGGGAAAAACGCCTGGGTCGTTCATATTATCATTTTGTGTACCGGGATGTACTCTTTCTCTGCCTGAACACCGAAGATGGGGAACCGTCACACATCGGAGAAGAGCAGATAGAATATGTCAGCAGTGTTCTGGCGGAAAACGCTGATGTTCGCTGGACTCTGGTATTTCAACACAAGCCGCTCTGGAATTATGACAGGGATACAGGGTGGAGCAGAATTGAAGAGCTGCTGACCGGCCACCCGCATACTGTGTTTGCCGGTCACTTCCATACTTACACCAAGCACGTTCGCAATGATCAGAATTACTTTGTGCTGGCAACCACCGGCGGGGGCAGCTCGTTGCGGGGGCCACTTTTCGGTGAATTCGATCATGTTGTCTGGGTGACCATGATGGAAGAAGGGCCACGCATCGCCAACCTGATGCTGGAGGGTATCCGGGATGAAAACATACGCACTGAAGATATGGCGGTGCTGATTGATCCCCTGAACCGGGGCTCCTTTCTGGGGCTGAAACCGATCTACAGCCGGACAACTCACTTCAGCACCGGCACTACAACCATGCGGCTTGATAATACCAGCAACATCCCTCTGCGAATTACCGGACAGTATGCCACTGAATCTCTGCTGTCAGTTTCGCCTGCAGGGTTGGAAATTGTGATACAACCGGAAACGGAGAAAACAATCGAATTCACGGTAGCTGCTTCAGATGAATTGCCGGTGGAGGGGATAGCCCCGATACAATTCAGTTGGACCGCTGAGTATGAACAGTCAGAGTTGGATCTCCCGGTAATAGAGGGTAGTTCTCTTCTGGCGGTAGTAAAGGAATACTCACTTGCTGCCTCCGGTAATTCGATTGTGATAGATGGCTCGCTTGACGACTGGGACGAGCTCCCCTTTGTGATACAGAAACCGGCAACAATAGAAGTCGCACCTGAGGCCTGGAGTGGGCCAGACGATTGTTCCTGGCGCTTCGGTCTGTTGCTGGGCGAGGAATATCTTTACATCGGTGTGGAAGTGACGGACGATTCACCGGTATATCGAGGCGGTATGGCCTGGGAACAGGATGGCATCGAAGTACGTCTGGACGCCCGGCCTGATCCGGAGCGTGCCCAACACCGGGGCAGGGGGGAAAACTATTACCACCTTCTGTTTGCCCTCGGGCCTGATCCGCAACAGGAGAATATGACCATCTGGGATCCGGAAACCCTTATCGAGATTGGCACCGAGTCTATCTGCCGGGTAACACCCGATGGACACAACACAGAGATAGCTATCCCGCTGAGCTATCTGATTGAGCAGCAGGGGAATGACTGGCGCCAGGTTCGGCTCAACATTGCTGTAGATGATTTCGATGCTGAGGATGGGCCGCTGACTCAACTCTGGTGGCAGCCGGACTGGCGTGATGAAGAAAATCTACCAGGGTCGGGAACGTTTGGCAGGAAGTAGAAACAGCAGGCGAGCAGTTAAAATCGCATCCCCTTATATCTGGAGCCCCATGACCGAGAAAAAACTCTCCTTCTTCGAAAAGTATCTGACCATCTGGGTCCTGCTCTGTATCAGTGGCGGGATTCTGCTGGGGAAAGTCACTCCGGGTGTAGCAACAGCTCTGAATGATTTTTCCATCTACCAGGTATCGATTCCAATTGCGATCTGTCTCTTTTTCATGATGTATCCAATCATGGTCAAGATTGATTTCGGCCAGGTTCTCATGTCGGCTAAAACACCAAAGCCGGTACTCCTGACACTGGTAATCAACTGGGCGATCAAGCCATTCACCATGTTTGCAATCGCCTACTTTTTTCTCGGCTACCTGTTTCGTGATTTTATACCCGGCAGTGAAATACTGATCAATGGTGAGGAGGTGGAACTGTGGCGCAGCTACATCGCCGGGGCAATCCTCCTCGGTATCGCCCCCTGTACCGCCATGGTACTGATGTGGGGATATCTTGCCCGTGGGAATGACGGTCTTACCCTGGTGATGGTCGCCATCAATTCCCTGCTGATGCTGTTGCTCTACGGCCCGCTGGGTGGACTACTGCTCAATATCAACACCATGCCGGTGCCCTGGGAGACAATGGTTCTCTCTGTATCAATTTATGTGGCGCTGCCGCTGATAGCCGGGTACTTCTCCCGCCGCTGGCTGATAAGCTGGAAAGGGATGGAGTGGTTTCAGCAGAAATTTCTGCACCGATTGACCCCGGTCAGCATCACTGCACTTCTGGTAACCCTGGTGTTGCTCTTTTCCTTTAAAGGGGAGATCATCATCAGCAATCCACTGACGATTTTATGGATTGCCATACCACTCTTCCTGCAGACGGTATTGATATTCACGATCGGTTATTTTCTACTGGCACGCTGGCTGCGCCTCTCATATCAGGATGCCGCACCAGCTGCTCTGATCGGTGCCTCCAATCATTTTGAAGTAGCGATCGCCACAGCTGTTATCCTGTTCGGGCTTTCTTCGGGAGCAGCGCTGGCTACAGTGGTTGGAGTGCTGATTGAAGTGCCGTTGATGTTAATGCTGGTATCAATCTGTAAAAAGACCTGTCACCTGTTTCAATAGTATATCCTACGGGGAATATCAGACAACTGCTTCGGGGCTCTGAGTTCTCTGACTGGTGATGCAGGGCCAACAGGCTGATGATATCAGATATTCCATTGTGCGAAAAGCCGTGACCATTTGCAAATTGAGCGCTACCTTGTTCTGTGTTGATCCTGTATCGGAAGTGCAGTGATTGTATCACACAGGAAACGGGACAGGCACCAGGGAATAACTGTGTCCCGATTACTCTCTGCCACATAAATAGATAGAATAACGCAATCAGGAGGCCACGTGGAGTTCCAGTTCAAAGACGAGAATCTGATGCTCCGGGATATGGCCCGGGATTTCGCCCGGAAAGAGATTGCCCCGATTGCAGCAGAGTATGATGAGAAGCAGGAGTTCCCCCACGAGGTCGTAAAGAGGATGGGGGAGCTGGGACTGATGGGGATCATCTTTCCGGAAGAGTACGGCGGCGCAGGTTTTGACTATATTGGTTATGTGATGGCAATAGAGGAGATCGCTGCAGTTGACGGATCGATGGGGATTACCGTGGCGGCGCACAACTCGCTTTGCAGTAACCATATTTTCCTGTCCGGGACAGAAGAGCAGAAACAGAAATATCTGGTACCGTTGGCGCAGGGAAAGAAGATAGGCGCCTGGGCGCTTACTGAACCGGAAGCCGGTTCTGACGCTGCCGGTGTACAGACGACAGCTGTACTGGATGGTAATGAGTGGATTCTGAACGGCACCAAGAACTTCATTACTCACGGTACGGTAGGTGATATCGCTGTGATAATGGCCAAGACTGACAAATCACGGGGACACAAAGGGATCAGCGCCTTTGTCGTGGAGAAAGGGACACCCGGTTTCAGCGCCGGGCACAAGGAGAACAAACTTGGCTTGCGTGCCAGTGATACCTCCCAGTTGATTCTGGATGATTGCCGTATCCCGGAGGAAAACCTGCTGGGTCGCCTGAATGGAGGTTTTGCCGACACAATGCGTGTGCTGGACGGGGGCAGGATCAGTATTGCTGCGCTCGCCCTGGGAATTACGCGCTGTGCCCTGGATGAGAGCATCAAGTATTCAAAAGAGCGGCAGCAGTTTGATCAGCCTATCTCAAAGTTCCAGGCTATCCAGTTTATGCTGGCCGATATGGCGACCGACCTTGACGCCGCCCGATTGCTGACCTTCCGCGCTGCCTATCTTAAGAGTCAGGGCAAAACTGTCAATCGTGAATCAGCCATGGCCAAGCTGATGGCAGCTGACCGCGGAATGGAGATCTGTACCAAGGCACTGCAGATACATGGAGGTTACGGTTACACCAAGGATTACCCGGTGGAGCGCTGCTTCCGTGACATCAAACTATGCCAGATCGGAGAAGGTACCTCCGGCATCCAGCGGCTGGTGATTGCCCGGAGCCTTTTAAGCGAGTGATCTGTAAACCGGTTAGATCAACCGGCACAGCTGCAGACCGAAGACCTACATAACCACCCATACTATTCTGTCAGGAATCCCATGCAGGTAGATATTACTGTTCTGGCTGTTGTGGCAGCCATCATCACCCTCGCCAGCGTGATACAGAGTTCTATCGGTTTTGCCTTCGCGCTGTTCGCCACACCGCTGTTGCTCTGGACCGGGATTCCTCTTCCCCAGGTAATAACGATTGTATCGATCAGCTCTTTCTTTTCTTCCCTTGTCGGTGCCGGTCATCTACGCGACTCGATTCCATGGCGCCCGGCGTTGACAGCTTCGGTGGTTCGCATTGCAATGACCCTGGTTGGATTGCTGGTCCTGAAGATGCTGGTGAGCCTGGATGCTGGCTCGGTCAGAGCGGTAGTGGGGGGGATCCTGATTGTACTGGTCGGGATGAAACTGATCTACAAAGCCAGACCTGTGGATAAGGTGCACTGGTTGTGGGGAGCGCTTGCGTTCAGCAGCAGTGGTCTGCTCGTCGGAATATGTGGGATGGGTGGTCCTCCACTGGTGCTCTGGTTGCTGGCGCACAACTGGTCAACCGCCAGGGTCAGGGGATTTCTGTTTGTCGCCTTCGCTGTCACGATTCCAATTCAAATAGTATTGCTCTATCTGGTCATTGGTACTCAGATCTTGAGTGCAGCATTGTGGGCACTGCTGTTCATTCCGTTTGTACTGCTGGGAACAGTCGTCGGCCTGCCACTGGGGAATCGACTGCCAAAGCCGTTGTTGCGCAGGATCATGAACGGGATTCTGCTGGTTATAGGTATCAGTGCGGTATTGCCGGTGTTGGTGGGGTAAAAAGTCATCCCCGCGAAGGCGGGGATCCAGAGATGCTTTGATAAAGGATTAGGCTAGATTCCCGCCTTCGCGGGAATGACGTGAACCTATATGTTTCTTGTGCCTGTTGTGGCTAAAAAGATTTTGTTTATCCCTCTTCCACCGCCTCCAGTTCCACCAGCACATCACCGAGGTTGGCCTGGTCACCCTTTGCAACATTTACGCTTTTCACCACACCATCGAAAGGTGCTTTGACAGCGTTCTCCATTTTCATCGCCTCCAGAATCACCAGGGTAGTACCTGCAGTCACTTCCTCTTCAGGCTTCACCATAACCTCGACAATAAGGCCGGGCATCGGTGTCTGGATAGTGCCACTACCCCCGGCAGCGGCAATCTCGCCACGCCCGGAGCTGTCCTGCTCCGGCATTTGCAGCCGGTAACGGCGCCCACCGATTGAGATGAAGAAATCCTCTTCATTGCGGCTGACATGTGCGGTAAGTGAGCGATCATCTATCAGCAGGGAGGCAGACTCAGGGCTGAGTCGTGCATAATCGAGCTGCATGCTGCGTTCGCCAACCTGAACCTGCCAGCAGTTACCCTCTTTTCGTTCCAGTGTTACCTGTACCGGTTTTCCCGCCACGAGAAAGTCGACCTGCATCATGAACCCCCTATTTCCCAGCTACCGGCAGTTTTCCAGGGTGAAACGACACCGCCCGCTGCAGAATCATAATTTGTGCCACCACTGCCTTTGCCACCTGTAAGATGCCAGAGGGCTGCGGCTGCGATTGCTTCGTCACGGAATTCCTCAGCTACCGGTTGCTGCCAGTTCTGGAAGTGAGTATCGATGAAATTTGTAAAAGTATTGCCGGTGCTGAATTCCGGATGGATCAGCACATCGTGCAGGAAGTCAACCGTAGTATGAATACCGAGAATGGTATACTCCCGCAACGCTTCCACCATTTTGGTACGGGACGCTTCCCGTGTCTCACCGAAAGTGACCAGTTTGGAAAGGATTGGATCGTAGTCCGTTGTCACTGTAAAGCCACTGTAAATACCGGAATCGTTGCGGATACCCGGTCCGGTCGGCTCCTGCATGAACTGGATCTTGCCCGGGGAAGGAAAGAAATTTTGCTCCGGATCCTCGGCATAGATACGGCATTCGATGGCGTGACCCCGCTGTTGCAACTCCTCCTGCCGGTATGGGAAATTCTCCCCCGCCGCAATGCGTATCTGCCAGGCTACCAGATCGATGCCTGTGGTAAACTCGGTTATCGGGTGCTCCACCTGGATGCGTGTGTTCATCTCGAGGAAGTAGAAGTTCTTATCCTTGTCCAGCAGGAACTCTACGGTGCCCGCATTAACATACCCGGCAGTCTCTGCCACTGCAACCGCCGTTTCCCCCATTTTTTTGCGCAGCTCCGTATCCAGAGCAGTTGATGGAGTTTCTTCTACGATTTTCTGATGCCTCCGCTGGATTGAGCACTCCCTTTCGAAGAGGTGTACTGTATGCCCGCGTGAATCTGCCATCACCTGAAACTCGATGTGGCGCGGTTCCTCCAGCCATTTCTCCAGAAAGACCGTAGAATCACCGAAAGCGGAGCCGGCTTCACGCATGGCAGCCTGAGCCTCCTCCTCCAGTTTGTCCAGCTCCCGGACAACACGCATTCCTTTACCACCACCACCGGCGGCGGCTTTAATCAACACCGGCAGCCCCAGTTTCTCGGCTTCGGTAGCTATTTCCTTCAGGTCAGCGATCGGTTCCTTCATGCCTGGTATCAACGGTATACCGGCTTTTTTCATCATCTCCCGCGCTTCCACCTTGTTGCCCATCGAGCGGATTGTCTCAGAGCCGGGCCCGATGAAAATGAGATCATTATCCTCACACAGTTTTGCGAAGGTGGGATTCTCCGACAGAAAGCCGTATCCGGGGTGGACCGCATCACAGCCGCTTCTCTTTGCAGCAGCGATAAGCTTATCCTGGTTGAGATAGCTCTCATGCGCTGCAGCCGCTCCAATACTGATCGCCTCATCAGCCATCTTGACATGGAGCGCGTCCCGATCCACATCGGAGTAAACCGCCACTACCGGGATAGCCAGCTCGCGACAGGCCTGTATCACCCGCACAGCGATTTCACCACGGTTGGCGATAAGAATTTTTCTCATTCTGGTTTTCCTTCGTGCTTTTCGTGTCCTGCGTGGTGGATCTTATTCCCCGCACCAGCCCGGTTTGCGTTTCTCGAAAAAGGCGGTCATCCCCTCCTGTCCTTCGTCGCTGACCCGCAGGCGGGCGATTACCTCGGCAGTATATGTTTTGACCTCGTCAAACGACATACCGGGCACATTGCGTACCAGCTCCTTGCTGACATTGAGTGCTTCCGGACCACTGGTGACAAGCTGTGCGATTCGACGTTCCACCGCCTCGTCAAGTTCTGTCTCGTCTACCACCTCGTTGACCAGCCCGGCTGCCAGGGCTTTGCCGGCAGTCAACCTTTCCCCGGTAAGGAAATACTCCCCGGCCAGCCCGGGGCCAAGTCGACGTATCACGTATGGAGAAATACAGGCCGGGACAAGTCCGATCTTCACTTCACTCAAACTGAATTTCGCCCGGGTTGAGGCGATGACAATATCACAAGCTGAGGAAAGCCCGGTACCACCACCGATGGTGGCACCCTGTACACGGCCGATAGTCGGTTGCGGCATGGTGAAGAGCCGGTACATCAACTCCGCCAGTTCAATGGCGTCATTCCTGTTCTGTTCGAAGCTGTATTCTTTCTGCCGTTTCATCCAGTTGAGATCGGCGCCGGCACAGAATGAGCGGCCATTGGCGCCCAGCACTACCACCCGTATCTCACGGTCGGCAGCTATAGCTTCGAGTAATGGTGTCAGTTCCGCGATCATTGTATCGTTAAAGGCGTTGTGCAGCTCCGGGCGGTTAAGGCTTATCCTGGCTATCGCACCGTCACGCTGATAAGTGATCGTCTCGAAATCTCTGTTCATTTGTGCTCCTGGATCAGTCACTCAGTTACTTCAAACAACTCAAAATCCGCTACATGCGGAAAACACCGAAATTGTGATCCGGTATCGGTGCGTTGAGCGAAGTGGAAATTGCCAGCCCCAGGGCGGTGCGGGTATCAAGCGGCTCAATAATACCGTCATCCCAGAGGCGCGCAGAAGCGTAGTAGGGAGAACCCTCCCGCTCGTACCGTTCCAGTGTCGGCTTCATGAACTGCTCCTGCTCCTGCCGGCTCATCGTCTTCCCTTCCGCCTCCAGCTGTGACAGCTTGACTGTCAGCAGGACGTTGGCCGCCTGTTCACCACCCATGACGGAGATTTTGCCATTCGGCCACATCCACATGAAACGGGGATCGTAGCCGCGGCCACACATTGCGTAATTACCAGCGCCATGGGAACCTCCGACGACGACGGTGAAGCGGGGCACCTGTGCGGTAGCGACAGCGTGTACCATTTTAGCGCCATCCTTGGCGATCCCGCCATGCTCGTATTCCTTACCGACGATAAAGCCGGTAATATTCTGCAGGAAAATCAGCGGGATTTTGCGCACGGAGCAGAGCGAAACGAAGTGAGCTCCCTTCTGCGCACTCTCTGAGAAGAGTACACCATTGTTGGCGACGATACCGACCGGATAGCCGTGCAGTTTGGCAAATCCTGTGACCAGCGTGGTGCCGTAATGTTCCTTGAACTCATGGAATTCACTGCGGTCTACCAGCCGGGCGATAATCTCTCGAATATCGAACGGCTTACGCAGATCGGCAGGTACGATACCATAGATCTCTTTTGGATCGTAGTATGGTTCTGCAGGTTCCACCCTGTCGAGACGGAATTTTACAGGCCGGTTGGTGTTCTGCAGGATATTGCGTGCCATCTGGATTGCTTCAGCATCATCGTTGGCGTAGTGATCTGATACACCCGAGATACGACAGTGGACATCGGCTCCACCCAGCTCTTCCGGTGTGACATCAGCACCTGTAGCCGCTTTGACAAGTGGGGGCCCACCGATAAAGATAGTTCCCTGGTTACGGACAATAATTGTCTCATCACTCATGGCAGGGACATAGGCGCCACCGGCAGTACAGGAACCCATTACGATAGAAATCTGCGGGATATTGCGGGCGGAGAATTTAGCCTGGTTATAGAAGATGCGGCCAAAGTGATCACGGTCAGGAAAGACCTCCTCCTGCAGCGGCAGAAAGATACCACCGGAGTCTACCAGGTAGACGCAGGGCAGGTTGTTCTCGAGGGCAATTTCCTGAGCCCGTACATGTTTTTTGATGGTGATCGGGAAATAGGTGCCTCCCTTAACGGTAGCGTCGTTGGCGACCACAACCACTTCCTGGCCATGTACAATTCCCACCCCGGTAATGACACCGGCGCTGGGAGCTTTGCCATCGTACATGTCGTGAGCAGCGAATGCTGAAAACTCGAGAAAGGGAGAATTGCGGTCAAAAAGCAGTTCCAGCCGTTTGCGGGCAGTAAGTTTGCCACGCTTCTTATGCCGCTCCTGCATATGAGGTGGTCCACCCTGTTTGACCCGGGCCAGCTGCTCCCGGAACTGCTCAATCTGCTTCTGGAAATGCTCCCGGTTCGCCTTGAATTCAGCCGACCGGGTGTCAACCTGTGATTCGAGCCTGTACATTTGGTGATGCTCCCCTTTGAGTAACTGTTTTCAAAAGTAGTAGCAGGCATCACCTGGTAGTATTTCTCCTGCGCCATGAAAATCATTCAGTAAATCTAATGCCGAAAGATCTCCCTGAAACGTTGCCGCAGGTAATGAATCGAGAAATACTACAGAACCCTGCTCCCCCTGGCTTAAACAATGAAGCCTGCCCCACAGACATTCAGCAGGGGACAGGCTTTCTATCAATTCAATTTTGTCTCACGATTGCGAGTCTCAAGCCGGTACAGCTTTGTAACCGTAGTGTAGAATACCGGCCTGTCCTTCAGATTGAATACGACGGAACTCGATTTTGACCTCGTCACCTATTGCCAGCTGATCAAGATCACAGTCGACAATCTGGCAGAGCAGACGGGTTTCGCCGAGCTGGACTACAGCTACCGCGTAGGGCGCCTCGTCGGTGAACTGTGTCGGAGCGACCCGAATCACAGTGTAGGTTACAACCGTTCCCTGGTCGGGCAGGACAATCTTCTCGAACTCACGTGTATGACATTCCGGGCAGATGGAGCGGGGTGGAAAGGCGATATAGCCGCATTTACTGCACTTGCCGGCTTCCATACGGTAGCGCTGTGGCATCTCTCTTTTCTGTTTGGCAGATGTAGACATTACTTCACCTCCAGGATGTGTACGGTCGTGCTGCCGCCCGAGCCGCCCATGTTCTGTGCCAGGGCCCGTCTGGCGTTCTTGACCTGCCGCGCACCGGATTCACTACGCAACTGTTCGGTCAACTCGACAATCTGACCCACACCGGTAGCTCCTACCGGATGACCCTTAGATTTCAGACCACCGGAGTTATTGACAGGTATTTTGCCATCGAGTGAGGTGTCACCCCTTTCAACGGCAGGGCCACCATCTCCCTGTTCGAAGAAACCGAGCGCTTCCGTGACACAGATTTCAGAGATTGTGAAACAATCATGTACTTCAGCCAGATCGATCTCCTCAGGCTTGCAGCCAGCCATGGCGTAGGCACGCTGAGCTGCCTGGTAGGTGGCGTTCAACCAGGTGAGATCCTTACGGCTGTGCAGGGCAATAGTATCTGTTGAATGTCCCGAACCGACGATTTCCACGATCGGTTTGTCTGTAAACTCCTTCGCTCTTTCCAGGGGGCAGAGGATCACCGCTGCTGCACCGTCAGTGATGGGTGAGCAGTCCAGTATCCGCAGCGGATCGGCAACCTTAACCGAATTCAACACTTCCTCTACGGTGATTTCGAAGGGATACTGAGCGCGTGGATTTTTGGAACCGTTGCTGTGGTTCTTTACCGCCACCTGGGCCAGATGCTCTCTTTTAGTTCCATATTTTGCCATATGAGCGTTGGCAATCATGGCATAGAGGCCCGGAAATGTCACACCATGATAGCTTTCGTAATCCTGGTCGGCAGCGGTAGCAAGCGCAAAAGTCGCCTGGTCACCACCGACATCGGTCATTTTTTCCACACCACCGACCAGAACAATATCACTCATCCCGGATGCCACTTCCATGAAGCCCTGACGAATGGCCAGCCCTCCGGAACAACAGGCTGATTCAACACGGGTAGCAGATACACCTGCCATACCAGTATAATCAGCCATCAACGAAGCCAGGTGTTCCTGCCCTGTGAACAGACCACCGGACATACATCCAATGTACATGGAATCGACTTCAGACAATCCTGCGTCATCCATTGCTGCAAGTGCGGCTTCTGTGTAGAGCTCGCGGAACGAGGTCTTCCACAGTTCCCCCCACCTGTTCATGCCTGTACCGATTACGGCTACTTTTCTCATCTATAATTCTCCTTTTCGGCTGCATACCGACTATCTGATATTCTCATCTCTTTAACGTGACTCGGCTCTCAAAATCTTCTTCCGATACTTGGCGTATTCGCCATAGTTCAGATATTCCTTCTTTACTCCCAGCAGCTCACGAGTGTGCGGGGCGAGATCACGAATTGCCTCAATCTCATCAGTCACGGTGAGGATGAAGGAATCGCTGCCACTGCCTGAACCATAGGAAACCATCAGAATACGATCACCCGGTTTGGAGATATCGAGAGTGGAAGTCAGCCCCATGGGCGAAGAGCCTGAGTAGGTGTTACCCAGAATCGGTGAGAGCCAGCCCGGTTCGATCTGCTCTCTGGTAAAACCGAGCATCTTGCCTGCTTTCAGAGGGAACTTACCGTTTGGCTGGTGGCAGATAATGTAGTCGAAGTCTTTCGGCTTCATACCCGCTTTGTCCATAATGGCGTTGGCGGATCCAAGTACATGCTCAAAGTAGGCAGGTTCACCGGTGAAGCGTCCTGCATGCTGTGGATAATGCATGTACTCTCTGCGCCAGAAGTCAGGAGTATCAGTCATATATGAGAAGGTCTCATCGATTGTTGCTGCCACCTTTTCTGTTCCGAACAGGAAAGCGGCTCCACCCGCAGACGCAGCATATTCAAGCGCATCACCCGGTGCGCCCTGTGAAGTGTCAGCTCCTACTGCCAACCCGTACTTGACAAGACCTGCCTTGACCAGGCCATAGGCGACGAACATTCCCTCCGAGCCAGCTTTACAGGCAAATTCGAAATCAGCACAGTGGACATCAGGTGTCGCACCGATAACTTCGGCCACCGTGGTGCCACTCGGCTTGACTGCGTAGGGATGTGATTCTGAACCTATGTAGACGCAACCGATCTGACCGGGATCAATCTTGGCCCGTTTCAGGGCGTTCCTGGCAGCTTCAACAGAAATTGTGATAGTGTCCTGATCTGGCGAGGGGACAGTTTTCTCCTCCAGCATCAGGCCTTTCTTGTAGCTGGGGGCATCGGCACCCCACACTTCTGCGATCTCTTCAACACGAATCCGCTGACGCGGTACGTATGCTCCGTAACCGATAATTCCAACCATGTAAATCCTCCATGGATAGTGTGTAGTAACCTGTTTGTCGGCCTGGAGTGCCGCTGAACGGTATGAGAGCAGTTTACAACCCCACTGCGATTCTGCAGTTTTAAAGGGGAGTCGTTACCGTCAGCTCCGCGAAATGTATTACAAAACAGAAGCGGAAGAGTGCTTTCGGGCAAGCCGTACTGTGAATAAAAGAACTGTTGATCATACGAAGGTTAGAGGAAAGAAGCAAAACAAAGCCACCACGTCTATAGGCAGCCTTTCTGAACTTACTGCAGTATCAATTCGCCTTTTGCATCCCTTGAGGGATGCGAAAGCAATACGAAGGTTAGAGGAAAGAAGCAAAACAAAG
>CAZCRT010000048.1:16535-17785 GCA_964501185.1 uncultured Bacteroidia bacterium
TCCCTTGAGGGATGCGAAAGCAATACGAAGGTTAGAGGAAAGAAGCAAAACAAAGCCACCACGTCTATAGGCAGCCTTTCTGAACTTACTGCAGTATCAATTCGCCTTTTGCATCCCTTGAGGGATGCGAAAGCAATACGAAGGTTAGAGGAAAGAAGCAAAACAAAGTCATCAATCGTGCTGGCACCTGTCGGGGCTGCCAACACTAATCGCACCTCCTCTACACCCCGATGAGGGGTGCGCAAAAGTAAACGAAAGTCTGTTTGCTTCTGGTGCAGGTTAATTTCCGATCAGCATTGCTCCGGTAGGCCTGTTCTGCTGAGGTCTGGCAACCTCCTCGTCCGGCAATTCAGCAGAAATGTAAAATGAACCAATTCCCGCTCCGACAAAGGAGGTGACATCGTACTCGGTATTGGTTGTTGTATCCAGCAATGTGTGTGGACCATAGGGCTCACCGGAGTAAATGGTGTAGTAAAGGGCATCTTCGATGATTTCCCAGGACAGCATCAGTGCTCCCCCCACATATTCAATGTCCAGTACAGGAATAGTATACTGGCGGGTGATCAAAACCACTTCTGTGTCCCGGTAATCGACATAGAAGTATAATGAATCGTTGATCCCGATTATCGGGGGTATCAAATGCGCCGCTGTAGCCACTGTGGGTGAGAACCGGGAATTCGTCATTAACCCCGGGCAGGTATTCGTCAAGCATACTGACAGTGATACCACCATTAAGGCCAGCGGTGCCATTGACAGCCAGCCGGTCGTATTCGGTACCAACCGACAGTCCTGCGAACTCCAGATCCAGTATCGAGGAAGCTGTGCTGGTGTAGTTCAGATTGAAAGTCAACACACCCGGTGACAGTCCCGGGCTGAAGATACCGTTGTTAACGTATGAAGCAGCCCCCTGAACATTGAAGGTTCCGGTTCCACTGATCGTTCCGCTAACCATGTTCTCGAAGTGACTGGAAGCAATACTTACTGTTCCTGATTCAACAGACAGCAGTCCTTCGTTATAGAAATAGAGTGATTGCAGGTGGCTGACAGCTGCACCGGACGGTTTACTGAAGGTACCCTCGTTGTTAAAAGTGCTGAGGTCACCTGTCCAGTAGTACATGTACAAGCCGTCGCTGATCTCGTACAGTGAGCCCGGTTTGTTGTTGATGGTTGCGGCATCTCCAAGCAGCAGATCTCCTGCAGTCAGGGCAGCATAACCGTAGTTATCTATCGTACGGGTACGCAGGAGCTTG
>CAZCRT010000049.1:0-15907 GCA_964501185.1 uncultured Bacteroidia bacterium
ATCTACAGAAAAACACTTAAGCGAGTGTCCATTTTTTCGGGACCACCTCTATTATCATACGACGAAGGATAATAGAACATTTGAAAGCGCAATTTGGTTTCACAGGAGTGTTTTATGATTGGCGAGGCACTGTTAATCAGCGTGTTAGACACTTCCGGAAGTGTAGTAAGCACCTGAGTGACTCAATTCAGTGGTTTCCTTTATCTATCAATAGCCAATCAGTTTCCCTTCGTGCCCCATCTCAGCCAATGCACTTTCGATCATTCGGCTTTTTTCCTGATGATGCATGAAAGCAGATTTGAAGCCGTTCAGAATAATCTTCTTCACCTCGTTGCGACTGAGACCAAATTCCTGGGAAATCCTGTATAGTTCTTCAGAAACTGTTGTATCGGACATCAAACGATTATCTGTATTTACAGTTACCCGCACCCCGAAATCCAGATAGAAGTCAAGAGGATGTCTTGAAAGGGAAGGAACTGCGTTAGTCTGCACATTGCTTGTAGGACACATTTCAATCGGAATGCGGTGATCGTTCACGAAATTTAACAGGTCGCCATCCTCCTTCAGGCGTGTACCGTGACCGATCCTGTGAGCATTGAGGTAATGCAGTGCCTGATGGATTGATTCCGGCCCATAAGCTTCACCTGCGTGAACTGTACAATTGATGTTGTTGTTGTGTATGAGGTAGAAAGCCTCGACATGGTCTTTGGCTGGGAAGTTATGCTCAGCTCCGGCCAGATCAAAACCGACGACACCACGGTTCTTGTATGCTACCGAGAGTTCCGCCAGCCTCATCGAAGTTTCCGGGTTGATATTCCTGATACCACAGACGATAACGCCCGTATGAATATTGAACTTTCTGCCTGCGTCGGCCAGACCCTGTAATACAGCTTCCATGACCTCTGTAAGCCCGAGTCCCTGTTTAATATGCAGAATTGGCGAGTAACGCACTTCGATATGCCTGCAATTCTCAGCAGCAGCATCTTCGGCCAGTTCCCAGGCAGTACGGTAAAGTTCGTCCTTACCCTGCATCACACTCAGTGTGTAATCGAAGACCTTGAGATAGTCCTCAAGGCTGTCATAATTCTGACCGAGTTTAAGGATCTGCTTGAGTTCAGCTGGTTCAAAGCTCGGTAGTTTGATTTTATTCTGTTGAGCCAATTCGATCAGTGTATTGAGACGAATAGAACCATCAAGATGACAGTGAAGCTCCACCTTGGGTAAACTGTGAATATACTCCAGTGTCGGTGGTGCATCCACACTCTTCTGAGTCTGATTGTTGTCTTTTATTGGTGTCACTTATAAAACGCCTGTTATTTCTTGGAATACTGTTTATTGAACTCTTTCAAATTTGCTGTGGCGATGCTGATCAGAGTATCATCAATTACTGCCATTTCCCGCCTTAACACCTGCGGGAGATTTCCATCCATTATTGCCAGATATTTCGTCAAATTCCGATGTATACCATTCGACAGCTCATAGGCTTTCAGTAATGCCAGGATTTGATGTAACTCCTGAGTTGATAAAAGCCCTCCGACACTTCCGGAAGTCTCGTCACCAGCCTCAGTATTATGAAGACGTGGCATATAGCCCAGCTTTCGCATCTCCCCGACCATCTTCTCCAATCTTGAGTCCGGTTTCAATAACATGATCTGATTGTTGACCGGCAGGAGGAAATTCTGAGATATCCGGCTCTGGACTTCCAACTCCCGCATCAGCAGCTCATTAGTCGTACGCAAACAGAAAAGATCAGCATCAACCAGAATATGTCCATGGTTTCCGGAAGTCTCCTCGATCAGGAACAGCACATTCTGTGGAATCTCCTGTCGGGAATGTTCTGCAAGGAAATCGACAATATCGGATTGAGTCAATCCATCATCAAGCCCTCGCGAAATCGCATTATGCGTTAACTTGTATGTACTGTTGTAATATTCTGTGAATCGAGTTAACTGCAGCACATGAGCCAGCGAAAAGGCTTCCGGAATGAATATCTCATAATTGGACTGGACGATCAGTTCTACCTGTGCATCCCACTGGAATTCAGGGAAGCTGTTGGCATTATCCTGCAGCAGCCTGGCTCCAGCAGCTGTCAGACGGCATTGCAGGGAACCATCTTCCGGATTACGAGTCAGGTCCACAATGCCAAGCCAGAAAAGCGGTTTATCTACCAGATAACTTATGAGGTTGTTAAACTCCTGTTCCTGTTCTTCCCATCTTTCACCAAAGTCAAGTCGTGCCAGCAGGTAGGCAAGGTAATCGACGCTGATCCAGACTCCTTCCTTCAGAAAGCTCATGATCCAGATCAACCAGAGCGGATCCAGAAAACTGTCACCCCGTTCTTCGAGGTCCTGCAGTGTCGATAGTTTTCTCACACCCTTCAGTTTGAAATAGTGATTAAAAATCTGGCGGAACATCTGCCCTGGATACTTAAGTAATCTGGTTGCCCGTTTATAATCGACCGACCAGAGATCGTTATCAATCACGATAACACTGGCCGTTTCCGCAAAGGAGAAGAGAAAATCATAGTATGCATAATCCTCCTCCGACATTGATGGAAAGGAGGAACAGATCTTCTTGATCTCAGCTTTGTGTACGCCACCCTTCTGAATCGTAGGGATGGAATTGTGTATGAAGTGATTCAGCAGCATCATGAAATTCTGGAACAGTGCCATACCGGATGTCTGAATTTTCCAGGGTTCCGGTTCCAGTGGTTGCTTGACCGTTGGACAGGTCTGCCAGGGTGGGGCATCAAGTTTGAAATTGTACTTGATGGGGTAAACTGCATCCTGTACCAGTTCTATGCGGACATCACTGGCAGCATAACCTGTTTTGAGAATCGATTGATTATCATCAGCACTTATTACCAGTCCGGTGCGCATATAAATATCCTGCAGGATATCCAGCAGGCTGTCAGTACTGAGGTTCTCGTCGAAATAACTCAATTGTTTTTTCAGGTGGGACAGTGGCATGCCACCTTTGTGGATAGCAAGGATCTTCAGTATTTTGCGCGAGATTACATCAAGGTTTTTTGTAATCAGCCTTTCGAAGAGCTCCGGGTTCAGAAGAACCTGAGAGAAAGCCTGTCGAATCAGATGTGGATTCCATACCGGCAGGGAGATTTCGTAGAAATCCCTGGCCATAGTTTTAAGTTGAGCTACATCCTCATTGCGTAAAACAAATCTCAGGCGGTTGCGGTAGAAGGTCGGTAGCTTTATCAACAGCTCAAGATTATCGGCAAGTGTAATTGTAGCATGCGATTTGCCCTTGATCGCAATCCGGGAGGTTTTTACCAGTTTATTTGTGCGCAACTCTTTCAGTAGTGCAGCGGGATCCTGTTTCAGTTCCCGCTCGATTACATCTGTCAACTCCTCTTTCAACAGCACCCCACCCTCGGCGGCGATGAAATACAGGGTTTCCAGAGAGGCGTGACTGGCTGCCTGCAAATCCGCCAGCAGTGCCAACGCCTGTTTAAATGTATCTTCTTTCAAGAATACTCCCGTGTCAGCCAGAGTCGCTTATGCGACAAAACAGAGTCCATTTACAGGGGATAAGTGGACAGTTTCCGGCTATGTTAAAAAATCAGATTTATAAAATATAGACAATCAACTCCCGGTTGTCAAGTTGGTGAATCTGGCAATGAATATTGAATTCATGATCTGACTACTTTCCGGCTGCTTCATGCCCGGCAGCTCCCCGCTTGCATACGGCTACCCACTATCATAAATTGACAGAAGCCAAAAATGAATATTGAGCCTGCATCGTCAATGTGAACAACCTGCTGTGAGGAGAGTTGTATATGAAAATAGGGATAGTCGGTTTACCACAGACCGGTAAAACATCGCTCTTCAACGCATTGACAGGTTCGAATGTCGAGGTCGGTTTTGGAGGGGGAAAACGAGATCCGAACCTGGCTCAGGCAAAAGTTCAGGACGAGCGGTTGGACCAATTGACCGATCTGTTTCAACCTGAACGCAAGGTTCCCACCGTAATTGAATATGTGGACCTTTCCGGACTGGTAAGGGGTGCCGCACGAAAAGAGGGCTTTTCACCTGAATTCATCAGCAATATCAAGGGTACCGATGCAGTGCTCTATCTTGCCCGGCAATTCGAAAATGAAGAGGTTATCCACTCTGAAGGAAGTATAGATCCGATAAGTGACATTAATATCGTACTGGATGAATTTCTATTTTCAGATCTGAGCGTAGCTGCAGGTCGCATTGAAAGGCTGCGCAAACAGGTTATGAAAGTGAAAGATCCGGCACTGGTACGCGAACTCGATCTCCTGGAGCGTTGTCAGGAAGCTCTGGAAAATGAGGTGCCGCTTGCTAAACTGGATCTGAAGCTGGAGGAAGAAAAGACCATCCGCAGCTTTGCCTTTCTGACTCGCAAGCCGATGCTGGTGGCGCTGAATATTGGCGAGGAGGATATCGCCAGAACTGCGGAGCTGGAAAACGATCTCGCCAACCGGTTCCCCGATCACCTGCAGTTTGTGGCTGTCAGTGCCAGGTTGGAAGCAGAGATTGCCCAGCTGAGCCCCGAAGACGCCTCTCTCTTTCTGGATGACTATAACATCAAGGAGACCGCCTGTGATCGCGTGATACAAAAGTCCTATGCGCTACTCGGGTTGATCTCATTCTTTACAGTTGGTGATGACGAGTGCCGTGCCTGGACAGTAACAACCGGCAGCCCTGCAGTAAAAGCGGCCGGTGTAATACACAGCGATCTTGAAAGGGGCTTCATCCGTGCAGAAGTTGTGCATTACAACGACTTCATTGAAGCCGGTTCACTTGCAGAAGCGCGCAAGCAGGGCACTCTGCGTCTGGAAGGAAAGGAATACACGGTACTGGATGGTGATATCATCAGCGTTCGATTCAATGTGTGAGGTCAAGTGAGTCATCAACCTGAACGGAGCCGGCTGCAGCTGCTGCAACAACTATTCTACAGGGCACAACCTCTGCGCGGCCTTTGCCATGGTTACCCGGTGTTCGAGCTGAATGAAAGTACAGTAGCCGACCCGCTCCCTGAACTGGAAGAACTTGCCCGGGAAGTGGACAACAATGACGCTGATGCATTTCTGCGTTCCCTGGTTCAACGTACAGCCACACTTGCCGTTGATAATGTGATACAGCGAACGCATCCACTGGCTTTTGTTAACAACCTGCAGGATGGCCTGGCCGGTTGTATCACATTCTTTCAGAAAAATAATACTGCAGCGATGTCGCTGTTCGTTGATCAACTTGTACCGATGACTCTTAAAGCCATCGAATCTCATCAAACCGGTTGTCGCCCGGAATATGAAAAGGCGATAGCAGAGGTATCACATCTGGTAAAGTGGTTAAAGGAAGGGCGGGGTGACCTGGAACCTTCGCTGAAGAAGCAGATGAAAAATGCCGCTGCCAGCCTGTCCGAGTACCGCGATCACCTGGCCCGCCGTATTCCACAATTGGATACACACTGTCAGATTGGTGCCGGCAAACTGGCTGATCTGTTCAGGGAGCGGATGGGCAAAGAGTTGGACCTGGAGAGCGAAATAGAGAGTGCTGAGGTGTTTCGTGACAGTATGCTTAAGCGTCTACGTCGAGAATGTGGCACATTTCATCAGCGTTTCCAGACCGAAACCGAAGCCGACCCTGTTCAATTCGCACTCAATGAGTTAAACACTGATTCACCGAAACCGGAGGAGATACCTCTTCGACTGCAACAACTGGTCAGGCGGTTACTCCGCTTTCAGGAAATCACCGGATTGACCGATAAAGTCCTCCCTCCTCTTCAGTCCGGTTATCTTGAATTTGTATCACAGCACTTCCGGCAGCCTCGTTTAATGGGCCCGGGGATGAATAGTGATTTCAGAATACGCCTGTCACCGCTGCCTGCGGAAAAGCTGGATCATGTGGAGCAGGTGCCCGGGTTTACGCGACTGGAGATTGAAGCGATCCGTATTGCGGCGCAGCATACCCTGATTTCCAGTTGCCCACTGTCATTGTCATCAGACTTTTTACCTGATGAAAACCGCCGGGGATTTGAGCTGATGTGGCTGCAAACTCTGCAGGGCGCGGGTTGGGGCAAAGGGGATATCCGTCTGCGGATCGGCGCTGACCTGATATTACTTCAGGAGGCGATTTCCTATATTGCCATGCTGCAATATCATGGCCGGGGTGAGGATGACCAGACAGTTCTGGATGGGCTGGTGCAGGGAAGTTGCTTCAGCCGCGAGGAGGCACTGGTGGTTGTCACTACACTGAAAAGCCATCCCTTCTCTGTTGGAAGCGGGTTCCCGGTTTTCCGCGAGTTGAAACGCCTGCAGCGATACCATAAACGCAAACTCCCGGCACAGGTTTCGGAAGCAGACTTCTATCGACTTCTCTTTACCGGTGCACTGCTGCCGATTGCGTCTCTGAGTCGTTTTGTTTCCACGCATCTTCGAAAGCACTCCAATACGAAATCGGAAATCAGTACTGACGGAGCCGACCAGCATGTATGATCTGCCAGGATTGATTGACCACATCTGGCTGGTACCATTTGCAGGGCTTTCGGGAGGTTTCCTGGCCGGACTGATTGGTGTGGGGGGGGGGATCCTTATCACACCGCTTCTCATTTCAATTGGTATACCCGCTCGCTATGTAGCAGGTACCATGCCCATGGTAGTCATAACCAATGCACTCAGTACCCTGTATCATCTACGGTTGCGTGAAAAGCTGGATCTGCGTCTGGGTGGCCTGCTGGGGCTGGCTGGCGCAACCGGCGGTGTGCTGGGGGCAATGCTGGTCAAACACCTTGAACTGACGGCTGATATCGATCGAATCATCCAGTTCATGTTTATTGTACTGTTGTTGCTTGCCACACTCCGGCTGTTGTCAGCACCGGGTCAATCCCGCAGGAGCAGGCTTTCTATTTTGAACCGGATACCGCTGTTCCAGATCAGAATATCATTTACCGGTGAGTCGGTTTCACTGCTCCCTCTGCTGCTGTCAGGATTGCTGATAGGCGGTATCGCAGTAATGATGGGGGTTGGCGGTGCGATACTCCTGACACCTGCACTGATCATCCTGCTGGGTGTAGACATCAAGCAGGCTTCGGCCCTGGCTGTAGTTTATCTGGTTATAACGGGCCTGGCTAACGCAATCAGCCATGCTCTGATAACGCAGAATTGTAATATTCTGCTGGGATTGATTCTGATGCCTACCGGCGCGGTAGGAGTGATTTTCGGTGTTCGAGTGCGTCATCGTTTACCACTGAGAAAGATGAATCAGCTTTTCGCGCTATTGTTACTGGGAGCTGCTTTCAGTATGGTCTGGAAGAGCTGGCACCACACCAGCTTTACCGGTTCTGTGATGGGTAAGGAACCGGAAATGCTCTTCTCACCACTGCTAACAGCTTTGTTTTCGGTTATATTTCCTGTGATTATCAGTGTGGTTGTGTTATACGTTAAAGAGCTTCTGGACCGGCGAAATAGCGAAACAGAAAGAAAATGATTTACGGCTCAGAGCCGGCTTCTGATTATTAAAAGGACAGCTCAGAAAAAAATACAAAAAGGAGGAATAATGAATTCCCAACTTTCCAGGAAAGCACTCATCCCTGTGCTGCTGTTGACCTGCAGCGTACTGGTGATGGGCAAGGGAACCGGACTTATCAGTACCGGTTCAACTCAACTACAGGTAACTGACAAGTCTGATTTCAATCCTGAGATCATGGAAGATCATCTGGTCGAGGATTTTGAAAACGGCATGCCCGAAGACTGGACTCTGGAGACTCACGCCGGTTCTCCCGGCTGGCAGGTCGGTGACACCGTAGACGCTGGCCAGTCACAGTATCTGACGTTTCCGGATCACACTGACTTCGCTTATTGCAACAGCGATGACCAGGGTGATAACGTCACATTTGACGATTGGATGATTTCACCGGAGTTTGATGTTCCGGTAGCAGATTTTATCTATCTGGAATTTGCCAGCTACTTCCGCAACCAGCCCGATTCAGAGTGGAATAACTGGGGTGAAGTCTCCATCCGCTCTGATGGCGGCGTCTGGACACAGATAGCCGAAATGGAAGCAACTGCGGGTAACGACTTTGAGCTCCTTTCTTATAATCTGGCTGACTGGGCCGGTGAAAGTGCTGTCCAGATCGGTTTCCATTTCTGGGATGAGGGGAACTGGGGTTTTGGCTGGGGTATTGACGACGTGCTTCTTTTCTCCGCTACGGGGGACGTCTTCCCACCAGAGATTATAACTATCCCGATATACAATCATCTCAATCCACCCGATCCGATCAACATTGAGGCAACTGTTACTGATGACTCATATATCCTGAGTGCAACCCTTAACTACAGTGTTAACTGGGGTGACTGGGAAACAGTAGTCATGGTGAACACTTCCGGCGATGTGTGGGAAGCAGCTATTCCAGCGCAGGGGCAGGGATCCAATGTTGATTACTTCATCAGCGCTGTTGATCTCTCTGAAAATGCCAATGAAGGTACCACGCCGGAATTTGCCATGAATGTAAACAGCGTTGCCTGGTTGCATCGTGATGATGGTGAGGGCGAGAACGGTGTTGGTGGCAATGATGCCTGGTACGGCGCTGTTTCTTATAACCCGGCTTACCAACCGGTTACCATTAACATGATTGAAGTCTTCATGTTCTACGAAGAGACACTCGAATTCCACATATGGTCCCTCGACGGTGACGGTTTGCCTGACGCTGACCTGATTACTCCTTTCGAAGCCGATGTGGTTGAGAGTCTGCCTACAGTAATTGCGCTTCCGGCACCGTTAGAGGTGAATCAGCCGTTCGCTATTGGTTTTTACAGTGCTGAAGCCGGTAACTACTGTAGCCTGGATGAGACAGGCTATTTCTTCGAGAACGCCACATTGGTGAATCTGGGTGACGAATGGGCACCATTGTCACAGTATGGCTATGCTGGCAATTACTATATCCGTGCCTTCGTACAGTATGAAAGTGAAGCGGTTACGCCACTTGCAGGTGAAGCAGGAAGCTTCTCACTGGCCCCCAATTACCCGAATCCCTTTAACCCGTCAACTACTATCGACTTCACTCTGGCACAACCTTCTGAAGTTGAAATCACCATCTATGATGTGACCGGTAGTATGGTTGTTACACTGGTAGAGGGAAGCCGCGTTGCTGGCACACATTCTGTTGAATGGAATGCTGTTAATCAGCCATCCGGAATCTACTTCTACACTCTTCGTGTCGGTGAGCAGGCGTCCACACGTAAGATGGTATTGGTGAAGTAGTGAAGTTGCAGTTACGCGAAGCGAAACTGCGAGATCGTCCTCAGGACGATCAAAGATGGTATTGGTAAAGTAGTAACGCTGCAGTTTCGAGAGAACAACACACAAGCGGGGGCGCCATAACGGTGCCCCCTGTTTTTGTAGAAAGTGAGGTTAGCTGCATGGAGAATTCCAGTTCACCGTTGACGATAATCGGTGTTATGGGTTCCGGAGCTTCCGCCCTGCCGTCCGGTGTGATACAACTGGCCGGTGATGTCGGTCGTCTTGTAGCGCGTAATGGGTATGCCTTATTGACCGGTGGTCGTGATGGTATAATGTATCACGCTTCCCGTGGCGCTAAAGAAGCAGGTGGCATGGTAATTGGAATACTGCCCGGACGGGATGCTGCAGACTGTAATCCCTTTGTCGACATACCGATTATCACCGGCATCAGTGATGCCCGAAATCTGATCAACATACTATCCTCCAGGGTTGTTATCGCCTTCGGTGGCGGCGGTGGAACCCTCTCCGAACTGGGAATGGCGCTCAAGAATGATGTACCGGTAATTGATTGCGGTGGATGGCGACTCCAGAATTCGCTTTTGCAACCCTCCCTTGGATTATATCCCGCCAATGATATCAACGCAGTAGAGAGGTTGTTGACAGAACTTCTAGGATAAACCGGGTCACTTCGGAAAAATACTTCAATCCGGTAATTATGCTCGCATATTGACCAATCAACGACTATTTTTCTGTTGCCATATCACCCGACCAATGCAATGCCAACCATATCGAAGGAGTTTTGATGCAAAGATTTAAAATGCTTACACGAACAGGCAAACGCCTTTCCCTGGTGTCGGCTCTGGCCCTGATTCTTTTCAGCGGTAGCGCACAGGCAGTTTACCAGATTGGAGATCAGGTCACTTCCAATTTCACACTCAATGATGTAAATGGTGTATCACATTCCCTGTTTGATTATGAAGGGCAGTGTGTTCTGATGAATTTCTTCACCACTACCTGACCGAGTTGTGATGCGGAGGCTCCGCATATTCAGGCTTATCAGAACACATACGCAGACTATAACATCAAAGTCCTGATGATCTGCGCCGGCAGTTCTTCACCTGCAGCTGTACAATCATGGTTAAACTCAAATGGTGTAACGACAGTAACCGCGCTGGTATATGGTAATGGCGCTTACAGTCAGTACGGAAACAACTATGTCCCATACAATGTGTTTCTCGATGCTGATTTCATTGTCCGCTTCACCGCATCCGGATACAGTCAATCTTACTATAATCAGTGGTGTGCATTGGCGGAGCAGTATGCCGTCGGCTGGGATTACCCTCAATATGAGGATTTATCCTATGAAATTACCTATGAGGATAACGGAGATGGTTTTCCCAATCCGGGTGAAACCTGTGAGCTGGAGATCACAGTTTCCAACCACAATTTCTGCCCCACCGGCACAGGTATTACCGGAACTGTCACTACAACCGATCCTGATATCACCATTGTCAACGGTGAGCTGGCTTTTCCCGATATTGAAGGTAATCAATCCGGAACAGCAATAAATACTCTGGTCATTGAAATCGATCCGGGTACCGAACCGCACGATGTTCTCTTCCAGGTGGAAATGGACAGTGACGGATTGCCGGAAACACAGCTACTCAGCTTCCAGTTGCCGCTTACTGCGCCCTGCGACCCACCTCAGCTTGCGATCGGGTATACCATTCTGGAAACATTTTCATATGCTACGCTGTTTATTTCCGGGGGGAATGGTGATGCATACATAGTTGAGAAGTCAGATAATCCTTATTCCGGTTTCGAGCTGTTGAGCATAGTACAGAATACACCGGCGGAAATCGATACGAAGATTGATATGGAGTATGGAACCTGGTTCTATCGTGTTCGCTCGGACTGCGAATAGTCGATTTTCCCTGTTTGTTAACTACCGGAACTGGTAACTCAAAACCCCGCACTGAGCGATGCTGCGGCATCCTTCAGGCGGGGTTATTACGTCAGGTGATCCGGACATGGCTTCATAATAAGTTGTTTTCCAATATACTCTGTAGACGGGCCGCCATCAATACGCTGCTATTTCTGACTCAATACACTTCCGGAACTGTTTTCGGTACCTGCCAGCATTAAAACCTACATATCCGGTGTTCGCAGTCCTATCAGCTTAACTACCCTGAAAAAGAAAAATACTTCTCTATAAACGATCTTGCTTGCATCTTCGCTGCCAGAAGAGTAGTATTTGTAACTAATAGTATCTTAACAACTTGTGAGTTTGAACTGTACCTTTTCGCAATTGGAACAATTACAAAAACAGATATTAATCTGGAAAGATTTCAAGACTATTTGATCAGCAAACCTTAACCGAACAGGAGACAAAATGAAAAAGCGTCTTTCTCTGGTAACTATGCTGGCCCTGCTGCTTTTCAGTGGCGCGGCTCAAGCTGTTTATCAGGTAGGAGATCAGGTGACTGACGATTTCACCCTGCAGGATGTGTATGGTGAAACTCATTCCCTTTCCGACTATCAGGGTCAATGCATATTGATGAACTTCTTCGCTACCTGGTGAGGTGGCTGTGCTGGGGAGGCTCCCCACTTACAGCAGTTTCACGACGAATTCAGCGAGCAGAACGTCAAAGTATTGATGATTGATATTGATAATTCAGAGAGTGCTGCACAGGTGATTGCCTGGATGAATGCCAACGGCGTATCAACCGTGACAACTCTGATCCAGGGTTCCACTGCATTTACCCCTTACAGCATGGGTTACATTCCGCACAATGTATTTCTGGATCCAGATTTTATCGTGCGGTTTACGAACTATGGTTATTCACAGGCTAACTACAACACCTGGGCAGACCTGGTAGAGCAGTATGCTATCGATTTCGATTATCCCTTTGTTGAGGAACTGACCTGGTCACTGACGGATGAAGGTAATGGTGACGATCATCCCGATGCCGGGGAAACCTGTACCATGACTTTTACTGTGGACAATCATGACGGTTGCGCGGAAGCGTTGAATGTTACCGGCGAGCTGTTCAATGATGATCCCTCAGTAGACATTACCAATCCTTACTGCACATTTCCGGATATTGCCGGTGGTGAAACCGCGACCTCTACTACGGTTGAGTTCGTTGTTGATGAAGAGCTGGAAGCTCATGTAACAACATTCAGTTTAACCGTTGACGCTGATAATCTGCAGGAACCGCGAGTATTCGAGTTCAGCTTCAGCATGGGACGAGCCAGCTGGCTGGTTGTTGATGATGACGGTGGTGAAGAACACGCTGAGTGGATTGTATCCAGCCTGGATGAAATCGGCATGTATGTTGATGTCTGGGATGGCAGCACACCTGTCAGCAGTGAAACCCTGAACAATTACGAAATTGTCTTCTGGGCCACCGGTACAAATGAGAGCACACTTGATGCTGATGAGCAGACTGCCGCCATGGGCTATCTCGATAACGGTGGTCATCTGCTGCTTTCCAGCCAGTATCTGGGTGAAGAGCTGGGTGATACCGAGTTCTTCAGCGATTATCTGCACGCTGAGCATGACATAGATAATGTTCAGTACAGCTGGGTCAACGGTGTTGCAGGAACTCCGATTGCCGACGGTATGGAGTTTCTCCTGGCCGGTAGTGGTGATGGTGCTGCCAACAGTACTTCCCCGAGCGCTGTTATTGCTATTGAGCCTGCAGTTGCTTTCCTCGAGTACACCGATCAGGGCGAATATGCCGGTACGCTGTATGACAGTGGAACCTATAAAGTAATCTATATGGGATTCCCGGTTGAAGCTATTGGCGGGCTGGCCGGTACTAACACACGCGCTGATTTCCTGGATGCCGCAATTCTGTGGTTTGGTGAAGCGCAGAGTGTGAACGATCGGCCTCAGGTTTCACTGCCTGATCAATTTGTGATGGCACGCGCCTATCCGAATCCCTTTAACCCGGTTACTACTGTAGAGATCAATCTGACAGCTAACGCAGCTGTCGAGCTTTCTTTCTACGATCTGCTGGGTGCCGAAGTGTATTCACAGTCTTTGGAGCAGCTCGCTGCCGGAACGCATCAGATGGAATTCAACGGTGCCGGGTTGGCCAGTGGCGTTTACTTCATGCGTCTCGATGCAACCCGTCTGCTGGATGGTGAGCATCAGGTTGAACAGTTGAAGTTGAACCTCGTCAAATAGGGCAACGCTGACTGACGCACCGTTGCCCGCGCAGTTTGAAGCTGACAGCTTTCAGCAGCAGCTTAAACAGCGCTTGTATTATAGAAAAAGCCCCGGTCATGTGGCCGGGGCTTTCTGTATCACGTTGTTTCGTCCTGATGCAGTTATGAACTCAATTTGTATCACATTTTAAAGATCAGCCAGCAGCTCCTTCACCTTACCGAGTAATTCTTCCGGTTCGAGTAGCAGCCGTTCTCCGTTGTGACGGGTTTTCAACTCCACCTTGCCTTCCTGCAATGATCGATCACCCAGCACAACCTGCAGGGGGAATCCCAGCAGATCAGCGTCCTTCATCTTGAACCCGCCACGCACCGGGCGATCATCGAACACCGCTTCGATTCCAGCTTCCAGCAGTTCCTCATAGATTTTCTCTGCCAGCTGCATCGCCTCGTCGTTCTTTGCATTCAACGGTATGACATGAACCTGATACGGTGCCAGTGCGCAGTTCCAGATAATACCGTTTTCATCGTGGTTCTGTTCAATATAGGTGGCCAGCATGCGACCGATACCGATCCCGTAGGATCCCATGATGATCGGCTTGTCTTTGCCACCCTCGTCGAGAAAAGTAGCACCCATAGCAGCTGAGTATTTGGTACCCAGTTTAAATATGTGGCCGATTTCAATTGCCCGCACGATTCTCAAAGGCTCGCCACACTCAGGGCAGGGTTCATCTGCCTTGACCGAAACCAGATTAAAGAACTCAGCAGCTTCGAGGTCACGTGCCACATCGACACCTTTGATATGATAGTCTTTTTTCAGAGCGCCGGTTACCATGCCAATGCGTCCTTTAAGGCGCTTATCTGCCAGCACTCTTATTTTCTCTGGTAATCCGACTGCACCCAGATAACCGATCGGGGTACCGGTGTGAGTCATTACCTCCTCAGGTTCCGCCTGGCGGAACTGTGCACCCAGTCTTGATTCAAGTTTGCTCTCGTTGATTTCGTCACAGCCGGTTACACAGACCAGCACCGGTTTATCATTAGCGATATAGAGGATGGACTTGATAAAATTGGAGGGGTCCTGCTGCAGGAAAGTGGCCACCTCTTCGATGGTGCCATATCCCGGTGTTGCGACATCCTCCAGCTCAGCCGGTTGCCCTTCAAGATTGTCATATCTGGTCCGGCTGGTCGCGATTTCCAGATTGGCAGCGTATTCACAGCTCTTACAGAGCGCGCAGACATCCTCGCCCGCCTCCGATTCCGCCATAAATTCCTGCGAACCGGAACCACCCATCAAACCACTGGAGGCGCCCACCACGAAATAATTAAGGCCGACCTGTCCGAAGATGCGGCAATAGGAATCATGCTGTGCATCGTAGCTCTCATCCAGGCTGGCTTTGCTGGCGTTCAGTGAGTAAGCATCCTTCATGATGAACTGACGGGTACGCAGTTCTCCGGAACGGGGGCGTGGTTCGTCACGGAATTTGGTCTGCATCTGGTACCACATCTGTGGCAGTTGCTTGTATGAACGGATTTCACCACGTGCCACACTGCAGATGATCTCCTCATGTGTCGGCGCCAGTGCCAGTGTGCGTCCCTTACGATCGGTAAGGCGGAACATCTCCCCGCCGAAATCAGTGTTGCGGCCGGTTTCATCCCAGACTTCAATCGGATTGATAGCAGGCAACTGGAACTCCTGACCACCGATGGCATCCTGTTCCCTTCGAACAATATCCATCGCTTTGCGAGCTGCGCGCCAACCTAAAGGCAGGTAAGAATAGATACCTGCAGCCAGGGGACGGATCAATCCCGCTCTCAGCATCAGCTGATGACTGGAAATGACCGCGTCGGCCGGGACCTCTTTCAAGGTGGGTGTGAAGTTTTTACTTAAACGCATATTCAACCTTCGTTTGGTGTTTGGTTCCGGGTTAGTTCTTATCTTCTCCAGCCATTGACAGCTGCAACAGCAACACCGTTGTCCTGACGACCAAAAGCTTAGCCAGAACGTCTCACGATGTTAATGGTATAGTATTTCCTACTTCCTTGCCAAAGGCAACGCTTTAATAACAAACAACCGAATGGTAATAACATACTGGGAAATACTATTTAAGTGATGCCTGCTAATACCTGGAGAAAAAGACAATCATTTTGAGCATCACTAAATAAGCCGGGGCAGGGCAGATTAACCAATGTGACTCCAGTTGTCCCACAACAGTGATGGCTATACTTCAGGGAAAATAAACCCGATGCGGTATAACTTGACAATTGGAAGGGGGGGAGTGTAATATTAGTCCCTGCTTGCCGATGCAGATAACAATGTACGTTTTGGAAAGGGCTTTTGAAGCATCGGCTTGTAGTATTGCTGGCGTGCTGTAGAAGCGAAGCCTGCGATTTAGAAAGTATGAAGCCAGCAATACTACAGCCTTATTACTGCCCCCGTAGCTCAGTGGATAGAGCGCCAGCCTCCGGAGCTGGATGCGTAGGTTCGATTCCTACCGGGGGTACTTTTT
>CAZCRT010000050.1:0-15573 GCA_964501185.1 uncultured Bacteroidia bacterium
AATGATGCGATGTCGCTGTCTCTTTTTCCCCTAAATTCCGCGATGAACCTTTTTTATGCTACGAACCACGGATAAATTCTTCCCATACACCTGAGTTCTCATCCATAATTTTTCCATCAGCCGGAAGCGGATTCTGCTTACAGAAGAGTAAGGAGCAGAAGAGTGCCCACACAGACGCAGCATACTGAAGCTGTTGCGATCAGCAGTTCAGTTATACCAAATGTGTCACTGCTGTAGCTTGCTGCTGGTTGATACATTGCGTCCGAACCTCTGGCAACAATCATATATGCCGGGTGTGATGTTTCTGATTCAACACCTCCCAGCAGTTCACCGGTAGACCAATCATCATCATTGACTACGGTGACTACCCATTTACATGAACCTGCTGAGTGAGTGTCTGAGGCGATCTCATATCGCTGGCCCCATTCCTGCCAGACCACATATGGCGTGCAACCATCTCCACATTGATCGACGATCATCACGATATTGTAGTGTTCGCCAGAATTGACCGTGAATTCTCCAGAGGTAATCTCACCATCCCAATATCCTATAGCATCAACATAGCCTGATTCAACAATGGTATATCCTTGAGACCGGACGACTGTTTTCATTTCTTCACAGACGTCCATGAATTCAGCTGTCTGGGCTATCGATAACAGTGGAAACAGGATGAGCATGGCAGATAGAATGGACTTTTGGAATGGTGTTGTAACAGGAAATTTCTGATTACTCATACTTGATTTCCTTCCTCATAGTGGATTGAGGGAACCCTTATAACGGTTATCATCTTCCATGCATGCTGACGCTGTGCAACCTGGCGGAAAATGTATGGCGGTCATCCCCATAAACATCTTTCGGATCTACCAGGAACTGTTCAATCACCTCTTCCAGCGGCCCGGTTACAGCGAGCAGGTCTACCTCCTGTGCAAGTTCACCTGAGTAGCCGGGGAAGATCAGGCGCCAGTCCCAGAGCCTGATGGGTTCCTGACGAAATGCATTGGCCTGGGCGGCTAAATGTGTAGTGCAGGTACTGGTTACGGTATTGTAAGCCTGTGGTTGAGAGCGCAGGGAGTTAGCAGTCAATACCATGTTCACGAAAAACTCCCGGATCGTCTCAGGCGGTGCTTTAATTGGCAACATGTAGATCGGATCCTCATCAAAGTTCAGGCGTCTGCCCACCAGGTCCAGCTCATCTCCCATGACATACATCAACTCGAATTGCCGGTATATCCCCGGCAGTAACTCATAGGGCACATCCACACCACGACGAGCCTCAACAGAGAGCGCGATCTGTTCCCCGCCGGCAAAACCGAAACTCAGGAAAGTGTGGGCGATACCCCGCCATTCGGCGAAGTAGACCAGGAAATAATCTACTGTTGTCAGGGAGTCAAGGTTCAGTTCCAGATCGTACCAGCCGGTATGCAGCTCTGGTTCATCGGGATTACCGGAATAACGACATGAACGCAGATCATGCATGATGACCCGGTTATCCTGGAATTCCCCCCACGGCATGCGGGATTGCTCCGGACGGTATTCATCGATGCGGCCGGGGTGGATTGAGGACCAGAGGATCAGCGGGAACAGCAGGAAGAGTGGTGGGAGCCAGTATCCCCGGCGTAGTTTCCCGGCCCGGGGCCAGAAGCAGGAAAGCAGCCAGCAGCCAGAGCACCACCACACACCATTTTAACAGCAGCGGCATATTGACAGCGTAATAGTATACACCCAGTGACCAGAGCCAGAGGGTACCGATGACAATCCAGTAAGGAACCAGCAGTGTTGTTTTCAACCAGCGCAGTTTCATCGATCACCTTGAGGTTTCGCAGTGAGTCAGTCTGTGTGAGGAGTGTTCCGGTCGCCACTCTTTGAAATCTAGAGAATAGGAACTTTCTCCTCAACGGTTTTGATTGAATTCCATTGAGATTTCGCCGTAGTTGTCGATATTAATAATAACGCTGACCGAGGCAGCGTTATTCTGTTTATACTGAAGCGATACCTCTGGTATCGAGAGCGAGCAGGCGATTTTATCGCTGCTCAACCTTAAGAAAGTGTTATACTACCTATTCACATCATCAGGAGTGAGATGAGACCCTGGTCAGACGTAGTCAGCGCCTTCCGAGATCGCATGGCAATCGACATGCCCAAGAGTGAATTCATCGTATGGGCGATACTGGTGTCATTGATCATTGCGGCTCTCTGGTGGCTGATGATCTATACGCAACAGCGGAAGCAGTACCGTCAGGCGGAAAAATATCTGGATAAGTACGATCTCACTGGCCCGCAAAGTAAACTGCTTGATCTCTTCATCCGGGAATCATGTAATAACCGGCCCGGTGACCTGCCCCGGGCGCTTTCCCGTTTCAATCTATGGGTAGCTTCCAGGCTGGAGAAGAGCAGGAAAGCGAGCGATATTGCCAATTTCGACAATACATTTATCCAGGATGTGCAACAAATACGCAATACTGTATTTCAGGGCAGCAGGGTAGCACGCCCCTTTTCCTCTTCTCGTGATCTGGATATCAATACCAATCTCTCCCTCAATATTTCAGGTTACAGTGCCACCTTTCAGGCGGTGATCATGGCTATGGATGATCTGGCGATACATCTGCGTCTGATCGGGAAACAGGAGCATCCTCAACCTACAGCAGGCACACCTGTGTTTATTTCCCTGCCACAACCGGAAGCCCTCTACAATTTTGAGGCAGACTTTATCGGGCTGGATGCTGCTGCAGGATATTTCAGCATAAGTCACTCCCGCGAGTGGAGAACTGTCCAGATGAGGGCACATTATCGTCATCCGGTACATCTGCCGGTGAAGTTCAACTACTATCAGCGTCTGCCAAATGGAGAGTCGATCAATGGCCAGGGGAGCGGTAAGGTTGTGGAGCTTTCAGGTGGGGGGTTTGCACTTATCAGCCATTTCCAGGGTGCGGAAGGGGGACATTTCATTTTTGATATCAACCTGACCGGTAAACGGCTTAATCAGATTACCGGAATTATCAAACGGCACCACCAGGACAGATCCAGGAGCGACTACATCATCTACAACTGCGAATTTCTCGACCTGGACCCACAGTTTCGTGACGATATCGTCCACTTCATCTTCAGCAGGCAACTCGATTTATAGGGAATTCTCTTCTCTGACCATTCTTTAATCCGGACTACCATCTTCAGCACTGATGTTTTCAGATGCGAAAAATCTCCAGATCGGCGGCAAGCTCCTCCAGGCGGGGAGCGGCGAGGTCTTTGTCGGATAGCAGCGGTATATCAGTTACAGGCCATTCTACCCCGATAGCCGGATCATTCCAGCGCAGACATCGTTCACCCGAAGGATCATAGAAATCGGTTGTCAGGTATTCTACATCGGCTGAGGCGCTGAGTACAAGAAAGCCATGTGCGAAACCGGGTGGCAGGTAAACCTGTTGATGATTCTCGGAGCTCAGCTCGACAGCAGTCCAACGGGCGAAGTGAGCTGAACCGGGCCGGATATCTACCGCTACATCGAGTATTTTCCCTTCCAGGACACGAACCAGCTTGCCCTGTGGATGGGTCAGTTGAAAATGCAGGCCACGCAATGTCCCCTGGCTGGAACGAGAGTGATTCAGCTGTACGAAATTTACCGGTAATCCGGCTTCCCGGTAACGGTCAGCGTTCCAGGCTTCCAGAAAAAAGCCGCGGGAATCTCCGAACAGTTGTGGAGTGATCAGTTTTACATCAGGTAGTGCGGTAGCATTTACTTCCATTTCTTATCTCCAGTTTCTGATGCTTCCTTTTGACTACCCGACAATCTAGTTCGCTTCGCAGGTGGACACCAGAAAAAAGCCATCCCGCCGCTATGACGGGATGGCTTCATGGAAGCTGGTCAATTGGAATATCCAATATGAAACAGCGTCTTAATGAACCGTAAGGTTCCTGTTATCAAATTCCACTCAGATGGAGTTCTGCTTCAGCGGAACTCCCGGAATGAAACCACGGTTTCATCAATTGTTAGCAGTAACCTGGAAGAAACCATGAGCTTCACTTAAAGGTTCAATCCAGCCGACAGTGCTGGTTGTACCTATGTATACCCATGGGCCGTATGGTGAAGCTGCCTGATAGACCCTGTAATTAACTGCTCCTTCCACTGCGCTCCAGGTCAGAGTTGCATAACTGCCGGTGATAACGATCTCCAGGTCGTCTACCGGCTGTAATGGTACACCACCGACCTCCAGGGTAACCGGAATCAGGACAGTACTTTCAGCAGGGTCGTTCGAGTTGACAGTGATACTGCCGGTATATACTCCCACCTCCAGATCAGTAGCGTTGAAAATCACATCCAGCAGGTCGTTTTCGCCGGCAGGAACTGTGCCACTCGTCGGTGTGACTTCCAGCCATGGGTCTGCAAGATTATCGGTTATCAGTATCGCCAGGCCGCTGTGCAGGTAATCTGCGTTAAAAGCAATCTGCAGGCCGTCACTACCGGCATGGTTCTCAATACCAACCGTGCAGCCGTTGTTCACCTGTACCGTCTGATACTGGTAGAGTATGCTGCCGTCGGCGTTCAGTATCACCTGGAAAGTTTCGGGACTGCTGGAGTAATAATGGTTCACCCCGTCCCACTCCACGATGAAGCGTTGATTGGCAGCATCAGCGTAATAATAAATTGTCCCACCGGTTGAGGGATTAAGATCATCCCAGAAGGGGGCGATCAGAGCGTTGGGGTCAGCACCGTTCGGGATCCCCTGGTTCGTATATGCACTGGAACTGGAGGTGAAGGAGAGAAAACCGTTGGTGCAGATGCGCACAGCGCTGTAGGTGACACCATAGAAATCGAAATCAAAGCCGAGAGGGAATGATCCGTAGTTACCATCATCAGCGCTGCCCGGTACTGTACCGACTCCGTTGATCTCTACCCAGCTGTAGTTCGGTCCAGCCGGTTCGTCGCTGTCGATCCAGAGATAACCATAACCGTCGGGTCCCCCCTGATCACGGGATAACTGGCCTTCACGCGGATCGGTATCTCCCTTGCCCAGGGTGATATCCGGTACGGTCGTCCGATCACCATCGGTGGAATACTGAATATCGTAGCTCAACTGTGAGTAACCGACATTGGCTATCGACAACACTTCGGTTGTGGTTGCGTCCGGATCGAGCATTACATGGAAAGAAGCAGGTGTGACTTCGATCATCGGTGGAGCATGTCCGATAAGGGTGAAACTGGATTCCCAGAGATCGCGTACCGGGTTGCTGGCTGTCAATGTGAACAGCACGACATGTCCATCCGGCAGCAGGTTGTTGCTGGCGATCTGGAAACCGTTGGGAACGGTTACAGAAGCACCTGCACCCACATCACCGTAGAATTCACTACCATCGATAACGGTGACATAACTGTCGGTGGTTTCGATTGTGACTGTGACATCCGGGGCTATCTCAACACCACTGTTGAGTACTTCTATACTCAGCCAGGGTGTTTCCTCAGGATTGAGTTCACCATTGGCGTCATTGACAGTAACATCGGAAAAGGCCACATAAGCGCCCTCCGGGGGAATGACGCTGACACTGCCCTGGTAAGTCTGATGATTGTAGGCTGTTACAGTCAGGATCAGGTCGATACCTACTGCAGGGGATTCACTAAGGGTAATTACAGCGGAGCCACCTGCATCGCTGAGGGCACTGCCATAAAGCAGGCCATCATGATAGAGTGTGCAGAGAGCACCCGGGGCACCGGGTGTGCTTACAGTATAGGTCGAAGCACTGTTCAGCATGGAACCGGGGTGTGAGACGTTCATGACAGCGGGGCTGTCAGTACGCAGCTGTACGGAGGGGTCACCGAAGATGTGCCACGTTTTGAACATATTCTGGCCGTCAGAGCCATACTCATCCATCATCTGCATGGAGCCGTTATAGCAGATACCCCCATAGGTGCGTTTCTCATCACCAACCAGCAGGTCGATCATCTCATCCTGGCCACACATCGGTGAATTCCAGGACTGGTTGATAGAGGAGGCGTACATACCGACAGCACCGGTAGGCTCGCCACCATTGGTTGCCCGCAGCCAGGTTTCAGCAAAACAGGTCAATCCATCGAACTGGCCGTTGACACAGGCCACACTCTGGATAAAGGGCAGCATGTTGTTGTTGGCCAGGTTGTTGATATGGGAGTTGCTGAAACCGGTAGTACTCCAGCTGGTTGTAGAACCATGACCGCAGTAGTTGATAATGGAACGGCCATTGTTCAGAGCGTTGGTCACCTGCGTCGCTGTGCCGGAGGGGTCGTAGATACCGTCTACCAGAGTGTAGGTGTAACCAAGCAGGTCGGTACGAATATTACCCATATGCACATTGTCATACTCACCATCGTCGCCGGGGCCCTGATTGGAGGCAATACCAACACCCTTGTGATACCAGGTGGCGGCGGAGGCATCCCGTTCATATTCGATTGTACGCTCTACCATGGTTGCAATCTGGGTCGGGGTTTCACCGGAGAAACGCCCTACGAATATATCAGGGTAGTTGTCACCACCGGCCAGCAGGGAATAGCTGGGGTCGGAAGAACCGCCTGAAGCATAAGGTGTAGGGACATCGGCCGCATCACCGACCAGCAGCAGGAAGGTCAGGTCATGGCTGTTGTAGTACGTCTGTACGAAGCTCTGCACCTGTGAGGAGTTATAACCGATAGTCGAAAGGTCGACGATTTCAGTCTGGATGCCCTTCTGCAGTTTCCATTCTACAAACGGAAGCAGTTCGCTGTGAAATGCGTCAGCAGTGATGATCAGCAGACTGCCATCCTCCTCAAGAGGTGTGTAGCGTTCGTTGAACTCAAAGTTGACGAAGTGGCGCCGGTAAATGCTATGGAATTCACCGTCAACTGCTGTCGGCAGAGCTGCCCGTTCGATCACATTTTCCGAACCGCGTCCTGAAGTCTCTACTGTAACCAGAATACGGCTGTATACACGCAGGGTGTTAGATTCCGGCAGCCAGACAAATGGCTGAAAGTGTACAACCTGCCCACGGAAGTCACGCAGGATGTAAGGGCTGTCCAGTCTGGCGGTGCTCGCCGGAAACACAACTGTGTCATACTCGGGGCCAAAGCTGTAGGGGACCGTCGCCGGGTCAATATCACGGGTAATAACACCCTTTGATGGTTCCGGGCGCATTCCGGGATAATCAGTGTATTCCGTTTCCAGAACCTGAAGGCCGGTAGCGGCGTCATCAGGAATGACGATGCTGACTGCTAAATGAGGCAGTGCCGGGGCACCCTCCTGCTGCAGGCGTGGTTCACCTGGCAGGCTGATGATATTGTAGATGTCACCATCAATCTGGATAGCTTCACTCTCGAAAGAGCTGACTCTGCATTCCAGGGTCGTGTTGCCCCAGCGGCCGTCGATAACTGTAACACCGGTTGTGGCATCGTTATCGATTGTGTGCTGAGTTGCAGAGGCGGTAGCCGCGAGCAACAGCATAGTAAAAACGGAGGTAATTTTCCGCATGTTCATCTCCTGTCAATTATGGTTGTGTTGGGCACAGTGGTAGTACTTCTTCATCAATATTATCATCGGGCAATCGGGCTGTCATATTCAGTTCTGTCGACCGTTTACAGCCAGCCCCGATTGCTTATCTATTTCACCATCGGTGTTGCGGGACGCATTCCCCGCTCCAGATCGATGATTGTGGGAGCAGTGCCGGTAACACGGTTATTCAACCAGGTTACCTGGAAGAAACCACTCGCAACTTCACCTGACTGGAAACCGTAATTCGATTGTGTAACTGTTGCAACGAAATCCCAGGGGCCCTGCGGCTGAGCTGACTGATAGATGTTGTAGCTGTCAGCTTCAGCTATCGGGCTCCAGTAAAGCTGCATGGTGTCACCGGTTATCCAGGAAATCTGCAGATCTGTGATCGGATCGGGTGCTGTCTGCAGCACGCCATTGAGGCAGATATCATCCAGGTACCAGTACCAGTCATATTCCGCTTCATATTCGAACATGAAACGTACCTGCTCTTCACCTGCCGCCCAGCTGGTAATATCGACCAGCTCGTCAGTGATGATTTCGACATCACCATATTCCCCGGAGTCCCATTGTGCAAGCATGACACTCCAGGTTGCACCACCATCGATGGAACCCCATACTGTGGCCAGAGTCCAGGAACCAGTATATCCCATCCGAAGATTCTGCCAGAAACCAAATTCCAGTGTGGCCTGGTTACTGCAGTCAAATACCGGGCTGATCAGTCCGGAGTGCTCAATCACACCGTAGTTGCTGTACATGATACCGGCGACATAGCCCTGTTCAGCATTCTGGAATAATTCCCAGCTGTTACCTTCGCCCCAGTCTTCCACCGTCCAGTCTTCGAAATCAGCGGTTCCCCAGTCCTGGCAGTATTCGATGCCATGCGGGGCTTCGATGACAAATGAATAGATTTCGCTGGTTGAGAAGTTTCCATTATCACTGTTGTCCTCAGCCAGTATCCAGTACTCAATCAATGTGCCGATCGCTGCCGGGCCGGGGATAGCTGCGCTGCAGTCACCCGGTGTATCGGTCAGGGGTATAGAGTTCCAGGCTGCACCGTTGAAACGATACTCCACTTCAGCAGTCAGCCCGGAGGGGTCATGCAGGATAGCATTCACAATCCAGGGCCCCGCAGCGTTATCGTTGTCAACCAGTGGTGTATGGAAGATTACCGGTGGATTGGTGTCCGGTGGAAAACCGACCGGCGGGAAGGAGACCAGGTCGATCCAGGCACAGTTTTCACCACCACCACCGCTGCCATCCCGGGAGAAGTTCCAGCTCAACTGATGGCTTCCTGCAGTCAACGGTACGACTACTTCCTGCCAGTTGCCCAGGCCTGACCAGCTGTCAAATTCAGTACCATCGACTGAGAACTGCAACCGGTCGCTGCCGCTTTGTGATGAGGTCTTCACCCGGAAGCTGATGTCATGGTCCATAGACTGAATAACCTGCACATACAGCTCGCTCTGCGCATCGTTTCCGATAACACCGGAGCGGGCACAGAACACACCTTCAAAAGGATCCTCGGTTACGATTGTCCAGGGAACATCACCGGCCATTTCCCAGGGGGCGCCTGTGAAGTCCCCGCTTTCAAAACCGTCTTCTATATGGCCGACACCGAGATAGAACAGCTCTTCTTCGAAGTAGTAATCTCCAGACAACTCGAGCAACAGCTGTGCGGCATGACCGATCGGGGTTTCAGCAGCCATGGTTATGCCGAAGATCAGCGATCCCTCCATTTCAGGATCGATATCCGGCAGGGGGCAATCAGCGATGTCAATAGTGGTAAACTCATCGCTGCTCGAAAGCAGTGCGTTGATATCCTCCGCCGAGCCACTGCCTGTGTTAAGGAGCGCTATTTCCAGCTCTACCGATTCACCCGGTTCCAGGACACCATTATTGCCGTCAATGATGATGATACCTGATATTGCCAGCACAGGTGCGTAAACAGTGAGTATAAAACTGGACTCCCACATCTCCCGGCCATCAGCTGCCTGCAGGGTGAAGAGGACGGTGTGCCCATCCGGAGTTTCAGGAGAGACAGCAAGCTGGAATCCTGCTTCAACGGTGGCGGTTTCACCAGCTTCGATGTCTCCGTAGAATTCCTCTGCATCGATCAGAGTTACATACTGGTCATCAGTCAGCAGTGTGACATTGACATCTTCAGCCATTGCTACACCGAGATTCAACACAACCAGTGAAAGCCAGGGCTCTTCCCCCGGATTCAACTGTGCGTTGATGTCCATGACAAAGCATTCATCGAAAATTACATAGGGACCTTCCGGGGGGATGATGTTGACTTCACCCTGATATGTAGTGTGATTGTAGGCAGTGATGGTCAGGGTCAGGGTAGCGCCTACAGCGGGAGATTCCAGCAGGGTGATGGTGGCGTTGCCGCCGGCACCGGTCAGGGCGCTGCCATAAAAAATCCCGTCACCGTAAAGGGAGCAGAGTGCCCCTTCTGTGCCGGTAACAGTAACATCATAGCTCGGCATGACGCTCATCATGGCACCGGTATGCAGAACCGTGAGCTCCGCTGGTGAATCTGTACATACTATCAGACTGGGATCACCAAAGATGGTCCAGGTCAGGAATTCATTGATACCACCAGCCCCGTAATCATCGATCATCTGCATTGAGCCATTATAGCAGAGACCGCCGTAGCTGTGTTTTTCATCTGCGACCAGCAGGTCGTTGAACTCATCCTGCCCACTCATCGGTGGATTCCAGGACATGTTGATGGTAGAAGCATACATGGCGATGGCGCCGGTTGGCTGGTCAACATCTGTCGCCCGCAACCAGGCTTCAGCGAAGCAGGTTGTACCGACAAACTGCCCGTTGACACAGGCGACACTCTGGATGAAGGGGAGCATGTTATCGTTAACCAGGGTGTTGACATGACTGTTACTGAAGCCGGTGCTTCCCCAGCTGGTGGTCGAACCATGCCCGCAGTAGTTGATAATTGAACGCCCTTCGTTCAACCCGTTCGCCACCATATCAGCAGTCCCGCTGGGATCATAGATCTGGTCCACTTCGGTATAGGTGTAAGCCAGCAGCAGGTCGCGAATATTGTCTACATGTTCGTTGTCATATTCCCCGTCGTCTCCCGGCCCCTGATTGGAAGCAACCCCCATACCCTGATGGTGCCATGGAAGTGCTGTTGCATCCCGTTCATACTCGACCGAACGCTCCACCATGGTGGCAATCTGGCCGGGTGTTTCGCCGCAAAACCTGCCCACGAAGATATCGGGATAGGAGTCAGCACCATCCAGCAGGGAGAGGCTGGGATCAGAAGCACCACCGGCTGCGCTGAGATAGGGGACATCCTCAGCGTCACCCACCAGTAGCAGGAAGGTCAGGCCCTGATTATCATAGTAATCCTGAACATAGCTCAACAGCTGACTGCCGGTGTTACCAACCTCTGAGAGATTGACTATCTCGGTGGGAATACCTTTCTGTAATTTCCACTCAACCAGCGGCAGCATGGTATCGTAAAACGAATCATGAGCGATGATCAGCAGTGCGCCCTGTTCTTCCAGCGGTTCATAGCGCTCCATATTATCGAAGTTGATAAAATGCCGCTGATAAACTGTATGGAATTCATCATCAACAATCGCCGGTAGTGTTGCCCGCTCAATCTGATTTTCACCCGAGCGACCGCCCGTGGTTACCTGAACGATGATCTGATGGTAGACACGCAGAACATTCTCCTGTGGCAACCACTGGAAGGGCTGAAAACGAACCACCTGGCCACGGAAATCACGCAGGATGTAGGGTGTGCCGAGTTCGGTCTGAACAACCGGGAATGGTGTACTCCGGTATGTAGATCCGAATGTGTAGGGGACTGTTGCCGGATCGATATCACGGGTCAGATTGCCTTTAGAGGGTTCCGGTTGCAGTCCGGGAAAATCTGTGTATTCCAGCTGCAGGATCTCGAGAGTGCTGCTGCCGGCGTCAGGCAGGACAATGCTGGCGGTCAGGTAGGGAAGGGCGGGAGCGCCGGCTTCCAGAAAGCGTGGCTGGCCTTCCAGGCTGATGGAATGATATGTCCCATCATTGATTGTCAGCTCTTCACTATCGAATGAGCCGATAGTGCACTGGAGGACGGTGTTGCCTCTGTTGCCGTCAATCGAAGTAATCGAGTTTACCGTCTCACTGTCGATGATGTAGCTGGCAGCCAAGGCGGTGGTTGCAACGAGAAGTGTTGCCACCATGACCATGGTTGTGTAAAGAGAATAAAAGTTTCTACGCATATCAGTCTCCTTGATGGGGAAGCAGAACTCCGTTGTCAGGTCCTGCAAAGTTGGAACACCCATAAATATCGCACTATTATACCTATTAATAGCAAAAAACATGCCGGAATGAAAACAGTGCCTGTACTGCAAATGGGCATATGCAGACGGTACATATCTGTCACTGGTGGTTTATTTATGGCAAGTTGTCCGGACTTTATGTTCAGAATCATTACAGGAGCGGGGGAATTCTAACAGCAGACAGATGGGCAGTCATTGCAGCCTGACACAATGTCATTTACCCAACGCAAGATTGTGACTACATGTTATCACTGATAGTGATTTCTACCTCAAGTGGCAGTTGACTCTGAGAGCTGGTGTAATTACTTTCTAACAAACAGTATTCTTGCCCCTTCGGCGCAAGGTAAATAGACCCTTCTCCAAATGCTGAAAGCCTATCTCTGTCGAGGTCTTCCAGAGACCACTGGAGCCGCAATGAAATATACATATACTCCAATAATCCCCCCCCCCCAGATTCTCGAAAAGTGAATCTGCTTCCCCGGACGAACCTCCTTAATGAACATTCCCGTTCTGTCAGACTTGCGTTAAAGCCACCGGGCAGGTTGGAAGAGTTCTGAAATATGGGGGAGTTATGTACTTGCACAGATGGTATTTATGGCTGGTTCTGATCCTGAGTGTGTACTGCACAGGTTCCGTGATAGCAGAGCAATTTGATATTGTAAACACCGATCGTTACTGGATAGAGGGAGTTCCGGGAATAGGTGAAGGGAATGGGAACTACCTGGATAACTCTGATCCACCCGAAATGCTGATGCTGCTGTCAGGATGGTTTGAGTGGGGTGCTCATGAGGACGACGATATCAGCGATCGAGACGACTACAATTCGATGTTTGGCACTGTAAACACCTTATGGATGCGTCCTCATCATTTACTTGAGACTGAGTATTTGGATCTAGACCTCCACCAGGATCCACAGTATCCAAAGCGCTATATTGTATACATTGGTGGGTGGAATCCAGTGCCACCAGATCCTAGCGATTTTTGCTGGTTCCCGGACGAGCCAGAGGACTATATATGGGATGGTTGGAACAATCGAGGCAGTGAATACTGGCAATACTGGTATGATCACATTGTGGAATATACAAATACTGTAAGGCAGACAGTAACTGAAAGCATGTATACCCTTTTGCAGGAAATTGATGAAGATTACATCCTCGGCTGGTATACGGTAGACGAACCAAATCCAGATAAAATCCCACAAGGATTCTTTCGAATTTACAATGATGCCATTCGTGATGCTGAAACCGCCAATGGTATTAACACAAGCTTGCCGATTTTCTGTACTATTAACAAGCTTAAGTATTGTGATGATGATGAGTACGAGAATCTAGATAGGTATGTTGGAGACGCGGATGAAGGAGTAGACGTTGTATGTGTTGATAAGTATCCATTCTACAATTTGAAGGATCTACCGATTTTAGAGAATTCTAATGGTGATCTGGAATCGAGAGGATTCGGATATGAGGTGTATTTCCCTGAATTTAACGTCCTGTCTGTACCTGGTTATGATGATTGCTCCTACGAAAACAGGTCTCCAAAGAGTCGTGATATGTCATCCTGGATAATGCAAATCCGCGACCAGTTGGAAGTCTGGGAGCGGGATCTTCCAATAATCTCCATTCCTCAAGGAAGTGCTCATAAAAATGGAGGCTCGGTCTTTCGCCATTCAGATGAAAATTATAAGTATTCAGCATATCATCGTGCGCCAAGCTATGCTGAGCTACGTCATCAAGTGTTTTCTGCTTTAGCGTGTGGTGCAACAGGATTTTTACCCTGGGCATCGTATATGTGTTTTAATCCGAATCCACCAGGAGTGAGTTGGGGAAGAACACCACACTCATCTTTCTGGCATAGTTCTAACTGGTATGCGGACGTGGATCCGCAGTCGGGAGATACATTGGCCTATTACCTAGAGAATGGCTGTCGCTACCTCCCCAATATTGCTGAAGCACTGGAAGATGTTGATCTGATTGCGGATGTGGAGACCTTCTATAATGACGAAGAAGAACAGATGTTCGGCAATTACAAGACCTTGTTTGAGGAAGTAGAGTCATACGCTCAGCTTATGATACAAGGCGAGTATTTGGACGAATACCTTACATGGGAAATCACTGATGTGACTGGCAATGGTGCTTCAGACGAGACAGATCTCAATACGATGTTCATTCAGTATGATGAGGATTACTATCTTTTTGCGGTAAACAGTTGCAAGCCTGATGGCGATACTTACCATATCCCCGCAATTTATGTCCGCTTCCATATGGACCTAACTTCAGAAATGGACTGCTTTAACAGTGCTTATCTGCTTGATCCGTACCAGTACGAAGAATCCTCGAGCTTTCCTGATTTAGATGAAAGCAATAACGAACCGATTTCATTTATACATGATGGTGATATTGCACATTTCGATGTCCATTTTGAACCTGGAGAAGTGCATGTATACAGATTCTCAACTGGCATTCGATGGGAAGGCCCTACTCCACAAATCCCCACATTACAGGTAGCGATAAATCAAACCTGTGATGGTGACACTCTTTTTATTCATCAGGATGTGACGGAGTCATTTCAAGTTTCCGGTAACAGGGTGTTAGTTGGAGTTGGTTCACCACCCCCAACTCTGACAAATAGTAACGAGTACAACCTCTGTAGAATAACAGACTACCCACAGGGTGGAGGTCCAGGCGTTGAATTGATCAACCTTAGACTCTCCGGTGATCATAATGGCGTTAACTTGATCGAAAACGGCGGTGACCTGGTCTTGATAGACTGCATCCTTGATGGATCATCAGCTGGGGGCATAACCGGCATTATCAACAACGATCTGATGTCTGCGTACCGCACCGATTTCATCAATTGTGATACCGGTATCAGCGGTTATGGTGAGGAACTGAACCTGTTTGGCTGTGAGTTCCTGGGAAATGAGGGTGTTCCAGGTGAAGCTGCCATAAGCTGTGCCAGCAGTAATCCAATGCAGGTACTTCTGGACAATGACCCTGAGACAAACAGAGAGTGCATGGTTAAGGATTATCCTACAGCACTTAACATTGTTTGCGCTGACCAGGAAGGTGAGAATGAGATTACAATCAGAAACACGCAGATACTCAGAGAAACCGATAATACAGAGGTGGTTTTCATCGATGGTTATGAAAGCCAGCTGATTGATGTTCTGGTTGAAAACAGTCTACTTCACCTTGGATATGGTACAACAATTGCATGCGATGAGCTCAGGATAACAGGCTCTACTTTAGTAGAGCACGGGATTGGTTTAACAGGGAATCAGTTCACGATTGAACACAGCATCATGCCTGAATCTTCAACTGATTATTCATCGGCAACAATTGTGAATTGCTTCTTCCAGGGTGATGGCGACCCCAAGTTCGTAGACCCTGACAACAGCAACTTCAGCCTCAAATGGGACAGTCCCTGCCTTGATGCCGGGTCCCCTGACCCAGACTTGCGAGACCAGGACCATACGCAGAACGACATCGGGTATACGCGCATTTACCGCGAAGTAGATCTGGTTACCGAGGTTGAGGACTACACACAGATGGAAAAGGGTGTCTACTTTGCAGAAGAATCGGTTGATCCAAAGGGTTTCCACCTTCCTTCAGGGTCGGTGCTGTTGCTGGGGTCCGGAGTCAATGTGACTGTTGACGCTGTTAACGAGGAGGTTATGCTGGGCGACCAGGAGGATGCTGAACGGACGGTAATTACTTTCTATAATCCACTAGTAGGTCATGAACATGATCCACCCACACTAAAACGGGGTAGTT
>CAZCRT010000051.1:0-14704 GCA_964501185.1 uncultured Bacteroidia bacterium
CACGTCATTCCCGCGAAGGGGGGCATTCGCATTCTACAATCAATGAACGATCTGTATTATTCTGCGCCCGACCGGAACGGACGGGGTATCCAGAAGCGTTTACATCCTGAAAGGATGGAATGGTTCACGATACACGAGAGTAATCGGCGGATCTGATCAGATCGTTTAGACTACCGCGACTGTTGGAAAAGATGGATTCCCGCCCCTGAAGCGAAACCTACGGTTTCGAGAAGCGCGGGATTGACGTCTGGAGAGACGAGAACAACTGAGAAACAGTGTTTAGAAAATAGCTTTGATATATTCTCGACGCATCCGGGCAATGTTGACAATACTGATCTCTTTTGGACAGACCGCTTCACACTCACCGATATTGGAACAGGCTCCAAAACCTTCGGTGTCCATGGCGGCCATCATTTTGTCTACCCGACGTCCCCGTTCAGGTTCCCCCTGTGGCAGGAGAGCAAAATGGGAAATACGTGCACCTGCAAAAAGTGTCGCGGAAGCGTTAGGGCAGGATGCCACACAAGCGCCACAACCGATGCAGGCCGCAGCGTCCATAGCCAGCTCAGCGTTTACCTTGGGTATCGGCAGGGAGTTGGCATCCGGTGGTGAACCGGTTTTCACTGAAACATAGCCACCTGCCATCTGTATACGATCCAGAGCGGCCCGGTCAACAACCAGATCCCTTACCATTGGAAACGCACGCGCTCGCCAGGGTTCCAGAACGATAGTGTCTCCGCTCTTGAAATGACGCATATGCAATTGACAGAGTGTTGCACCCCGTACCGGACCGTGAGCGGTACCATTGATAACCATACCGCACTGGCCACAGATCCCTTCCCGGCAATCATTGTCAAATTCAACCGCTACCCGGTCACCCAGCACCAGCTTCTCATTCAATACATCGATCATCTCGAGGAAGGACATCTCAGTTGAAACGTCATTCACCTCGTATTCCTCAAAACGCCCCTTTTGCTCAGGGTTCTTCTGACGCCAGATAACAAGTTTCAGATTCAGACTGTCAGCCATTTGTACAGCTCCTTATTTGTAACTGCGCTGAGTCAGCTCTACATTTTCAAATTTCAGCTCCTCACGATGCTTGATCGGCTCTTCGTCAGCAGCGGTGTACTCCCAGACCGTAACATGGGTGAACTGGTCATCCTTGCGCAATGCTTCACCCTCTTCAGTCTGGCTCTCCTCGCGGAAATGGCCACCACAGGATTCAGCCCTTTCCAGCCCGTCCCGTGCCATCAACTCCCCTATCTCCATATAATCTGAGAGCCGCATTGCCTGCTCGAGCTGCTTGTTCATACCATCAGCGTCACCGGTCAGTTTGAGATCGGTCCAGAACTGTTTACGGAGTGCCTGAATTGCCGTGATAGCTTTCTGCAGCCCTTCCGCATTGCGCCCCATACCAACATAATCCCACATGATCAGCCCCAGTTCACGATGCAGCTGGCGAACCGTACGGGTTCCTTTGATATTGAGTACCCTGTCGATCAGTGCCTTCGCCTGCTGGCTGGACTCCTCGAAAGCAGGATTGTCACAGTTAACTTCCGGCAGGTCAGTACGCGCCAGATAGTCGGCCAGGGTATATGGAATCACAAAATAGCCGTCAGCCAGGCCCTGCATCAGAGCGCTGGCACCGAGGCGGTTTGCACCGTGGTCAGAGAAATTAGCCTCACCCAGTACATGCAGTCCGGGAATCGTACTCTCCAGATTGTAGTCTACCCAGAGCCCACCCATCGTATAATGAATGGCAGGGAAAATCCGCATCGGCACTTCATAGGGATTCTCACCGGTAATCATCTCATACATTTCGAAGAGATTACCATATTTTTCCTCGATCTTGTCCCTTCCCAGCCGTTTGATGGAATCAGCAAAATCGAGATAAACAGCCAGCCCTGTTGAACCGACTCCGCGCCCCTCGTCACAGACGATTTTGGCATTACGGGAGGCAACATCACGCGGTACCAGGTTTCCGAAACCGGGATAACGCCGTTCGAGGAAGTAATCACGGTCCTCTTCAGGAATATCATTTGCAGCGCGTTTTTCGTCCCTGTTCTTCGGTACCCAGACCTGACCGTCATTGCGCAGGCTTTCGCTCATCAGTGTCAGCTTGGACTGGTGATCACCACTGACCGGAATGCAGGTGGGATGAATCTGAACCATACAGGGATTGGCAAACCCGGCCCCCTTGCGGTAGCAGCGCCAGGCTGCGCTTCCGTTGGAGTTAACCGCGTTTGTGGATAGGTAGAAAACATTACCATAACCACCGGTTCCCAGCAGTACTGCATGTCCGGAGTATTTCTCCAGTTCACCGGTTACCAGATTGCGGACAATTACACCGCGTGCTTTGCCGTCAACTGTCACCAGTTCCATCATCTCGCGCCGGGTCAGCAACTCAACAGTTCCCGCTTCCACCTGACGCATCATGGCGCTGTAAGCGCCGAGCAGCAGCTGCTGCCCGGTCTGTCCACGTGCATAGAAAGTACGGGAAACCTGTGCTCCACCAAAAGAGCGGTTATCGAGCAGGCCACCATACTCGCGGGCGAAGGGAACTCCCTGTGCCACACACTGGTCAATAATATCGTTACTTACCTGCGCCAGCCGATAAACATTGGCTTCACGTGAACGGTAATCACCACCCTTGATCGTGTCGTAGAACAGGCGCCAGATACTGTCGCTGTCATTGGGATAATTCTTTGCCGCATTGATTCCACCCTGAGCGGCAATACTGTGAGCGCGACGCGGGGAATCCTGAATGCAGAAAATCTTAACATTGTACCCCATTTCACCAAGGGATGCCGCCGCGGAAGCACCGGCCAGGCCGGTACCGATCACCAGGATCGTGTACTTGCGCCGGTTGTTGGGGGCTACCAGCTTCATATTGTTTTTATGATTGTCCCACTTTTCCTGCAGGGGACCTTCCGGTATTTTCGATTCCAGTTTCATTATAGATTGCTCCCGTTAGAGGAAATAGAGCCAGAGTGGAATAACCACAAAGCCACCTGCCAGCAGTACAGCTACGACGAGACCCAGACCATGAATAATGGGTAGATAACGTTTTCCAGTCAGACCCAGTGATTGAAAAGCACTCCAGAAACCGTGGCTCAGGTGAAATCCCAGTACCACCATCACCACCTCATACGCCAGCACGTTCCAGCCATTGCTGAAGAAATCCTTCACAATGCCATAGAGATCCCATATCTGCTCCCCATGCACCAGCGACATACGGGCGGGGTCTGCAAATTTGAAGTGGAAAAGATGCACCACCAGAAAAACTATGACAATAAGACCGCTGTAAATCATCGTTGAGGAACCAATCGACTTACGACTGGTATGGCCTGCACCCTTAATCTTGCGGTACTTGACCGGTCTCGAACGCCAGTTGAAAAATGTGACCCAGCTTCCGACAAAGAGATGGAACAGGAAAAGCAGTCCCAGTCCGATCTCCAGCACTTCAATGATCCAGCCGAACCTGTGCAGGAAGTGTGCGTATATGTTTATGTAATCCGGCACTCCGGTCATCAGTGTCAGGTTACCGGCCAGATGTATTACCAGAAATGCGACGAGGAATAACCCTGTAAGGCCCATCAGCAGCTTTTTACCGACTGTTGACCAGAGGGTTGAAGAGTTTTGAAGCATGTTGACAGCTCCAGTTTTTGAAGGACTTGATAGTGGAATAATTCAGTAGAAACTACTGTACAGTTCAATTGTCAAACAGAGTAATACCGGGTGTTTACAGTAGCAAGTTTTTCAACTGAAGCAGCGGGGATGGAAAACAGAATACAGTATACAGGAGGCAGGAGACAGGTCATCGACCCTACAAATGTTTTGAAATTATGTCATGTTATTCGTCTTCTACTTCCCGAATTTCAGGTAGTGCAAGAGACAGGAGATAAAAGATATCTCACGCCAGGCAGGCAAAGGTTCGTAAAACAGGCGACTGAAGGTAGAAACAGGTTTTTCATTCTACATTCTGTCTCCTGTATTCTGTCTGCTGTCTTCTGAATGGCTTGGCAATACAACCCTCGAGAACTAGATTGTTTGCACTCTCAGGATATTCAGTGTTCACCTGTTTGTATCACAAATTACTCCACGAAAATGAACGACTACAGTAAACGTCAATATCTATCCGCAACCGAAGTTGCACGCTATCTCGGAATCTCCGCAAGCGATGTTCATCGTCTGATAGCCAGCGGCGAGTTACCGGCAGCGACTTCAGGCAGCGGGCAGTGGCGTATCGACCTGAAACAGGTAAAGCAGCTTGCCACCGGGCAGCATCCTGCAAGTGATCCATCCTCTTCGCCACAGGATCGTTGCCTACCTTCAGGGAAGGCTCTGCAGATTCTCGATACAGAACAACGGCTGATCACCGGGGATGCCCGTCAGCTTACAGAACTCGATGAGGGGGAGGTCAACCTGGTTATAACCTCCCCACCTTACTTCAATGCCAAACTCTACGATGCAGCTTCAGCCGAAAATGATCTTGGTAATGTACATGACCTGGAAAACTGGCTTGAGCAGATTGGTGATGTCTGGCGGGAGGTAATGCGGGTACTGCAACCGGGACGCAAATTCTTTCTCAATATCATGAACCTGCCGGTGCGGGAAAAGGGAAGCTATCACTCGATTAATCTGACCGGGCGGACAATCGAACTCTGCCAGCAGATCGGGTTTGTTTTCAAACGGGATATCGTGTGGCACAAAACCAACGGTGTCAGGGCTCACTTCGGGACTTACCCCATGCCGGGTGGAATCCTGATCAATCATATGCATGAGTTTATTCTGGAGTTTCAGAAGCCTTCACCCAGCGGTTACCGTAAGTATCAGCATGTATCACAACAACAGCGTGATGATTCAAAACTGGATCGTGATTTCTGGTTATCGCTTAAGAACAGTGATGTATGGTTGATGAAACCGGAACGCAGTGGTGACGGACGCAAACATGTGGCTCCCTTTCCAGTGGAGTTACCACATCGCCTGGTGAAAGCATATTCCTTCAAAGGGGAAACTGTACTCGATCCTTTTGCCGGGTCAGGGACAACGCTGGTAGCCGCTGCAATGCTGGGGCGTAATGGTGTCGGGGTCGATATCCACCCGGATTATACCGAACTCGCAACCGAACGATTACTGAAACTACCGGACAGAAAAACCTGATTCCGATTCTGGAAACTACTTACCAGCATCCCAGCGATCATAACGGCGCGCCAGAGAGATACTGCCTTCAAAATTGCTATCCGATCCTACCTGCAAAATAAACTCGGTTGTTCCGGTGGGCCAGCGGACAAAGATTTCGTCTTCGCTCACTTCACCGTTGCTGTATAAAACCGGTTTGTAATCCTCCGGCAACACCAGGTAAATCGGAGCACAGCGGCAATGACTATCGATCAGAAAGCCCCCCTCAGCTATATCAGCCATGGTGAAATCCACTGTGGCATTCAGCTTACCGCCTGAAACCAGGAAATGCTTGTTGGTGAATTCCATGTAGGGATGGTCGAGTTCAAACACATCACCCTCTATGTAATCGTTCAGCAGGGTGTTAAAATCATCCTCACTGACATCTTCCTCGTCATCCAGGCAGGACACGATGCCGTTGAACTGTATCATTCCAGTCATGGAACCATCTTCCTGCAGTAGAAAACGATACTCAGTTTCCTCTACATCAAGACATCCTCCGAGCAGTACAATCAGGAGCAGCAGCACTCCAATCCGTATTGTTCTGGATTTCATAGTAGTTTCCTTCCTTTCTATACTGAATTCTTGTATCACGTAAATCCCATGTTGCAGTCTGTATGTTTTCCTCTGTAAATCCCGGTTCTGGTACACCGATGTCCACTTCATTCGTACCATTCTGAAATGTCAGCAAAAAACATCGGTTAACAGTATTTTCATGAAAAAAAACTTTATCAGTCATTTATCTGCAGAAATACTATCATTATATTTCAGCCAACTGAGTACTTCAGTATCGATCAATGTGTCACAGAACCATAGTTTCCTGAAAAGTACTGAATTTACTGTCAATTGTAACACAGCCGGGAGGCATTCGTAATTGACGCATTATAGCGAATTTTCTCATATGAGTAAACTGGATACTGATCCGCGCCAGAGCTTCTCACCAGCCAGGCAGGAGGAATGGGAGGCCGCTGCTCATAAGTTGTTACGGAAGCCGGTCGGGGAGGCTGATCTTACTACTGCTACTGCGGAAGGAATCCAACTGGAACCGATTTACCATCCGGGCACAGACCGGGCAACGGTTGTGCCTGTTGGGGCAACTGAATGGCTCATTGCTCAGGCTCTGCCACAGGGTGATCCTGCTTCTCTCAACCAGGCTCTGGCACATGACCTGATGCGGGGACAGAGCTGTATCAACCTGACACTGGACCCGGTAACCCGTTGGCGGGGGAAACCGGGACCTGAAGCTTCTTCTCATGGGGTCAGAGGTGTCAGGCTTGAAGACAGTAAGGATTGGCAGCAACTGCTCGCCGGTATTGATCTCACTACCCCGCTCTATCTTCAGGCATATACCTCCGGATTGCCATTGACCTCTTTTCTGCTGGAGCATGCTGCCGCCAGTGGAACAGATTTCACCAGGCTGCAGGGTGCAATAGAAAATGATCCGCTGGGTGAGCTGGCAGTTTCGGGATCGCTTCCCTGTACGCTGGAGCAATCCCGCGATGAGATGGCGTCTCTGACTACCTGGGCGATTGAAAATGCTCCCTCAATTCGCACAATTGCCATTCACACAGAAATGTATCACAATGCCGGTGGCAGTGCAGTAACAGATCTGGCCTACGCCCTGGCTACAGGTGTGGAATACCTGCGTCAGCTGGAGGAACGGGACCTGCAACCGATTGCGACTGCACCACGCTTTCTGTTCAGCTTTGCAGTGGGACCTGATTTCTTCATGGAGATTGCCAAGCTGCGTGCTGCCCGCCTGCTCTGGCAACAGGTTCTGCAGAGCTGTGGATGTGAGACAACCGAAACTGCACCTCACCTGAGAGCGGTTACTGCAGAGTGGAACCTGACCACCACAGACCAGCATGTAAATATCCTGCGTCTGACGACATCTTCGCTGGCTGCTATTCTGGGCGGCTGTGACAGTCTGCAGACAGGTTACTTTGATATCGCCGGCGGCAGTATACCGGGTGAACTTGCCCGTCGCCTGGCACGTAATACTCAACTCATCCTGCGGGAAGAAGTGAACCTGGGGAGAGTACAGGACCCGGCAGCCGGTTCCTATCTGGTTGAACAGCTCACCGGGGAACTGTGTAAGAAAAGCTGGCACATCTTCCAGGAGATCGAGAAGCGTGGTGGTATGACTGCGGCCCTGCTGGATGGATTTCCGCAACAGAAACTAAGACAACTGGCAACACAGAAGAAGGCAAAGATTGCGCGCGGTGATTACCATCTGGTCGGAACAACCATACATGCCAACGGTGCGGAGGAACCCTCACTGAAAACAGGCACACAACCTGATTCCACTCTGAGAAAAGACACGATCAGGACTGAACCGATTACTCCGCTGCGACCTGAAGAGGAGTCCGTTGATTTCTGCCGCAGTGCTATCAGGGCTGGCGCGTCGCTGTCTCAGCTGGCTGATGTCTTGCAGGCTGAGGGTGATATACCTGTTGTTGAACCATTGCGACCTTTCCGGGAACTGCTCTGTGAGCCGGAGGTAGGACAATGAGCAACTTTCCAGACTTCACCTCAATCCCTTTTCAACCGGTAACTGAAGCTCCCGACGGTGCTGCTGAAAGCAGCTGGCAGACAAATGAGCAGATAGCTGTCAAATCACGATATCAGCTGCCTGACATGGCTGATCTCACACATCTGGGTTTCACTGCCGGTGTGCCACCTTTTCTGAGGGGGCCCTATGCGACCATGTATGTCAGGCGCCCCTGGACTGTTCGCCAGTACGCCGGTTTCTCCACTGCGGAAGAGAGTAACGCCTTTTATCGCCGCAACCTGGCAGCGGGTCAGAAAGGGCTCTCCATTGCTTTTGACCTGGCCACACACCGTGGTTACGATTCTGATCATCCCCGTGTACGCAGTGATGTAGGTAAGGCTGGTGTAGCCATCGACTCAGTCCTGGATATGCAGGTTCTGTTCGACAAAATTCCACTGGACAAAATGTCGGTGTCGATGACGATGAATGGAGCCGTACTGCCGGTGATGGCATTCTATATCGTAGCTGCTGAAGAGCAGGGAGTCAAACCGGAGCAGCTGACCGGTACTATCCAGAACGATATACTGAAAGAATACATGGTGCGTAATACTTATATCTACCCACCTCAACCATCACTGCGAATCATTGCCGACATCTTTGCCTGGACTGCTGCTCATATGCCCCGTTTCAACAGTATCAGCATCTCCGGTTACCACATGCAGGAAGCGGGGGCAACTGCCGATCTGGAAATGGCGTACACGCTGGCTGACGGTCTTGAATATGTCCGCACCGGTATCAAGGCGGGAATCCCTATTGACAGTTTCGCGCCCCGGCTTTCCTTTTTCTGGGGTGAGGGGATGAACTTCTTCATGGAGATTGCGAAACTACGGGCCGCCCGTGTTATCTGGGCGCAGCTCATGAAACAGTTCAATCCCGGTGATGATAAATCAATGGCGTTACGCACTCACTGTCAGACTTCGGGATGGAGTCTGACCGAACAGGACCCCTACAACAACGTGATACGTACCTGCGTTGAAGCCATGGCAGCCGCTTTTGGGCACACACAGTCACTGCATACTAACTCGCTGGACGAAGCGATCGCGCTCCCAACTGATTTCTCCGCCCGTATTGCCCGCAATACGCAACTGCACCTGCAGGAGGAAACCGGCATCTGCCAGGTTGTAGATCCCTGGGGAGGTTCCTATTATCTGGAGTATCTTACCGGTGAACTGTTGCGCCGGGGTTGGGAACATATTAAAGAAATTGAGGAACTGGGTGGTATGACCCGCGCACTTACTACCGGTTTGCCCGGACGTCGTATTGAAGAAGCAGCTACCCGGCGTCAGGCGCATATTGATTCCGGTGCTGAAGCAATCATTGGTGTCAACCGCTACCAGCTGGAACAGGAAGATCCGCTCGATATTCTGGAAGTTGATAACAGCGCAGTACTACGCTCACAGCTGCAGCGTTTGAAAGCAGTGCGGCAGGAACGTGATACAGATAAAGTCAATCGCGCGCTCCAGGCACTGACTGTGGCTGCAGAAAATGGTCAGGGCAACCTGCTGGAGCTGTCGGTAAATGCTGCCCGCGCCCGTGCTACCCTGGGGGAAATCTCATCTGCCCTGGAGCAGGAGTTCGGCCGCTATCAGGCAAGCGGCAGCGTTGTTACAGGTATCTATCGTGCGGCTTACGGAAAGGAAGAGGAAGTGACACAGATCAGAAACCAGGCCGATGAGTTCGCTGCCCGGGAAGGACGCCGTCCCCGAATTCTGGTTGCCAAAATGGGACAGGACGGCCATGATCGTGGTTCCAAGGTGATCGCTACAGCGTTTGCCGATCTGGGATTTGATGTTGATATCGGCCCATTGTTCCAGACCCCGGCGGAAACAGCCCGGCAGGCAGTTGAGAACGATGTTCACATTATCGGTATGAGTTCACTGGCAGGTGGGCACAAAACGCTGCTTCCGGAATTGATGCAGGAGCTGCGACAACTCGACCGTGAGGACATCATGGTAGTTGTCGGTGGTGTGATACCCGCACAGGACTATGATGAGTTGTACAGGGACGGTGCTGCTGCCATTTTTGGCCCCGGCACTGTCATCACTACAGCTGCGGGGCAGGTCCTGGAGGAACTCATGGAGCATCGTGGATACAGGAGTCAGAGCAACAATGACTGAAAAGAAGCGTAAACCTGAGTGGGTGCCACCGGATGCCGGGGAGGAGTTCAGCAGCAGTATCCGCTCCGGCGCTATCGGGAAGAGCAGTAACCAGGCACCTGCAACCGGTAATCATAAACGGGTAGCGGAACTCAGTCATGACGATTACCAGGCAGGAGTCCTGGCCTGTGACCGCACTATACTTGCCCGGGCGATAACGCTGGTGGAAAGCGACCTGTCAGTGCATGCTCCGCTGGCCCGGGAACTGGTACAAACGCTGCTCCCCTCAAGTGGTAATTCGATCCGTATCGGGATCACTGGAGTGCCGGGTGCCGGCAAGAGCAGTTTCATTGAAGCACTTGGCAGCTGGCTACTTGAGCAGAGCCATAAGCTGGCAGTGCTGGCGGTTGATCCCAGCAGTAACCGCACCCGGGGCAGTATTCTGGGTGATAAGACCCGCATGGAACAACTGGCACGAAATCCTCAGTGCTTTATACGCCCTTCCCCTTCCAGCGGCACACTCGGTGGTGTATCACGTAAGACCAGGGAAACAATTTTACTCTGCGAGGCTGCAGGTTTTGATGTGATACTGGTCGAGACTATTGGTGTGGGGCAGAGTGAGATCGCTGTACGCGCTCTGGTTGATTTTTTCCTGTTACTGACACTCACCGGTGCGGGTGACGAACTTCAGGGTTTCAAGAAAGGGGTCATGGAGCTGGCAGACGCCCTGCTGGTGCACAAAGCGGACGGTAGCAACCGCGAACCGGCTGCCACAGTGCGCAGCGAATATGAGCGAGTCCTGCACTATTTTGCACCCGCAACCACGGGCTGGCAAACACCTGTTCAACTTGCTTCCTCACTGGATGGCACCGGAATCAGTGAAATCTGGCAGGTGATACAGGAGTTCCGCACAACAACTACTGCCAGTGGTGTGTTCGCGCAGAGGAGACGGGAGCAGCTACGTGACTGGCTGCACAGCCAGGTGCAGGAACAACTTTTACAGGAATTCCACCATCATCCGCAGGTTCAACGGCAACTGCTGGAATTGGAGCAGGCTGTGATGACAGGGGATATAACAGCATCCGCAGCCGCTGAACGCCTGCTTAAGGCTTTTCGTGGAGAAAAGAAGTAGTCCTGTAACCAGAGTATGACTCCCGGAATATTGATGAAACCTGAAATCAAATCACGCCTGCCACAGGTCGGTACTTCCATATTTGCGGTAATGACCGCCCTGGCAGAAGAGTATAAGGCCCTCAACCTGTCGCAGGGGTTCCCTGACTTTCAACCCCCGGCAGAGCTGATCGAGCTGGTACATCATCACCTGCAGGCCGGCCACAACCAGTATGCGCCAATGCCGGGCATTCCGGCACTACGCCAGGCTATTGCCAGCAAAACTACTGCTGCCTGCGGCCATCAACCTGATCCGGAATCTGAAATCAACGTGACAGCAGGTGCTACTGAAGCCCTCTTCAGTGCGATAACAGCAGTTGTCCATCCCGGTGATGAGGTGATACTGTTCGATCCCGCGTATGATTCCTATGTGCCGACAATCCGTCTCTGTGGTGGACACCCGGTTCGTTTGCAGTTGAAGCCACCCGGGTGGGGAGTAGACTGGGATGAAGTTGCTGATTGTATCACACAGCGCACCCGGCTTATCATTATCAACACACCTCACAATCCTACAGGTTCTGTTTTTACCACGGAGGACTGGGAGAATCTGGCCCGGCTGTTGCGCAACAGCAATATCCTTGTACTGTCAGATGAGGTTTATGAGCATATCATTTTTGATGGACTCAGGCACCATGGCGTGTTGGAGAACCCGGAACTTGCACAACGGGCTTTCTCGATATCATCATTTGGGAAAACGTATCACGCTACCGGTTGGAAGGTCGGCTACTGTATCGCACCGGCACTGATGATGCAGGAATTCCGCCGGGTCCACCAGTATGTCAATTACTGTGTCAACACCCCGGTTCAACATGCCATGGCAGAGTATCTCGCCAACAGCGCACACTACGAGCAGCTGCCACAATTCTACCAGCAGAAGCGAGACCTGTTCTGTGAGCAGCTTCAGGGCTCCCGTTTCAGTGTCACACCGGCAGCAGGTACTTACTTCCAGCTGCTGGGATACAGCGATATTACTGACGAAGGGGATCAGGAATACGCACGCCGTCTGACCAGGGAGGCTGGCATCGCGTCAATTCCAGTTTCCTTTTTCAACGCAAACAGCAGCGACCAGAAGCTGCTTCGTTTCTGTTTTGCCAAAGATGATGAGAACATTAAACGAGGAGCAGAAATACTGTGTCAGATCTGAAAGTCACCCTGATCCAGTGCGATCTTCAGTGGCAGAACCCAGCCCTGAACCGTAAGCGACTGCAGGCAGCAGTTGAGAAAGAGCTGAAGCTGAGCGGACCGGTTGATCTGGCAGTGCTTCCGGAAATGTTCAGTACCGGTTTCTGTATGGATACAGCCGGTCAGGCAGAGGAAATGGCAGGCCCTACTGTGAAATGGCTACGCGAGCTGGCAGCTTCCACCGGTGCTGTAATCACCGGCAGTCTTATAATTGCTGAGAACGGACATTTCTATAATCGACTGATCTGGATGCCTCCAACAGGTGAGCTGTCCTTTTATGACAAACGGCACCTCTTTCGCATGGCGCAGGAGGAACAGCATTACAGTGGTGGTGACAGACAGCTGACAGTGGAATTGAACGGCTGGCGTGTAAGACCGCTCATCTGCTACGATCTACGTTTTCCGGTCTGGAGCCGCAACCGCGATGATTATGATCTGCTGTTGCTGGTAGCCAACTGGCCGGCAAAGCGCAGGGATGTGTGGCGTATTCTGCTGCAGGCGCGAGCTGCGGAAAACCTGGCCTGGCTGGTAGCGGTTAACCGGGTGGGACAGGATGATAACGGTATTGACTACAGTGGTGACTCAAGTGTGATCGATCCCCAGGGTATACCGTTGCTGACTCTGCCTGATGAGGAAGCGACTTCTACTGTCATATTGAGCCGCAATCAGCTGGATCAATGGCGCCAGCGCTTCCCGGCGCATCTGGATGGGGATGATTTCCGGTTGGAGTAAGATAAGAACTCACACGGAGGCATAGAGAAAAAGGAATAATGGTTACATCAAAAGGGGGCAATGAGTATGAATACTGTGTGACTATTTCTACAGTGCATTGACAAGCTATTACCTCACCATAAATTACTCTTAGCTCTTCTCAGTACCTCATTCTTCCTCTGTGCCTCCGTGTGAGTCTTTATCTCTCACCGGTCTTACGGATAATATGAAACCCGAACTGTGTTCTCACGACACCGCTGACTCCACCGGGACGCAGCCGCTTGACAGCCTCTTCAAAAGGCCGGACCATCTGTCCGGTTCCAAACCAGCCCAGATCGCCACCTTTACTCTTGCTGGGACAGGTTGAAAATTCTTTTGCCAGGGCGGCCAGGTTTCCCCCCCTGCGCAGACGCTTCAGCAGCTCGTCTGCCAGCGCTTTATCCTTCACCAGTATATGGCTGGCTCTCCATTCCATTCGACCTCCCTGTTTCTGGTTCAGGTACAATATGGGCAACAATAGCTTTAATCACCTCCTCGAATCGGTAATTCTCCTGCCACCTGTAGAATCCAACCCTGTAGATCTCCTGGAATGATGCTGCCACTATACTGCCACAATGACTGTGCGTACGCCACACATCATGCCACTATGACAGCTTCACCTGTCAGGTCTTGCTCGACAAGCAGCATGCTCTTTGTTTTCATATTGTATTTTATGTGTTTACGAAATTGGCACGCCGCTTGCTTACATCTGGGCAGAAGCAGGTCAGATAACCTGCCCCAATGCAAACAAAGGAAAATAACACTAAATTGAACGGAGGACATCATGTTCTTAACACGCTACAACCCGAGGACACAGCAGAACTTCCCCTGGGAACACTTTACAGATGAACGCTCCTGGGTACCTGCCATAGACATTCAGGCTGACGGAAACAATTACATTATCACAGCTGAACTACCCGGCCTGAACAGGAGTGACATAGAAATCAGTCTGGATGGGGATTCACTGCTGATAAAGGGTGAAAAAAAGCTGAACCGAACTGAGGAAAACGATGGTTTCCTTATGACCGAGCGATCTGCAGGTAGTTTCCAACGCAGTTTTCATCTGGGCGATCAGGTAGATCGGGAGGATATCAGCGCTTCTTTCAAAGATGGCCTGCTGGTAGTCACCCTGAAAAAAAATGAGCAGAGTCGCAAACGCCTGGTCGAAATCAACAGCTGAAATGCCAACAGATATCAGCGAAAACTGAGAGGAGAAAACAATGTGGGTTAACCGCTATCATAGAAATCTGTTAAACGGTGAATGGCCGGGAGATTTTTCAAGCGATATGGAAACAGCCAGTCGTAACTGCCTGCAGCCACGGGCTGACCTGGAACGGAATGCTAATGACTACCGGCTCTATGTCGAACTGCCGGGTGTCAGCAAGGATGATATCAGAGTTGAAGTGGAAGAGGGTGTTCTGAAAATCAGCGGTGAGAAAAAGAACCATGCTGATGACACACTGAAAGAGATCAGCAGTGAACGTTGCTTCGGCAAATTTGCCCGCTCTTTCCGCCTTGGCCGTGAAATTGACAATGATAATATTCGGGTGGAATTCAACGATGGCCTGTTGCAGGTACTTCTACCCAGAACCACTGAAACCCGGAAACGGAGTATCACCATTAACTGAACTCCACTATCAGAGTGAAATATTAACCGGGAAACTCATAGCTTCCCCTGAATTCTACATAACATCCTTTTGTGTGAACGGCCCCCGGAGACGGGGGCTTTTTTTTGGTTCATCGCGTATTTCCGGGGTAAGCGGCGCTAATCTTG
>CAZCRT010000052.1:0-1082 GCA_964501185.1 uncultured Bacteroidia bacterium
GCAAACAGCTGAATCACACATAAGGAATGGTGCGAAAGGTTTTGAAGACATACACAGGTGAGAAGGAGCACCATGCTATTGAAGAAGAGGTCAAAGAGCTTCACGCCAAGATCGGCAAATTGACCATGGAGCGTGATTTTTTATCCAAAGCGCTCGGTCGTTAGACCATGATGAGCGCAAAGAGATGATTATGAAAGACGCTACGCTTCCGGTGATCTCCAAATGTGACCTGCTGTCGATAAAGCGTAGCACGCTCTACTACAAGTCGGTAAACAGGGATCTTTCCGAACAGGAGCTGGAGCTGAGAGGTCTGATCGATAGGATCCATCTGAAGTATCCCTTCATGGGCAGCAGAAGGATAGTTGACCAACTGGAGATAGCTGGCCAGGATGTAGGCCGCACACGGGTCAGACGATTGATGCGACAGATGCATATTTCAGCTATTTATCCAAAACCCAACACCAGCCGTCCATGCAAAGCACATCACATTTATCCCTATCTGCTCCGTAATCTGACCATAGATCATCCCAATCAGGTTTGGGCATCAGATATCACATACATCCCGATGCGAAAGGGATTTGTCTATCTGGTGGTCATCATGGACTGGTACAGTCGCAGGATATTGAGTTGGAGGCTTTCCAACAGTCTGGACTCGACTTTTTGTGTAGAAGCGCTTCAGGAAGCAATAGAACGTTTTGGGGCACCTGATATATTCAACACAGATCAGGGATCACAGTTTACCTGTGATGATTTCATAGAGAAGTTGAAAGCAGCTGATATCCGGATCAGTATGGACGGTAGAGGCCGCTGGGTTGACAATGTGTTTGTCGAGCGGTTATGGCGCAGTTTGAAATATGAAGAGGTTTACCTGAAAGCGTATGAGACGGTGCCAGAAGCCAGAAGCGGAATCGGCGCATGGATCGAATTTTACAATTTTGAGAGAAGACATCAATCACTAAATCGGCGAACACCTGATCAGGTGTTCAATGAGAAACCAGAACAGACCCTTGTAGCATGACAAATAGCAGCGAGATTACACTTAAGAATCATGGAAATCTGTCCAAAGAGGTCGGACCACCTAT
>CAZCRT010000052.1:1182-14557 GCA_964501185.1 uncultured Bacteroidia bacterium
GCGAGATTACACTTAAGAATCATGGAAATCTGTCCAAAGAGGTCGGACCACCTATGTACTACCTGTGAATTTCCGGAGTGTCCCGATTGGGGCATCAACGAGATTGAGCCGAATAACGGACCCTACGATAATCCACCTACTTATGATAACATCGCTCAGGGTGAAACCCATTGTGGCCTCCTCTCTTATAATGAGTATCCCCCGGATAGAGACTGGTACCAGTTTGAGATCGTTGATGAAACTGAGGTTGAATTCTACCTCGACGGGGAGGAAGAACACTCGCTGGTTCTATCTGTCTGGAATTGTAATGGTTATCCGGAGGTGATTGCCAGCGGCTACACCCAGGATCACTGTGTTGACCACACTCTCACCTGCACGCTGACCGAAGCGGGCACTTATAGCATTTATGTATCATATGATTACTTCTCCCCCTACTGTGTCAGCAGTAGTTATACCCTGACCTGGATAGACCCTGATGCTTCACCAACGCAGGCGACCCAACCTCCCGACTTCCACCTTTCCCAGAACCACCCCAATCCGTTCAATCCGAGCACAAACATCGAGTTCACATTGCCGCACCCGCAGGAGATCCAGCTGGTGGTTTACAACATCCGGGGGCAAAGGGTGGCGATGTTGCTAAATGATGTTTGTCAGTCAGGGACGCACAGTATGGAATTCGACGCAGGCAGTTTGCCCAGCGGTCTGTATTTCTATCGTTTGACGGCCCCAGGTAAGTCGGTTACAAGAAAGATGATTCTTGTTAATTAGCTCTCAAACGGCGCATGATCGGGTCGCCTTTTCATACCCATAGGGGGCGATGAGAACTGCAGTCTGATAATTACATGCGGTCAGGAAGATGACTCTGGTTCAGTAAACAATATCATTCCTTGTATTTCCTTACGGAGTGAACTAGTTTTTCAGGTGCCTGAATTATAGTATTGCCTGCTTCGTTGCTCGGCAACGCTTTTGTAATCAGTAACCGTTATGGAATCGCTCATTCAGGCAGTTACTAAAGCGACCAGAGACATATTTCTACTTGTTCTGAAGAGATCCCAATCTGGTCGAGGCTATGAGCCGATGCATTGATTGACGCCTTTAACAAGGTCACTAAATATAAGCATCGGTATGAAAGGGCTCTGAAAGGAAACCACATGACTGTCGCCAACATCCTGACCTCATCCAGAATACTGCTCAGCCCGCTTTTTGTAATCGTCTTTCTCGGTTGCGAGGGGCTGTGGGCACGTGTGTTCGCTCTGTTTCTGGTTGTAATCATGGAGCTGACGGATGCTTTTGATGGTTACTTCGCCCGCAGGCGCAACGAAGTATCCGATTTCGGAAAGATCCTCGACCCGCTGGCTGACAGCCTGTCCAGACTGACTATCTTCATCAGTTTCCTGGTTGCCGGAATTGCCCCGATCTGGATGGTGCTGGTTTTTCTCTATCGTGATTCCGCAATTTCTACTATCCGGATAGTCTGCGCTTACAACAAGCTGGTACTGGCCGCCCGCACCAGTGGCAAGGTTAAAGCGATCGTTCAGGCCACCGCAATCATCGCAATTCTGGTAGGACGCATTGCAGAATACTATTTTGGCCAGATGTTAAACCACAACTGGGCACTTCGATTCCCCTGGCAGAATGTCTATTACGGGCTCCTGGTAGCAGCAGTTATTATCACGGTATATTCGCTCTACGATTATGTGCGGAAGAACTGGGATTCGCTGAAACCTTTCCTCCGCTGAGGTTATAGTATTCCCTGGCAGATAACAGGTGTATATTGCAGTAACAAAGAAATATTTTATTGAAGCGAGGCTTGAGTAACTGTACTGGTTGTGGTGAAGCTAACACCAAGCCTCGAACAACCGATGGTGAAGCGTTGCCTTAAGGACAACGAGGTATTGAAGCAATACTGAGCAACAAAGCACGACACCTGTTAGATAACGTCAATACACTTCTGGAATCGGTACATATGTTACCCCTGTCTGAATTTCCAGCCTCCGCTCGCGCTTCCGTGCGCTATCTTTTCGCCGATATCGATGACACCATTACTACTGAGGGACTGATTCCAGCAGCAGCTTTTACTGCACTCTGGCAGGCTCGAGAAGCCGGGCTGGCTGTGGTCCCGGTTACCGGGCGTCCCGCTGGCTGGGTAGACCACATCGCCCGGCAATGGCCGGTACACGCTGTCATCGGTGAAAACGGTGGCTTCTGGTTCAGGATGGAAGACCGTAATGGTGGACGGAAAATGAAAAAGCGCTTTCTGTACGATGAGTGGCAGCGACGCGATTTCAGGCAAAAACTGGAGGTGATTCGTCAGGAGATCCTGCAGGAGGTGCCAGGATGTGCTATCGCTTCTGATCAGAGCTACCGGGAGTACGACCTGGCGATAGATTTCTGTGAAGATGTCACACGGTTACCGCGTGAACAGGTCTTGCGCATACGGGAACTGTTTGAACAACATGGCGCTCATGCAAAAGTAAGCTCCATACATGTGAACGGCTGGTTTGGAGACTTCGATAAGGTTACCACCACCCGGCTGTTTGTAGCAGAGGAGCTGGGACTGGATCTCGAAAGAGATAACGCACAGTTTGTTTTCGCGGGAGATTCCCCCAACGATGAGCCGATGTTCACAAGCATGGTCAATTCCGTCGGAGTAGCCAATATACTGGAGCTTGCCGACCTGATGGAGACACTGCCACGCTATATCACCCGGCAGGCGGGAGGCGAGGGGTTTGCGGAGTTGGTTGCGGCACTGATAGAGGCCGCACCGGCAAACAATCAATAGAACCGGGAGGGAAAGATGATTACCATTACCGGAGGAGCGGGTTTTATCGGCAGCGCCCTGGTCTGGCATCTGAACCAGATGGGCGAGGACAATATTACCATTGTCGATTCCCTGGGCAGTGGTGACAAGTGGAAGAATTTACGGGCGCTGAATTTTCGGCACTATATCGAGAAAGAGGATTTCCTTGCGGAGCTGCCCAAACTTGGATCGATGCGCGCCATCATTCATCTCGGTGCCTGCTCAGACACCACCGAGCGGAACGCTTCCTATCTGGTCCAGAACAACTACGAGTATTCAAAAGCGGTTATCGAGTACGGGGTTGAACATCATATCCGTGTGATCTACGCCTCCAGTGCTGCTGTCTATGGTGACGGTGCTCAGGGTTACGACGACAATCCTGATCTTGTTAACAACCTGCGGCCACTCAACATGTACGGCTACTCGAAGCTGATGGTTGATCACTGGGCACACACGCGCAAGATCATGGGGCATGTTGCCGGCCTGAAATTTTTCAATGTTTTCGGTCCCAACGAATATCACAAAGGACAAATGCGCAGCGTGGTACACAAAGCCTGGGAACAGATCAGGCAGGATGGAATAGTCCGGCTGTTTAAATCGCACCACCCCGATTATGCGGATGGTGAACAAATGCGCGACTTCGTCTATGTTAAGGATGTGGTTGCGATAATCTGCCACCTGATGGATATGCCCGCCCTCTGCGGATTTTTCAATGTTGGCAGTGGCCAGGCGCGAAGCTGGCGTGATCTGGCGACAGCGGTTTTTCAGGCACTCGATCTTCCACCAGACATCGAGTACATACCTATGCCACAGGAGCTGCGTGGCAAATATCAGTACTTCACCGAGGCCAAACTGGAACGCCTGCGGGAAATCGTCTGGCAGCAACCTTTCACTTCGCTGGAAGATGCCATACACGATTATGTCCGTAACTACCTGGAGCCGGGCCTCTGGCTGGGTGATTCTGACGAAGAGTTCTGTTTCAAGCCATAACAAGAGGCTGTAAACAGATCACACTTTGTTGCTTTCCACAAGAAATTGCTTGACTGGCGCCCGGACGAGATTATATTTTTCGGCTAAAATTGAGGAAGAGGAGTATATGAACTGCGATTATTGCAAGAAGCCGATCAAGAAATCTGAAAGCCAGTACGAAGCCAAGCAGAAGGGTTTAGAGGGATTCTATCATTGGGTCTGCTTCACCAAGCTGGTTAAAGAGGTTAATCGTCAGGGCAAGCAGATGCTGGAAAACAGTCTGCTGGACGCAGGTATCTACCAGAGTTCTGACAAGGCTGTTCCGGGTGAGAGAATGTAACTGTCTGTTTAAATAGATATGTCGTCTGTTCCGGGTGAGGTGCAATTGTCTGAGCAATGGACTACAGAAGCAGCTTACGAATGGTGTAGACGGCAGACCGGACACTACGAGAATTTCACTAAAGGGTCGTTTCTTTTCCCCCGAAGGAAGCGGCCCTTTCTTAATGCTGTCTATGCGTTTGCCCGTTACAGCGATGACCTGGCAGACGAATCCCCACCTGGAACGGAGTCAGAGAACCGGTTCAACAGCTGGCGGATGAAAGTTGCCAACCTGGAGCAACATCATCGCGAGCATCCGATTCTCTGCGCAATACGTGACACAATTCAACAGAACAAAATTCCGCTGTATCTGTTTACTGATCTGCTGGAAGCGTTTGGTCGCGATTTCACCATCTTCCGCTATGAAAAGTTTGAAGACCTGACAGACTATTGCCGCTACTCCGCCAATCCGGTGGGAAGGATAGTATTGCGGCTTTTCGGAGTGCGGGATGATGCGTGTGATCTGTTTTCGGACAAAATCTGCAGCGGATTACAGCTGGTCAATTTTCTCCAGGATGTAGTTCCTGATGCTGAACGAGGTCATATCTATCTGCCTATGACATGGGTTAGAGAAGCCGGAGTCGAGCAAGCTCTGCTTGCCGGTGATTATAGCCATGACTGGCAGGAACCACATGAACTGCTGGCGGTAGAAGCGGAGCGTCTGTTGAAAAGCGGTCGTCAGCTTATCCCACTGGTTCCCCGCCGTTTACGATTGGAACTCAAACTCTTTATCGGTGGAGGTGAAGCCGCTCTGCAGAAAGTCAGAAATTGCGCTTACAATCCCACACGACCCCACCACCTTTCAACCCGGGAGAAAACAGTTGTAGCGTTGCGAGCGATATTTTCGTAAACTGCGCCCATGCTTGCAACTGACGCCTCCTACCAATATTGCAGTGATTATACACGCAAACACGCTGCTAACTTCTATTACGCTTTCCGTAATCTGGACCATCATCGCCAGCAGGGTATACATGCGCTCTATGCGTTCTGCCAGTATGCTGACAGCATTGTTGATGGAGATGATCCGGAAAATGAAAAGACAATTCAACTCAGCTCTCTGGAATCAGCAGTTACCGGAAGCGCAAAAAACAGTGACGGGCAATCACCTGAATGGCTGCTTCCCGCATTACGTGATACAGTCGCGCGCTTTGAATTACCTGAAGAGTTGTTGCGGAGCTTCCTCGAGGGAATGCGCATGGACCTGGAAGAGGTGGAGTTCGAGACATTCGAACAGCTGCGTGATTACGCCTGGCGTGTGGCTTCAGTTGTGGGCCTGCTCTCCATTGAAATATTCGGATATCACAACGAATCGGTAAAACAGTATGCCGAACAGCTGGGCCTGGCACTTCAGCTGACTAACATAATACGGGACGTGAGAACAGACGCGGAAAGCAAGCGCATTTACCTGCCACGGGAAGATCTGGAACGTTTTGGTGTGAGTCCGGATGACCTGCTTACAGGCAGGGTCTCCACCTCCTATCTGGAGTTGATGAGGTTTGAAGCTGAACGGGCAGAAAAGTATTATCAGGCTACCAATGGCCTTCTGGACAGGGATGACCGGCGCAACATGCTTCCCTCTGAGATAATGAAGAATATCTATCATCGATTGTTGTACAAGATCATCGCCAACGATTTTCCGCTGGGGAAAAAGGTGATACGGCTGTCAAAAGGGACGAAACTATGGATCGCTCTGCGCACCCGCCTGCTGCTGCACCACTGAGTGTAGGCGTAATCGGCGCTGGTGTTGCAGGATTGACTGCTGCCTGGTTGCTGTCCGGTAAAGGCTGGCGGGTTACCATTTATGAGGCCGCGCCGGTTGTCGGTGGAAGGTTACGTTCACTGGCTACAACCCCCCCTCTGGATATCGGTTCACACCTGCTGGTAAATGCTTACCATTCAACCCGGCAACTGCTGAATGATCTTTCAATTTCATGTGAATTTCATACACCCCGACCGGTAACCATCCAGTACCGCTGGCAGAATCGTACAGCACAATTGAGATTCGGCAACCTTCCAGCTTCAATACGCTACCTGGCAGCCTTTCTGAGAAGCGATCTGTTACCGGTGCGAGAACGATGGGCACTGCTGCGACAGTTGGTTAAACTTAAAGTGGCAGGGAAGCGTGATACAATAAGCACTTCAGCAGCAGATGAATTCAAAACCGGCTTATTGAATTCGGGAAGGGAACTGAAGCAATTCTGGCAGCTGATGTCGGTGTCACTGTTCAACACGCAACTGATTGATATCGATCCTGTACTGCTTGCCACAACCCTGCAGAAACTGTTTTTTCAGGATCAGGGGGTTGATCCAATGCTGGCTGAGAGTACTGTAAGTGCGGGAATCATCACTCCACTTATCGAGAAAGCAGTGCAGAGGAACTGTGTGCTTAAGCTGCGAGCGCCGGTTGATGAGCTGCGGTGGCGGGAAGGCGGCATAGAAGCAGTTGTGACACCTGCTGGTATTGAGCAGCATAATCGCTATATCCTGGCACTGCCCCTGCACAGATGGTGCCGTTTGCAGGGTTGTGATACACCGGTGTCAGGCAATACTATTGCAACCATCTATCTGAGCGCTGATGAATTACTGACCACTGCAAGCATCACCGGTTTTCCGGATGCCCCCATCCACTGGCTTATGCGACAGCGGATTCCAGAAAGCGACGACCTGATCTACGCCGCTGTGATCTCAGATTACAGGGGGAGTAGAGAAGAGCTTGAGAATATCTGGCAGGCATTTCAGGCGGACTACTTTCCCGGGAGCAGGATAACAGTGCTCAAAACAGTCATCTATCATCAGGCAGTTCCGAAGCAGGACAGCGCTTTCCTTAAGTGGCGCAGCCTGCAGGAGCTTTCAGGGGGGAACTGGGATACAATCGGCGACTGGACACACCCGGAGCTTCCGGCCACAGTGGAGGCAGCAATAGACAGTGCGGTGCGACTTGTTAAGAACAGGTTTCAGGTGAACGAAAGTGAGTGAGGTCATTATGTCCTTAGAACGCCAGGCACAGATGGCAGGCAGCTGGTACCCGGCTGATCCGGTTACCCTGAAAGAGTTGATTAGAGGAATGTTGAAAGCAGGTGAGGTCGGCTATAACGGCAAACCACCTGTGGCACTTGCGGTCCCGCACGCCGGTTACATTTATTCCGGTGAAGTTGCGGCCTGCAGCTACAGCACGCTTGCCGGTCAGCAGTATGACACTGTAGTTGTAATTGCCCCCTCCCACCGGGAATCCTTTACCGGCGTTTCTCTTTTTGAAGGAGAGGCATATCATACCCCACTGGGTAGAGTACCGGTTGATGTGGATCTGATGCGAGCGCTGGCAACGGCTGACGTGAGTAAAAGGCTGCAGTTGAGTAATAAGGGGCATCAGGATGAACACTCCCTGGAGTTGCAGTTGCCATTCCTGCAGGTCGTACAGGAGGATTTTCAACTGTTGCCACTGGTGATGGGAGAGCAGGACTTCAGTACCGCTGTCCTGTTAGCGGAGGCACTTTATAAAGTGTGTGCTGATCGTAACTGTCTGGTTGTCGCCAGCACAGATCTTTCCCATTTCCATAACCAGAAACAGGCTGAGAGGCTGGACGGGAAGTTTATAGGACTGTTCACGGCGAATGAACCTGAAGAACTGGAGCGTCAACTGGCCGGCGGTGGTGTGGAGGCCTGTGGCGGAGGGGCGGTGATCACGGCCATGCTCTACAATCAACTGGCAGGCGGGACTACCTGCCGGGCCCTGAGATATGAAACTTCAGCTCCCGTTACAGGTGACTATGAGAATGTGGTCGGGTACTTTGCCGGGGTGATGACGTGATACAAACAGCAGCTGTCATCGGAGCAGGTAGAGCGGGAAGCTCGCTGGTCGCATCGCTGGTGCGGACTTCCTGTCGTGTCGAGTTCGTTGTAGATCCGGCCCCGGTCAATCTGGAGCTGGATTGTCCGGTCTATAAAGAGCTTCACGCAGTGTCACAAGCAGTTGATCTGTTGCTGATCTGTGTGCCGGATCGGGATATTCCCGGAGTATTAGTAGAGCTTGCCCGGCATCCGGTGCTGCGTCATTCTACAGTCATGCACCTTTCCGGTGCATCCAATCTATCACCGTATAAAAGCCTGGAAAAACACTCATTCAATGGAATCGGAATGCTGCACCCGCTCTACTCCTTTTCACAACAGGCTACAGCTCTTCCTGATGAGCTTCTTTACGGTGTCAACGGTGATGAAACCGGTATCTCAGTGGCACGGGAGTTGTGTGAAATACTGAGGGGAAGGGCTATCGTAGTCAAAGAAGAGAGCGGGGCTCTGTACCATGCGCTTGCCGTGATCATGTCTAATTTTCCTCAGGCTCTGGCAACACTTACTGCGGAGCTTACAGGGGGTGTAACGCCTGATCCGGGCGACCGGTTACTGCTGCGAGAAGGATTGCAGGATCTGCTGTTGCAATCAGTAACAGGGCAGTCGGTCGCGGAACCCGGTGCTGAACTTACCGGCCCTGCCCGCCGGGGCGATATGAACACCATGAGAGTTCATCTTCAGGAGTTAAGAGGCAGGGATAAAAATCTTATGGACTTATACCTGCGGTTCAGCCAGATTGTTCTGCACCTGTACGAAGAAGAGATACCGGCATCACTATTCGCTGAATGCCGTCAGTTGTTGGAGAAATATGAAAATCGGTAGCAGTTTGTATCACGAAAAACGACCATACACTTGCGACCGAAAGGAAATACTATGAAAACCCGCCGTATAATCTGGGCTGACGATGAAATTGAGCTGCTGAAGCCGCACATTATTTTTCTACAGGAGCATGGTTATGACGTGACAGCTGTTACCAACGGTAACGATGCTGTGGAACTGGTACGCAAACATCGTTTTGATGTCGTGCTGCTGGATGAAATGATGGCCGGTATGGATGGGCTGACCGCATTGCTTGAGATAAAAGCACATGATCCGCTGTTACCCTGTGTGCTGATTACGAAGAGTGAAGAAGAGAGCCTGATGGAGGAAGCTATCGGGCGCAAGATCGATGACTACCTCACAAAACCGGTAAACCCCAGCCAGATATTGCTGGCCTGTAAGAAGCTGATTGACGCAAAGAGTATTGCCGAGCAGAAGCTGGCCCAGCAGTATATAAGCCAGTTGCAGGATTACTCCTCCAGACTGGCGCAGAACCCTGATTGGAAGGATTTTACTGACATCTATGTTTCTATAACAGAGATAGAGCTGGAGCTGGATAAGCATCCTGATCTGGGACTCAATCAGACCCTTGAGGATCAGAAAGCGGAACTGAATGTGGCGTTCGCACAGTATGTGGAGAGCAATTATCCTGATTGGGTTCAAGGAGAGAACCCACCACTGCTGTCCCCTAATGTTGTTCGTGAATATGTGATACCCCGGCTGCTGAACAAATCAGAGAAGGTGCTCTTTCTGGTTATTGACTGCCTGCGGCTGGATCAATGGATGGTGCTGGAAAAGCAGTTACGGGAGTACTTCCACATCAAACGGGATACCTATTATTCGATTCTGCCAACGGCAACCCCGTATTCACGCAACTCCATTTTCGCCGGAATGTATCCAGCGGATATCGAGAAATCATACCCTGAGTTATGGGATCGGGGAACTGCCGATGAGAGCAGTACAAACCGTTATGAACGCCAGTTCCTGGACAGGCAGCTGGAGATCAACGGTGTACGATTGAAGCCGGAGCATAAGTATATAAAGGTGATGGATTCCGAAGAGTCGGAAAACGTGGCACGTCGTATCAAGAGCCTGCAGAATCTGCCCTTTGTCAGTATGGTCTGGAACTTCATTGATATTCTCGGCCACACACGCAGCTCATCGGATATCCTGAAGGAAATAGTCCCGGATGAAGCTGCCTATCGTTCGGTTGTAGGTGTCTGGTTCAAGCATTCACCATTGCTGCGAATACTCAAAGCATGGGCGGCAAGTGGAGGGACTGTTGTCATAACTACAGACCATGGTGCTATTCGAGGCCGTCGAAGCGCCAAGGTACACAGTGACCGTGATGCCAGCCACGGTCTGCGTTACAAGAGCGGGCGCAATCTGAGGGCTGACGAGAGACATGCAATTTTCGTAGCCGATCCTGCCAGCTACCGGCTTCCACAGGGAAATATGAATAACAATTACATCCTGGCTCGCGAAGACTACTATTTTGTCTATCCCACCAATTACAATAAATACGCCCAATTGTATCACGACGGTTTTCAGCATGGTGGTGTGACCATGGAAGAGATGATACTGCCGGTAGTAATCCTGGAGAGTAGGAAGAGTGGACGTTGAGAAGCTGCTGACCTCTGAGCAGGAAACTGTCAATGCCGGGAGGCGCCTTGGTGAACTGTTGCCGTCGGGATCGCTGCTCTTGCTTGAGGGGGAACTGGGTGCCGGAAAGACAACTCTCATCCGGGGAATTGCCGCGGCACTGGATGTGTCACAACGGGTACAGAGTCCGACTTTCGCTATTCTGCATGAGTATGAAGGGCGACTGCCATTGTATCATTTTGACCTCTACCGCCTGATGTCACCCGAGCAACTATACGAGATCGGCTTCTTTGATTACATCGCCCGTGATGGAATCAGCGTGGTGGAATGGCCGGATCGTCTGGGAGAACTGGCACGTTACGCTACCCACCGATTATGGCTGGCACACAACCCGAAAGGACGTTTTTTGTCCTCTGATGATTTTCCTGCGGGATGCCTGAACGACCTGCAACCGCCAGAGTAGCCGCGTCACGCTGGCATCTGCCGGTTGAGAATGTAATACAGTTCCTCTGGCGGAACCTTATCAACAGTGCCCCGTACCCGCCGGTACGGGTTTTTATAGACCGCAAAAATCTCGAACCCGTTGTTTTTCTGCAATTTCAGACTTGCGTTTCTGCTCTCTGGGCTTTAATTGTGAATAAAACAAGACCTTAAGAAATAAATAGGGCGCCGCCAGGTAGCCCACAAAATCAGAACAGGGTGGCAACCTGCTGACTACAACAGGTGCTACATCAGCAGGAATCAGAAGGGAGTGCCCATGAAGACATTCATTAAGAAAGATATTGTCGAAATGGTCATAGAGAAAACCGGTTACAAACAACCGGAAGTCGCGCGTACAGTGGATACGATTTTTACTGTTCTGCGGGAGATTATGTCAAACGCCAGCCCGGAGTGCCGCATTGAAGTACGGGATTTTGGTGTGTTTGAAGTCAAGAAGACCAAGGCCAAACCAAAAGCCCGTAATCCAAAAACAAACGAGATCGTCTACGTACCACCCCGTAGAAAAACCCACTTCAAGCCAGGAAAAATCCTCAAGGAATCGCTTAAGAAAGATCTTGCCGAACTCGGTTTCGGTGAATAAAGCAGATTCACACCCTGGACTGGATATGAAAACGTGGAACCGATTATGAATCCTGTTGAGATTTCTTTGCGGGAGGATCTGCTGGAGCTGATCCGACGTGCTTCGACCCGGCTCCCCACAGATGTTACCCGGGCGCTGCAAGATGGTCTGCAGAGGGAGAAGAGCGGTGAAGCTGCAGCTTCCGCCCTCAAGATCGTGCTCGAGAATATCGAACTGGCTGAAGAGCAGAGCACACCAATCTGCCAGGATACCGGTACCCCGATTTTTGTGATACACCACCCCTTTGGATATTCTCAGCGTGCTATAGCAGCAGATATCGAATGGGCTGTTATCGCTGCTACCGAACACAACTACCTGCGCCCTAATGCCGTGGATTCCGTAACCGGGAAGAATTCCGGGAATAATATCGGTATCGGATTGCCCGGTATACACTTCCACGAATGGGAGCGGAACGAGATCAAAATCGATCTTCTGCTAAAAGGTGGTGGCAGTGAGAATGTTGGCGCTCAGTATGCGTTGCCAAACGGGCCTCTTGGCGCTGGCCGTGATCTGGCCGGTGTGCGCAGGGTTGTGCTGGACGCTGTCTTTAAAGCACAGGGCAGGGGTTGCGGCCCTGGAATTCTGGGAATCGGTATTGGTGGCGATCGACCACATTCCGCCTGGTTATCCAAGGAGCAGCTTTTTCGTCCATTGAGCGACAGCAGTGAGGACTCTTCCCTGGCCGAGTTGGAAAACCGGTTGCTTGAAGAGGGAAATAAACTCGGTATTGGCCCGATGGGTTTCGGGGGCACTACTACGCTGCTGGGTGTGAAAATCGGGGCCGCGCACCGGTTACCGGCTTCTTTCTTCGTAAGTGTTTCCTACCTCTGCTGGGCTGCGCGTCGCTCATCGCTTACTGTCAATAACGGGGAGGTGACCTTTGCCTGACCTGAGCTTACCGATAAGCGAGGAACAGATCCGCAGCCTGCATGTTGGTGATACAGTTTCACTGACCGGAATCATCTATACAGCCCGCGATGCTGCACATAAGTACATGGTTGAGAGCTTTATCCAGGGGGAAACCCCTGCGGCTGAAGCTGATATGCTGGCGGAGCTGGAGCAGGGCCTGCAGGGAGGAGTTATCTATCACTGTGGCCCGGTGGTAAGAAAAGATGATCAGGGGAAGTGGCATTTTGTCGCTGCCGGGCCTACAACCTCTATCCGCGAAGAGCCCTATGAGTACCAGGTCATCGAGCGATTCGGGGTGAAAGCCGTTATCGGCAAGGGGGGAATGGCGGATAAAACTCTCCAGGCCTGCCGGGATCATGGTGCTGTTTATCTGCATGCTATCGGTGGTGCCGCGTCACTCATCGCCCGATCAGTGGTGGAGGTGGTAGATCTCTTCAAGGAAGATTTTGGCCTGCCGGAAGCTTTCTGGAAAATCCGGGTGGAGGATTTTCAGTGTGTAGTCACAATGGACAGCCACGGTGGCAGCCTGCACAAAGAGGTAGAAGCACTGTCGCAGGATAATCTGCAGAATATCCTCAAGTAATCTTCTCTCACAATATGAAATTGAAAAGCCTGGCGTCAGTCAGGTTTTTTTGTGGGTACGCCAGACATAATATCAGGATACAAATCCACGCCGCTTCCTGTCATTCCCGCCCCTGAAGCGAACCTTGTGGTTTCGAGGAGGCGGTTTCGAGACGCGCGGGAATGACTTAAATTAATACTCCCAGTCTTATGGTCTGTTGGATAGTCTCTTCTTGAAAATATTGTAAAGGGTAAGTACTTTCAGTAGTACTCACAGATTCCTGATAGCGGACATAACAAGCAGAAACAGCAGATCAATAAAGAGGTGGTCATGAGAAAGACAGCGTTACTACTGTTGCTGGCAACAGCAT
>CAZCRT010000053.1:0-13530 GCA_964501185.1 uncultured Bacteroidia bacterium
ATAAAAAAGGGGCGCTTTTCCATGTAGAAGGTTTCGAAAGCGGAGAGATTTATCTGCGAAGGATCTACCTCCACCTGCCCGAAATCCGGGTTGATAGCTGCTGCCAGCGTCAGACTGCTGCTGAGACCGACTTTCAGATCGAGCCCGGCGGTAAGATCATGTCTGCTGCCTTCCAACAGTGGATTATCATCTTCAGAAGGCAACAGACTGCTACTCCCGGTCAGATATGGGATTATCTCAAGATGCAGGGGAGGGCTTATGTTCTCAATACCATTTAACAGGCCAAAATTGGAGACAACACCCTGCTCATCGCGGGGATGATAGACCATTGTACTGGCCTCATGCCGGCGATGAATATCCCGTCGGAAGTCTATCCCCCAGATCTGTTGTGCAGCCTTACTGAAGCGAAGTTGCGACCAGGGAATACGAAACTCCGCAGTCCATCCTTCCTCATTAATAGCGGTCTGAACATGCCAGATACCATCCCAACTGCTGTCAAACTGATTGTCATTGGCAATGGTTCCATCCTGTATGGAACCGGAGGGATTCACGCTGAACCAGAAAGCGGATCGCTGATCATGATAGGAATCGATAGCAAATGAGAACCCGTCTGAATCGAAATCGACATCACGCCGCAGTACCCGGCTGACGATTGAATCGGGACAACTGTCCTGGAACCGGGCACCGACGTAGAGCGCATCATCATCATAGCCCAACCATACATAACTCTTCTCGCTGGCCGGTTGACCGTTGTCCGGTTCCATCTGAGTAAAATCTGAGGCGGCAGGTGCCAACTGATAAAGGGATTCCAGCAATTCACCGTCAATCTGCAACGGCTGCTCCAGGCGAACAGCAGTGACTTCGCGGTTTGTATCCAGGTCAGCAGCTGTAGCCATAACTGCAGTCTGGAACAGTGTAGGAAATGTAAGCAGCAGCAAGAAGCGCATCCTTTTCTCCAAAACTTCAGGGTTAGAGTTACGTCAACTTGCCTGTGAGATATTGGCACCTGATGGTGCAGGGTGTGATAAATAATAGCACGAAAGGCATTTCAATGAAACAGAAAATGTGTTAACACAGTTTTGTAACCTGAACTGTGCTGTTCCTGAAATATATTTATTGCTTAATTGATTGCGAGTTTTCAATATATGCTGTGATATGGCATCATGTAACAGAGAAGATAACCTGGTTTCAGATCAGTCTTTACTGATGGATGCCTGACCGGTAGACGGACAACAGGTTTTCAGAACGAGATAAACAGGCTCAACTAAAAAAGGATAAATCTCATGGAAGATCTTCTGGCAACAGTTATTGACCTCGGAACGATTTACGGTATTAAAATTTTATCAGCGATCGTCGTATTCCTGATTGGTAAATGGATTGCGGTGATGGTCCGGAATTTCATCCGCAAACTTATGACCAGGCGGGAAGCTGACCCGGCCCTGATATCGTTCGCCACAACGATGATTTATGCAGCACTGATGGCATTTGTCATTATTGCGACTCTGGCCCGACTGGATATTCAGACTACATCCCTGATTGCCATCCTCGGTGCTGCCGGCCTGGCTATCGGCCTGGCATTGCAGGGGGCTCTGTCCAACTTCGCCGCCGGTGTATTGATCATTATTTTCCGTCCCTATGGAATCGGTGACTTCATCGAAGGCGGTGGTGAAAGTGGTGCCGTTGAAGAAGTCCAGATATTCAACACTATCCTGAACACACCGGACAATAAGAAGGTGATCATACCCAACGGCCAGGTTCTGTCCGGCAGTATCACTAACTATTCTGCCAGAGAAGTCCGCCGGGTTGACCTCACCGCTGGTATCGGCTACAGTGACGACATCGACAAAGCCAGAACTATCCTGAACGATATTCTGGCCAGGGATGACCGGGTACTGGATGACCCGGCCTCTACAGTTGCTGTTGTAGAACTGGCTGACAGCAGTGTGAATTTCGTAGTGCGTCCCTGGGTTAAGACAGCCGACTACTGGGGTGCCTATTTTGATATCACCGAGGCAATCAAGAAGCGTTTCGATGCTGAAGGTGTGAGTATACCGTTCCCACAGCAGGATGTTCATCTCTACAAGCATGAGTAGAACAACGGTCCGTATGACCGGATTGAATCAGAATCTCAGGTAATAACAATAAAAGGAGAACGAAATGAGAGTTTTGAAATTGATAACAACAGCACTGACCATGCTGGCTTTGACTGCCGGATTAAGTGCTCAGGAGAAGAACTGGACTGACAAGGCTGAGCTTTCATATGTCCAGACCGGTGGTAACACCGAAATTACTACCCTTTCAGCCAAAAATGAGCTGGGAATCACCTTCAACGAGAAACTGACCGGCAACTGGAAGCTGGGTACTGTTTACGGTGAGACCGGTGATGTCAAGACAGCCGAGAGTTTCTTCACCGAATTCGGATTGGATTATCACTTCACTGAACGGGTATATATGGGACTGATCGCCGGCTGGCTCAAGAATGAATTCGCCGGACTGGACTCTCGTATTTATGCTGGTCCCGCATTCGGCTGGAAGGCTTTGACCGGCCCGGAGCACACTCTGGACTGGCAGGTTGGTGGCAGCTACATCAGTGAGCAGTATATTGATGATACCGACTACAGCTATATGGCCGCAATGGTCAGAGGCAACTATCAGTGGGCTATCTCAGAGCAGACGACTTTCACTGAAGCTGTAGAGTTGCTCTACGATTTAAGTGACAGCGAGAACTACAACCTGGTTTCTGAAACCGCCCTGCAGACAGCGCTGAGCAGCTTCCTTTCCTTCAAGGTCGGTTACACAGTGAAGTTTGACAACGCACCGATGCCGGAAACCCTGGAAAACTCCGACACAATACTGTCAATGGCACTGGTCGCTAATTTCTAACAGCCTGCTGTTGGATTGATGAAATAGAAACCCGCCTGACCATGATGGTCGGGTGGGTTTTCTGTCCGGGGGAAGGCTCTTTCCTGAAATTGCCCGGTTCTCCCGGTGACAAATCGCTCAACAACTACTACCTGCAGTTCTACCCGGACGGATCTCTCTGTTATTCATTCATGTACCGTGCCCTGCCCCAACCCCCCCCCCCCCTCATCTCTACTGCAAAATCCTAAATATCGCGCTTCTGAAAGACGATATAATGAAAAGCGATTTGCTGAGAGTCAGACGATACATACGAACAGTCAGTCAGGGCTCTTTACTGGTTGTTCCAATACAATTAAAAGGAGATGCTTATGCGGAAGAAATTCACTTTGTCAATTATTTTCAGCGCGGCTTTTGCCTGCGCAGCAGTTGCCAGCCCACTGGCAAACAGTGCTGATGATTGGTCCCCCATGGCCAAGAAACAGCTCCCCGGCAGCCCCAAAGCTAGCGGTAACTACACGATGCAGGGTGCAGATCTGATCGAGGATGCTCCAGCTGTGACAGTCGGCGGCCCATACACCGGCACTACAGTTGAATACACAAATGACTACGACGAAGCCTGCCCTTACACAAATAGTTCTTCCCCCGATGTAGTCTACCTGTTCACCACTGATGCGGTAGGAAACTTCAGCTTCGATCTCTGTGAATCAGGCTATGACACCAAGATCTATGTCTATGCTGCCGACATGACACTTGAAGGCTGCAACGATGACTTCTGCCCCGGTTATCGCTCCTATCTGGAGATACTGGATCTACCGGTCGGTGATCACTATATCGTTATTGATGGATACGGTGGTGATTACGGTGACTATGTACTCTACATTGATCTGTTGGAGGGTTGTACCCCGGTTGACTGTGTGGACGGGATCAATGAAGTTGAGGATAACGGTGGATGCAATTCCGATCCGTTCGTTTTCAATGATATCGAATGTGGTGACGTAATTTGCGGAAACGCCTGGGTTGATGCCGACAATCCCGATAACCAGCGAGATACTGACTGGTTCCGACTGGAGTTGACAGAGCCGCAGATTCTGGATGTCAGCCTTGAGGTCGATGAGTTCGATGCCCTGTTGTTCGTCATCGCTGATCCACTGGGTGATTGCGATATCAGTATACTGAATACTGCCGATGACAACGGTTATTGCGAGGGTGAAGCTATCACCACTGCCTGTCTGGAGCCGGGTCTCTACTATATCTGGGTAGGTGCCAACACCTTTTATGAGTACTGGGATGGCAACTATGTCCTGACAGTCGAATGCACTTACTGTGGTGAGGATTTTGCCGGTGAGAACTGCGATGATCCAATCGTTGTGGACTCCTATCCCTACTTCGATGATGGTGATACATCTGAATACATGGATGACGATTTCAATCCGAGCCCGGATGTGTACTACCAGTTCACTACCGATGTTGACCAGGCTGTAACTGTCAGCCTCTGTGCAAACTCCAGCTACGACACCTACCTCTGGCTCCTTACCGATGACTGCGCGACAGTCTACGCTGAGAATGACGACGCCTGTGGCCTGGTTTCTGAGATTGTAGATCCCTGTCTGCCTGCCGGTACCTATTACGCAGTGGTAGAAGGATATTGGAGTAATTCGGGTTACTACACGATCGATATCGCACTCGGTGATGAGTGTAGCAATGACCCCATCGATGGTGACAATTGTGATATGCCGATTGAGATCGGACAGCTGCCATACAGTGATTTCCAGAATTCCTGTGATTTTGGAGATGATGGGTTCAATCCCAGCAGTGATGTTTTCTACCATCTGAACATGGATGTGGAGGCTGATCTCGTTGTCTCACTCTGTAATGGCAGTGCTTTTGACACTTACCTGCGATTGCTGGCAGATGACTGCTCCACAGAGCTGTTCTCCAATGATGACTACTGTGGTGCTTTATCGCAGATGGACCTGGATTGTCTGATGCCCGGTGAATACTACATCGTTGTGGAAGGCTACAGTGCCAACTGCGGTGAGTATATGCTGGAAGTAACACTTGGTGATGATTGCCTTACTGAAGTCGAACCGACACAGTATTCATTGCGCAGCAATTACCCGAATCCGTTTAATCCCACTACCACTATTGAATTCACACTGGCGGAACCGGCCATCACTACTCTGAATGTCTATAGTGTAACGGGTGAGTTGGTCTCCACCCTGGTTGATGGCAGCCTGCCTGCCGGTCACCAGAGTGTTGTTTTCAACGCTACTGACCTGCCGTCCGGTGTATACTTCTACACCCTGAAAGCCGGCAGCTTTACAGATACCAAAAAGATGGTTCTGGTAAAGTAGTAAAATGCCGATTCCTGAAGCGATGCCATTGGCATCGAGGTAGAGCTGTCAACAATGTTGCAGCTCAATAAGCAAAAAGCGCATTTAATAAAAAGCCCCGCATTCCGGCGGGGTTTTTTTATGTTTTCCCTTGTCTTATTGATAATATTTTCTATTAATACCATATGAATGAATACTTTATGTTTATCTACAACTTAATTATGCTGACTATGTCAGGATATGAGTACATAATTGATATATGTCATTAATAATCGTTCCTATTTGTATAGATAAATTCCATGAATTCAAAAAGCTTGAAACAGGCTTTTTCCAACAGAGAGTGAATACTTATGAAGAGTTTAATTGTTGTTCTATTCACAGTGGTCTCATTGCCACTGACAATGCTGGGTTACTCCAGCAGTCCACCTGATGGTTATACCGACGCTCCCGGTGAGGGAAACTGCACCACCTGTCACAGCAGTTTTCCGCTGAACAGCGGTGAGGGCAGCCTGTTGTTCACAGCTCCGGAGGCGTATGCTCCGGGAGAGACCTACTCGCTAGCCATTACTATTGAAAATTCCGGCTTAGAGCGTTGGGGATTTGAACTCACCTCCCTGGATCTGGGCACAATCATTGTAACGGACCCGGTTAATACCCAGTTGTCAGGAGGACAGTATCTGAAACAAACGCAGGCGGGGACAGCAGCCGGGACTCCTGATGGCCCGATTGTCTGGAACTTCGACTGGACAGCACCAGCTACCGGTGCTGACGATGTGATTTTTTATGCTGCCGGTAACGCTGCCAACAACAACTCCGGCACTTCCGGTGACTATATTTATACTACCATGATAACAATTCCAGTACTTGAAGCGGTCACTGCCGGAGAACAGATCATGGGCGATTTCAGTCTGTCTCCTAATTACCCGAATCCATTCAATCCCACTACCACTATTGAATTCGCACTGGCAGAACCGGCAGTTACTACACTGAGAGTCTACAGTGTGACAGGTGAGATGGTCGCGACCCTGGTTGATGGCAACCTGCCAGCAGGTCATCATAGCGTTGTTTTCAACGCTGCCGGTTTGCCCGGTGGTGTATATTTCTATGAGTTAGAAGCCGGCAGCTTTGCCGATACCAGGAAGATGGTTCTGGTAAAATAGTGAGACACTGATTGAAGAAGTGTTTCACCTGTTTTATTCCTGAAGCGATGCTGTTGACATCGAGGTGAAGCTGACAACAATGTTTCAGCTCCATTTCGATTCATCCTGAATCACTTCATAACAGGCAGATCCTGTATCAGTCCAATTAGATAAACCAGAAAAGCCCCGCATGTTTATGTGGGGCTTTTTGTGACCTGGGCGATGTCAGCGGTAGTAACCGCGTGAATGGCGCAATCTCTGTTACTTGAGCAGCAGCATACGCTCAACCTGAGTTCCTCCCCCTGCGGTAAGCTCATAGAAATAAATGCCTGAGGGTAATCCGGAACCATCAAAAGTTACCGAGTATTCACCAGCACTTCTATGTCCATCGACCACTGTTGCTGTCAGCTGACCGGAAATGTCGTACACACGGAGTGTAACCAGGCCTGGTACCGGCAGGTAGTAATTGATGGTTGTGGTCGGGTTGAAGGGATTCGGATAGTTAGTCAGGAGCTGGTGGTCGAGCGCGATGGGGGTGACATTCTCCTCCCCTTCATACAGATAGATCTCGTCAAACCAGGCGTGTGATATAATCCCGTCATCGCACCAGTTATAGAGGTGAATACGACTTGCGACGGTTGAATACGGGGCACGAAACGGAATATCCGCCTGCACCAGCTCGCTATCCACATACCAATCCCAGGTTCTGGCGTCCCAATCGATGTCCTGAAACTCGATGTGATACCAGATCTGGTTTTCGACAGGGTGAGTGAAAGAAATGCCATTGCCGGCATACACAACAAAATTCCCTTCATCCTGCTCTGCCCGAAAGAAGATCAGTCCAAAATTGGATTCTATGTCACTGTCACCTATCACGAAGTAGTTGGATGCTCTGGCACGGCTGGCATCCATTCTTGTATAGAAGTAGATGTAATCAAGCTGAACTGCTTCGTACTCTGCATGTAAGCCCTGGAAGTGCTGTCCATCACCCCCCCAGAGATGGATGCTATATTGACCGGCTGCCGCGTACTGACCGGTTACTTCGGCTTCATGAGTCCCACTGTCTACCAGCGTCCAGCTGTCCTCCCAGGCCCCATCTTCAAAATCATCACTGAATATCTCGGTTGCAGAGAGGACCGTTGAAAAGATGATTACTATTAAACCCGCAGAAAAGTTGACTGTAGTTTTCATTTCATCCTCCCTTTTGAAGTGAGTTCACTAAAGAAGTTGTTCGAAAAACTATTGGAATCAGCTTTTTACAAATTCATAATCTGTGATACAATGGCCAGAGCACGGTCGATAGCTGCCTCGTCTACAGCCAGGCTGGTGACAGCTCTAATCCTTGCCGGAGTGAGTGCCAGAACAAGCACACCCAGTTCCTGCAGCCGATCCACAACTGCTGCGGCTATCTGGTCCATAACGTCGAAATACACCATATTTGTTGATACCGAAGCGGGATCTATGCTCAACCCCGGTATTGAGGAGATTCCTTCTGCCAGTCTGCGTGCGTTGTTGTGATCTTCCACCAGCCGCTCCCGGTGATGGTCCATAGCATACATCGCGCCGGCAGCGATAATACCGGCCTGCCGCATCCCTCCTCCAAACTGCTTGCGAATATGGCGTGCCCGCTGAATCAGCTCGTCCCTGCCTGCCAGGACTGAACCAACAGGTGCTCCCAGACCTTTCGAAAAACAGACACTCACACTGTCAAACCTGCTGCTGTACTCACTTTCAGCAATACCGGTAACCGCAGTGGCATTCCAGAGCCGGGCGCCGTCGAGATGCAAACGCATTTTGTTATCCCGGGCGGTCTGACAGACCGCATCAATCTGTTCCAGTGACCAGACTGTACCCCCACCACGGTTATGTGTATTTTCCAGCGATAGCAGACGGGAACGGGGAAAATGGACATTTGTCTCCCGAATGGCGTTTTCAACAGCATCAGGTGTGAATATGCCCCGCTCCCCCGGCAGCAGATGACAGGTGAGCCCTGACAGCGCCGCTGCCGCACCAGCCTCATAGAGATAAATATGAGAGTTTTCTTCCAGCAGCAAGCCATCACCCGGGCGTGTATGGCAGCGAAGGGCTATCTGGTTGGCCATTGTTCCTGAAGGGACGAAAAGGGCTGCTTCCTTGCCGAGCAGCTCTGCAGTACGCTGCTCCAGTAAATTCACTGTTGGATCGTCTCCGAAAACATCGTCACCGACAGCAGCGTCGGCCATCGCTGTTCGCATCCCGGGGGATGGTTGTGTCACGGTATCGCTGCGCAGGTCGATAATCTGGTCGGTCACTTTTACCTCGTAATATTGGCTACTCTAAAATACAAATTTCCTGCTCTATAGTATTACTATAAACAAATGATCACCACAGAATAACTGCTTAACTAACAGCTGAAGCGACCAGTGAGACACCGTATCAATTTATTCTCGATTGATTTTTCTCTGGTCGAGACGATGGGCTGAACTGTGCCTGTCAATTATAGAGGCCATTATTATCAGCATCGGATAAAACCTGAGTGACCGGGTTGTCAGCGGAATTTGTGATACAAATCAGATTTACATCTAAACATAAGCTTTGTGGAGATAAACAGAGTTTGAATAGCAGCTCTGGCATGCATCTGTCGACAATTATGGAGTGACGGTTCGGCATATTCGAAAACCACCATCGTCATCAGCAGAATTAGGATCGACTACACCGCGATAGGCGGCCGGCAGGTATGAACCACCAAAGCTCCAGCTGCCACCCCGTAGAATTCGTCCATAGCTGCCGTCAGGACCGAGTGGATCAATCTGTGGCATTGAGCTGTAATCCCCATACCAGTCACCACACCACTCCCACAGATTGCCGGCAAGATCAGATACCCCCAGAGTGCTGATACCGTCCGGGCAGGAGCCAACCGGTGCTGTCCAGCCAACACAGTATTGATAGGGTTGTGAGGACTGATCATAGTAGTTGGCCAGGTTGCAGGCGGGTTCAGCACTACCCCAGCAGTAAGTACGATCATCAGGGTAACAGGCAGCATACTCCCACTCCGCCTCAGTCGGCAGACGGAATCCCGCAGCATTATAAGGATTATGCTCTGCTGTCTGTTCCCAGTTACCCAGATAGAACGGTGTCAAACCTGCTATTTCACTTTGCCAGTCGCAGTAGCAGGCGGCACCGTACCAGGATACCTCCTTCACCGGATGATGTGCGGGATCGTACCCATCCGGGTAAGCCTGCTGTGCTTCAAAGCCCGGTGATTCCCGCAGCTCAAACAGGCCGTCAGCAAAGCTCAGCTCACAATCGTCGTCGTCCAGATCCAGCAGCTCAAAGCCATATGCTTCAACGGTAGTGCTGCTGGCGGTCAGGTAATCCTGATCATAAGCCCACTGTACCGCCTCCAGGTATTGCTGGTTGTTAACCTCCTGCAATCCCAGATAGAAGTCATGGGTCAGTGTGACCTGATGTTCCGGTGTTGCCACCCCGCTCTGCCCCATGGTGAAACTGCCGGCAGGTACCATGGTGAATCCCGGCGGAGCAGTAAGGCTGTCCAGTGCGACAAGGTAGTAAAACTGCTGACCAGCGGCTGTGATGAACCAGGGGGAGTGCTCGACAATTTCCAGCAGCTCACCGGCGGCATAGGGATCACCACCGCGACCGTAGAGGGCGTAACTGTCCGCGCCATCAACCTCCTGCCAGCTGAGTATCACATTGACCGAATCACCGGCCTGTTCACAGTACAGCTGCAACTGTGGTGCATCCAGCGCCAGCAGCGGCTGGGTTAAAAACGGTATTGTCAGTGTCAGCAGCAGCTTTTTCAGAATCACCTCTTCCTGTCTGATCTGCGCCTCTCCAGCTAGTTCACAATCCCATCTGCATCGGTTTTGATCAGAATTGGCATCTCACCCTGCTGATAGGCAGTACCACCAATGACAAAACCACCCTCGGCCGTCTGCTGTCCTGAGCTTCCAGCACTATGCGTATATCCAGTGTGCGTCATTTCCCAGACTGGATCGCCGGATGTTGAAACCTTCATCCACCAGGCCACACCATCCGTGTAACCTGTAAGAAACCAGCAGCCATCCTGCGTGTGGCTGAGGGAGCGAAAGCCGTTAGAGCCAGCCAGATTGTTGTAGGTCCGGTGCCAGAGCAGGTTCCCATCTGCATCCACTTTCAGCAGCAACGCTTCTCCTGACGAATAAGAGATATCTTTCTGCCCCGCCACTGTAAATCCACCTTCAACTGTCTGTATTACACAGTATCCTCTTTCGTCGGCACCTGCATTATAGCTCTGAACCCACTCCAGATCACCCTCTGTATCGGTTTTAACCAGCAGGATATCCCGGTTTTCCTCCTCGCCACTGGTAAGCGATCCGAGTATAACATATCCCCGGTCGGAAGTCTGCCGGATGAACCTCAGGTAACCTGGATCACTGCTGTTCAGCTCGCTGGTCCACTGAATTGCTCCCTGCCCGTTGCATTTAATCAGATTGTATGAGCCATACCAGTTGATCTGTTGAAGTACTATGTAGCCGCCATCGTCGGTCAGATCGATGGAACATCCGGATACAGCCTCATTCACCCAGATCAGTTCACCACATTCATCTGTTTTCCGAAGACAGTCGCCAAGAAGAATAAATCCCCCATCAAGGGTCTGCCTGACAACTACACCAAAAAAAGATGGAGGTGCGTAGTAATCAGACAGCCATCTCCAGAGCTCATTGCCGGCAGCATCCGTTTTCAACAGCCAGCTGCCACCCCACGGTCCTGCATAACCCGCTCCAGCCATTATGTACCCACCGTCGAAAATCTGCTCTATGGAACATAACTCGCCTGCATCGAATATATTGTAGGTCCGTACAAACCGGATATCCGGATCAGCCTTCTGAATATTACTCCTGGTAGCCAGTCCATCGCTGTCAGTCACCTCCAGCTGGTAATATCGGTTGCGCCCCTCATACCCGACGGTGAAAACTGTATCCTCCCGCACGGTAGCAGTGTGAATCTGATGGCCCCACCTCATGTCCGGTTCCCCCGATTCGTAGAGGGTGTAGCTCGCGAAGTCGAGATCGCGACTGGCTTTCCAGTAGATGGTAAAGGTTTCATGCTCGGCTCGATAGCGGGGAGGCAGCAGCCAGGCCTGATGAGGATCAATGCCGCTGTTGTCGAGTGTCAGCAGCAGGGGATCAGACCGGTCATAGTTACCTGCATGGTCCCAGGCTCTGATGATGACTTCGTACTCCAGGCCGGACTCATATTCGAAGGTCTGCCATCGACATTGCCAGGGAGAAGTGTCAGCTGTGAAATGGACAGTGCCATCAACCAGCAGCTCCACCCGGTCAATACCGATGTTGTCCACTGCTTCGGTGACGAAGCACACTGCACCGGCGACGGTTTCACCAGTGGTGGGGCTGATAACGGTCAGCTGTGGCGGGAAGCCATCCTCCCCCTCCAGCTCGCACCCGCTGAAAACCAATATCAGGCTGAGCATGAAAAGTATGGTTAGTTTACGCATATCCACCTCCATCAGAATCTGTATTCAAATGAACAGAATGCAATATCCAATCAGTAGAACTCAAGGGGTGTACAAGTAGAAACCGTTACTTAATCAGTAACAGTTTCTGTGACAGCGCTGTCTGTCCCGGCGCTATCATCCGTACCAGATAAACACCACTGGCAAGTCCGCTACCGTCGAATGTGAACTGCTGCTCACCCGCTGTGTAGCTGCCATCGGCGAGTGTGGCTACCAGGCGGCCATTGAGGTCATATGCCTGTAATAGAAGCTCAGTGGGATATGCCAGTTGTACCGGAATCTGAGTAGATGGATTAAATGGATTTGGGTAAGGGGCGCCCATTGTAATCGTAGTTGGAATAATCACAGGCAGGTTGGGCGGCACTGCTTCACTGATTTCGGTCAGTCTGCTGAATTTTCCCATAGTAAAATTCTCATCCGGTTCGTTCTGTTGCGAATCGATGAATACGATGCCACCATAATCCGGCACCATCCACTGGTACATCCATTCGGTGCTGACTTCACCCGGTTCTCCATCTTCATAGTCTGTTGATTCGGAAAACTGCTGTAACCTCAGGCAGGCGTAAGTTCCCAGGTAATCGGTTACAGTTCCCCAGGCATCGACATTGAAATCGGCGTCAGTGACAGATGCAATCTCCCCTTCGAAATCATAAGCTGTGAAAGTAACCGACCAGCTGCTGCCATATTCCAGTGGCAATTCGATGACAGGGCCAGTTGATTCATAGTGTCCGGTAAATCCGTACTCCTGCTCAACTATCCAGTAGCCGATACCGATCATCCAGAATCCATCTGTGGTCAGATTGTAATACCAGTAAAGCACATATGCCCCGTTATCCTGCTCAATAGCACGACAGCAGTTGGCATCCGGAAATTCATCACCCTGCGGTGTGTCCGCCGGATCAACCCAGAGACCGGTGTCGCTCCATTCGGTAACCATGGCACTGTAGTTCCAGCTCTGCCCCGGGCCGGGTGAACCGAGATCAACAGGTGTATCATGGTCTGTGGATTCATGTGTGTCGCTTATGCCAGGTTGAACCGGCATATCACCACTGTAGATGGTAATCTGTGCATTTAGCAACGCCGGTACAACAAACAGGGAAACTGTAATTAACAGAGATCGCATATCCACCTCCGAATATTGGTGTAATCAGTTTTAATAACCTGCACCACCTCGTTAATATACGGATAATAGTACAGTTATTGTACTATAAAGTTACTGAATCTAACTGTGATGTAATGGTGATACTATGGAATTACGGGGTGATAACTGCTGATTTGCCACTACCTGTTTCTGGTACGAATATTGCGTGATTCATCGTTCAGCCTAAGCTACTATGTTGCTATTTATAGAGATGGCATAACTGGCAGGAAAAACCACTGAGAAAACCTTCGGGAGGTAATAATGAAACGCACACTAATGTTAATTCTTACAAGCTTCAGCCTGACAACTGCAGCCCTGGCCACCCAGACGAATGTCGTGGCCGAAGTATTCAGCGCGACCTGGTGAGGCAGCTGTCCTACAGCAAGGTCCTTGCTGCAACAGCTTGACAACGAATACGGTGACGCAGAATTGATCCCTATCGTCTGGGATACTGATGACCAGTTTGGCGACCCCCGCTACTCCTGGTACCCCGGTAACGGTTATGTCCCCTGGATCATATTCGGTGGTACTATTGAACCT
>CAZCRT010000054.1:0-13068 GCA_964501185.1 uncultured Bacteroidia bacterium
GTTGTTATTTGTATTTCAACTTACCATTGCCGCTTTCAGCCAGTCTCAGCAGGAGCTGGTTGCGGAAGGGGATCATCTGGCTGCCGCCTGGGATAACGAAGCCGCATTAACACGCTATTCCATGGTTTTCGCAGAAGATTCGATGAGCTGGGAGATAAACCTGCGGATGACCCGGACATCTATTGATGTTGCCGAAGACGCCCCGGACGACAGGAAACAGGCTCTGCTGAGGGAAGGTATGCGGTTGGGCGAACGTTTCACCATACTCTTTCCTGATTCTTCAAAACCCTGGTTGCAGACGGCTATCGCCTACGGGCATCTCGCAATGTTCGAGGGGGGAAAGGAAAAAGTGCGTCTTTCCCGGGATGTGGAGAAGAACCTGCTCATGTGTCTCTCCATAGAACCTGACAACTGGCGGGCACGCGCTATTCTGGGCAAATACTACCTGGAAATCGCCAACCTGAACTGGGCGCTGAAGACAGTTGCCAACGTGCTTCTGGGAGGTCTTCCCGAGGGTTCACTCGAGATGGCGGAACAGGAGTTACAGCGTTCACTTAAACTGAATCCCGATTACATCTATGCCAGGTTACAACTGGGGCGCACCTGGTTGTCCATGGGGAAGGATGATCAGGCCCGGGCTGAACTGGAACGTGCTATCAGATTGACTCCACAGGATCACATGGATGCGACTTATCAGCGGGAAGCCCGCCAGCTGCTGGATTAGAACCGGTGCTGCGCAAATGGTTCACGCGCGAGAACAGTTTCTGGAGAAATGATGCGATATCGAAATCTCATACTGGTATTATTGTTTGTGCTATGCGGGCAATCTGTCGTAGTACAGGCATACACGGAAATTTATGGCCATGTCTCCGGAACACTGTCACTTGAAGATTCCCCATTTCTCATTATCGATACCATAATCATTCCCCAGGAAGATGAACTGGTGATAGAGCCCGGTGTTGAAGTCTATGTGATGGATGTCAACCAGCAACTCTACTTCTGGATATACGGTAATCTGATCGCTGATGGTACTCCGGATTCATTGATCAGCTTCAAAGCTTTTCAACCTGATACACCCGAGGATATCACCTGGAATGGGCTCTTTTATTTCCTGCCATACTCTGAAGAACCGGATACAATGGATATCCAGCTTTCGTACACATCAATTCAGAATGCGGGTTTTGCCGTTCGCACATCAGGTCGCGAAGGTCACATAACACTGCACCATAACCGGTTTTCCAATTGCAGACACGGGACCTTTCTGATCGATTCCCCCTCGTCGGAAGTATATCATAATACTCTCTTCAATATGGCTGAAGCCGGGCACGGCTTTTCGATCTCCAACATGACTCTGGCACCTGAGCAGCATGTCGTTGAGAACAATATCATGTCGGAAGTTACCGTGGGCGTTTTCATCAGTTGGAATGAATCGACTTACGATGTGGATTGTGACCAGTATCTGATTGATTATAACTGCTTCGATATTCTCGAATCATCAGTTACTTTTGTCAGTGATTCCTGTGCATTTGATACGCTGAATAATATTCATGCGGATCCACTTTTTTATGATGGTGCTTTTAACCTGAGGGATGACTCCCCCTGTATTGATGCTGGAAACCCGCTTTACCCCTGGGATCCTGACAATACACCACCCGACATGGGGGCTGTATTCTTCCAGCAGGAAATCGAACCGGCAAATTATGGCCACATCATTCCGGATACCATTGCCGTAGTCGGCCACAGTTTCTGGGATGTTATCCTGGCTTCCGGAAACCCGACACCTGTCAACGAAATGATATATCAATACGAAGGTATCAGTTATGACTCAACCAGCGGTTTGCTGGAAATGCACCCCACAATTGCTGATACCGGCGTGTATAACCTTGGCTTCCGGGCTTTTAACAGCCATGAGGATACAACCTGGGTGGACTCGCTGCTTTATGACCTGTATGTGGTTCCCAATACAGCACCCAGAATTCTGAGCTACTCACCCCTATGTAATCAGGAGCCGAACGATACTACTATCTGTCACGGTTACTTCCCGCTCGAGCAGGTAACATTCACTGTTTTTTCAGTTGATGATGAGGGGGATAATATTAATCATCACTGGCGTTATCTCGATCAGACATTTTCTCATCCAAACGATTTCACAATAATGCTGGAACATCAGGGCGAAAACCTGGTGGAGTTCTTCTGTGATGATGGTGTTGACACAACCTGGCATCACTGGATCGTTATCGCCAGTGGTACTGAGCTTTCCGGCCGGATTGAACAGGATCAGCTGACGATGGAGGAAGGTCCCTATGTGATGATGTCAACAACCTGGGTGGATGAAGGAGACACTCTGGTGGTGGACCCGGGAGTGAAAGTATATATTACCACGCATCTGAACGACAACAAGCTGCAGGTGTGGGGTTACCTGAGTGTGAAAGGGAACGAGGAGCAATCCGTTCAGTTCTTCAGTAGGAATACCAGCGAGTATCTCTGGGAAGGGATTCAGATAATGCCCGGGGCTCTCGGCGCAGAGATCAGTTACATGGAGCTGTCTGCTGCGAGACGGGGCCTGTTTGTGCAATACTCTGAAGGTCCGGTTGTCGTGTCTCACAGTGAGTTTTCCATGGACTCAATAGCCGTTCAGTCACACTACTCAGATCTGGTTGTGAGGAACTGCATTTTTCATAGCTCCATAGGGCAGACGCTGCACTACGCGATTTTTGTTGAAGGGGACAGGCAGACTTCGATTAAAAATTGTGGATTTGGCAGAGTGTTTGATCCGATCTATCTTTATCGGGCTGATGCCGAAATAGTCAACAACACATTTGCCAATCCGGGTTTACAGTCCCCCACGATATTGCTGCACCCGATAACCGCACTGATCTCTGATGTGCGTGTGGTGAATAATATCTTCTATATTTTTGGTGATGTGGCAATGTTTGTTGATTCTGAGAGCAACTGGTCGGAAGTCGCCTATAACTGTTTTTATGAAGATTCTCTGGCCGAGAGGGTTTCAAACTCCAGCCAGTTGACTTCTGCATATTCGTTGTTTGAAGACCCGTTGCTGGTATTGGATAATTATATTTTCGACCTCCACCTGCAGGATGGTTCACCCTGTATTGACAGCGGTGCACCTTATCTGCTGGATCCTGATGACAGTCGCAGCGATATGGGAATGTATGGAGGTCCGGGAGCAGATGTACCAGGACCATCCGGAGGATTTACCCCGGCAACTCAGCCGGCGATTTTCAGTTTAACCAGAATTTTCCCCAATCCATTTAATGCCGCTACCAATATTGATTTCAACCTGCCTGAAACCGGCCATGCGCGTCTTGAGGTCTTCAATCTGCGCGGGCAACCTGTTGCCGTTCTCCTCGATGAACAGATGAATGCCGGTCGTCAAATCGTCTCTTTCGATGGTGAAAATGTTGCAAGCGGTATCTATCTGGTGCGGCTGCAACAGGGAAGCCATATCGCTACCGGGAAGATGCTGTTAGTGAAATAGCGAAGGAACATTTTCCTCTTTCTCTGCATCTAACTAACGGCTGCCTGCTCTGACCCCGCCCGGAAAACAGGAATCTTGCAACTACCACTCGAAATTGAACTGGGACTGATTACCGGTGCCAATGCCCACCATTACGCTCGTTTACTGGAGCTGGTGGCGGCAGGTGTCGATCCATTTAATCTGCCGGTCTCCCGCCTGCGACAGGAGTGCCCGCATACCCGCTGGCCACCATTTATCAGAGAGAGGCGTTATCGTCAGCTGGCGGATCGAATAGCTGGTGATCTGACTAAGGGTACATACGGGCGAATAAGCTGGCAGGACGATGATTATCCACCACTGCTGCGCCAGACTCATTCTCCACCGGCACAACTCTTCTGCCAGGGGCGACGTGAGCTGCTTGAGCAGGCTTCCTGGAGTATTGTCGGGACACGCCAAGCCACCAGAGACGGAATAGAAACCTGTCATCGCTTTGCCCGGGAACTGGCCGCACACGAGGTAGCAATCGTCAGTGGCCTTGCCCGGGGGGTTGACACTGCGGCACACCGGGGAGCGCTCGAGACCGGCAGCACAATTGCTGTTCTGGGAACCGGCCTGGATAGCGCTTTTCCAATAGAGAATCAATCTTTGCAGCAGCGTATAGGTAAAGCGGGCCTGCTGTTAACTGAATACCCACCTGGTGAATCGGTTCAGGGGAGTAATTTTCCACGCCGTAATCGTATCGTGGCAGGCCTTACGCCCGGTGTGCTGGTTGGTGAAGCGCCGTTGCGCAGCGGTGCCTTGATCACTGCACGTCTGGCACTGGAAGAAAACCGTGATGTGTATGCGTTGCCCGGCAGAATAGGCGATAGGAAATATGCGGGCAATTTACACCTGCTGCAACAGGGCGCGCAATTGGCGGTGGAACCGGAAGACCTGCTGACAGCACTGTTCATAGACGCGCCTCCAGCGACTGCTGCCGGTAAACCTGAGCTCCCACCCATGACCCTGGCTCAGGCAACAGTGATGGAGTGCCTCGAAGGAGAATCGTTACTTCATCTCGATGAGCTGCTGCGCAGGACCGGCCTACCTCGAGGGGAACTGGCTTTATTGTTGATGGAACTTGAAATTGCCGGGTTTCTACGACAATTGCCGGGACAGATGTACAGCTCCTGAGACTACTCTTCTCCAACAAGTCATTCCCGCGCTTCTCGAAACCGTAGGTTTCGCTTTAGGGGCGGGAATCCACTGTCCTTAACATTCCCGGCAAGATAACCAGGCGCTGCATACTATAAACACATGGTGATTTCGGCAACCGGTGTTTGCAGATCTGCCTGATCAAATTGCCGATTGCACCTGCGTATTGTCTCACTAACTGATTATGATAGATGTATATGAGATTTTCATGATTTGACTGCTCTGGATTCAAAGCCAATTTTTAAGAAAATGGGCACATTCACGGGAATGACGTTCGTAGCGATTTATTCTACACTGGATTATCTCTATACGTTCCCCATCGAAAGACCATTGCATATCTCCTCCTAACTTAGCTTTTTGTTTAACCTGTAAAGAGCAAGCCAGGCCACAATTCTGGTATGGTAATTGCACAACTGAAGTACAGGATGAGTTATGTGTCTGAAGATTGAGTAAAACGGAGTTTAAGTAAATATGCGCAGACGAATGGTGCTGATCCTGGCAACAGTAACAATTATCGGAGGAACCGGCTGGCTGGTCGGCTCCAGTCTGGCCTCCGCTGAGAGTGTTGGTTTCCAGTTCGAGAAAATCCGGATGATACTCGGTATTGTGCGGGAATACTATGTGGAAGAAGCAGATCTGGGTGAAATGCTTGATGGTGCTATAACCGGTATGCTGGAGAAGCTCGATCCACATTCTGTCTATATCCCACCGGCCGATCTGCGTGAAGTCAAGGAGGATTTCGCAGGGCAATTCGAGGGTATCGGTATCTACTTCGAGATACGCGATAAGGTCCTCCGTGTGGTTTCACCAATTCCTGGCAGCCCGGCCGATCAACTGGGGATGGCACCCGGTGACCAGATAGTTGAAATTGAGGGTAAGTCCACCTGGGGTATTACCAACGATGAAGTCCAGGAAAAACTCAAGGGGCCACGCGGAACACAGGTGACTGTCAAAGTACACCGGATAGGCATGACTGAAGCGCTGGACTTCACCATCACCCGGGATAGAATACCAATCAACAGTGTTGTTGCCAGCTTTATGCTGGATGACAGCACCGGTTATGTGCGAATAAACCGTTTCATGGCGACTACAGACAGTGAACTGGCGACATCTCTCGATGAATTGGAAATGCTGGGTATGAAACAGTTGATGCTTGATTTCCGTGGTAATCCGGGTGGATACCTGGAGAAAGCGGTTATGGTTTCAGACTTCTTCCTGCCACCGGACAGGTTGGTAGTTACCACAAAGGGCCGCCGCAGCAAGTTTGATGAAGAGCATTATTCCAGCCAGTGGGTTCGTAAAAGGGGTTACCCGGTGATTGTGCTGCTGAATCATGGTTCCGCGTCCGCCTCTGAGATTGTCGCAGGTGCACTGCAGGACTGGGATCGCGGACTGGTGGCCGGTGTTACATCTTTTGGAAAAGGGCTGGTACAGCGGCAGATACAGCTGCCTGATTCTTCAGCTGTTCGTATTACAATTGCCCGTTACTACACACCTACCGGCCGTCTGATACAGAGGCCATTCGATGAGGGTCTGGCAGAGTATGTCCGGGAGGGTTACGATGATATCGATCCGAATGTGGAACCGGATTCTCTGGTTGACAAGCCGGTGTTTGTAACCCCGCAGGGACGGCAGGTATATGGTGGTGGTGGCATCACCCCGGATATCAGGATTGAACCGGGCCGGTTGACACCATACGCTGCCCGTTTGCGTACGAATCGGCAGTTCTTCGAATTTGCCAATGAGTATCGTTCCACACACCCGGTCTGTGAAATGGAGTGGAGTGCGTTTCTGGATGATTTTGAGATAACTGAGGGGATACTGGCTCAGTTTACCGAATTCAGTGAAGAGACCGTTCCGCTTGTTGAAACAGAATATCAGGAAGATCTGGATTTCATCAGCAATTCGATAAAGGCTGAGCTGGCCCGGGTTTGCTGGGACAGAATGAAGTTCTACCGGGTTCTGGTCGAAATCGACAATGTAGTACAGGAAGCGCGGCTGCATTTTGATGAGGCAGCTCAATTGATAACGAACTGACCTATGCAGAACTGCATTGCACAGGGCTGCACTCACCTGCTCAAAGTGGGAAGTGCCTGCTGGAGATGCTGTTACAGCCAGTGTGCAGTGTGTTCGGGAAGATATTAATTGACTTTCACCGGGGTAACATTTAGTTTTTTTGAAGTCAGAACTGAAGATAACAAAGATCTACAACATAGACTGAGGAGTTAACCGATGGTCAAGTACTTCATCGAAGGTGGGGGCTTTATGTACCCCATCCTGATCATTCTGCTGCTGGGAATTGCCATTATCATCGCGAAGTTTATCTCGTTGACACTGGCTACTATCAACACCAAGAAGTTCATGAAGAATGTGAATGATGCTCTTCATTCCGGTGGTGTTGATGCGGCAACAGAAACCTGCGCATCCACAAAGGGCCCGGTCGCTACTATCATTCACGCCGGTCTCCTGCGTTATAATCGCGGCATCGAGAATGTTGAAAAAGCGATGATGAATGCCGCTACTATTGAAATGGCGTTTCTGGAACGAGGACTGACCTGGATTGGCACCGCTACCTCACTGGCGCCTATGTTTGGTTTCATGGGAACTGTCTGGGGTATGATCTCAGCGTTTGATGAAATCGCCAAGGCCAATGATATCTCTCCGGCTATCGTAGCCGGTGGTATCAAGGTTGCGCTGTTGACAACCGTGTTTGGTCTGATGGCCGCTGTTGTTACCCAGTTCTTCCATAACTATTTCCAGGCCAAGATCGATAAGCTTATCATCGACATGGAAGAGGCTTCCGTGGAGATGGTGGACACACTCATCGAAATGGAGAATAAGTAAGATGATAGTTGGTGAACGCCGGGCGCGGGTGGCAGAAATTCCTACCGCCTCTATGGCTGATATCGCCTTTTTGCTGCTCATCTTTTTTCTGGTGACAACCACCATTGACTCCGATAAGGGGATTGCCCTGACGCTGCCGGCTATGGGTGAAGACTTCCAGGTAAAGAGTCAGATGATTACCAACATCCTGATAAATGATGCCGGTCAGGTATTGATTGATGATGCCGCTGTCGGACAGGGGCAGGTCAGGGAGGCTGTATCACAGATTGTGCAGCAGAGTCCTCTCGATGAAAAAGGTAATCCCAGACAGATATTTTCAATCCTTACCGGAAAAGCGACCAGATATGGGATCTTTATCGATGTACTGGATCAGGTAAAACAGGCCGGTGCCACGAAAATCTCCATTGCTGAACCGAGGGAGTGACCGATGAAAATAGCCAAGAAAAGTGAGCTGCATGTTTCTATTCCGACATCTTCGATGCCTGATATCGTCTTCATGCTCATTATCTTTTTCATGGTCTCTTCTGTGTTTAAACAGTATGACGGGCTACCGGTGAAGGTGCCTTCAGCAGTAGTGACGAAGAAGATGGAGCAGGGGAAAAGAGATATTTGCTATGTCTGGGCTGATCGCAAGAGCCGGGTCATGATTGAGGACCAGTTGGTTACACCGCAGGTGATTTCCGAGATTGTGTATCCTAAGCTGGTCGAGAATCCTCGTTTGGTGATTGCACTGAAGGTTGACCAGGAAGGCGAGATGAATGTCGTCAATGATATTCAGGTGGCCTTGCGTAATGCTTCCGCTTTGCGCATCGTCTACGCTACCCGTTTCAAGTGACCGGTGATTTGGAGATAGCATGCGTTATAGAAAACTGCCCGAATTTGATATCAAGCTCCGATACCAGCAACAGCTGGAGCTGGGGACGATTGCAGGCATACTTATCTTCGTCCTGGTCTTTATCATCAGTAAAGAGATCAAGGTCGAGGTGCAGCAACGAGAATTGTCGATAAATGTTATTGAGGTAGAAGAAGTGGAGCAGACCATCCAGGAGAAGGTCGCACCACCACCCTCCCTGCCGACAGTTCCGATTGCCTCTGAAGACGAGGACCTGCCAGATGACCTCGAGTATGATATTGGTGAAGAAATTGAATGGGATGACGATTTTGCTCCCCCACCGCCACCAATGCTTGACGCACCGGTGGACTTCTACTCTGTAGAGCAGAAGCCGGTGATGATCGGTGGCAGCAAAGCGCTTTACAAGAAAGTCAGATATCCTGAAATGGCTGAGAAGGCTGGTGTAGAAGGGGTTGCCCAGATCGTGTTCACAGTCAGCAAGACCGGTGTTCCCCAGGATTTTGAAGTTCGTGGTGAAAAACCCAAGGGGCTGGGTTTTGCTGATGCTGCTATCGCAGCCCTGCGGCAGATGCGTTTTGAACCGGGATACCAGCGTGACAAAGCTGTTCCGGTACGTATGTCGCAGACAGTTCGTTTTACGGTAGACTGAGTCTGTTAAGCGGTTTTCCGCTTCTGATATGAGATTACAAACAACCCGGTAGCAGCGAAACCAGCTGTATGAAACCGGGTTGTTTCTTTGTCCGGTAGTTTGTTCTGTCTGAACTGCATGCTGGAAGATATTATGCCGCCCTAGCTCAGTTGGTAGAGCAACGGTTTCGTAAACCGTAGGTCGTGGGTTCGACTCCCATGGGTGGCTTTTGAATATAACGGGTCCCAGATGGGGCCCGTTTTCTATCAGTGCCCGGGACTCATTCGTCGGTCAAACATAATCGACCTCAGAATGGTTTGTACGCCAATGATCGGAGCGATCATTGGAATCCCCCGGGCTGTTTGCTTCAGCCCCGCTGGGGCAGATAGACAGTAACAACTCAGATTGATTGCTTTCCACTTCAGATGCAAGCCAGTCAATACCTGGAGAGCATTACCAGTCTTGTCCTGGGATTTCAAGCACCGAAGGTGCGACAGCATGTAGCCTGGTACTTTAGTGCCCGGCGTTGGATTGAAATACCAGTAGGTCGTGGGATCGACTTCCGAGGGTAGCTTAAAAGAAACGGGTCCCAGATGGGACCCGTATTGTCGACTTGAAACGCTGGAACAATCTTTATATCAGCTCGACCCGGGTCAAAGACCCAGAAACTCCTGCTGATACATCAGGTGTGTGTCATAATTAGGTGCTTTGTTCTCCTCATCCAGTGGTGTCAGATATTGAAACGGCATTTCAGAATCCTCTGCCAGGATTGAGTGGCATAACATGCAACCATAATCAATACCTGTACCATCATCAGCTACCAGGTCGCTGTTGTGACACCTGAAGCAACCGCCACCCTGTTTGTGACCAAGCAGGTTGGGATAACTTCCCCAGTCGATATTCATTCCGGGATGAATATTCCGGTTATAAACCTCCTGCAAGGCTTCAATCGCCTGATCCAGTTGCTTCCACTTCTGCCCGGCCAGTCCGGGATAATTGTGCCTGTAGAAACCTTGAAGATGGGTGGCTATTCCAGCCAGGCCTGTTTCCTTATCCGGGTAGTTGTGAGTAATTGCCCGTAAACCTTCCCGCTTGATATAGGGTAGGTCACTGCTGATCAGATTCTGCTGTATACGCAGATCGACTGCAGTTGCGGGATCCTCATAGATATGAGTTGCACGATTATGGCAGTCCACGCAATCCATCGTGCGTGAATCACTCTCATCAACATGCTGCAGATCATTATCAAGGTCACTATTCCGGAAACGCTTGAAGCTTCCATCAGCCTGCAATACATCAACCCAGATCATCTCCTCCCGATCATCGTCGCTTGACGCATAACGGATTTCGTTACTGCTGTTGATATGCCAGTGTATTCCACCGCCCCCGGCACCCTCACTTCCAGCATCGACCTTCATCGCCAGCGAAGTATAACGGGGCGTGTTGTTCTCATCCCCCAGATAGCTGGTGATGTTAAGCAACCTCTTGCCGTAGAATTTCTCAGGCCAGTGACAGTGCTCACAGGTTTGCCTTGCCGGTCTCAGCTGATGGACGGGTGTTGGAATCGGCTGTTCATAAAGATTGAACGATACCGATATCATTTGCCACATACCGTTCAGCTTTGCACTAATCATGGCACCGAGTCCTTCACCCACATGGCACTCCGCACAACCCACATGAGCGTGCGGAGATTGCTGATAGGAAACCCACTCCGGTTCCATAACGCTGTGACAGGCTGTCCCACAGAAATACGGCTCCTCCATGAAGTGCAACATTCTGGTGGTAGCCCCGCTCAGGAACAGGAGGCTGAAGAAAACTGAAAATACTACTGCCCAACCAACCGGGGATGCAACTCCAGAGGCTTTCACCTCGTCCTGCTGAAACCGTTGCTCCAGTAACTCCCGGCTGGATAGATTCTTATCCTTTCGCTGTCGCTTCCATCCTATGAGAATCAGTATCCAGCCCAGCAGGAAAAGAGCAGGTAACAGTAGATAGCTCCACAGTCCAACCAGGGCAGAATTCAGAATTCTGACGATCCGCAACAGTTCCAGAAACAGGAAGAGCAGAAAAGAGAACGAAGCCAGGAAGATACCAACCCGCACCAGTCCGTTAACTGCGATTCCTCGTAAAAAAGTCAGATATTTGCTCCACATATGCAGACCTTCCGCTATTCAGCTGAGAAAAGATCCCGGTACACACGCTGTAACTCGCCCGATCGGATAGCTTCCTTCAACTCACCGGTAGGAGTATTCATCCACTGGTGCATCGGGTCGTCAGCCAGGAGATCGTCGATAAATTTGTCAACATCTGCGTCATGGAGTTCGCGCGCTTCCGGCAGGAGTTTGAAGTAGAAAGTATGCGCTACATCATAAATACCATGCCACCAGGTGTAGTCTGGTCCCATCATGGCAGCACCGTGACGGGCACGACGACCTTCATGATGCCAGAGCTCCCAGTAGACCCACTCGATTTCGTTACTGAAAGCGGCCGGGTTCTCAAGAAGTTTCTTCTCTTTAATAATCTTCATCAGGGCGCCAGCAGGAATTGCAAATTTGTTATTATAGAGATTGACAATTCCATCGAGCTGAGCATAATGCCCTTCGACGAAGTTATCGAAGTGACATGCATTACATACATCCTTCATGTTGTCTTTGTTCTGCTCCCAGTTTTCCATCCGTCTGGAAACAGGCGGACGCAGTGTCCAACTGATACGGGTACCTACATCATGTGTGACCTCCTGCTTGGCAGTGGCTGACATATGGCATGTTGCACAGGTAGGGGCTTCGTAATAATCCTGGCCTACAATCCAGGGGCTGGCTTCAAAATTCATATCGTCCACATGAGAGTAGTAGGCGATACCATGTTTTGATTCCTCAAAGATCTCTTTCTGGGGGTGATCAGGCCCGAGGTGGCACTTCCCACATGTTTCTGGCTGACGAGCCTGTGCCACCGAGAATGAGTGTCGTGAGTGACATGCGTTACAGGCACCTTTGGATCCATCAGGATTCAGGCGGCCAACACCGGAATTCGGCCATGACAGCCTGTCCAGCATGTTAGGTGAGTCAGGATCAATAAGCACTTTTGCGCCATGACAGCTCTCACAGCCGGCAACCGCGGCCGGTTGCCCACCTGCCACATGAGCGAGATAAGCATCCTTGGAATCGAGGATCATACCGGCGGTGGCATGATACGATTCGTTTGTCTGATGCGCTTCCTTCTCGTGGCATACACCACAATCATTTGGTGTTACCAGGGTGGCAATCAAAGCACCTTCATGCTGAAATCCATCAACATCACCACGGTCTGCGCTGTGACAGTCCAGACAGGTAACATTATGCAGCCCGTGTGCCGATTCAAACCACTGTGCATAAAGACCAGGGGATTTCTCCTTATGGCAGGTCATACACTTGCCTTCAACATCATTATTCTTCTGAGAGGCCGCCATACAGGTGGCTGCGATCAGAAGGAGTGGAAAAATAACTCTGACAAAACGCATAAAAAGACTCCTTATTTCTACTGAGAACATTATGAATAACATGTGATACTTGGTGTTCAAATTGTTCTGTCCGCTACAGCGAACCGGGATATCATCAACCGAACGGATCACCTTCCTGTTTGGCTTTATTCTTCAGGAGGCCATTGGTGATGATATGTACAATGCTGAAAATAATTGCGCCGAAGAAAGCGGACCAGAAACCGGTAATATAGAACCCGGCAACCAGTACTGAAGTCATGTAAAGAAGTAAACCGTTGATGATAAATGTAAAGAGACCAAGGGTAAGCAGGTTGATCGGAATGGTAAGTAAAATCAACAACGGTTTGAGTAAAGCGTTCAAAAAGCCGAGTACGAGTGCGGCAAGCATGGTGGCAAGCAGGGAGTTGGAGTGAATACCGGGCATTACCTGGATCACCACCAGCAGGCTGAAAAAGTAGATAAGGAACCGCATAAGCACCCGCTTCAGTTTTCTTGGAACGCAAATTAACGAAGTAGTATGATTGATAAAAGCTTATTATAGTAAACTGTACAACTAATCTTCTTTCATAACAATGATACTGTATTATCTTGACTGA
>CAZCRT010000055.1:0-12980 GCA_964501185.1 uncultured Bacteroidia bacterium
CAATTGACAGCTGGCAAGGAAGTTGTTACCAGAAAAATGATACTTGTCAAGTAGCTGTCAATTAGCGCTGAACATTGGGGGCCGGTTCAAACCTCCGGAATGCGAACGAGCTCAGTAGAGTTTGAAAAATCTTGCTCCTCAGCTGAACTGCTGTTGAATAGGTGCTATCATTGATGTATTATTAAATATGTTCAAAAAGGGATTGCTCACATTTATCTTCCTCTTTCTGCTGTCGCAGCTCCATGCAGAGATCCTCATCGAGCAGGGTTCACTGCAGGGATTTCTACTTGGTGAAGCGCCCGGCTGCAGTTATGACAATTATGTCTCACACATTGTAGAGGGTATCGCCGATCCCGGTTACAACGATTACAGCCCGCTTGATCCTCAGAGTGATGGTTTTGGTGAATGCCAGGTTCTGGATGAAGATGATGCAGAATTACTGGGCACTTTCAAGGAGCTGTTCGGTCATTGCGTACGGGGTGATTTCGCTCAAGCGGAGTCATTGAGGATTGCAGAGTTGGCCGGCTATCCCTTTCGTCTGGTGCATCTGAGTGATCCTTTTGACCTGAAAGAGTATTTCCTCTTCCGGGAGGAGCTGGACAGCAGCTATGTGGATGAGAACAACCTGCCAGAACCGGATGATGATGAAATCGGCTCTTTTAATTATGGGTGGGGCCTGTATGTATTTGCGGTCTTACCTGAGCGGCCACAGATCACAGTGGAAATACCACATCCCAATGATGATTACATCTCCCCCGGTATCGGGTATGATCATTTTTCTACTCTCGGAGCAGGAGCCCTTTTTGTAAACGGTGCCGGGCGGGAAGTCCGCTGGACAGAGCACGCCGGATACAATAACAACAAGAGCCTGTCCGATCCTACCCGAAACGGTTATCACATCTTTCAGATGGCACACGAGGCTTTTATTGACTACTATCTCGATGAAGTTATCACCGTGCAACCGCTGGCTATTCAGGTTCACAGTTATGATACCGAGGGGCGTGATCATCCCGCTGTCATAGTTGCACCACATCGTTATGACCGTACCTATAATCTTCCCCTCTTCGACTGGTCCGGTATTATTGGTGGCTTCATCGACAGGACTTCAATTCCTGTGCACCCCGCCGGTATCTTTGGCAATCCGGAACCGGTAGCTATCGAAGATTTCTACGGTTCGAACTCCCTGCCACATCTGGTGGTGCTGGACAGCAGTATGGTAGAACATGAGATTCCCAGGCCGGCGGAATTGCTGGGTTATTCCGGGAACATGCAATTCAACTACCGTATCGACGAATTCTCCACCTGCACCGACCAGGAGTGGCTCTGTCATCTCGAACTTGATGAGCTGCCAAACTGTCTGAGCGATACAACCGAGGCGGAATTCTATGCTGAACCAGGTTATCCTGTAACCTGGCGAAACTACGAGAACGCAGTGGATTTCTACCATCCGGTCGCAGCTAACCTGGACGATGCCTTAACAGAGATGGCAGCATACCCTGACACTCTGGCGCCGATTCCACCGGTTAATCTTGCGGTAGTTGACTACAATATTGACTGGGTTCATTTAAGCTGGGACCGGGCAGCAGATCCATTTTTCACCAGCTACCGTATTTACTATGATTCGGTTTCACCGGTCGATACTCTGTCCAGCTTCTGGGATTCCTCTGACTACAGTGCATTATGCCTGCAATACACTACAGAGCTCCTGATTGAAGATCTGGTTCCAGGGGAACTCATCTACATCCGTCTGGCAGCGATCAACCATTCCGGCCGGTTATCTGCCTTCTCCAATCAGATTGCTTTCATCCCCAATGACATCGAACCGCCCTTGATAACTGTTATCGGGCCAGATGTCGGCCCCTGGTTCTGGTGGCAGGAAGATAGCAGCAGCGTAGCAGCGATACTGACTGACAATATTGCTGTTGATGGCTCCGCTCTGCAGTATCGGCGGGACTGGAACCAGAATGGTGATTATGATGACCCGGGTGAGGAATGGGACTCTGTTCCGCCACAACCGGATTCCAGCTGGATAGCAGTATCCTATGCCTTCGGTTTTGAAGAGATCCCGACCGGCGGCAGTTTTGAGCTGCGTGCCCGTGATATTAATCAGGCGGACTGGGTCTATTCAGGGACATCCGACCAGGAGGGGATCCAGGATGACTGGCAGATTTTCATTGATCTGGTTCCACCGGTGACACCACTGGATCTGGCAGCAGGAGAAATCGGTTGGGATGTCTGGTTCGATCTCACCTGGACACCGATTGCAGAGGATTCTACTTTTGCATCCTATCTGCTGTACTATGCCCTGGAGGAGCAACCCGACAGCAACAGCAGCTTTCTTGACAGTGGTAACTTCAGCGAGCTGGCTTCATTGGAGACCGGGTCTCTCCGAATAGACTGTCTGGAGCAGTATGGCAGTTACTGGGTGGCGATAGCTGCTCGTGACTGGGCTGGCAATATCAGTACACTTTCGATACCGGTTAATGTTACTCTTCCACCGGAATCATCACCACTTATCTTCAACTCCATTGAGGTTGTGGCGGATGACAATGGCAATGGTGTTGCTGAAGCAGGTGAGACGGTAGAATTTACCGTCAGCCTGGAGAACACAGGCACCGGGAGTTATAGCAGCATAAACGGTGTGTTGAGTACGGAAGTGGAGTTTCTGGAGCTGCTGGAAGCGACAGCAGAGTTTCCCGGTTTTGCTCCCGGCGGGGTGGAAACCTGCCTGACTTCGTTCATTTTAGGTGTGGGCGTTGATGGCCCTGCCATGTTCATCGAGAACTTGAATCTGCAGGTGACATTCGATGATATGATAAGAAATATAGTGGTGCCGTTTGCAGGTGGTGTGAGGGAATTGTACTACAGCTATGATGTGGAAACAGATACTGCCGGCTGGACCCATTCCGGGGCTGATGGCTGGAATGACCAGTGGCATCAGAGTGAGGAACAATACAACAGCCCGGTTACCAGCTGGAAGTGCGGTGACGATGGAAACGGTGATTACAGCAACCATATGGATGCCCGCCTGGTCTCACCTTCGCTGCAGCTGCATCAGTTTTCCCAGCTTTCCATAATGCATAGCACAGAGGCAGAAGTGCATAGCAGCAATCCTGATTCTGCTTACGACGGCGGTATCGTGGAAATATCGCTTGATAATGGTGAGAGCTGGAATCTGCTGGTTCCTGAGGGGGCCGGGTACAACTCCTGGTTCCGCTGGTTCAGTGGTGATAATCCCGCGACACACCCCTTTATTCCTGGAACACCCTGTTTCTCAGGTAGTTTTGACTGGCGGGAGGATATCTTTGATCTGGCTGCCTATGCAGACAGCTCGGTTTTACTGCGTTTTCGGTTTGGCTCAGATGATGGTGTTGTCAGGGAAGGGTGGTATCTGGATGATATCGCTCTTTATGGGGCTGCCCCCCCGCTGTCACAGTTATCTATTGATATTCAGTTTACACCACCCGCTACCATTACAATCAACTGGGAACCACACCCTGAAGCTGCTCTCTATCGTATTTATCACAGTGCCGATCCCTGGACCGGTTTTGAACTGCTGACCGAAACCGGTCAGTCATTCTTCACTACAGCTGTTGAAGACGCTTCTGCCCGGTACTATCGTGTAACCTGGTTGACGGATTGAGCAGAATCTTCCTCCCCGCTAAGAGTTGACCTGACATCGCATTTTCAATCCTCGGGGAACAGGCTCTTGAGATAATCGTTGCTGCCTGTCAGATACAATTGTTCCCGGGCTGGGTACTTTACCAGCAAATATCTTTGACTTTACCCCCGGCATACATACAATAGTTCATAAATAGCGACTATTACAGATGTGAACTAAGTTCAGAATCACGAAAACAACAGGGTGATTTTGCACTCTACAACATTACGAGGAGAGTTATATGATAAAGATGAGTAAGATTTTTGTAGCCATGGCTTTGATGGCACTTGTCTCTACTACTGCCTGGGCTAATGGCCTGAGTCTCAACAGTGTGGGTGCCAGAGCATTCGGTATGGGTGGAGCCTATGTTGGCCTGGCTGACGATGCTTCTGCCATATACTGGAATCCTGCCGGTCTGGCCGGTCAGCAGAATGGCTTTAACCTGTTTACTACCGATGTCATGCCTGCGGCGACTTACAAGTATGATGCCTATGGTATTGATGCTGTTACTGTTGCTAATCATTACATCAGCCCCAACTTCTTTGCCAACTACAATCTCGGCCGGGTTACACTGGGCCTGGGTGCTTATGTGCCTGCCGGTCTGGGAGCTGAATGGGAAGGTGATGATCTGCTGGCTTTTGGTGGTCCGGCTTTTTTCGATCCACCAGATAACAATATGCCCAATCCGTACGCAGGTGTTTCTTACGACTGGATGAGCAAAATCGGTGTTTTCAATATCTCCCCGGCGATAGCTTTTCAGTACAATGAGTCTCTGGCACTGGGTGCGGCACTTAATGTCTTCTATGGCATGATGGATATGAAGCGGGCCGTGGATGCTGTCAATCTTATGGTGAATCCACCTGCAGGTGGTGAAGATGGCATGGTTGACAACCAGTACGAAGAGTCCAGTACCGGTCTGGGTTACGGTGTAACCCTGAGTGGTTTGTGGCAGGCTACTGAGTGTCTCTCAATCGGTGCCTCTTACCGTACCAAAACCACCGTGGCTTTTGAAGGAACTGCCAGTAACACTGGTTTCGCCGCTTATGGTGCTGAGGAATCTGATTTTGAGCGGGATCTGGCCTGGCCGGTGTGGATTGGCGCCGGTGTAGCAGCCAGACCGTTTGATAACCTTACTGTAACTGTTGACTTCCAGTGGAGTCAGTGGTCAGAGACAGAGGAAGAGATTGAAACAGATTATCTGGATCCAACCTGGGATATGCAGATTGACCAGCAGGGACAGAATATCATGGTGCTCAACTGGGAAGATGCGATGCAGATCAGGTTCGGTGCCGAGTACATGGCACTGGAGAATCTGGCTTTGCGAGCGGGCTATTACAATGATCCCGCGCCTGCGCCTGATGAAACTGTCAATATTCTGTTTCCCTCCTCAAGCAATCATGCTTACACCGGTGGTGTGGGATACTATCTGAATCAACTCACATTTGATCTTGGATTTGAGTATCTGCTCGGTGCGGAGCGGGATATCGAGCCGGCTGCTGAGAATATGCCAGGTGTCCACCAGATGGATATCTTCGCATTCAGTCTGGGAATCGGTTACACGCTTCCCTGACACGATTGCTGTGAATTTGTATCTGTGAGAGCGCCTGCGGGCGCTCTCTTTGTATAAAGCAAAAACTGACCTATATTCTGGCTATCCCGGTAGATTCAACCATATGTCAGGAGTTAAACATCAGAAGCAGAGGCCCGCAATGAAGAGTAAAATATACGACCTGGCTGTTCTCGGTTGTGGGCCGGCAGGTGAGAAGGCTGCCCTGGCCGGTAAGAAACTGGGTAAGAGTGTCGCTCTGATTGAACCGCAGTTTATCGGAGGCCTCTGCGCTCATACCGGTACAGTTCCGACCAAATCTTTCCGCGAGGCAGTTGTTCAGTTGACCAACTTCCGGGAACGGTTCATGGAGTTTGGTGTTCTGGACCGGCCCCGAATGGCAGATCTGAAACTCCGGGTGGAGTGGGTGCGGGGTAAGAAGGTTGAAGCAATCGGTAAACGGTTGTTTCGGCGGAGTGTGGATATCATTCCAGGTTGGGGCAGGTTTCATACTTCCAATGAGGTTGGTGTTTATGATGATGCTGGAAAGCTGCTGCAAACGGTGGAAGCGAAAAACATTGTCATAACTACCGGCACGGTTCCCTATTTACGGCCAGAGGTTGAGTTTGATCAGCAACGGATATTCTACACAGATAATGTGCTGGCGATACCTGAGGTTCCGGAGACGTTGACTGTAGTTGGTGGTGGGATTATCGGTACAGAACTGGCTTCGATTTTTTCGGTTATCGGCACTCAGGTCACACTGATCGACCGGCGCGAAACCTTCCTTCCATTTCTGAACAAGTCCATTCACAGCAAGCTGATGGATCACTTTGCTGAAAGGCGGATGAGGTTTGTTTTCGAAGATGAAGTGGAGTGCGCTGCGGTTAACTCGGAAGGACAGGTGGAGACCAGGCTGGTTTCGGGTGATACTGCTGTAACCGAGATGGCGCTCTTTTGCGAGTACCGGACAGTCGCCACCGGTAAGCTTAATCTGGATGCGATCGGTGTCAATGTTGACAAGCGGGGTGTGATCGAGGTTGACAGGGAGTACCGGACCAGTGTGGAGAACATTTTCGCTGCCGGAGATGTCGTCGGTTCCCCGGCTCTCGCTTCCACTTCCTTTGAGCAGGGGCGGATTGCAGGTAATATTGCCTGTGGTAATCAGGCAGGATGGAGTCCTGCAAATTTCCCGGTTGGTATTTATACGATCCCGGAAATTTCCTATATCGGAGCCACCGAACAGGAGCTGAAGGAACAGAACATACCTTATGTCAAGGGCGCTTCGCTCTATCGTGAATCAGCGCGAGGTGCGATTCTGGGTACTCTCGATGGTATGGCGGAAATGCTGGTAGCGCCTGACAGCGGTAAAGTACTCGGTGTTCACATTATTGGCGATCAGGCTTCGGAGCTGGTTCATGTCGCTCAGGCTGTCATGTTGCTGGGAGGTACTTACGAGTACTTCATCGAATCTGTGTTCAACTATCCAACGCTGGCGGAAATGTTGAAGTACGCGGCTATTTCAGCACGGGATTTCATGCCGACTAAGTAAACCTGGGGTCGGACCAAGTTATAGTCTTGATAAATAAAGAAGTACATAGCAGAACTAGGCAATTATTGCACGAACTTTGCGTCTTTTCATATCAGTTATCACCATAGTTCACATTTGCTTCCCGGATCAACCAATCAGCACCATCTTGAATTTCCCTGAACCTACGATTTCCAGACCTGAGCAGTAGTTTCGCTTTAACCTCCTGGATATAGGCTTTCGTTCCATAGGCGACTCCTTCAGTCCAACCAGGTTCGCGATAGAGCAAGCCACTATTGATACGTTCTTGGATCATATTGCGATGGTGAGATCTAAACTCATATACAGAAGCGTAACCCAATAACTGGAGAAGTATTGCACGCGCAATTATGATCCTTCTCCCCTGTGGTTGTTGCAGTTCTGCATATCCAGAAGAATGCCATTTTGATGGGTGAGTAACGAGACCTGCTCTGACTGCGTTCAAATCAATATACACTATACATCTGAATAAATGAGTTTCACTGGCCACAGCTGTAGCATGATATCTGTCCTCCCAGAAAGAGCCTTTGCGACGATGCCGCCTGTTATACTCTTGTGCTGTCTTACCGGCGATTAGCTGCATTGAGCTCGGAATAACACCCGCTTCATTATCATACACCAGAAGATGTATGTGATTATGCATGATGGTGTAGTTCAACACATATAGACCGAAGCGCATCTTTGCCTGATAAAGCCAGTCAACCCAGTTTCTCCTGTCCTGCTTCAATCTTAGGAGCGGATTCTTGTCATGGCAACGATGAGTGATATGCCAGATCTGGTTAGGGATGTAGCTGCGATAAGCACGAGGCATATTAGTCCTTTCGTTGAGAAATTGAGTGATTATAAAAAAGGAGTTATTACCGGACGGGCTTTGAACCAATCATCAGATTGGCATTTCATTAATTAGACGCTCGTGAGTGGGAAAAGTTCATTTAATCTGATTGTTAGCAGGAAAACATGCAAACCTCGGGTGAAATAACGGTAGATTGGGACCGTAAATAGTAATAAAAACATAGTAATAACTTGGTCCGACCCCATTCTGGGTTCAAGCAGAAAAAAAGCGTTCCCGATAACTCAGGAACGCCATGAGAAGCGTGACATTCATCACGCCTGGGTATTTTTCTACCGGCCCTAGCTTTTCATGTTGCCAATAATTGCGTCAGCAAATCCTGAACATGACAGAATCTCAGCATCATCCATCAGACGATGGAAGTCATAGGTGACGCGCTTTTCGCTGATGGTCCTGACAAGTGCGTTCCAGATCAGATCATGCACATCATCCCAACCCATATACTTGAACATCAGGCAACCGGATAGAATCACCGAACCGGGATTGACCTTGTCCAGACCGGCATACTTGGGAGCAGTACCATGGGTCGCTTCGAAGATAGCATGCCCTGTATTGTAGTTGATATTGGCACCGGGTGCGATACCGATACCACCAATCTGTGCCGCCAGCGCGTCCGAGATATAGTCACCATTCAAATTCATGGTGGCGATCACATCAAATTCAGATGCACGGGTCAAAACCTGCTGCAACGCGATATCAGCGATGACATCACGGATCAACAGCTTCTCTTTCCACTGTCCGTTGCCGTGGGTTGGCATCAACTTCAGCGCTTCCTCAACCTCATCGCGCTTTTCAGCCTGCTGAGTCGGAGTCATCAGATCATAACCGGGATCGATCATACGAGCGTTCTCTTCAGAAGATAACTCTCCGTTCTTATCCTGATTGGCAATGATCCAGCTCTCACGCTCGGTGACGATATCATTGCGGAATTTTTCCTGAGCCAGTTCATAGCCCCACTTTTTGAAGGCACCCTCGGTGAACTTCATGATATTGCCCTTATGGACCATGGCTATGGACTTGCGGTTTTCACGCAGGGCGTATTCGATCGCAGACTGAATCAGGCGACGGGTACCATCCCGGGAAATCGGTTTGACACCAAAACTGGTAGATTCCGGAAAGCGGACTTTGGTGACGCCCATCTCTTCAGTCAGGAACCTGAGTACTTTCTTCGCCTCAGCTGTATCCTCATTCCATTCGATACCGGCGTAGATATCTTCCGAGTTTTCGCGGAAGATCACCATGTCAACATCCTCAGGTTTCTTCACAGGCGAGGGAACACCATCAATGTATCTTACCGGACGCAGACAGACATAGAGATCGAGTTTCTGCCGGAGCGCAACATTCAAAGATGTGATGCCACCACCGATAGGTGTAGTCAGTGGCCCCTTGATTCCGACCAGTAGATCCCGGAAGGTGTCGAGGGTTTCCTGTGGCAGCCATTCGCCGGTTTTGTTAAAGGAAGCCTCGCCGGCCATAACTTCCTGCCACTCGATTTTACGCTTGTCGCCGGAAGCAACTTCCACTGCTGCGTTAAAGACCCGCTCGGAAGCAGCCCAGATATCGGGCCCGGTTCCATCCCCCCTGATAAAGGGGATTATCGGGCAATCAGGTACATTCAGTTTTCCATCTGCAAAGGTGATTTTCTCAGCACTCATAAGTACTCCTGTCTATCTGTTATCTGTTGATATTGCGAATGTGGTTAAGAGCTGATCCTGCCTTAAACCAGTTGATCTGGTTCTCGCTGTAAGTGTGCTGCAGGATTATAGATTCCTCAGAGCCATCACTATGCTTTAAAAGCAGAGCCAGTGGTTTTCCGGGAGTGAGATCGGTCAATCCTTTAACCGATAGAGTGTCATCTTCCAGAATTAGATCGTAATCAGCGGGATTATCAAAGCTGACCGCCAGGACACCCTGCTTCTTCAGATTGGTCTCATGAATCCGGGCGAAAGAACGCACCAGGACTACTCTGACATTGAGAAAACGGGGTTCCATGGCTGCGTGCTCGCGGGAAGAACCCTCACCATAGTTCTCGTCACCGACAATAATTGACCCGACACCAGCCTCCCTGTATGCACGAGCGACTGCAGGTACGCTGTCATATTCACCGGTCAGCAGATTGCGGATAGAATCGATCTCGTTATTGAAGCTGTTGGTGGCACCGATCAGCATATTGCCGGAGATGTTCTCCAGGTGACCACGATACTTCAGCCAGGGGCCAGCCATCGAGATATGATCGGTCGTGCACTTGCCCTTAGCTTTGATCAACAGTCTCAGGTCACTGATATCAGTACCGTCCCAGGGTGAGAAGGGTGTAAGCAGCTGCAACCTTTCAGAATCATCACTTACCTGGATTTTAATTGCAGCACCATTTTCAGGGGGTAAGGTCACACCGCTGCTGCTTGTGACAAAGCCCTCGGGTGGCAGCTCGTCACCCTGTGGTGCCTGCAGTTTAACCTGTTTGCCATCAGTACCGGGCAGAGTATCGGTAAGCGGATTGAAGTCCATACGGCCGGCCAGTGCAAAAGCTGTAGCAATCTCCGGTGACACCACGAAACTGTGGGTGTTGGGATTACCGTCGTTGCGTTTGGCAAAATTGCGGTTAAAGGAGATCATGATGGAATTTGGCAGCTTCTTCTCAGCACCCGGCCGTTCCCACTGACCGATACAGGGGCCGCAGGCATTGGCCAGCATTACTCCACCGGCCTCGGCGAAGGTCGCTGCAAAACCATCCCGCTCGATAGTATCCTTCACCTGCTCTGAACCCGGGGTGATATAGAATTCTGAAACGAGCTCAATTCCTTCAGCCCGTGCATTGCGGATGATACTGGCACTGCGGGCGATGTCCTCATAAGAGGAGTTGGTACAGGAGCCGATCAGAGCTGCCTCCATCTGCAGCGGCCAACCATTCTGTTCGGCTGCGTTTTTTAATTCGGAAAGTGGTGTTGCCAGATCAGGTGTAAAGGGGCCGTTGATATATGGTTCAAGTTGTTCGAGATCGATTTCAACAACCTGATCGTAGTATTTTTCCGGTTCTGTGTAGACTTCATCATCGGCCCGCAGGTTTGCAGCCATCCTGTCGGCAGCCGCAGCAATATTCCCGCGCCCGGTGGCAATCAGGTAGCTGGACATCTTTTCATCGTAGGGAAACAGTGAATTGGTAGCGCCAATCTCAGCACCCATGTTACAGATAGTAGCCTTACCGGTGCAGGACAGATTGCTGGCACCATCGCCGAAGTACTCAACAATACAGCCGGTTCCACCTTTTACTGTCAACATCCCGGCAAGTTTGAGGATGATATCTTTCGGCGCTGTCCAGCCACTGAGTGAACCGGTAAGTTTGACACCGATCAGCCGGGGCAGCTTCAGTTCCCACGGCATACCGACCATTACATCGACCGCATCAGCACCACCAACACCGATCGCCAGCATACCCAGCCCACCTGCATTGACTGTATGAGAGTCAGTCCCGATCATCATACCACCGGGAAAGGCGTAGTTTTCCAATACGATCTGATGAATAATCCCGGCACCCGGTTTCCAGAATTCAATACCATATTTTGCAGAAACCGAACCGAGGAAGTTATAGACTTCAGCATTGGTAATACCTGCTTGCTGCAGGTCGCTGTCAGCACCCTTACTCGCCTGTATCAGGTGGTCACAATGAACTGAAGAGGGAACAGCAACACGCTCCCTGCCAGCCTGCATGAATTGCAGAAGTGCCATCTGCGCAGTAGCATCCTGCATCGCAACCCGGTCGGGGGCAAAATCGACATAGGTCTCTCCCCGCACAACTTCATTGAGATCGAGTAGTTCAGAGGCGTGAGATAACAGGATCTTCTCAGTGTAGGTCAGCGGTCTGCTGTTTGCAGCACGGGCACTGTCTATCCGCTGAACAGCTGTCCTGTATGCATTATCTATGAGAGTGCGGTTACTATCCATGGGGGTACCTGTAGGTTAGAATGATTAAACCTGCAACAGCCTTTCTTACATAACGAGTGCTGCCAGAAAAGAAGTTCGGATCATCCTTAATAAATTAGGCACTGAGAGAACTTTTACCAGAAAAAAACTACTTTCAACAAAACTGAGACTCGTTCCGCGATGTTTTTCCATAAGAATCGGAGGATCAGCAGTTTCACAAGCTGAAAACTGAAAGTCAGCAGTAATGAAAGAGGAGTCAACTGTCTGGCAGCACATCCCGAAATAAAGATTAATTACTATGTATACCAAAAAGCTGCTACCAGTGATAGTACAAAGAGAGACCAGATAAACTTGACTTTAGATATTGAATATAATATACTGCTAATAGTAATCATTAGCAGTAAATTGTCTTTCCCATTCTTCACCTCAGCTTCATCTTAAACTGATGGCAAAGGCGGCATGCTGGCAATACAGTGGTAGCTACAAAAGGTAAATGCGATACTTGGGGGAACTATGAAACTTACCAGAATTGCTGCGCTCTGCATGATCATTTTCATACAGGTCAGGGCAGCGGTAATTACAGTGCCTTCTGACCAAACAACGATTCAGAGTGCTGTAAATATCGCTATTGACGGTGACACGGTACTGGTCTCACCTGGAATCTACTTCGAGACAGTTACCTTTATCGGCTATGATATCGTACTGGGATCGCTGTTTCTGACCACTGATGATACTTCCTATATAACCAGTACCGTTATTGATGCTGACAGCAGCGGCTGTTGTGTGACATTTGATTCTGGTGAAAGCGGCGCCAGTCGTCTCTCCGGTTTTACTCTCACAAACGGATTCCAGCAGTTTGACTTCGGTGGAGGTATAAAATGCACCGATGCTTCACCGGAACTTGATCACCTGCGAATTCATCACTGTGGTGCTCAGTTTGGTGGAGGTATGTATACGGAGCTCTCAAACTCCCAGATCAGCAATCTGCTGGTGGAGAACAATGAAGCCTTCTACGGCTCCGGTGGTGGATTTTATCTCGATGAATCACCGGTGAATATTGAAGATTCAGTTTTCCGTGGTAACACCACCGGTGGACATGGGGGAGGAATTCAATGCTCCCAGTCCAGTGCTACACTGACCAACGTACAATTGCTGAATAATGAAGCTGGATTTGGTGGTGGATTCTCCTGCTGGTACAGTTCCCATACAGTTCTGAACAATGTGATCATTGATGGTAACAGCGTACAGATCAGCGGTGGGGGATTGAACTGTAGACAGAGTTCCTCACCGGTACTCAACAATGTTATCGTCAGTAATAACAACTCCGGCTATGGCGGCGGAGTTAACATTGTCGGTAATGGTTGCGATGCTGTGCTTGAATCTGTGACTATCGTCGATAATTATGCCCACACTTCCGGTGGTGGTATCCAGGTGGGCG
>CAZCRT010000056.1:0-12419 GCA_964501185.1 uncultured Bacteroidia bacterium
CTGCTCAGTCAAGATAATACAGTATCATTGTTATGAAAGAAGATTAGTTGTACATGTTACAATCACCACTACCCCCGCTCAGGGACATAGCCGGGACGGGAGCCGTCCTCATCGATGGTTTGTCGGAACCTGGGGCATTCGCAGGTGCTAATCCACCTTCCACCGCTACCCTGCTGATCGTCCTGGACGGCAGTGGGATCCTGCCTTCATGGCCACCAAACTACTGCCACGGGCTCCATATCCTCTCACCCAACAATACCGTGCAGGGGCTGGTAGTACAGAACATGCCACATGACGGCATCTGTATTGAAACCTCGTTCCCCGGTAGTAACAACAACCTGATTTACTGTAACTTCACCGGAACCGATTTCACAGGGCAGGCAGTACAGCCTAATGGATGGCATCAGGCTGCCGGACTCTGGGCCGGTATTCATATTATCTGCCCCTCGGGTGGAGCCGGTGTTGCCAACTTCAATACCGTCGACCGCAACCTCAGTTCCGGCAACTGGGCTGAGGGAATCGCTCTCCAGAATAATCCACCTTTACCTAACGATGTCGGATTTAACAATGTAATCAACAACTATTGTGGTGTGGACATTACCGGTACGATGCCGCTGCTCGGTAACATCCATTGCGGTATTTATCTGGGTGAGGGGACTCACAACAACCTGGTCGACGGCAACATTGCCTCCGCCAACGGCTATGATGGAATCAGCCTCTGCGGTTATGCCCCCATGGGCTGGTACACCAACAATAATACTGTTTCCAACAACCTGATCGGCACTGATGTCAACCAGCAGCTGGCGCTTGGCAACATCAACCATGGTGTCAATATCGGTGCTTATGGTCAGCAGTTCTGGGGTGGTTTCGTCCAGTACAACCAGATTGCCAACAACACGATTGCCTATAATCTACGCTGCGGTGTGAATGTCTGGGAAGAACCCGCTTTCAGTCAGTTTAATGCGGACTGGAATACTATCACCCAGAACTCTATCTACTATAATGGCTATATCGATCCCGGCTATATTGGTATTGACCTGCAGGAAGATTGGGTGACTCTCAATGATCTTGGCGATCCGGATGAAGGACCTAACACATTTATCAACTTCCCGGTAATCACCGGTATCATCAACAATGTTACTTCGGTCACTATCAACGGCACTCTGGATATCTTCACACCTGAAAACCAGGCAACTGTTGAGGTTTTCCAGGCGATTCCTGACGCAACCGGTTTCAATCATGGTCTGGGAGCGGTTTACCTGGGAAGCACGACACCGAACGCTGCCGGTGTCTGGTCGATCACTGTGGTCGGCATCTACGGAACGGACTGGGTTACCAGCACTGCCACCAACTGGGTCGGCAGCACCTCGGAATTCTCATTAAATGTCCAGGTTCCTGGTGAACCGGCAGACTGGGATTTCGGTGACGCTGATGATCCTACATTCCCCACACTGCTTGCTAACAACGGAGCCCGCCATCTCTGTGGCAGTGCTCAATTCCTGGGCGGTGCACCTGATTCAGAGCCGGACGGTCAGCCCTCACCGATGTGCGATGGGGATGATCTGAACGGTATGGATGAAGATGGAGTGATGTTTACGCATATGTTCATCACCGGTCATCAGGCATCGCTGACAGTTTTCGCCTCCACTGCAGGGCTGCTCGATATGTGGATCGATTTCGGTGCTGATGGTTCCTGGGCACAACCGGGTGACCAGGTCTGTAACGCCTATCCTCTGACACCGGGAGCGAATGTGATCAACTTCACTGTTCCTGCAGGTTCAGCAAACAGTATTGACACCTCCTCCCGCTTCCGCTTCAGCACTATTGGCGGACTGGCCACTACCGGAAGCTGCAACCATGGTGAAGTTGAAGATTGGACTCTGTTCCTTGAGGAGCCTTTTGACATCGATTACGGTGACGCACCCGACCCGACTTATCCCACGCTGTTTGCCAGTAATGGTGCTTCGCATGTGATTACCAGCGGTCTCTTTCTCGGCAGCAGTGTGGATGGTGAGTTCGACGGCCAGCCGAATGCTTCCGCTACAGGTGATGATCTGGCCAATATTGATGATGAAGATGGTATTACTTTCATGACCCCTATCTATCCGGGGCAGAATTTCACCATCCAGGCAGTATCTTCCGGACAGGGTATCCTGAACGCCTGGCTCGATTTCAATGGTAACGGCAGCTGGGCTGATGCAACAGATTATATCATTCAGAATCAACTGATCGTTGCCGGGCCAAACAGCTACACAATAATGGCACCTGCCAGCGCGGTACCGGGCAATACCTATGCCCGTTTCCGTCTGAATTTCCAGGGTGGTATCTCCTACGATGGACAGCACTGGTGCGGCGAGGTTGAGGATTACGAAGTTGATATCGAGGAAGAGGAGACAGATCTCGACTTCGGTGACGCTCCCGATCCCACCTACCCGACCCTGCTTGCCAGCAACGGTGCCCGGCATCAACTGGGCAGCGGCCTGTTCATGGGCGCTACAGTTGACGCGGAGCCGAACGGACAGCCTGACCCGACTGCCACCGGTGATGACCTGGCTAATATTGATGATGAAGATGGTGTGACATTTATCACACCGATCGTATTCGGGCAACCCTTTACCATTCAGGTAGTGGCTTCCATGCCCGGTATTCTTGATGCCTGGCTCGATTTTGACATCAACGGCACCTGGGCTGATCCACCTGACTGGATGCTGATGGCCTACCCGCTGGTACCCGGCCCCAACCTGATCACTTTATCGATTCCGGCGACTGCGGTTCCAGGCTGGACCTTTGCCCGTTTCCGTATCTCCATGAATGGTGTGCCCTGGTTTGATGGATGGCATCCGGATGGTGAAGTTGAGGATTATCATATCGAAATTGAGGAGGAAGAGATTGACCTCGACTTCGGTGACGCACCTGATCCAACCTACCCGACCCTGCTTGCCAGCAACGGTGCCCGGCATCAACTTGGCAGCGGCCTGTTTATGGGCGCTACAGTTGACGCGGAGCCGAACGGACAGCCTGACCCGACTGCCACCGGCGATGATCTGGCCAATATTGATGATGAAGATGGTGTAACTTTCAGCACACCGATCATTATCGGGCAGTCATTCACCATTCAGGTGGTGGCCTCTACAGTACCGGCAGTCCTGGACGCCTGGATCGATTTCGATATCAATGGCACCTGGGCTGATCCACCTGACTGGATTCTGATGGCCTATCCGCTGGTACCCGGGCCCAACAGTATAACCATGCCTGTTCCTGCCAGTGCCATACCTGGAATGACATTCGCCCGTTTCCGTATTTCCATGAGTGGTGTGCCCTGGTTTGACGGGTTCCATCCGGACGGTGAAGTGGAGGATTATCATATTGAAATCGAGGAGGAAGTAATTGACCTCGACTTCGGTGACGCACCTGATCCCACCTACCCAACCTTGCTTGTTAACAACGGTGCCCGGCATCGAGTCGACGCAACCATCTTTTTAGGTGCGCTGATTGATGCCGAAGCTGACGGACAACCGGATCCCACAGCTACCGGTGATGACCTGGCAAACCTGGCCGATGAAGATGGTGTTACCGTGAGCAAACTGGTACCGGGCCGTTCAGCGACAGCGACTGTAACAGCTTCCGCTAATGGTTTCCTCAACGCCTGGATCGATTACAATATCGACGGTGACTGGATGGACGCCGGTGAACAGATCTTCACTGACGCTACCCTGGCAGTCGGTGTTAACAGCCTGACCTTTAATGTTCCGGCTGGAGCGACTCTGGGCAATACCTTCAGCCGCTGGCGTTATGACACCCAGGGCGGTCTTAACTACCACGGTGTTTCACCCGATGGGACTGTTCCGGATGGTGAGGTTGAAGACTACCAGGTTGAGATTGAATGCGGTGTCATCTGCCCGATCGGTTCAATACTTGAGAACGAGCCATGCGGCACTCAGCTCAACAACGGCTGCAACACTCCAGCAAATCCACAGTTTACCACTGTTGCCTGCCTTGATACCATGTGCGCCATCACCTGGGCTGATACCAGCTGGCGTGATACTGACTGGTACGAGTTGCAGGTCCCGACTCCGATGCGGGTGCGTATGACAATGACCAGCGACATTCCACTCTACTACGGACTGGTAGAAGCACTTTATCCCGGACATGTTGACTGCGACAGTCTGACAGGTGATGTGAATCCCTATACCAGTGTTACCGCCTGTGGCAGCAGTTCCCTGGAGATGGACATGACTGCTGCCGGAACCTACTGGCTCTGGGTTGGCCCGCAGGTCTTCAATGGATTCCCCTGCATTGAGGGGCCACATGTTTACTATTTCTATCTCGATTGTCTGGAGATGTACATGGAGATCACCATCAGCTACGATGGAACCGATATCACTCTGGACTGGGACGCTGTTGCCGGTGCGGATTACTACCGGATCTACAGTTCCACAGATCCATACGCTGCCTTCCCGGGCGGCTGGACCCTTGAAGCAGCATCAGTGTATGGAACCAGTTGGAGCGAAACCTATCCCGGTGGCATCAAGTTCTACCGGGGAGTAGCAGTGATGGATGTGCTTTTGAATTCAGATACAACTGGAGGGTCGAAGATCGGTCCACACGATATGCAGATGAAATAGAGGGTGTTTTAACAGCGGTCAAGCACGATCTCATGATGAAGTGAACCGCCTGCCAAACGAATGGGGCGATCAATCGGTCGCCCCTTTTTTGTGCAGTGTGACGAGGGTTGCACCCCACTGGCCGCCACCCATGCCTCCCGGCTCAAAGGAGGCGACTTCCGGAAGTCTTTTCAGAATAGCATGTACACGACGGCGTTGTACACCCCTTCCCTTGCCATGCACAATCCGGAGATTATAGATACCATGAGCCAGGCACTCTTCAATATATACCGGAATCAACTCGTCCAGATCGCGGGGATCAAAAGAGTGCAGGTCGAGGGTGCCGTCGATAGGGGGATTTTCGAAGGATTCATCCAAAGGAGAAGCTACCATTTTCATTGTTTATTGTTGTCACAGGTGGCAAAGACACTCCTGTTCGAGATATGTGAAACAATTTCTATTTTCTGTAATACCAATAGTTTAAGAAGTTGCCGGTTTATGAGTGTATTTTATTGAAGAAAATCGTGCTAAGTGGTTGTTTTCAGAGGTCGATCAATGGAGTATCTTATTGTTTATCCTGCAGATAACTTGGTCCGACCCCGGGAATAAGTAACTCGTGTTATTCCAGCATCTTACAATATCTGACTCCCTTCAAAGGAGCGCCGAGATCATAGACCCTTTCCACACCATCTACAAAGAAGCCCATCGCTTCATAAAAACGCCTTGCCTGGTTGTTTTCTTCCAGTACCCAGAGAATTGCCTGATTGTATCCACGTGAGATGAGCAGCTTCTCTCCGAACCGGTAGAGTGCGGTTCCGATACCCTGACGCCAAAATGCCTGCGCCAGATAGATTCCCCATATCTCACCGGTAGCAGCCTGATCCAGATCCCCGTCACGACTGGCGCCTACAGTCAGAAAACCGGCAATCTCCCTGTCAAACTCTATCAGGAAATTATCATCAGTCCCGGGTTGTGACAGGAACTGGTGAAACCGTTCCGCACGTTTTTCGTAGTCCAGTTTCTCCAGGTATGATTCAGGTACCAGACCTTTGTAAGCGGCACGCCAGGAATCAATATGCACCCGGGCCAGAGCTTCCGCATCGTCGACTCTGGCAGCACGGATTGCCTGTTTTCTATTCTCCACCCGTCAGTGCTTTCATTTCTGAGAAGAAGAACCGGCTTTCCAGTTGCGTAGACGAAGTATCAGCGCTACCAGAAAAAGGACAATTGCTATGATATGGAGCCAGATTCCCATTGAGTCATCAGGCTGACGTCCCGGGTAGCGAATCAGTAACAGTGATTGAACAATAACCACCATCATTAGAATGATTCAGCTGATCAACCAGTTTCGACTGATTCCAGAACTAACTCTTCCTCCATCTCGAAAACAGAGAGAATCCTGTTTAAAGAAGTTTCGCTGCCGATGTCGGGCGGGGGGCTTTCACCACCAGCACTCGCAACACATCGTCACTCTCGTTGTACCAGCAGTGCGGGATACCGGCAGGACTGTCGATCAGGGTATTCGCACATACTTCCTGCTTCTCGTCACCTACCTCTACAATCCCGGTACCTTCTAATACCAGAAAGAATACATCCGTTGGTGTAATGTGACGACGCAACGCTTCACCAGGTTTGAGCCGGAGGTAAATCGCCTGGGCGGTCTCTTCATTGTAGAGCAATCTGGCTTCAATCCCATGCACAGTTTCTTTAAGGGGGGCTTCATCAAGTTTCACTGTTTTCAAAACAACTCCAATCTGTGTAAACCGTCGATACTTCACACAGAAACAGGTAGGCGCTGCTTCTATCGGTAGTACTCACGGTATTATGTTTCCGGGATAACTGTCTAGTCTCTGGATGTCTCCAGAATCAACCACTGACGGTGATCCTCGTTGATAATCTTAATCGGGCTGGCCACGATCTCAGGAATTTCATAGGGATGCATATCCTGAATGGTTTGCTCAATCCACATGAAATCTTCCTCCCGTGCTTTAGCACATAAGTTCCATTCTTCCCGTGTTATAATCTCACCCTTCCAGCGATAGCGGCTGGTAATCGGCCCGCTGATCTGCACACAGGCTACCTGTTGCTTATCCAACAATTCCAGAGCGATTTTTTCCGCCTGCTCACGCGAGTCGATTGTAGAACTTATATGTACAAAACTGCTCATAGCTCCTCCATTAAGTGTGTGGCGATAATTGATAATATAGACATCCAGAGGGGAAACATTCCAGAATTACCGGAAAGATGCGCTGACTGATAATCACAGGAACAGACGGATTACTCCCAGGGTGGGAGTTGCAAGACTTACTTCAATATAAAATCAGTATTGTTCAACTGCACTCAGGATAAAGCATTGACATTTTATTGCATTCTATGAAACCTTCCCTAACTTATTGGTTCATTTACAGAACCATTGTCAGGAGAATCAGATGTTTAGATTTGCTACCCCACTGCTGTTGTTACTGCTGATCATCACTGCTGCTTCAGCCGAGATCCGCGTACATGGTTATGTTGCCGACGCCGGCAGCGGTGAAACACTGATCGGGGCTAATCTCAATGTGCTGAATCAACCCCATGGCGCCGCTACCAACATCGACGGTTACTATGTGATTGTAGGTCTGGATCCCGGCCTCTTCCAGATCCGTGTCAGCTACCAGGGGTACAAACCGGCCGACTTTGATCTGATCGTCAACGAGAATGATGATGTCTATCAGGATTTCCAGCTTGAGGCATCCACCCTGATTCTTGAGGAGGTGGTGGTCACCACCGAGCGGGAAACGCAGGAACTGCAGAAGATGGAGGTCTACACAGGGGAAGTACGGTTAAACAAAGCGATGATGCGGATGACACCAATGCTGATCGAGTCAGATGTGCTGCGCTCCTTCATGTATATACCCGGTGTTCTGCCCAGTAACGATTTTTCCAGCGATCTCAATGTACGGGGCAGCTCCGGTTCGGAAAACCTGATCATGCTGGATGGAGTGGAGGTCTACAACCCCAACCATATGGGTGGTATCTTCTCCTCCTTCATCCCCAGTACAGTCAAGCATGCCGACCTGCACCGCTCTTCCTATGGTGCTGAGAACGGGGGACGGCTGGGAGCGGTGATGAACATCGTCACCAAGGAGGGTAACCGCAGAGAATTCAATACCGATATCACTCTGGGTCTGCTTTCATCCAGCCTGCTGCTGGAGGGGCCTGTAAGCAGTCTCGGTTCCTGGATGGTAGCCGGCAGGCGCAGCTATCTGGACCTGGCTGTCAAGGCTTTCACCGATATGGAGCTGCCTTACCATTTCACCGATTTCCAGGCACGCAGCAATTTCGATATCTCGCAGAATGACCGGCTCTCTTTCACCGGCTATTATGGTGATGATGTTTTCGACCTGGGCTCGATCAAATTCAGCTACGGTAACCGGGCATTTATGGGCAACTGGCGTCATATCCACAACTCTGCGCTTTTCTCCAAACTGATCTGTTCCTATACCCGTTACACTTCCAGCTTTGATTTCGGTGGCGAAGAGATGTTGCGTGAAGAAAACGCCCTCAATGATATAACCCTGCGCGCGCTGACGGAGTATCACTGGCAGGATAAATTCTACCTGGAGGGTGGTATCGTCCTCAAGGAGGTCAAGACCTACTACGACTTCTGGTACGCCACCCGGCATGAGGTGGAGATGGATATGGATATGTCTGAGTTCTCCACCTATCTGCGTGCAACCTGGAAACCGAATGCTCGCTGGATCATCGAGCCGGGCCTGCGGCTGGCTTCTTATCGCACAGAGAAGATGCTGGAGTTTGAGAACAACAAGATTTACCTGCGTCTGGAACCGCGTCTGGGAGCCAAGTATTTTGTCACCGATAGGCTGCGCCTGAAGGCCGCCTGGGGATTTTACAATCAGGCGCTGAACAAGGCTACCCGTGACGGAATGTTTTACAGCGCAGTCTGGACAACCCTCGATTCCACCGCCGCGCCTGCCAGTGCCTACCACTACGCCCTGGGTCTTGAATTTGATGTGGATGAGAGTACTTTCCTGGAGATCGAGGGATATTTCAAGGATATGTTCAAACTGCGTGAATTGAAAATAGGCGAGCTGGCTCCTGAATACAAGTATACCGCTCTGGATATGTTTCACCTGGGCACCGGCAATGCCTTCGGGGTGGATGTAGCACTGCAGCGCACCCGTGGCCGCTGGACCGGTCAGGCGGGTTATTCCATCAGCTGGGCTTACCGGCTGTTTGAAGAACTGCATGACGGTAATTCCTACTACACAGCCTGGGACAAACGTCACAGCCTGCAGCTACTGAGCAGCTTCCGTACATCCTACCAGGAAAAGCCACGTCGCTGGCCGTTTATCAAATGGGGTATTTTCAGATACAATGAAACTGATCTCAATGTGACTTTACAATCCTCTTCCGGGCCCAGGTATAACGAGCCGGGTATGGCGTACTTCATTGAGTCGGACGGCAGCCGGGGATCAGAACTGTTCCACAGCTGGAATAACTATAACGGTTCCAGACTGAATCCTTACCTGCGTATCGACCTGGCTTACAGCTGGATACACAACAGGCCCACCGGATCCTTTCAGATGAAACTCGGGGTGATGAACATCCTCAACCTGCCGAACTACTGGAGTGTCTCTTTCGATGAAAGTGAAAATCCACCCGAAGAAATAAAGACCAGGGGTGCACCGCTGATGCCCTCTTTCGAACTGAACTGGAGATTCTAGCAATGAATAGTAAAGGTATTCTACTAACCGGTCTTGCGCTGACAGCTCTGATTACTGCCTGCGATGATCTGCCATCTGAAAAAGACGATTATGATTCGGGGGTTTTTGTATCGACTTTCCTGGAGCCGGGGGATACCGGCCTGCAGTCGATCTATCTGACACATATGGTTCATGATGGCACTACGCTGAACCCTGCCAATACCTATGTGCCGGATGCTGAAATCATACTGATCAACGAGACCAGCAGTGATACTGTACTGGCGGAATTGAATCCCGCCAGTTTCTGTTATCAGTTCTCTCGCGACAGCCTGGCTCTCAACCCGTATGATGTGGTTACCCTGACGCTTTCAGGCAGCTGGGATCAACAGGCGTTCAGCGGTGAAGCGACGACAACCATTGTCTCACCGGAGTCCTTTGCCTGGACACTGCCGGTACCGGTTGATACAATCATGCTGCATGACGAATCACTCGAAGAAGGTATGGCCGATCCTACAGCTTTCTACCTCAACTGGGAACATCTTGACGATCAGCTGATTTACCGCTACCAGATGCGTTTCAACAGTGAAGTGTACGACACTCTCAGCGGTGAATGGATTGACACACCGGCGGACCGTCTCGACTGGCTGCGTGCTGATGAGGAGATGGCCTGGCAGTGGGATACTTCTCCCTGTCTGCTTTCGGTACCCTCCCAGTGGACTGGAATAGACATGCGTGCTTCCTGGGGGGCTTTCGTCTTCGTGGATGCCGCTAACGACACTACGATTAATGAAAACCTGCATCATCAGGGGTATTACAACATAGAAGTACAGCGACTTAACCAGGACGCTACCAACTACTACTTCTCGGTACACCAGTGGATACGGGCTTTCGAGTGGGATCCGATCAATTTCAATTTAACCGGTGATGGTGTCGATGGTGTGGTTGCCTCAATCTGCCGTCAGGGATTCCGTGTGCAGATAGTAGCCGAGGGGGAGGAATAAGAAAAGACCTCACACGGAGACACAGAGGAACAGAGAAGTAAAAAACAGAAAAGATCTGATAGTTAACTACCAGCGTTGTAAAGAGGCTTTTCTGGTTCCCAATATTGCGAGATGATAAGCTGAGTTGAACCCGGATATATATGTCACTATCTCTTCAAGCTGAAATCGGAGTCATTTCATAGTATTCTTTAATATACCACTAGCACTGAAGATCTGATCCAGCAATGTTTGGATGCGCTATCACCCAACCATCAATTTTCTCATTTCTCTGTGTCTCTGATTATACTTCGTGATCTCCGTGTGAGGTCTTCTACCCTAATTCTCCGCTGTTACCCGATAAAACATGATACCGGCCGCCGGGGTGGACCAGCTCTCGCCATCGAAGGCTCCGCTCAGATCCTCTGAGAATCCTCCATCAGGCGTTTCACAGCTGAATACCCTGTAGGAAACAGCACCCTCAACCGGCGCCCAGCTCAGAGTAACCTCCCCTCCGCCATATGTTATTGCAACCAGAGGTGGCTCCGGTGGTGGCGGGTTGGCAGTGTCGTAGAAAAGCTTCATCAGCCCCGCTGAGTAGCGGATAGCCAGAGGAATCAGGTCCTGCGCAATCAGTTCCGTCTGGGTAAGCCCACCACTGTTGGCGACATATTGATCCGCTGCCGGATTGTCTGGATTCCAGCTCGATTTCTCATACAGTGGGACCTCATCGAGCCATTCCACATACACATAATCATAGTTATCCGGATTTCCATAGCTGGCCCCACAGCTCCAGAATTCGTCATCTCCCATGGAGCCGGCATAGGAAGCAGGACAGGAACTGCCGAAATCCTCATCCCAGTTGCCGAGATCGGGTGAATCGATATCCCACTGATATTCAAACGCCCAGAAGTCCCAGACCCAATCGAGATCGGGATACATATCCTTAAAGATGCCATTGGCGTTATCATGGTTCGACAGATCACAGTAGTAGCGGTTGCGATAATAGGAGAGCCGCGCTAAACCGCAGTCAGGGAAAGGAGCACCGGGATTCCCCCAGAACGAATCCAGCGTATTGAGCAGAATCATCGGTTCCGCAGGATCAGGCACCGGCAACCAGCCACCGCCTGAAAGTACCGCCTCACAGTAGTTTTCCAGATCATCACCCGGTGGATCGGTAATTGAGACGGCGTGAATATCGAGGTGAGTGTGCGCCGGCACCGCCAGGTCCTGTACCAGGTGCAGCACATGCCCCAACGCATAGTAAGCATTCCACAGATCAGCAGCGTCATAGTGCCCCAGCGCATCCGGCCAGTCGAAATCATTGAGTGGATCGGAACCGTTACCCCAGTATAACGAATTACAGAAGGAATCGATACACTCCGTAATATGGGGTGGGTAACCGGGTGACTCCTGCAGGCCGAGGCCGTCGGTGGGCCGATAAAAATGACGGTTGAATCGCTGGGTGGCATCATCACCATCATTGTCGGCATCCAGCGCGTCCTCATGGGTGGAACCTGCCACCATCGCATCAATATATGTTGCCAGCTCCTCATACTCCCCATCAGGATATTTTGCCTGCAGAAATTCGTTGGCGCGCTGTGTCAGCCAGGGATGGGTATAGATTTCGTCAAACCGGATAGTAGTAACCAGACGATTGCGGGCAATGGTGGTGGTCTCCACTTCCCGGGAAGCGGACGCAATCCTCACCTCTACCTCAAAAACGTGATTACCGGTTTGTGGTGTCCAGGGGAGATGTAAATGCCTCTGCTGATCCGGTTGCAGTTTTGGTAATGGCAGGCCCTGATAAATTCTCTTCCCATCAATCAGCAGGTCAAGCCTGAGGTCGGACAGCAGCTGTTGACTCTGATTTTCTATTTCAACTGCCAGGTAGGGAGTGATCCCATCCAGACCATAACTGCTACCCCCCATAACCGGCTCCTGTATTGTGAAGAGCTGTGGCGCGGGTTCACTGTTCGCAAGAGCGATCGAGCACAAAATCATTGTGAGCAACAACGGGAGACAATAACGAAGTCTATATCTTCCACTCATAGGTGACCTCAATCTCTTCTGGCATTAAGAAGTGGTCCGGTTTCCCAGGACAGCTCAGCTTGATTCTTAAGTGTTTTTCC
>CAZCRT010000057.1:0-12288 GCA_964501185.1 uncultured Bacteroidia bacterium
AACTTGATCCATGACGGCGGCCTCCTCACTGATTTGATTGTGTAGTTACTTCCAAATCAATGATGCGATGTCGCTGTCTCTTTTTCCCCTAAATTCCGCGATGAACCCAAAAAAAGGCCAGCCGGATATTCCAGCTGGCCTGTTACAACACTTAAGCTGTAGTTATTAGTAGCTTTCCTCTTCGATAACTGTCTTACCCCTGAAGATATAGTATATCCAGATTGTGTAAACCAGCATTATCGGTACCCCGATCAGAGCAATGATCAACATTGTCTTCAGAGTCAGAGGGGTAGAAGAAGCGTTATACACTGTCAGACTCCAGTCCGGGTTAAGGCTGGAGGGGACTATGTTGGGGAACAGTCCCACAGCGATCAAGCCCATAACACCGGCAATCTGAGCACCGGTTGCCAGTAGTGTATGCAGTGGTTTGCGTCCACGCAACCAGACTGGAAACAGAACAATACCCGCAATCAGCAGCACCAGGAATAGCCAGGCTACGGGGTTGGTCAACATTCCGGTCAGCAGAGATTGATTGGTGAAAAAGGTCATTGAGAGTATTACCAGGAAAATGACCAGGAAAGTCATCCAGCTGCCACTGGCCCAACGTTGTGCCCAGGCCTGCTGCTCACCATCAGTTTTCAGGTTCAGCCAGGCTGCTCCATGCATGGTGAATGCTGTCAAACTTAACAGTCCGACCAGCAGCGAGTAGGGGTTCAACAGCGACAGAAATGAAACATCAAAGTGACCGGTGGCGTCAACCGGCAGGCCCCGCATGATATTGCCGAGAGCAACACCGTACAGCAATGCCGGCAGCAGGCTGCCAATACCGAAAGTAATATCCCAGGTTTTCTGCCAGCCGGGACTCTGCATATGATGACGGAACTCCATAGATACCGCCCTGGCGATCAGAGCAAAGAGTAGCGCCATGAAAGCCAGATAGAAACCGCTGAAAACGGAAGCGTATACTGGTGGAAATGCGGCAAAAAGTGCGCCACCACCAGTCAGCAACCAGACTTCATTGCCATCCCATACCGGACCGACTGAGTTCAGATTAATACGACGGTGCTTATCAGATTTGGTGAACAAGTGCATTACACCAACACCGAGATCAAATCCATCAAGAAGCGCGTAGCCGACCAGCAGCACACCTATCAGAAGAAACCAGGTTGTGTTGAGATCCATTGTTAAGCCTCCTTAATCTGGATTGGTTTTGGACCCGCTTTGATTTCACGCACCAGCAGATAAACAAAGAGTGCGCCCAGCAAGAGGTAAATCAGGCTGAACATGATCAGCGAAAAAAGAACCTCACCGGTAGCCAGGTTAGTCGAGTAGGCGTCCGCTGTCCTGAGTATGTGATATACAACCCAGGGCTGCCTGCCAACTTCAGCCACAATCCAGCCGAACTGAATAGCGATCAGTGGCAGTGGGATCATCCAGACCATCAATTTGAGGAACCAGTTCTGATCTGCCAGTTTTCTGCGCCAGAGTAACACCACTCCGACAAGCGTCAACAGTATGAACAGCATGCCCAGAATAATCATGATATGGAAGGAGGAGAAAACCAGACCGAACGGTGGGGTATCCCAACCTGCCTGCTGTAATTCTACCATTCCCTGAACCGGCAGATTACTATCACCATGTGCCAGCCAGCTGAGCAAACCGGGGAATTTGATCGCCGATTTCAATTCCAGTGGATCTGAACTGGGTATACCGAACAGAGTCAGGCCAGCGTTGGTCTCAGTGTGGATCAGTCCTTCCATGGTGGCGAACTTCTCAGGCTGTGTCTGAGCAACCGTTTCAGCGGAGGAATGACCGGTAGGATATAGTGCCAGAAGTGAGAAGATGAATGCCGCGATCATACCGAGACGAAGACCCTTGAAAGAGGCTTCCTCCTGCTTGTTCTTCAGCAGGCGATAGGCAGAAATACCTATCATCAGGAAAGCACCAGCGATAATAGTGCTGACCATGACATGGAAGAAACGATCGAAAGTCGAAGCATTGAATACCGCAGCAGCAAAACTGGTCAACTCCGCCCGGCCGTTCTGCAGTATGAATCCGGCTGGTGTCTGCTGCCAGGAGTTAGCGACAATAATCCAGAAAGCGGAAAGGGTTGAGCCAACAGCTACCATCAGAATCGAGAACCAGTGTACACCTTTGGAAACACGTTTACGGCCAAACAGGTAGAGACCCAGGAATGTGGACTCCAGGAAGAACGCGATCACCGCTTCTGCAGCCAGGGGCGCTCCGAAAATGTCACCCACAAAACGGGAGTATTGTGCCCAGTTGGTTCCAAACTGAAATTCCATAACGATACCGGTGGCAACACCCAGCGCAAAGGTAAGCGCCAGAATCCGGCCGAAGAAACGAGCTAGATCCTTATAGAGCTGATTGTTACCCCGCCAACCACGCCACTCCAGAACCACCAGTAACCAGGCCAGACCAATAGATAGTGGTGGGAAGATAAAATGAAACCCGATTGTCACAGCAAATTGTAATCGGGACAAAAATAAAACATCCATGAGAGCTCCCTGCTGATAAAATTCTCTACTCAGAGTATATATGAAACTGTCATTATTTATGATATCAAATATCAGTCAAAGTCTGACCGGATAAAGTCTGGAATCTGAACCGATATGAATACTGTACAGTACTATATTATTAACAGTAATGGTTCCTGACAATATTTATTTGAAATATATTTACGGGTATCTGCTATCCGGGATACAACACCATTGCTGATTGCCAGTATCAGAAAAGCCCCAATTCCGCGTAGACAGAATCGAGGCGCTTAAGATTTTCAGTTTTAGTTCCTAATCTACTTCTGAAAATTCATCCTTGCCAACACCACACATCGGGCAGACAAAGTCTTCCGGTAAATCCTCAAAAGCGGTTCCCGGTTCAATTCCTTCATCGGGCAGCCCTTCCGCAGGATCGTATTCCCAGCCACAGACATCGCATACATAAGTCTTCATATTTCACCTCTTCAGTTGTTCACTATCAATTGGTTCGGTCTAGAGTTCTGATTTCCTGGCCAGCAGGAACGAAACATGGCTCATCTCCTCCCGGACCAGATCTTCTACAGCTTTCTTGTCATCCGGGTCAGTGAGGGAATCACGCAGCGCCAGAAACAGAACTATAGCCTCCTGTTCACGCTGCAGTGCCCGTTCGAGTAGCTGTGAAGCGGACTCACCCGGTTGCGGCATTTCTTTTTCCAATTTGTCAGGTGTGAATATTTTTCCAGATGCAACGGCCCGCAGATAGCCTTCCACATGGTCTTCAGGATCAAAGGTCACTTCTCCCTTATCCTCCCATTCACTCACCATTCTGCTGAACAGGCTGACATGTTGCTTTTCCCAGGTGGAGAGATCACTCATCAGTTTGCGTATCGGTTCACTGACATCCTGCTCTGCCGCTGCCGCGTAGAAAGTGACAGCGTTTTTCTCAATGTTGACTGCGATCTTCAGTATCTCAACAACATTATAACCACTCATGCTATGCTCCAGTTTTATTTATTTGGCCGATGCCATTTCAAGTGCTCTGGCTGCCAGTTTCCGACCTTCGTCACGACACTCAGCCAGTATTTCATCTGTAGGACGGAACTGTGCCTTCAATGGCTCACGGACAAGTTCCCATTTCATGGCTTTCATCACTTCATCAACTGCTTCCGGGCCACCTTTCCCCCAACCGTAGGAGCCAAATGCGAAGGCGACTTTCCCGGCCGGTCTCAATCCCTTGAGATAGGTCAACAAAGCGCCAGCCATCGGCATCATGGTTGCGTTGAGCGTGGGGGAACCGAAGGCGATAGCTGCAGCGTCCTGGACTTCCGTAGCAATATGTGACAGGCTCGAACGGCGCAGATGGATCAAGCGGGCATCCACACCAGAGATCTCCGCTCCCTCCTGAATAGCACGAGCCATCATCTCAGTACTGTTCCACATCGTATCGTAAATAACCAGAACTTTTGCCTGCGGCTTGTGTGAGGACCAGTCGTGATAAGCCTGGACTATCTTATCCACATAACTGCGCCAGACAATACCATGGCTGGGCGCGATTATCTCCGGCTGAATTTCGGAAGTGCTGTTCAGTAACCTGGTCACAATGCTGCTGTACGGCAGCACGATGTTGGCGTAGTATGCTCTCGCTTCCTCAAGGATGATCTCCTGTGGATTCTCATCATCGAAGCGACAGGCGGTAGCGTAGTGTTGACCGAATGCGTCCATGGAGAAGAGAATCTTCTCCTGTGGCATGTAGGTAAACATCGACTCCGGCCAGTGTACCATCGGGGTATCAATAAACTGCAGTACAAAATTGCCGAGCGAAAGCTCATCGCCACTTGTAATAATCTTAAAGCGCCAGCTGGAAGTATCGAAATGACGGCTCAACGCCAGGCGGCATTTCTCGTTACAGACCACTTCAGCATTGGGTAGAGCTGCCAGTACCTGTGGCATCGCTCCGGCGTGATCCGGTTCCGCGTGATTGCAGACCAGGTATTTGATGGAAGCCGGGTCGACCAGCGACCTGATGTTAGCCAGCAGCGTGTCGGCGTGCACTTCCTTGACGGTATCGATGAGGGCGGTTGCCTCATCACGCAGCAGATAGCTGTTATAGCTGGTTCCGCGACTGGTGTCGTAACCGTGGAAATCACGGATGTTCCAGTCAACTGCTCCCACCCAATCAACATTGGGGGTGAGACTTCGATTCATGTTTTACTCCGGATCAGGATTCAGGAAAATTAAAAGGTCACCCCCTTTCGAGAGTGACCCGTTCTCAGTCGATCAGGAACTCCAGAGTCCGTGCAGATTACACCAGGCGCGTGCTTTGATATCAGCACCTGTAACCCGGAAGAATGCTTCGGGTGTGTCGCCCGGTTTGAGTTGCTGGCGCAGAACCTGTCCGTCAACAATCAACTCAATCCACTCGATGAAATGATCTGCCTCCATTGGATGCAGCACACTGCCAACCGTCACTTTAACACCGTCAACGCTCTGCACGATAACCGGTACATGCTTTTCACCTGCTGCATCGGTACTGTTTTCCGCCTGCAGTTTCATCGGCAATCCACAACACACCAGTTTGCCATTGGCATCATTCATCATTTCTATGATTGCGCCACATTTCTCGCAGCGATATACCTGCTTCTCTTTCAAAGCCATAACTATCTCCTTTATGTAACCGGTTCAGCCAGATAAAAATCTGTCAATTGTCCCGGTAGATTTCATCATCGTATTCGATTTCTATCCGCAGCTTATGACCGGCCTCTTCACGAGCCAGACCCTCGAACAGCTTACGGAGTTCGTTGTCATCAGCCAGGCCGGCCAGAGTTGTGTAAAGCTGGTAGGCACGCTTCTCAGCCTGCATGGCAAAGATCAGAGCTTTCTGGAAATCAAACTCACCCTCGCGCGGCATCTCTTCCAGTGTTTCCGCTATTCCCAGATCGGCAACAGGTTTGCCGGGCTCAGCGAACCATTTCTCTCCATCACGAATCCGCTCCAGTTTGATTTTGTGTCCCTTTTCCTCCAGGGCGAGTCTCTCAAACATCTTGCGAGCGCTGGCGCTCTTACTGTTCTCTGCCATGCTTGAGTATAGCTCGAAAGCTTTTTCCTCGTTACGGATGGCAAAGTCGAGGACAGCTCCAATGGTTTCCATGGTTGTCTCCTTATCAATTGAACTATCAGTTGACCGGGATTTCACAACCGGCCTGACTGGAAGAACAGTGTTAATTACCTGTAAACTATAAAGCGCGTGGAAAAACTCAAACAGTATCGGTATTTACAGCGTCGACCCTCATTTCCCTTCCCCGGAAATCAACGCACACGGCCAGGCCGCAAGCGAAGTTCTCTCACCTCCGTATTGGTAGAATCGGGCCGACGCCGTGAGAAACTACTTGGCGTGCTTGGCCAGGTATTCGGCTACACCTTCGGCGGTCGGTTTCATTGCCTCATCACCTTCCTGCCAGTTGGCCGGGCAGACTTCACCATTTTCTTCATGGAAGTCAAGTGCATCCAGCATCCGCAGAGCTTCATCAACACTTCTACCCAGCGGCAGGTCATTGATTACGCTGTGGCGGATAACTCCTGCCTTGTCAATCAGGAAAAGACCACGCAGGGCAACCGACTCGTCGAAAAGAACACCATACTGACGAGCGATTTCCTTGTTGAGGTCAGCTACAAGGGGGTACTGGATATTGCCGATACCACCATTTTCTACATCAGTGTTCTTCCAGGCGAAGTGGGTGAAGGGTGAGTCCACGGAAACACCGATAACTTCAGCGCCTTTTGATTTGAATTTGTCGAGAGCCTTGTCGAAGGCTATGATCTCAGAGGGGCAGACAAAGGTGAAGTCGAGGGGATAGAAGAATAGTACAACATACTTTCCCTTGTAGGTGGAAAGTGTCAGGTTTTCGAAAGCATTGTTACCCATTACTGCTTCAGCTGTAAAGTCAGGTGCCTGTTGTGTTACAAGTGAACTCATCTGTAGTTTCCTTTCATTTGAAATTTGCTTAAGTCGTTTCTGAAGTATCTAAATCTGTTTGTATCTGTTGGACGGTCCAGATCAGTTAGTGGTGGCTGCAGCAGCCCGTTTACCAAGATCCGCTTCCAGCATAAAGAGGGCCGCGCCATTATCTCCAACCAGTTTCAGGCGCTCAACTATTTCCAGCACTGTCGCTTCCTCTTCCACCTGTTCGGTAATGAACCACTGCAGGAAGGACTGAGTAGCAAAGTCTTTTTCATGAATCGTCAGATCAGCGATATTGTTGATCAACTCTGAGATCTTGCATTCATGCTGCCAGGATTCCTCAAACACCTGCAGGGGGGAATCCCAACTGGTTTTAGGAGCTTCGATAGCGCTGATTTCGGCATTACCTCCACGGGCCTGGATGAATTCAAAAAACTTCATCCCATGTTCCTGCTCCTCTTCGGCCTGCAGGCGCATCCAGTGAGCCATTCCCTTCAAGCTGTTTCCATCCATCCAGGCTGACATGGACAGGTAGAGGTTGGCTGAGAAAAATTCCATATTCATCTGCTCATTCAGGGCTGTCTGTACTTTCTGGGTCAACATGATTTGATTCCTCTTAAAGTGGTAAATTGCATCTGTTACTGGTGGTTATTTCTGTCTGCCTCTGTTCGCTGACACTCAGGGCAGAGTCCATAGTACTCGACATTGCACCCTTGAATCAGGTAGGCGCTATTTGTGGATTCAGAGTAATCCTGCACGCATGGTGATCGAAGTACCGGAATATCGATATCGTCAACCCGGTCACATTGCAGGCAACGGATATGGTTATGGGGCATGGTAGCCGCATCGAAACGTGTTTCACCCCCACTCAAAGCCAGTTTTTTTATCAACCCCAGCTTGGTCAGTAACTCAAGATTACGATATACAGTTGCCAGGCTGATACGGGGAAGGCGGTTGCGGACAATCTCATGCAGAGTGCTGGCGCTGGGATGTGATGTCAGCCCCTGAAGCTCTTCCAGTATGATCTGTCTCTGATTGGTGTTTCTAAGCATTATTACTCCTTCCATTATCAATAACTATTATCATTATAATAAAAACAGGCTGATTGTCAACAGAAAAATACCAAACGAGATTGCAACTCTGAAGAAGTTAATATAATACAATGATAATACAGCACATACGATTGACTCATTTGTGAACTATTTTTCTGTATCATCACTCGAGATGAATTCACACTCAATATTTAGACTCTTTACTAATGATAATATATATGGATAAGAAGATACCATATTTCTATATGTACCGGATAGATGCAATAGTACATGCTGCTGTTTCAAGGGCTTGGGGAGAGAAGTAATTGACTTCTTAATAATATATGTTATACTGTATGGGGATAACAAATCAGAGTAAGGTACATCATCATGAATGATAGTCAAATAGTGGACACTCTTAAGTTACTGGGTATACCCGAGCGGGAAGCGGAACTGTACCTGCAGCTGGTTCGGCATCCGGAAATGACTGCCGGTGAGTTGCATCGCCTTACCGGTATCAATCGCCCCCGGACTTATGCGCTACTGGCAGGGATGGTAACCAGGGGGCTCTGCCAGGAGCGGGTCGCAGGCAAGCATCGCTACTTCACCGCAGTGAAACCGGCTCAACTGCTTGCTCGCCTGGAGCGGGAACTGGCCTTCAAACAGGAGCAGGCTGCTGTCACTCTGGGGCAGCTTGACACGCTGTTTAACCAGAGCAGGCAGCAGGATCGAGCACTTGACTTCATAGAGGTCATCCGCAACCGGGAGCAGATTAACCAGTATTTCCTCACCTGCAATCAGCAGGTCGAAAACGAGTTGTTGACCTTCCATCGTACCCCCTATGCTGTCACGGAGTGTAATATCTATGAAGAGATGATGGAAGCGGACCGCGAGAGCCTGGAACGGGGTGTACAATTTCGCACCATCTACATGATGGAAGAGGAGCACCGTTACTTCCTGCATCTGACCATGGACCGGTTACGGTCCAGCGGCGATGTCAGTTTTCGGTTGGCAGACACACTACCGATCAAGATGTTCATCTTCGATCGCAAAAAAGTAATGCTGGCGCTATCAGCCGTACCTGGAATCACCGCTGAAGATTTTACCATGATTGCGGTAGAGGATCCCGGTTTTGCCACCGCCTGTGTTTCGCTCTTTGAATTCGAGTGGGCCAGGTCGATGACTGAAGATGATTGGATCAAAAAACACGGTCGACCAGAGCAGGGGTCGAGTGACTGATATACAGGAGAGAGCCATGAGAATATTGACGATTATCATCGGACTGGTCTGGCTTACCACCAGTGCTACTGCCCTGATACTGAATGTGCCTGATGAATACAGCACCATCCAGAGCGCTATCACAGCCAGTAGCAGTGGTGATACAGTGCTGGTCCAACCGGGAACCTACCAGCAGAATATTACTTTTCAAGGTCGGGCAGTGACTGTCGCGTCAACCTATATTTTCACCGGAGAAGAAAGCGCTATTGAACAAACCATTATCAACGGGGGGAACAGCAACAGTTGTGTTCGTTTCAACAATGACGAAACCGCATCATCAAAGCTGATCGGCTTTACCCTTACTAATGGCTCGACCGACTACTATGGCGGTGGTATTTATTGCTATGGCGCCAGCCCCACACTCAGCAACCTTATCATAACCGGTAATAGTTCCGAGGGTGGTGGTGGCATGGCATTTTTCTCCCACTCCTCCGCTACCGGATCTGATATACTGGTTGAGGATAATAGCGGTGACGAGGGTGGTGGAATCTACTGCCATGACTTTGGCGATATCATCATGACCGATCTGGTTGTGCGGAACAACTCGTCCAACCATGGCGGCGGCATCCTGATCAGCTATTCAGACCCGATCTTCTCTAATACCGTTATTTATGACAACAACGCGCCTTTCGGTGGTGGTGTTTATGTCTACAACTACTCCACTCCGCAATTCTACAATGCGACTGTAACCGGCAACAGCGCCGATTACGGCGGCGGTTTTTATTGTAGTGATCTGCAATGTCAACCGAATATCTACAGCTCAATTCTCTGGCAGAACACACCACAGGAGGTCTTTGCCCTTTCCACCTATTACCCGCCGGTGATCACCTATACTGACGTTGAGGATGGTACCTGGGAGAGCTGGTTCGGTGAAGGGTGCATTGATGATGATCCGCTGTTTGCTAATCCTAACAATAACGATTTTCATCTGACTGTTGGTTCACCCTGCATCGATACCGGTGATCCCGACGCACCGCCTGATCCTGACGGCACTGTTGTCGATATGGGCGCCTATCCGTTCACTCAGAATGAAGAGGCGACTGTTCAGATCACCGACGTCACCGAATTCACTCTGGCCGGGAATTACCCGAATCCTTTCAATCTGGAAACGGTATTCCACTATACACTGAGGCATAATGCTCCTGTAGAGCTGGTTATCTTCACTGTTGCCGGTCAACGACTCGCTACTCCGGTGAATCAGTTTCAACCTGCAGGTAGACATCAGGTCAACTGGAGGGGTGTGGATTACCAGGGAAAAGCACTTGCCAGCGGAATTTACCTTTACCGGTTAACTGCTGGTGAATATCAAGCCACCGGTAAAATCACACTTGTGAAATAGAGTAGACAATTAACAGAACTGGTAAATGGAGTTCACAATGATATTCAGACAACTAAACACTTTTATCACGGTAATAACTCTCTGCCTTTCATTGTCCAACCAGGCAGTCGCTGTGTGGACACAGCAACCTTCCGGAGTCAGTGATAACCTTTACGCGGTTCATCTGCTGAATCCGGAAACCGGTTTCGCAGTTGGCTGGGGCAGCAGCTCCGGCGCTCAGGCGTTGCGAACGCTTGATGGAGGTGAGACCTGGACCCACAGCACACTTTCCTACGGTTCCTTTGTATTCTCGGTTACCTTCACCGATGATCAGCATGGTTACGCTGCCGGTTGCCTGAATGGTGGCCAGGCGGGAGCTGTCTTTAAAACCTCAAATGGAGGTGACAGCTGGACCTACTCCTCCATGAGTGCCACCTACGGGCTATATGATGTTGAGTTCGCCACACCTGAGCTCGGTTTCGCCTGCGGCTGGCTGGGAAAAATCTACCGAACCACGAACGGTGGTGCCAGTTGGAGTTCCGTCAACTCCGGCACCGGAAATGTACTGCGCTGGATGAGCATTCCAACCGAAACCACCGGCTATATAGTAGGTGGTACAAACTGGGATAATCCCAACCGGCTTTACAGGAGCACCAATGGTGGGGATAACTGGTCCTTCGTCCACACTTTCAGCGGTGCCGTAATCGGTGGTGTTCACTTTTTCAACGACAGTTGTGGCGTGGTAAGTGGTGGCAGCGGAGGCAGTATCATCATGAAAACCTGTGATAGTGGTGCCAACTGGGAAACTGTATACAGCGGTACCGGGCTGTTTCAATCCATTTCCTTTGATGATAACGGGACCGGCTATGCCTGCGGCAACAGCGGGCGGGTAGTGCGGTCTGTAGACTTCGGTGACAGCTGGGAAGAGCTGGATACAGTCTCGCCAGTAACCACCCTCCTGGGGATTTCCGGCATAGAGGATGCTGTCTGCACTGTGGGAACTTCAGGTCGTATTTTCAGAGACCAGTTCGGTGAGAGTGTCGGGCAGCTGGAACCTGCGGGGTGGTCCGGTGATTTCCGGCTGGGACAGAATTTCCCCAATCCTTTCAATCCGGTAACGACAATTGAGTTCGAGTTACCAGTAGCTCAGGAAGCAACTCTGACAGTATACAACCTACAGGGGGAGGCGATAGGGCATAAAGCAGCAGACTACTATCAGGCAGGGATTCACCAGCTGCAGTTTGATGGTTCCGGTCTGGCGAGTGGTCTGTATCTGTATGTGCTCAGTACCGATGCGGGAAAATTATGCGGTAAAATGCTGTTGGCAAAATAAAGAGAGTGACTTTTAACCCAGACGATGCCGGATGATCTTTCCCTTAACCATGTACTGCACATCTTCGGCGATATTGGTGCAGTGATCGGCAGCGCGCTCCAGCTGGCGCGAGATCCCCAGCAGCAACAGCCAGCCGAAAACCAGCGCCGGATCTGTCGGGATTGTTTCCGCTACTAGTTTATGAAAATCCCTGTGGTATGAGTCGATCTCGTCGTCCATTTCACAAACCCGCATAGCAGTTTCGAGATTGGACTCAATCAGAGCATCCAGGCTGAGTTGGAGCATAACACCGGTTGTCTCTGCCATCCGCGGTAGCATATCGGGAATAGCAATCAGCGGTTCCGTCACGAGTCGCTTCACCCGTTCAGCAATATTTGAAGCCAGGTCACCTATCCGCTCCAGGTCGTTGTTGAGCTTCAGAACCGCTACGATATAGCGCAGATCGCTGGCAACCGGCTGGTATAAAGCGAGGGTTTTGAGGCATTCCTCCTCCACCTCTACCTCCATCTCGTCGATTTCAGCATCCTTACTGATTACCAGTTGCGCCAGATCCAGATCCCGCTCCCAGAGCGCTGAGAGTGCGGTGCGCAGGCTTTCCTCTACCAGAGTACCTTCGCGCAATATCATTTTACGGAGTCTTGCGATCTCCCTTTGCAGATGTTCAGCCATATGTTCCTTTCCAGCGTCAACTGTATATTTTCCATTCTTAGCGATTCTCATAAATAATTGCTGTTTGAAACCCACTATAGTGGTACCCGGAATTAGTGCATTGAAATTGCAGATAACCCTCCTGAATCCCCGAAGGGGATGGCAGAATATAGGTTCATCGCGGAATTTAGGGGAAAAAGAGACAGCGACATCGCATCATTGAT
>CAZCRT010000058.1:0-12185 GCA_964501185.1 uncultured Bacteroidia bacterium
GCTCAGTCAAGATAATACAGTATCATTGTTATGAAAGAAGATTAGTTGTACACTTGATGTACTCAAACCAAACGCGGCAGCGACCGTACGTTGTGCCTATCTGTCTGCAGCCAGCACCGGATGGTGTTACTGCACGATTCCCGACGGGGGTATTACTCTTGACGGTAACGGAGTCAACTGGGATGTCGTCATCGAAAACGGCATCAATTCCTACAATCACTGGGCTGATGTCACTGCTCTTATTGCCTCAATCATTGATCCTGCCGGCGCGGGTGTCACAAGTATTACTGTGGCTGAAGCAAGCAGCTATGATGTTGACGGTGAAGCCCTTTATGTCGTATTCGATGATCCTGAACAGACTACCATCAACACAGTATTGATAAGTTTTGGTGCGCAGTCAACCGGTGGCGACACTTTCAATATCGGTTTTGGTGAACCGGTAGAGATTGTTCCTGACATGGTTATGGACCTGGGTCTCGCTATCAGTTTCGGTAACCAGGTGAACAGTGACCAGTACAGCGAAATTGATATCAATGGTACCCGTCTGACCAGTTGTGCCGGTGGCAATGACGATGCAGATGGTGCGATGAGTAACGGAAATCTCATCACTGTCGGTGGATTTAATGACAGTAATGATAATCCTCCGGACCCCTGGCAGATTGCAGACGGATACAGTGACTGGACCTTCTATGATGATGAGCTTTACAACATGCTGCCATTTGTCGATGATGGTGATACCGGTCTCGAAGTCTTTACTCTGAATCCTTCGGCTGATGATAACATTTTCACAGCTCATATCCTGATGACAGTTGCGGCTGTCATTGGTGAAGGTGTGGTACTGACTCCTGGCCTGGGCTGGCACCTTGTCGGTGAAACCCACACACTGACCGCTACAGTACAGGATGATAATGGTGAGCCGGTTGTGGATCGCCAGGTAACTATTGAGATCCTCTCAGGTCCCAATGACGCGCTTTCCGCAGGTGGACCTACCGATGTCAATGGTCAACTGGAGTGGACATATGTCGGTGGCGGTGTTGGCATTGATAACGCCAGAGCCTATTTCCTCGACAACGAAGGTGTTATCCAGTACTCCAACATCGCTGAAGTGATCTGGGAAACTGCGACCGGTGTCGATGTTCCGGAAACGACTGCTCTTAATCAGAATTATCCCAATCCCTTCAACCCGACAACAACCATCGGCTTCAGCCTGGCGGTTTCGGGTCAGGTGGAATTGACAGTCAGTAACCAGAATGGCCAGGTTGTCACCACACTGGTGGATGGAACTCTGCCGGTTGGCAATCATTCTGTAGAATTTGATGCCAGACATCTACCGAGTGGTATCTACTACTACACTATGAAAACTGACAGACAGACCTTCACCCGTAAACTTGTTCTACTCAAGTAGTCAGAGCAGACACTTTCCATTTCTGTTCTGATACCATCAGTATGGAAAATTGATAGAGAGTCGGTCACTGTGGCCGACTCTCTTTACGTTGTGCTGAGATCTCACCATATTCTAAAAAGTTGTCTATAACTTCAGTAATACTATCTGCCGGGAGGACGCATGTTACAGCGCTACTTCAGACTTGAGGAGGCCGGGAGCACAATTCCCCGCGAATTGCTGGGTGGCCTGACCACTTTCGTGACAATGGCCTACATTATCGTCGTCAACCCGAAGATACTGGAAGCAGCCGGGATCCCTTTTGGCCCCGCACTGGTAGCGACCATCATCAGCGCATTCTTCGGCACCATGGCCATGGGCCTGTATGCCCGCCGGCCATTCGCTATCGCGCCCTACATGGGTGAGAACGCCTTCATCGCCTTCACAGTAGTAAAAGTGCTGGGTTACAGCTGGCAGACAGCCCTCGGTGCAATCTTCATTGGTGGTCTCTTCTTCACACTGATCACTCTGCTGAAAATTCGCACCTGGCTGGCGCGCAGTATTCCCCTCAGTCTCAAGATAGCATTTGCCGCCGGTATCGGATTTTTCCTGATCTTCATAGGTCTGAACGAAACCGGTCTGGTCACACTGGGCGTGCCGGGTGCTCCGGTGAAGGTCGGTGATCTGCACAGTGTGACAGTCCTGCTGGCAGTCCTGGGTATTCTGATGACATCTGTTTTGATGATACGGCGTGTCCCGGGTGCCCTCTTATTGAGCATTCTGATCGTTACCGTTATCGGATTTGTAACCGGTGAGGCTTCACTGCCAGAGAAATGGGTCAGTGCACCACCCTCGCTGACCCCGGTTCTGGGTCAGCTGGATATCCTCGGTGCATTAACCTGGGGCTTCTTCCCGATCATTCTGACTGTGCTGGTAATGGATTTTGTCGATACCATGGGAACCCTGCTGGGGGTCGGGTTACAGGCGGATCTGCTTGATGAGGATGGTAATCTGCCGGAGATTGAAAAACCGATGTTATGCGATTCTGTAGCTACAATGCTGGGCGCCTGGCTGGGAACTACAACAACAGGCACTTTCATTGAATCAGCTGCAGGGATCAGGGCAGGGGGGCGTACCGGTCTGAGTGCTGTGGTGACTGCGCTACTTTTTCTGCTGGCACTATTCTTCTATCCCTTTCTGACTGTAATTCCCGCTTTTGCTTATGGTTCGGCGTTGGTTATCGTCGGTATCCTGATGATGGCCCCATTGGGAAAGCTGAATTTCAAAGATTTCACTGAAGTGATTCCGGCTATCTGTGTCATAGCCGGGATGAGTTTTACTTATAACCTGGGAATCGGATTGACTGCCGGTTTTGTAATTTATCCGGTACTGAAAACAGCTGCCGGTCAATGGCGTGAGATTTCAGGTGGACTCTGGCTGCTGGCTGGAGTTTCGCTGCTGTTCTTTATTCTGTATCCCGGGTAGCTGTGTTTGTCCCGGTGCTAACTGATTCTTCAAAGCAACGCAACGATTCAACTCTTAGAAACCAGCGGGTGAAAGGGCAGTCTGAGCTGCTACATTAAATTTGATAGCTTCATTCACTGGTTGACCATGTGCCGGACCGGGATTATATTAAAGCGATAAGATGCCCAACTTATTCTTCTAAATACGCATTCGCAGTAACTTTCAGGAGTCCACAATGAGAAAGGTCGTTGCATTACTTACGTCTTTACCGGTATTGGCAGCTATACCGTTCCTCGCCTTTGCAAGCGCACAATCAGCCGTATCTACTTCAATCATCTCAGCTGATGTGAACAGTTGCCAGGTTGCCGTCAGCCTGCCTGAGGCCGGTCTGGTTGAAGTAAACAGTGAGCGAGGTTTGCGCCACCTAATTGCACAGGATGGGATGATTCCCATCTCTGCAAGTGGTGATCCTGCTCTACAGGGTTTGATCTGGTCTCTGGAAATACCTGCTGCTGCTGGTGTTGAATACCAGTTAGATTATGAAATCACTCTGCTTGAAAACATCGATCTGCTGCCGCAGGAATCAGATGATCCTGAGACAGAGATGGAACTCAGTAATCTCTGGCAGGAGGATCGCTTCTATCCCGAGGAAATTATTTCTGTTTCCGATCCGGCTATCGCCCGTAATCACCGTCTGGTGCAGGTAGCGGTGACTCCTTACCAGTACAATCCGGTAACCAGGCAATTGCGGGTTTATAATCATCTTCAAATAGATTTTGATTTCGCCGGTATAAACGAAATCAATCAGGTGAAGAGTGAATTGCCGCGTTCGGCAACATATGAGAACCTGCTGCAGCACAATGTCTTCAACTATGAGGCGATGAATCAGAACGTCCGTGATTACGACCAGAATCTTGGTCTTGATCCCATTCTCTATGTTTACGATTCTTCGATAGAGTCCTATCTGGAACCTCTGTTAGATTGGAAACGGCAAAAGGGGCAGGTTGTCTACACTGCTACTCAGGCTGATGTCACTCTGGGAACCTATTCTTCAGTAAAAAGTTACATTCAGAACGCATACAACAACTGGGATAATCCACCTGTTTTTGTCACTCTGGTTGGTGACCCCAGTTCCTGCAGTTTTATAGATGTGGCTCCATCAAACAGTACCGGTGATCATGATTATTCCCGCCTGGAAGGTGGGGATATGCTGGGGGATGTTTTTGTGGGCCGGATTTCTGTCAGCAACGCAACTATGTTGATGAACGTGGTCAACAAACAGCTCAACTATGAAAAAACACCCTATATGGCTGACCCGGACTGGATGCGCAGCGCGCATCTCTACGCGGACAGTAACTCAGCCTCCGGTTGGTCAACTGCGTTTACCAGTGAAAACATCAAATACAAGATGCAGAATGGCGGTGTTACCAACGTATCAGACTGTTATGCCCATGAATGTGGCACACCTGAAGCGACATCCATCTCTGCAGCATTCAACAATGGTATTGGCTATTTCAACTATCGTGGTTACTGGTACATGAATGGTTGGACCAACACTCATGCGAACAACCTGACCAATGGCTACATGTTGCCGTTTGTTGTCGATATTACCTGCAGTACAGGTGATTTTGTCAACGATTATTGCCTCTCGGAAGGTTTCTACCAGGTTGGAACAGTATCTAACCCCAGAGGTGCAGTGGCAGCTATTGGTACAGCTACTGCTGGAACCAATACACGCTGCAACAATGTTGTGGACCTCGGAATTTTCGGGGGCATTTTTGACCACCTGCTGCCAACTGCAGGTGAAGCGCTGTTTCAGGGTAAGTTCGATCTCTGGATGAGCTATGGCACAGTGTATCCGAATTTTGTAACCAATTTCTCCAACTGGAATAACCTGATGGGAGATGCCAGTCTGGTATTGCGGACACGTGTTCCGAGCTACCAGAGTGTGACTCATGCCAGCACCGTTGTACCGCAGGCAGGTGAGTATTCCGTTCATGTGGAGAGTGGTGGATTGCCTCTGGGTGATGCTGTTGTCTGTCTCTATCAGGAAGGTGTAGCCACTGTAAAGGGGCTGACAGATGCCAGTGGTGATGTTATGCTGCCATTGGAAGGCCTGTTCAGCAGCGGTCAGTTAACCCTGACGATTACCAGGCAGAACTACTACCCATATACAAGTACGATAAATGTTGTTTCCCAGAATCTCTGGGTAAGCGCTGATGGTGGTGTACTGGATGATGACAATTCCGGTGACAGCTCCGGTAACAGTGATGGTATCCTGAATCCCGGTGAATCAATCGAGTTGACCTTGAATCTCACTAACCTGGGAACGAGCTCTACAGCTTATGATGTTAATGCAACTATCAGCTGTGACGATCCCCGTGTGACAATTCAACAGGATTACTCAACCTTTGCGAATATAGTACCTGGAGCAACGGTTTCCTCAAGCTCCCTGTACCGTTTCTCTGTCAGCCCTCTGATTGACAGTGAACTGGCACAGAGTATTGCTCTGGAGGTGAATACTGTAACCTCATCCGGTACTTTCGAAAGTGTATTACTTCTGAATATCGCTGAACCTGTATTACGGTTGGAAATGCTGGAAACTGATCCTGACGGGGATGATTTCATCAGCCAGGGAGAGACCGGAGAACTTCGCTTCCAGTTGTTTAACTGGGGTACAATTGCTACCGGCACACTCAATGCTACCCTCACCAGCAGCGACCCCCAGATTACTATTGTAGATGGAACCGCAACATTCAGCAGCATAGCTGCTGGAGCCATCGGACAGAACAGTACTTACCTGCAGGTACGACCGGATGGTAATATTTTCAACGGTCATCCTGTAGAGCTGACTCTGACTCTGACCAACAGCCAGGGCATGGAGTTAGTAGTTGAATCGGAATTCAGCGTGGGCCCCCTGACAGAGGATGACCCGTTGGGTCCGGTGGCGGGTTACTACTGTTTTGATTCAGAAGATCTGTACTACAGCCAGCACCCCACATACGACTGGCAGGAGATTTCAAGCACAGGAACAGTTATTCCGTTGACTGATAACAGTGATGAGGCTGATGATTCCTATCTGCTGGCGTTACCCTTTGTATTCAATTACTTCGGGAACCCATACGATCGTATCACAATCTGCTCAAACGGCTGGCTGGCGATGGGCAGCCAGGGTGATCAGGTCAATTTCCGTAACTATCCGATTCCGACCAGTATCGGCCCATCAAATATGATAGCTGCTTTCTGGGATGATCTGCGTGTTAATACTTCTGGCACCAGCCGCAGAGTATACTACCAGCATGATGCTGCTAATCATCGCTTCATTGTTGAGTGGTACCAGGTACTGCAGGTAGGCCCTGGCAGCCCCACGGAAACCTTCCAGATCATCCTCTACGATCAGGATTATCTACCGTCTGACAATGGTGATATTCTATTCCAGTACCAGAGTGTAACCAACAACTCTAACAACTATGGTGACAATGATTATGCTACGGTAGGTATTGAAAATATTGATCAGACAACTGGTATTGAGTACAGCTATTGGAATACATATCCGGATGCGGCTTCTCCATTGGTTAACGGTCTGGCAATCCTGTTTACTCAGGAGCCCGGTATTTTCTCATATGATGATTCCACTCCACCGGTGATCACACATGATCATCAACCGTTGCTGGACGGTTATGGCCCCTTTACTTTGGAAGCTGATATGGCCGATCCATCCGGTATCGACACTGCTTCTCTCTTCTGGAGCCTGAATGGGATGAGTTACAACGAAGTAGCAATGACACCGGTCATTGGTGACACCTGGGCCGGTATTGTTCCGGCACAACCTCTGGGAACCACTGTCTATTACTACTTCTGGGCAGAGGATGCTTCCAGCAATCATAATGAAGCTACCAGTGCAATCTACGAATTCATGAACGGCAATATGGAAGTCTACTACGCTGTTGATGTTGAGAGTGGTGCTGAAGGATGGACACACTCCTCACCGGATGGCTGGGGTGACCAGTGGCACATCAGCACCGAGGACAACAACAGCCCGACTCACAGTTGGAAGTGTGGTGATACCGGAACAGGGGACTACGCTGAATCGCTTGATTCACGTCTGGTACTCCCGGAAGTAACGATCAATCCTTATACTCAGTTGAGTATCTATCATCGCATGCAGGCTGAGGTTTCCGGCCTTTATCCTGATTCGGCTTATGATGGTGGAATAATCGAGATTTCCACAGATGGTGGTGGAAGCTGGGACCAGCTGATTCCAGACAATGGCTACAACAAAGTCTTCCGTACTTTTTCCGGTGGTGGTGTGCCCTGTACGCATCCGTTTGAAGGGATGACTCCCTGTTACTCCGGTGACTTTGACTGGGAGGAAATCACTGTTGATATGGCTGCCTGGACCGGTCAGACTATCCAGCTTCGCTTCCGCTTCGGTTCCGATCAGGGTGGTGGTCTGGAAGGCTGGTATGTTGATGACCTGACGCTGACAGGCCTGTCGATTGCTGATCCGGAACCACCTCTCATCAGTATTACTTACAATGATCCATACATTACTGTATCCTGGGATGCTGTTCCAAACGCTTCAGCATACCGGGTTTACAGCAGTGACAATCTTTATGACGGTTTCGAGCTGGTACAGGAGATCAGTTCGACAAGTTACGTTACCTATGCTACTGAAAATCAGATATTCTTCCGGGTAACCTGCATTAATTGATAGCCTGGAAGAATTGATTTCCTGAAAGGCGATCCTGCTGCGGTGGGATCGCCTTTTTACGTCCATAAAACTGCTGATGAACACACCTGACTTCATCTTTTATTCAACTTCGCTGTGATCAATTCCGATAGAAACAGCAGGAGCATTTGCAGGTATTGGAAATTCACAACCAGTAGAGACCGATTATGAGGCAGATTGTAAGTGGAACTGTTTTACTGACTCTTGTTGTTACTCTGAACGCAGGTCAGCTGACACTTGGCGATTGGGACTTTACCGGACTGGAGTCATTCCCGACAGCCAACAGCACTAATGAGTCAGGCTGGTCGCTTGAAGTGGATACCGGTGATGGAATCGAGATTGTAGAGATCAGTCATCACGACTGGGGGCAATACGACATAATCTACACAGGCATCGGCCTGTTGCATATCTTTTTTTTCACAATTGTCCTGTGGGTAACTCCGGTGCAGACTTTGATTGTTACATGCCGGATGACAGTTTTTCCTACCACCTCTCAGATGTTGTGGTGAAAATGCCGGTCACTTTCAACGGTTACTGTGGCAACAACATCAATATAGAGCCAGATGACTGGCAACTATCTGATTGTTATCCCAATCCCTTTAACCCCTCTACGACTATTGAGTTCAGTCTGGCTGAACAATGCCAGGTCAATATCTCCATGTACAATATGTCCGGGCAGTTTGTCAGGAATCTGGTGGATGAGTATCGCAGCTCCGGATTGCATTCCGTAGAGTTCAATGGAGAAGAGCTGGCGAGTGGTGTTTACACAGTATACATGCGTGCTGGAGCCTTCTCTGCGTCACAGCGGGTGACGCTGCTGAAGTGAAAAAGTGTGACAAGTGATGAACTAGTACTTCCGGCTTCAACCGGATACTGAAGACAGTTCCGATAAAGCCGTTTATACAGTCTTTCCTCTCAGCGGGGAAGAGAAGAAGATCTCCTTCCCGTGATACAAAAAACCCGGCAACACAGATAGTGTTACCGGGCTGCTAGTGACCCCAGGGAGAATCGAACTCCCGTTGCAGGGATGAAAACCCTGAGTCCTGACCTCTAGACGATGGGGCCTTAAAAAGGGTGAATGATGGGACTTGAACCCACGACCACCTGGGCCACAACCAGGCGCTCTACCAACTGAGCTACATTCACCATCAAACGTGGCACGAATAATACGCCTGGAAGGGCTCGAACCTTCAGCCTACGGCTTAGAAGGCCGTTGCTCTATCCAGTTGAGCTACAGGCGCCAAAAATCGGTGTAAAAAGAAATCGGGGCGAGAGGATTTGAACCTCCGGCCTCCTGCTCCCAAGGCAGGCGCGCTAACCGGGCTGCGCTACGCCCCGGCTCAAAGAGCTAAGGGAAGCACATATTTTATTCATAGCTTGCTAACAAGTCAAGGAATTTTCGAATATAAAAAAAAAGGGAGCCGAAGCTCCCTCGAAAATCCAAATCAGGACCGCGCTAGATGAATTCTTTAAACTCTTTACCGGGGCGGAACTTGACAGTCTTGCTGGCCTTGATGCGAATCTTCTCACCGGTGGCCGGATTGAAGCCGTTGCGGGCCTTGCGTTTCTGAACAGCGAAGCTGCCGAAACCGACCAGACGAATGCCAGCCTTTTTCGTGGACTTCTTGATTCCTTCCAGAACTGTGTCGACGGATGTCTTTGCATCCTTCTTGGTCAGACCGACCTTCTTCACAAGCAGATCAACCAGGTCGCTTTTGTTCGCGGGAACCTTCGGTTTCGCGGTTGCCATTTCTTCCTCCAGGCTATTGTTTAGAACGGTTTGCGAATCTTTTGATTCGCCAGGACGACTAAATATTAGCACTGTTGCTTTTGCTGTCAAGAAAAAATAGAAAAACTTTTATGGGTCGGTTTTCGCAATCAGGCTATGACACAGGAGCTATGATCTTCAAAACAGCGGGAGCTGCTACTCAGGCAGACCCTGATGAATCGTCACGCCTGTCATTAATCTGACGCCTTTCATCAAGCCCCTGTCGGCGATCGCTTCCGCTACGCATACGGTGAAGTGCGGATTTGTCAACCAGGTCCCATTTGCCGTCTTTCAGTATTCCAATGCGATCCACGAAATAGCCATTGCCCAGAACAACTTCATCCTTGGTGAGTTTGAAGCGGTTATCCACTGACTCGACGTCTTTAATGACCTTGTAGTTGTACATTGTGGCGACTCCATTTTTTACGCGGATTTCTGTTAGTATCTAACTTCATCAACTTCACTAGTAACCGAATATAGTTCATGGAGGTGACATTTTCAAGTGCAATCATGATAGACCGCAGGTAGTTCGCTGTTTTTCGCATTCTGGCAGCAGCAGTGGAAATCGGAGAATGCGGTCATGCAGGCATAACATCCGGGAGCGCTGCAGGCATACTGTCAGCAATCTGTTATTCTGACACGAAAGGCTGCCATATATCTGCCAGAAAGGCAGTGTTAAACCAGTGTGTTTTCACTCCTCTATCCCTAATATCATAAATAACAATACATAGAAAACTGGCACGCTGCTTGCATCTGTCAGGACAGGAACAGATTCAAGACTTTTGACAGGAAACAACAACAGATTTAACAGATAGACTTATGAGGTATAAAAATGTCTAAGATCATCGGTATCGACCTTGGTACCACAAACAGCGTTGTCACCGTAATGGAAGGCGGCGAACCGGTAGTAATTCCAAATTCTGAAGGTAACCGTACAACACCATCAGTTGTAGCATTTACCAAGAACGGTGAGCGGCTGGTTGGTGCGCCCGCCCGCCGTCAGGCAGTTTCCAATCCCCAGAACACAGTGCTTTCAATAAAGCGGTTTATGGGACGTGATTACTCTGAAGTAGGACAGGAAATCAAGGAAGTTCCCTTCACGGTGGGTTCCGGTTCCGGTGGGGATGTACGGGTGGAGATCCAGGATAAGCAGTATTCACCTCCTGAAATCTCCGCTATGATACTTCAGAAGATGAAACAGTCCGCAGAAGAATATCTCGGTGAGAAAGTTATCAAGGCAGTTATTACTGTTCCGGCATACTTCAATGACTCTCAGCGACAGGCCACAAAGGACGCCGGCAAAATCGCCGGTCTGGAAGTGGAAAGGATCGTCAACGAGCCGACTGCTGCAGCACTGGCTTATGGCCTTGAGAAGAAGAAAGAAGAAATCGTCGCTGTTTTTGATCTCGGTGGTGGAACATTTGATATCTCCATACTGGAAATTGGTGACGGTGTTTTCACAGTGAAATCAACCAATGGTGACACACACCTGGGTGGTGATGACTTCGATCAGCGTCTGATAGATTTTCTGGTTGATGAGTTCAAGAAAGAGCAGGGTATCGATCTTAAAAAGGATCCGATGGCGCTGCAGCGGCTCAAGGAAGCATCCGAAAAAGCCAAGATTGAACTGTCCAGCACTCAGCAGACACAGATCAACCTTCCCTTTATTACAGCAACTCAGGAAGGCCCCAAGCATTTTGATATGTCGATCACACGCGCCAGGTTTGAACAGCTCATTGACGATCTGGTTGAACGCAGTATTAAACCATGCAAAGTTGCCATGAAGGATGCAGGTATAAGTTTGAGCGAAATCGACGAGGTTATCCTGGTCGGTGGTTCCACCCGAGTACCGGTTGTTCAGCAGCGGGTCAAGGAGTACTTCCAGCGAGATCCCCATAAGGGAGTGAATCCTGATGAAGTAGTTGCACTCGGTGCCGCCGTTCAGGGTGGTGTGCTTTCTGACGATGTTCAGGATGTGGTGCTGCTGGATGTTACTCCGCTGTCACTCGGTATTGAGACACTCGGTGGTGTGCTGACCAAGTTGATCGAATCCAACAGTACAATTCCAACCGCCAAGACAGAGACATTCTCCACTGCTGCTGACAGCCAGACACAGGTTGATATTCATGTTCTACAGGGCGAACGCCCGATGGCTATTGACAATAAAACAATCGGCCGTTTCCAGCTGGACGGCCTGCCACCCGCGCCAAGGGGTGTTCCGCAGATCGAGGTGAAGTTTGACATAGACGCAAACGGAATTCTGCATGTGTCTGCCAAGGACAAAGCCACCGGTAAAGAGCAGTCGATCAAGATCCAGGCTGCCGGCGGTCTTTCGGATTCTGAAGTTGAGAAAATGCGTACTGATGCCAAGAAATACGCGGATGATGACAAGAAGCGTAAAGAGCAGGTTGAAATCCGCAACACCGCTGATCAGAAAGTCTTCCAGACCGAGAAACAGATTGAAGAACTCAAAGAGAAGCTGGACGAAGAAAGCCAGACGAAGTTGCAGGAAAGCCTTGAGAAGCTGAGGGAAGCCCTGAAGGGTGAAGACCTGGAACTTATTAAAAGTACTTCCGAGGAGCTGGATACAGCCTGGCGTACAATCAGTGAAGCGATGTATGCGCAGGCTCAGCAGCAGGAGCAGGGTGCTCCCGGTGGTGAGCAGGCCAGCCAGCAGTCTGCACCGGATGATGAGAACGAAGTAGAAAATGCTGACTTCGAAGTCGTGGACGAGAAAGAGTAAACTCCTTCATACTATATTCAAAAAAAGCCCCCGATTTCGGGGGCTTTTTTTTGGTTCATCGCGTATTTCCGGGGTAAGCGGCTCTAATCTTGAGAAA
>CAZCRT010000059.1:0-12123 GCA_964501185.1 uncultured Bacteroidia bacterium
TCTTTCTCAAGATTAGAGCCGCTTACCCCGGAAATACGCGATGAACCTTTTTTTGCCCCTGCCTTGTTTACAGATTCAAATACTGTTTTATCAGCTGGAATAGTTCAGTATACTCATATGAGAAAACATGATCAGTATGACTCGCTGGTTTGCTGGCCGGTATGCCTGGCAACCACGCCATAAATAGCAGGAGGAATCGTGAGTAAAAGCATCAAAGGCACGAAAACGGAACACAATCTACTGGCGGCATTTGCCGGCGAATCACAGGCACGCAATCGCTACACCTTTTTTGCGGGAAAGGCAAAGAAGGAAGGACTGGTTCAGATAGCGGCAATCTTCGAGGAAACCGCCGCACAGGAACAGACCCACGCCAAGCGTTTCTTCAAGTTTCTCGAAGGGGGAGATGTTGAGATAACGGCCGCTTATCCGGCTGGCAAAATCGGTACGACCCTGGAAAATCTGCGCGCTGCTGCTGCCGGTGAAACAGAGGAGTGGACTGAACTCTATCCCTCGTTTGCTGCAACTGCCCGTGAAGAAGGACTTCCGGAAGTTGCGAAGGCGTTTGAATCCATAGCGATATCAGAGAAACAGCATGGCAAGCGATACAGTGATCTGGCGACAAATCTGGAAGCGGGTGAGGTTTTCAAACGGGGAGACACTGTTATCTGGTATTGTCGTAAGTGTGGTTACCTGCATGAGGGAACCGAAGCCCCCACAGTCTGCCCATCCTGCCTGCACCCACAGGGCTACTTTGAGCTGCTGAAGGAAAACTGGTAGTAGAGCGAATAGTAACACTCTTTCAAGAGCCGTTGTTGTCGGAGTCCTTCCGATTGCAACGGTTTTCTCTCCAGCTTTTCAAGTGTGGCTATTCTCAGATAAGGAGTTATGCTTCCCTCAACACTTCCGGAAGTGTTTTACAGAAATCAGCAATCTCGTCCCGTACGCGTCGGTAGATGCGCAACTTATCCGAATGAGGCTCGATGCTGACAGCTAATGCTGGTGGATCATCAAAAGGTTGATGAAGATGGCGGGAGACTTCCGGAAGTGTCGGACAGTTCCGGTCTGCTTCGCTGCAGACTGTTACTACCAGATCAAAAGGTTCCTCGATTATCTCCATTACCGAACTGCTCTGCTGGCCGGATATATCGATACCAGCCTCCTTCATCACTTCAACTGCCAACGGATCCTGTTTCCCGGCTTCGATACCGGCTGAAAAGGGTTCGATAATTCCTCCATGCAGATAACGGGTAAAGCCCTCTGCCATCTGGCTGCGGCAGGAGTTTCCACTGCAAAGAAAAAGTAGACGTCTTTTGTCCAGGTTCATGGACAGGTCCTCGTTTTTATTGTAAAAAGACTTCCGGAAGTGTTTTTCAGAGTACCGACTCCTCCTCTGTCTATGCAATACAACCATTATCGTATCTCATACCCCCGGCAACCGCAAGCTGTATCTGTCCATTACTTATTACAGAAGCAGAAATCGACGAGGCTGTTAACCTGTCGCAGATAAATACAGGGCCAGCTATACCGGCCCCATTTTGGAATATCACATTTCGCAAGACAGTCTGTCAATATACTATCGGAACACTTCCGGAAGTCTTTTGGGATTCGCTGCTGTAGTAGTGTAAAAGCTTGTCATTTGAAAGTCAGAGTGCTATATACTACACAAAGGTGGTATTATGCGATTTAACCGTACATCTGAATACGCGCTTAAGGTGTTCATACAGCTGGTTAACAGTGACCAGGAGGTAGTCTCTGTCAAGGCACTGCACCAGCAATTGAATATCCCCTACAAATATCTGGCGGCTTTGATGAGACGGTTGGCCAATGCCGGTTTTCTCACTTCTCAGCAGGGCAAGAATGGTGGTTACATGCTATCGCGCCCGGCAGGTGAGATAAACATCCGGGATATCATCAATGAACTTGAAGGCAGTGATAAAATTGAGTCATGCATTCTTGGTCTGGGAGCCTGTAACTCGAATCCCCCCTGCCCCATGCACAGGCATTGGACACATGTAAGTAGTGCTCTGGATGATAATATCTATTCACTGACACTGGACGACCTGGTAAGACAATGATAGAAATTTGTTTATACGATGAGAGGATATAAATATGTGGGACTACACTGAGAATGTAATGGATCACTTCCGTAACCCCCGCAATGTGGGCAAGCTGGAAAATCCGGACGGAGTGGGCGAGGTCGGGTCTCTGGCCTGTGGTGACTCGTTGAAGCTGATGTTCAAGTTGGATGATGAAGGCCGTATTGCTGATGCAAAATTCCAGACCTTTGGTTGCGGCAGCGCAATCGCCTCCTCCTCTGCGCTGACTGAGATTATCAAAGGAATGACATTGGAAGAGGCTGCGAGTGTTACAAATCAGGATATTGTTGATTACCTGGGAGAACTTCCGGAAGAGAAGTTACATTGCTCCGTTATGGGTAGCGAGGCTCTTGAAGCGGCAATTACTAACTACCGTACCGGTGCACAACCTGATGCTGCGACTGAGGAGCTTATCATCTGTAAGTGTTTCGGTGTCACCGAGGAACAGATCGAACGGGCTATCGGTGAGCACAATCTGACTACCGTGGCAGAGGTGACAAATTATACCAAGGCTGGTGGTGCCTGCGGTGGATGCCATCCCGATATCGAGAAACTCCTGTTGAAACATGCTGAACAGAAAGCTCCCAGTACTACTGCGGAACAGATATCGAAGAAGCGCCTTACTAACATTGAGAAGATCAAGTTGATTCAGGATACCATTGAGCGTGAGATACGGCCTGAGCTTCGAAAGGATGGAGGTGACATAGAACTGGTGGATGTAAACGGTAACGAAGTTCTGGTCTCCATGCGGGGTAATTGTGCCGGATGTCAGGTCGCAGAGTTCACACTGAGTAAGGTGGTTGAACAGAAATTGCGAGAATTCGTCGCGCCGGAGTTGATAGTTGTGGAGGAAAAATGAAGCCACTGATCTATCTGGATAATAACGCCACTACGGCAGTCGCACCGGAAGTAGTGGAAGCGATGTTGCCGTTCTGGACAGAACAATATGGCAATCCTTCCAGCATTTATCGTTTTGGCGGTGACATTACAAAACATGTCGAACATGCACGCGATCAGGTAGCCAATATGCTGGGCGCTCAACCGGAAGAGATTATCTTTACCGCTGGTGGCACAGAGGGAGATAATGCTTCGATATTTGGTGTGCTGGATGCCATCGATCCGGCCAGGCGGCATGTTATCACCACCCAGGTGGAGCACCCTGCAGTTCAAACCGTCTGCCGTTACCTGAAAAACAAAGGGTACCGTCTGACTGAGTTGCATGTCGATAAGAACGGTGCTCTCGATCTGGAGCAGCTACAGGAAGAATTGACCCCGGAAACAGCTCTTGTTTCAATAATGTGGGCTAACAATGAGACCGGTGTTGTCTTTCCGATGGATCAGATTGCAGCTATCGTGAAATCTCAGGGTGTATTATTACATACTGATGCCGTTCAGGCGATCGGTAAAATACCGATCGATGTCGACCGGGTTCCGGTTGATCTGTTAACCATCTCAGGTCACAAATTCCACGCCCCCAAGGGTGTCGGCGCAATGTATATTCGTAAAGGAACACGCATCCGTCCCTTCATCAAGGGAGGCCATCAGGAAGGTGGTAAACGGGCCGGCACTGAAAATGTAGCTGGTGTCGTAGGACTTGGTGTGGCCAGTGAGCTGGCTCTGGCTCATCTGGAAGAGGAAAATGATCGCGTTCGCAGGCTCAGGGATAAACTGGAAACCGGAATTCTGAGTAGTTGCCAGGATGCCATTCTCAATGGTCTGGAGCGTACGCCGAATACACTTAATGTCAGCTTCAAATATATAGAAGGTGAAGCGATACTATTGATGCTGGATGAGTACGGCATCTGCGCTTCTTCCGGGTCTGCCTGCACATCCGGTTCGCTGGAGCCTTCACATGTGATGCGAGCAATGGGTGTACCGTTTACCGCGGCACACGGATCAATACGCTTCAGCCTGAGTGTCTACAACACAGAAGCTGATATCGACAAGGTAATCGAAGTATTACCACCGATAGTTGATCGCTTAAGGGAAATATCACCATTTGTAGACTAGGTATTGGACACAGACAATATAAAGTCTCCATAACACCCGGATGTTTACTCGCCAACTGCGGAACGCAGTTGATATCGACAAGGTTATTGAGGTATTACCGCCGATAGTTGATCGCTTAAGGGAGATATCACCTTTCGTAGACTAACTGCCTGCGAGCATTCGATAAGGAAATCTTAGTAAAATCGGACAACCGTGCTATCGCCAACTGCGGAGCTCAGTTGACACCATCGACAGAGATATCGTCCAGAAACTGGTCAGTATTTCTCTCGCCTGCTGCTGAAAGCAGCAGACATCACCATTCGTGGACTAGATGACTGACGCAGAGAAAGTCATTTTTGGAAGATAAAGAATCCTGGTTTGTGATCATAATGCGGTATACCTCCTCAATCCTTAGAGACGATTATCAGGGCGAAAAATCACCATCTAAGGACTGATTATGGCAATATTATGCACTTATCTTTCATATTTATAACACCATACTGTGGTCCGATCCCACAATACTTGCTATATCTATTGTTAACAACATCTTATCAAAACCTGCTTCCGTTACTCAGATAACTCCCCTGTATCAGAAAAATCCATCGCGACTCTGAGCTATGTTTCCCTAAAAAAAACGGGCGACTTATGCCGCCCGTTCTAATCGGTGTTGTTTGGGAGTCATTTATCTGACTCCTCTTAATATTGGCGTTGTTGTGTCATAACAGGCAAGCGCGGTGTTGTGAGCCGCCTTGCCAGACACCTCAGGAGGTATGAGGCGGACCGCGTATCCGGTCTAATCTGTCATGACATCTGTTATTATATTGTTGTGTGTTATATTCGAAATACTGTTCAACTTCGGCAACAGCCAGGGTAGCAATTAACAGATCTGCAGCCCAGAGTACCCGTTGCTGCGCAACAACTACACCGTCATAACTACGGGCCAGCCAGGTCGAGTGTTCAGGAAAATCCGTTGGTAAGGGCAGAGAAGGATCAGCTGCTGCAGTTTGCCACTCGTCCGCTTCCACTGAGCCTGTATCAGACGTGCTGTTGTCACAAGCGATTATTCCAATTCCGTAATCGGCTGCAGGTGTCCGCTCATACCAGGACCCGGGGAATCGTAAATATCCATCCTGTAAACCGGCATCGAGTTGATCACCGGCAACTATATATTCCCAGTCATCACTTCCAGCCTGAAAGAGATACCAGAGGGAAGGCCTTATAGTGAGTGGTAAATCTTCAGGTACACCGAAAAGATCCACTATTGCATCAGCGTCGACATTCAGTCGGAAGCTGAACCGGTCCTTTTCTGACATGGTACCGAATATTCTGGAGGGGTCATCATCGTCAGTATATAAATGACTATCATCCCGAATAGGAATCAGAGCCCATCCACCGGCATCCGGATAGAAGCGCAGTGTGTCGGCAAAACTGGCATCGAACAGATCCAGCGAATACTCGTGCAGATCTATTACATCCTGACCCTGTGGCCCTCGCCAACCGTTGCAGGTAGTTTTGATCTGTAGCCGCAGGGTATCTGTAAAACTCAGGAAACTGCTGTAGAGTGGTGTAACACGGAAGAAACCACTCTGGAGAGCAGGATAGTAATTGTTGTCCGCCATAACGGCAACCCGTTGCCACTGCAGCTCGGGTGCCCCGGTGTACTGAATGCTATAGCCCTGAGCCAGCGGATCTGGCCGCCAGGTAAGTACGGGGCCACCAAGATTCAACTCGGAATCGATAACCGGTTGGGCTGACAGGGAAAGCGCAGAGCACAACAGGCTGAACAGCGTCAGCTTCATAATCATGCTATAATTCCGAACTCTGCTAAACAATTGCTCTCCATGCCTGACGGGCAAACAACAGAAGACTATTGGATATAATACTGCGAAGTTATGCAGTTGTTACATGGAAAATAGTCACCAGCCTGCAAAAAAGCAACCTCTGAAAGGGGAAATAAACTTTTTTGCGCTTTTCCGCCTTATTAATTATCGACAGAAACTCATACTGGAATCAGCCTGACAGCTTTAGAAATTCGGTTCTCCTCTGTATGTTATACCTGCAACCAGATAAAACCGGAGAGGTCAGTATCAACGCGCTTACCATAACAGACTCCCTGCAGATCCCCCTGAAGGAGATTGATTTTAACTTTGTGCGCTCTTCGGGTCCGGGCGGACAGAATGTTAACAAAGTTGCGACAGCCTGTCAGCTGCGGTTTGATGTGTACACGAGTCTCTCGTTGCCACCTGAGGTGCGGGAGAGACTGATTGAGATCGCAGGTAATCGAATCAACCGGGAAGGTGTGCTGGTAATTGATGCTCGTCGTCATCGCACCCGGGAGCGTAATCGTCAGGATGCTTTGCACCGTCTGGCAAAACTCATTCAGCAGGCTGCAGAACCACCGATTCCTCGTAAAACTACCCGTCCGCCAGCTTCGGCAGCACTTAATCGTCTACAGGCGAAGCGGCAGCAGAGCCGGAAAAAACAATTACGTGGAAAAGTTGACGATCAGGATGACTGATATTGTATCACATTCCCGGCAGTTTCAATGTAATCTGTAATACTGAGTAACTATGCCTGTATCACGTAGACTGGAAGCACAACTGGAGCAGCTGGAACAGCTTCAGAAAAAGCAGGATAAAGACAGACTCCAGCAGGAGCTTAAGCGGGCACTAACCAATAGTGCTGCCTTGATCGTTGCCCGGGCAGCTGTCATCTGCCGTGAAGAACGGTTGACAGACCTTGAAGCGGAATTGAAAAGCAGTTGGGAGCGCTTCCTGGACCCCCCGGCAAAGTCTGATAAAGGGTGCAAAGCGAAGACAGCCCTGGCTGCAACAATGGTTGAACTTGATACCGACTGTGTAGAGCTCTTCCTGCAGGGAATTCACCTGCGCCAGCCTGAGGCTGTCTGGGGTGGCACGGTAGACACCGCGGCAGAGTTACGGGCTGTGTGCGCAGGTGGTCTGGCACAATCCGGTTATCCTGAGGCTGTCGTTGAACTGGCTGAACTGCTGGCTGATCCGGAGCCGGAGGCTCGTGTGGGCGCAGTGCGGGCTTTAGCACAGCTGGATCCCTGGCGGGCGGAACCATTATTGCGCTTCAAGCTGCTTTGTGGCGATGACGACGATAAGGTAACCGGTGATTGCTGTCTGGCGCTACTGCGGCTTTCACCCGATAACGCTCTGCCATTTGTATCACACTTGCTTGACAGTGATGACAATATGAAAGCCGACGCTGTCGCTCTGGCAATGGGGGAGTCGCGTCTCGAGAAAGCACTGGCACCGCTACGACACGCCTGGGAGGGTGCGCTTGATGTGGGATTCCGTCGTACACTGTTGTTGTCCATTGCAATGCTTCACACAGATTCCTCAAGGGAGTTCCTTCTGGAGCTGGTGGAAAAGGAATCCTTACCGGTAGCGGAACTGGTAGTAAACGCACTCGCGATGTATCGTCATGATGACCGGTTGTTGAAGGCTCTGCAGAATATTGCCACCACGAGAGTTGATGACCTGGACGCGATTATCAGACGTGAGTTTCTGCTGGAGCGATAAATCCCGTCCGGTCGTAATCTGTATTACATTGAAAAGGAAATCTTATGGACTGTCTGATGCAAAATCGCTTTGCGCAGATCGTGATATCTGCCCTGCTGATTCTGACGTTTCTACCGGATGCATCTGTCAGGGCTGCACAGGATTATCCACGCCTGAAAGTATCACATACCGGTCAGTTACAGATGTCTGCTCTGCAGTCACCTGGAAACAGTTATTCACCTGATGGCAGCTATAGAAGCAGTTGGCGGATTGGCCACGTCGGTCACGACCAGCGTCAGTTACTGGATTTTGAACTCCTGCATAACGGAAATATCCTCTACCATCTTGATCAGGCGCCCGGCTCAGATCTCTATCTTGCTGACAATGGCATCTGCGTTTTTATACAGCACCTGCATGGGCCCTCCGCCAACCTGCGCCTGAGTTTTCTGGATCGTGATGGCCACCTTCTACTGGAGTATCTGCCTGCAGCTGCCCCCACGCTTTTTGAGTTTTCCCCGACAGGTGATCGCTTCGCAGTCGGTAACAGCAACTCGCTGGAATTAATTGAGCTGCCCACCGGTGATGTAACAATACTGCCTGGAGGCTGGGAACTCGCGGTTGCAGAGGATGAGAACCTGACTGCGATTGCCGGAGCCAACCGGTTGCAGCTGTTCAGGGAAGCCAGCCTGACTGCTGATCTGATAACTGGTATTCCCCTTCCCCGCCGTATTGTGTTCTCACCGGATAATGAAACTGTTGCTCTCGCAGGCCGTACACGGCTGGAAATCTACAATACACAGACAGCTGCTTTGACGGGTACTGCTGTTCTGCGGGATGGGCGTACTTATCGGGATCTTCATTGCATCGAGGGAGGTGTCCTGGCAGGTGTACAACTACGTGGGGAGAACAGCTCGAGTGGATTTCTGCAGCTGTACAACGGGCAGGGTCAACTACTTGAGGAGTACCCGGGTGAAACTCGCCCACATCCCCACGCAGGTGAAACGGTTGAAGCACGAAATGTATCACGCCAGCGGGATACAATTCCCTGGCCATTTTTCCCCTTCGACAGCATGAGGACGGTCTGGAATCATTACGAACAGCACATGGGTGGATACGGTGTTGACTACTCCTACCTGCATCAGGGGCTTGATCTGATTACACCAATCGCAGAGCCGGTTTACGCTGTGGAAAGTGGTGTAGTAAAATGTGTGCTGACGCTGGGTGGCGCTGTCTACTGGCGTATTGCCGTCAGTCCTGTTCAGGAACCGGGCTGGTCAACCGGCTGGCTCTACGCCCATCTGATAGAGAGCAGTATCCAGTTCGATACCGGTGACACTGTACTGATACACGATTATCTCGGTGACATTATCCAATGGAGTGATGATTGGGGGCATATACATTTCGCGGAGATTGAGGACTCGGGGATAGTGTGGCAATATGATGACAACGAATGGGGGATCACCCGCGATCCGATGCCATTACTGGACCCTCTACCTGATACAACAGCCCCTGTTTTTGAAGATGTTTTTCCCGGCAGTCGTTTTGCATTTTGCCGCAATAATGACACTCTCTATCTGGACCCGGGTGATCTGAACGGCGCTCTGGACATCGTGGTCAAGGTCTATGATCTGGCCGGACCTTCTCCGTGGCAACAACCGGCACATTCACTCTATTACTGGATTGAGCGGATGGCTGATGGTCAACTGGTAGTTCCCCGCACGTTATCACAGGTGCTGGATCACCCGTATCCTTTTTACTCTTCAAGTAATTACGAGCCGTGGGCAACCCTCTTCTACCAGCGTGATCAGCTGCTGCAACCCTCCTCCTGGATGGACACAACCCGCAACTATCACCAGGTACTTACAAACAGCAACGGTGATTCACTGGCGCTGCTCAGCGAAAAGGAGCTGGCTCTGGAAACGACCGGTTTTCAGAACGGGCTTTACCGTATCTTCGCTGAAGCTCAGGATGACAATGGTAATTTCACGCGGGACAGTATGGAGGTCTCTTTCAACAACCCCGGTAATGACTGGATGCCGGAAATAACCGGCCTCTGGATTAATGATGGCACACTGTATATCGATTGGGATGAGATTCCAGCGGCCAGCGGCTATACCATGTACAGTTCATCGCACCCGTACAGTGGCTTTACAATCGACACTTCCGGAAACTACTCTGGATCCTCCTGGCAGACGGAAGTTGAGATTGGCTCTGTCAGGTACTACCGGGTAACAGCGGAGATACCCTGACTCCTCAACGTAACTGAGGGGCCCTGAAGCCCCTCATTATCAGATTACGATAATTGGAATAGAACAAACCCTATTCCAGCGGATTTTCCCGCAGACTGGCGACCTCATCTGCAGTGTAACCGAGCTGTTTCCAGTCCAGAACACCGTTATCGCTGTGACAGTTGGTACAGGTCAGCGCACCCTCCAGACGAATCGCATGACTGATTTCCATGTGTGCGTCCATCGGCATCCAGCGCGGTTCAACCTGTTTCATCGATTTCACATCCTCGTAAGACCCGGTATCCCAGCCATCGACATCCATGAAGGACATGAACTTATTCATCAGGTAAACATCGAACATGAAGCCGTACATCTTCTTCATCATCGACTTCTCCATCTCCCCGGAAGCAGCTCTGTCAGGATCACCTGTTAGATAATAGGTGGGAAGATTATAAGGAACGAACATTCCACCGAAAGGACCCATATTCTGCAGATCGATATGCTGACGGCCGTTGAAACGCTTCATTGCATATAGCCTGGAGGGTTTCTTGCGTGAAATCGGGCGCATCACCTCTTCGTACCAACCGGCATAGTCATAGTCTTCGTATTCCGGCCAGACATACTGAGGATCGTAGAAGCGGAATAATCCTGCGTTATTAGGATTATCACCGATAGCGTTGCCCAGGAAAGTGGCGTCACCATTCCACCAGGTGTAAACGATCCCTTTACCCGGGAGCGTTTCTTTTTCTATGTCATCGTAAACCCAGATCCCTTCATGCTCGTGGAAGACCGGGTTGGCAAAATCACGCATGGTAGCATTATCAGGGTGCAGTTCCGTTATGTGACAGGTTACACAGGCTACCCGTTCCGTATGCATGTTGAGGTAGTCAGCCAGCTCTTCATTGTTTTCATGAGGTTCTGCAGTGTGACAATTGGCACAGGCAACCACAGTATTGGGCAGGTCATTTGACATCATTGTGGTAGTACTCAATCCCTTGGCGATATGGTGCCCCTGTGTGGTATGGCAGTCAATACAGGCCAGGCCGGCAGCGGCATGTACATCCCAGGATGGTGAGTAGGGGGTACCACGCTTGGAACCGGGGTGCAGTACGCGGGGACGGTCATAACCGGTATTGATGAGGCTCTCCATGAAGGATGGATCAGCCTCATCCACATAGATATCACCACCGAAATTATGCTGATGGCAACGCAGGCAGGTCTGGGAAGTGGGTGTGGTGACCGCCATGGCTGCCTTCATCGAACGATCCTGATCCCAGCGACGGAGTCCATTGTCATCAACTACAACCTGTTTGCGGTTCATATCATAGGCCACGCTGTGACAGATAAGGCAGTCAATAGTTTCCCGCTCTTTTTCCAGAGTACCGTACATCGGCATTATCTCCCCAAGTGGAGCCTGATACTGACCGGCGATATGGCATTGCCCACATCCTTCCGACATGGTATCCCCGTGCGCGGTGACAACAATTTCCGCCCAGGCAGTCATAGCGAAGGAGCCCGGCTTGGGACAGGGACGGTCAATCTTGCCCATCGGGAAATCATCTGCCAGCTCACCGTTGAAACCCCAGACATTGGGGTGAGCTTTGGTGAAGAAATTATAGTGAGCGGAAGTAGTAAGGTTGTCCAGGAGATCCACGCTGTGCATCACACCTGTCTCTGCATCTGTAACTTCGATATCACTATGACAGGTCAGGCAGGTTTGCGGGCCTTCGTAAGCTGTTATACCGGCCTTGCGCATCCGTTCAATGTGGGAAAGTTCATATTGGGGATAAGCGGAAGTCAGCACCCGGCCGATTTTGTCATACTCGATATCAGTTACTGTTTCAACTGCGTATTCTATCTTGCCGGGACGGCTATCCTTCGGCATCATACTGTTTATTGTTCCGGACCAGAGAGAACAACCCTGTAAAAATAGTGCGACTATAAGTGTTGCCAGCAGTCCCGTCAACTTCGCTCGTTTTCCTGAAAACCTTACTGAGCCCATTGTTATCCTCGAGTTTATCTATCGATGTATTACTTGATCATCAGACCTGCACAATGAGCACAATATGTGTTTCTGCGAAGATACTTCAAACAATAATATAGTACTACTTTCGATATTGTTCAGAGAGTGAACTTCCTCTGATATGCTACTTCTGGTAATAATCCAGCCACACAGAGAGGGGGCATTACCCGGCCATCCGGTTACTCCCGGTAGTCCATTGAATATACACATAAAAAAAGGTTCATCGCGGAATTTAGGGGAAAAAGAGACAGCGACATCGC
>CAZCRT010000060.1:0-11108 GCA_964501185.1 uncultured Bacteroidia bacterium
CTCAGTCAAGATAATACAGTATCATTGTTATGAAAGAAGATTAGTTGTACACATTATTCTCTTGAACTTCCATAGCCTGCCGGGGTAGCCTGCGGGTTCACAGCTTTCTACACCTGCACCTGACAATCATAATCCCCTTTACAATTTCCTATCCGATGATTCCCCACATATTGAAAAAGTGCAGATATTACAATATCTTGATATCTGTGATGACACTGTACAAACAGGTGTCTTTTAACATCCCCTGATGTTGTTACCAGTACTCTTACTGTGTACAGAAAATCCAGGTTCCCATGATAAGGAAACTCCATTGATACCTCCTGCTTCCATTAACCGGTTACTTAAATGCAGAATTATGAACCGGCTGATACTGATGGCCCTGTCCGGTCTGATCAGTCTTCCGGTAACGGGTCAGGCTGAATGGGTGGAAACCAGTGGGCCAATGGGGAGATATGTAAGGTCTATCGCCTGGGACGGTTCCAGCGTATTTGCAGCTACCGGTGGTGGCGTACTGGCATCGGATGATTCCGGTGAAGAGTGGGAGTTCCGCAACACAGGTCTCAGCAGCTATGACTGCAAATCACTGGTAGTATGTGACAGTTTTCTTTTTGTATCCGGTGATGAGGGTGTTTTTCGCACAGGTGATCAGGGATTGCAGTGGGAACGGGCAGGGGAGGAGTTGTCAGGTGTATATGTTAAAACTCTCGCTGTCCACAACGGAGCTCTTTTCGCCGGCACCTACCTGCGCGGTGTCTATCGATCGACCGATTCCGGTGAAAACTGGACCACGGTTAACGACGGATTACCGGCAAAGTATGTCTACTGGCTGGCCTCCGACGGTGTAAGCATTTATGCCGGCACTTATCTTGACGGCATGTTCCGATCCAGCGATCTGGGTGAAAGCTGGACCCCCATCAACAATGGTATCACCGATACAAGTATCATGTCGATTCATTTCTTTGCAGGGAAACTCTTCACCAGCACCCTGTATGACGGTGTCTTCGTTTCCGAGAACGGTGGTGATCTCTGGACACCCCTCGGGACGAACATACCTTCGGTGAAGGGATTTGCAGGTATTGACGGATATCTGTTCGCGGCATCGCATGGGCAGGGAGTATTTATCTCCAGCGATTCGGGTGACAGCTGGACAGCCGTTAACGATGGCTTGACCGAGCAGAATGTATGGTCGATCAGTGCGTGTGACACGCTGCTGTTCGTTGGCGTCAGGAGCGGGCGAATCTACAGATCACCAGACCGGGGTGACAGCTGGAGCCTGTCCTGCAACCAGGTATTCCGAGCCTGTATCGGTTCGCTCGAAGTCAGCGGTTTGAACCTGTATGCGGGATCACACGGATCAGGCTTTTACATATCGAATGACGATGGTTCGAGCTGGGTCAGGGCGAGTTCAATCTGGACGGTTGAAATACGTGATGTTTTCACAGATGGCGCGCTGGTGCTGGCCGGCACCGATATGCTGGGGATTTTCCGCTCTTCCAACTACGGTGCCAGTTTCACTATGTCCAATAACGGTCTGGGCAGTGCCTGGATTCAGGCATTTACCATCTGTAATGGTATCATCTTTGCAGGTAGCGGAGAAGAGGGGATCTATATTTCATCCGATAATGCTCTGACCTGGACCCCGGCCAGTGAGGGATTGGCCAGTGATAACATCACCGCACTGGCTACCGATGGTGTGAATGTGTATGCCGGCACCTTTGACAGCGGTGTCTATCTCTCCACTGACCTCGGTACAAACTGGACAACAGTTAACAATGGCCTCCCTGCAGGAGTTGTTACTTCATTACTGTTTCAGAACGGCTCCCTGTTTGCAGGAACCGCTGCCGATGGTATCTATGTTTCCCATAATGAGGGTGACAGTTGGTATCCCGCACAAAGTGGATTGCCTGCTCAATCACACATACGCTGCCTGACCGCGGAGGGGGCCTTGCTTTATGCCGGTACCGATGCCGGTGCTGTTTTCACCAGTAACGATCAGGGCAACAACTGGATCCCGACCGGTGATGGGCTACCGGGAAGCGCGGTACTCTCGCTACAGGTTCAGGATTCTCATCTCTATGCCGGTTTGAACGCCGGCGGTGTCTGGCGTTCACCACTGCCGCTGCCGATGACTGATCTGACCATCCATTACTATTCAAGCCAGATCGTCCAGCTGACCTGGCCTTCATTAACGGGAGCAGTGACTTACGAGGTTTACCGTCTGGACAGCCCCGATGCTCTGCCCGGGGAGCTGATTGCCACGCAGATCGATACCGTTTTCGTCGAATCTGTGCAGGGGCATTCACAGCTTTTCTACTATGTCAAAGCGCAGTTTTAGAACAGGTTTTTTCGGATTAATCGTGAAAGCGGATATCTGACGCCTGGCTGGACTACTACTTCTAAACTGCCAGAGCAACCCTTTGCTTTCTGTGCTGAATGTAATACTTTTCAAGCAGTCGATTTGCCACTCAGTGCAGGGGGTACTATGCGCAGCTGTTTTGTTCTCCTCATGCTTTCAACAATCACCTTTGCTCAAACTGCCGAACTACTCTGGGATCCTGATGGTGTTCCAATCAGGCAGGGTCACAATATCGAGTGGAGCAATGCATCCTGTGTGGGGAGTCTCGGCGAGGTGATCACAGCCTGGTCTGATACCCGTAACCAGTGGCGTGATATCTTTGTGCAGAAAATCGATGATCAGGGCAATGAACTCTGGACTGAAGATGGTGTACTGGTTTACGATGGCAATTTCCACCAGCGGGGTCCGGTGCTGGAATCAGATCGCAACGGCGGTGCCTTTATCAGCTGGGTCGATTTTCGTTCTGACAGCGCTGGTGACATCTATTCACAGCATATCGGACCAGATGGTGAACTGTTGTTCGATGCAGACGGCGTGCCGATCTGTACTGCAGGCAACCATCAAAACACGATCAGCAGCTGCTATGATGAGGCTGGTGGGTTTTTTATTACCTGGCAGGATGAACGGAACGGTAGTTGTGATCTCTATATCACCCGTCTCCTGGCGGATGGTTCCATCGCCCCCGGTTTTGAAGCTGACGGTTTACCGGTAGTGACAGAGCCGGGTGAGCAGATTTCAGTCAGTCTGGTATCCGACCTGGAAGGTGGAGCCTGGATAACCTGGGCAGACAAGCGTGTTCAGGACAATCACAATATCTACATTCAGCATCTTCTTGCAGACGGCACCATGGTACTGGATGAGAACGGCTTCCTGGTTTGTGGTACGGAGGGAATCCAGAAGGAACCCAGGCTGGCACCCGACGCACTAGGTGGTGTTTTTGTTTCCTGGGTAGACAAGCGGAACGATAACTTCGGTGACATCTATCTACAGCACCTCAACAGCGAGGGAACGATCAGCTTCACTGCTGATGGTATACCAGTCAGCGCGAATCCGGACATCGAGGAGAAGAACAACCGCATTGTCAATGCCGGTGTGGGTATGGCTATCATCGTGTGGCAGGACAACCGCAACGATCCCGATAATACTGTCGGTGATATTTATATACAGAAAGTGTCGACATCTGATCTGATCTGGACTCCCGGTGGCATCCCCGCCTGCACTGCACCTGAAGAACAGGTTCACGCCCGCATGACATCCGATAACAATGGTGGCGCATTTATCGCCTGGACCGATTATCGCAATGGTGGTGCTTTCGGGTATGAAGATATCTATCTCCAGCATGTTGACTCAGATGGTAACATGCTCTGGGGTGATGACGGCAACGGGCTACCTGCCTCTGTAGAAACAGATAGTCAGTATTCTCCTTCAGTGAGAGCTGATCAGAATGGCGGCGTGTTTGTTTCCTGGAGTGATCTACGTTACGGCAGCCAGGGGATTTTCAGTAACTGTCTCGACAGTGACGGAGAATCCCGTTATGATGAGGAACAGGGCAGGGAGGTAATCTGGGGGATTGGCGGGAATGTCTCCAGACTGACCAGCACAGCGACCAGTGATAATGGCGTTATCTTTGTCTGGGAAGATCGTCGGGCTCACAGAAGTGAGATCGTTGCCCAGAAAATGACCGACCAGCTGTTTGATGACGGTATGGGAGAGATGCTCTGGGAACATAACGGTGTTGCTCTCCATCCCGATTTCAGCGAAAGGGACCAGCGGGAGCCTCAGATCATCCCCGATGGTGAAGGTGCCTATATAGGACTCCTGTGGGGGCCCGATCTGGCATCCGCCGCTTTCCTGACCCGCCTGGGTAGTGACGGAGTGCCGCTCTGGGAGGAACCGGTCTGTGTCACAGCGGAGTACAATGTCAATCCAACCGATTATCAGCAGGATCTTCACATCTGCGATGATGATGCGGGAGGTGTAATCGCCATCTGGACCGATCACAATGAGCTTGTAGATCCAATGTACACCAGGATCTTCGCCCAGCGTTTCAATCCTGCAGGTGAACGCCTCTGGGGTGAGGATGGGGTGCAGGTTTCCACCAACAGCGATAACACTTGGCATATGCTCCAGGCTGTTGATGCTGATAACCAGGGTGGGGTATATATCCTCTGGATGTATGGTGTCTGGGGAGATTTCAACCTGCGGATGCAGCATATCGATACCGACGGCAACGTAGTAGAAGGTTGGGATGCTGAGGGGCTGGATGTATGTACTGCATCCGCTAACCAGTGGCAGGGAACGCTGGTCACACAGGAGAACGGTGACGACTCTCCCGGTGTCCTTGCAGTCTGGAACGACCCACGTGAATCAGCTAACAGTAAGGACATTTTTGGTCAATCAGTGCTGGCTGATGGAACCCTGCAATGGGAGGAAGATGGAATTCTGTTGGTGACAGGAACATCTGACCAGGAATTCAGCCGGGTACGCCCGGATGGTGAAAGTGGTTTCTACCTGCTCTGGAAGGACTTTTCCAACCTCAGCGATTACAACCTCTATATGCAGCATTTCGATGACAGCGGTACACCACTATGGACAATCGATAGCACTGCTGTATGCGAAGCTGTCAACGATCAGTGGGGTGCTGACTTCATCCTCTTCGAGCGGGATGGTGAGAACCGTATGATCTGTAACTGGGCTGATCTGCGGACGAACACGCATTATGATATGTATGGACAGGAAATCAGTGCTGATGGTGCACATAGCTGGGATGGTGAAGATGGCGCTGTTATCAATGACCGGTTCCATCACCAGAAGTACCCGACTATCAGCTATGATGGCGAGTATGGAGCCTATATCGGCTGGATTGACTACCGTTCATCATTCGCGGGAAGCTACTATCGCGCAGACGACCCCGGGCGCAGGTGTGATGGTTATGAGGAATTCACTAACATTTTCGTCCAACGGGTGAATTCTTACCATATTCATAATGTAAGGGCAGCCATGAAGAGCCACCCGAACGGGATCTACCTGGCGCAAAGTTACCCTAACCCCTTCAATCCACATACTACAATCGAATACGAACTGGCCAGACCAGGCATGATCATGCTTTCCGTCTACAACATCAGAGGTCAGTTAGTCGACGTGATACATGAAGGCTTCATGCAGGCGGGACAGCATACGGTCACCTGGGCTCCTGCCGATCTATCCTCTGGAGTATACATCTATCAGTTAAGCGCCGGCACTGATGCAGTTTCGAAGAAGATGGTGTTGGTACGATGAGTGTTGCTTAAACCGGCAGGCGAAACTGCCAGGTCTTTTTGCGAAGCAAAATGGCAGTTGTGAAAGTAAATTATGTGAAGTAGTCGCTCAGTATATCTCTACTCACTCCAGCACTCTACGAGCGGTGAAAAAACTCTCGCTCCAATAAAAAGATCCCAGCGTTGAGATGGTGACACCTTTACTGATGGTAGCGTGTCCGATCTCCCCATGTCCCAGAAAGAGAGCCACATGCCGCTCACCCTTGATATGGAAGAAGACCAGATCTCCGCTGCGCAGGGCAGACTGCGATGGTACGCTTTCACCGCTGTAAATCTGCGTTGCGGTGCTGCGTGGGAGGTCAACTCCGAACAGCTCCAGCATGGCGATTTTCACCAGGCCGGAGCAGTCCACACCGTTCCGACTGTTACCGCCGTACCGGTATGGCACCCCCCGCCATCTCTCAATGAAAGTGCGCAACTGCTGCTCCCGCTGGCTGTCGATTTCAGTACTACCCGCCGCACCGGGTTGTTCCACCTGTGGGCGGGGCGTATCATCCCCTCCGCCATATTGTGGTGCGGGGCGGATGAAACTGCAGCCACTGATCAGGAACAATAGCAGCAGCAGGTAAGAAAGGTTTCGTAGTGATAACAGGACACTCAAACATTACCTCAGAATTATGAACTTCCTCGCGGTTGCGCCGACTGCTCCACTTACCTGCGCGTAGTAAACACCGGATGGAAGGAAGGAGGGGGGAAGCCATGAAACCTGCCCGGAGCCATTGCTGCTGAATTCATCTATCAGGCGGCCTGAAATATCGAATACTCTTATGATGGCAGTGCCATAGCCGACGTCGAACTGAAATTCCGCACTGTGCAGCACCGGATTGGGGGAAATGCTCAGTTGACCGGGTTGATATGCTACCGGATCATTCACAGATTCCGGCTCACCCGGGTCACCATAGATTCCTGTATTGCGCGCGTTGATACCACGCATCGGCCAGTCGGCACGCTCAGGAAGCGCCTGACCGGTTGTATTCCAGGCATAAATCTCCCCGTCCCATGTCGCAGCGACCAGCTCGAAAAGGCCGTCCCCATCGATATCACCTGCGGACACACCTGAGATTGAGGGCGCGGGCATCGACAGAGGATAATCGGGAAGCAGTACACCTTCCCCTGAAATCGCGTAGAGTTCTCCACCATCAGTCGCAAAGCAGATATCCTGCAGTGCATCATCATCCACATCGACGACAGTCGGGAAGCTTTTAGGCCAGTCTGAAAGGTCATATGGCCAGCCGGGAAGCATTTCACCGCTGACCATGTCTATCACAAACGCCCGATAATCACCACCGAGATGATTGTCAAACGCGATCAGTTCAGGATACTGATCACCGGTGACATCACCGAGACCCAGATAAAAGAGCTGACTACTGGTAGCTATTGTCAGCGGGAAACCGGGATAGGTAAATCCAAAACTATCCTTACAGTTTACAATACTCGAGCCGTTGACATTGTATCCCAGCAGGATCTCGAGATCACCATCTCCATTGATATCAAGGGGGATCGGGGCCCCCATCATGAGATACCCTTCTGTAAGCGTCTCCAGGACCACAGGATAACCAACCGACTCCGATCCATCCGATTCAAAGGCATGCAACCAGAAAATGGGGGAGTTCCAGGAGACAGCGAACATCTCCCGTTCGAGGTCACCATCCAGATCACCATAGTACATTGACAGGACACTCTCTGTTGACTCGAGATCGGTTGTAAACAAGAGGTTTCCCAGATGATCGAGTGCTGAGACTCTGTTATAAGTGCCGGTGTTGCCCAGAGTGTGTGCCGTCCAGGCTTCCAGTTCACCGTTACTATCAGTATCACCCAGCACAAAGGGGACAGCCAGTGCGTTCGAATAATCATCCGGTGCATACTGTGGATAACCGGGAAGATCGGTACCGTCCAGTTCCCTGGCATTAAAACACCACAGGTGAGAGCTGCCCGCCCACCAGTCACGCACAGCCCAGAAAACCTCGTTGTCACCATCGTTTGTCATGTCAGCTACCGAGGGCCCCGGCATACTCCCGGTTGTTCCGTAACCCATGTAGGCCATCTCAGCTGTCGGCCAGCCGGGAAGAAAAGTACCGTCACCATTTAATGCAAAAGCATGACCACCCCGCAGGAAGATTTCATCAGCGCCGTCATTGTCGGCATCATAGAGTGTGGGTGTATACGGGAATCCAGCGCCCGGTGAAGCCAGATCTACCGGGAAACCATCGCAGAGATCACGATCACGGGTAGCTTCCCGGTTGTGATCGTGACCATCATCGATAACCGGACTCCTGAACAGCTCCTGCGGGTCTGGTGACAGAGTAATCACCTTCAGACCGGAAGTTGCAGTGGCAATTCCGGTAGAGAAAATAAGCGCGATACTTACTAAGATGCTGATTGGAACTACCCGGTTCATGTACATCTCACCCTCCTGTAGAGTTTCAAATGCTACCCGGTCCAGATGAATGGAAACTGCCATCCTGTCTTACGGCATCTGCACCCTTTTCTATAGACACAAGAGTTCAGTTGCATTGCAGTCAGTGGGAATTAACCAACTGGCAGCACAATAGGGAAGTGAAAAAGAAAAGGGCGGTTCACATCTGGTGGAACCGCCCTCTTCGTTCTGCTGTTATATAATCTGTCAGTTAAACGCCGTTACCCGGAAGAACCGCTTTGCCGAAGAAGTCGGTACGGTCCAGGAGTTGAGTGGCGTGGTTGTCTCGAGTGTCCAGGCTCCGGAAGGCCAGGGTGCAAAGGGCTCTTCAGCCCCCCAGACATTGTAACCGACAGCATCAGGTACTGTGGTCCAATGCAATGTCCAGGTCCAGTCTACGATATTCATCCAGATATAGGGCGGTTCCAGCATTTCCGGCCCATCGATGACAAACGACAGATCCATCGACTGGCCTGCCTGCGGGTGTTGTCCCGGGTAGACCAGCTCGTTCCAGGCTAAATCCATAATGCGCCAGACCGCATCGTCATTCCAGTGCAGGTCTGTGCTCTTCCAGCCGATACCCAGGGACCAGTCCGGATCCTCAGGTTGGAAGGCTTCAACGCTGAGCCAGTAGATAGTACCCTCTTCCTGCACAAAGGCTTCCGCAAGGGGTAACTGGAAATCGTATTGCCAGACCCAGAAATCACCGGGGAAGAAACAATCTCCACTCAGAGGATTGAACCACCATTCACCCGGTTCCACATAAGTGAATTGCTCTTCGATAAATTCACCCGGGCTGAAAAGGCGTCCCCAGAGTTGTTCACCCGGATGACTGTAGCCATCAGTACCTTCAGGAACATCACTCCATAAACCGAGTTCGAAAAATGTGATGTCAGGAACGAACTCATCCCACTTCCAGGAGCACCAGATGGTGATATCGGTAATCGGGCCGGTTTGTGTACACATGAAATCGTCTGCCAGTGTCAGTGGTTCTTCGGTAAACACATCGACACCGGTTTCAGTCAGGTCAGGCCATTGCGGGAAATGCATCTTCCACTCTTCATCAGGTCGTTCGGTCTGCAGGCGTATTGTTCCTGTTGTCATTCCAGCCATGCCTTCCAGCATTGAACCGGGAGCGCCCTGGAACTCTATCTGATAAGTGATATCAAAAAAACTGTCGACGGAGAAATCACCGTACGGAAGTTGAGTCAGCGTAGTTTCACCCGGGCATGGCAGGCCATACTCTATCCCGCCGACTATCTGCACCATCTCAAAATCGGGGTCACCATAAATCCCTCCCTGTATCCTGGAAATATCCTGCAGGAAAGTTTGTACCGGGTCACCCGGAGTACGGGGGGCGGTGTGTGCCTCACAGTAATAAAGAGGCATTGTTATCTGACGCTCGAAGCCCTCCAGGTCACCGAAACCGGTAACATGCCACTCGAATTGAGCATTGAACAGTGCGACTGTGCCACCCATTGACCCACCTGGCTCCTCCCAGGTGTTGGTAAAACCGGTCAGCGGGCCGTCTAGATAGAGACCGCTGCCAGGGGGAAAGCCCTCTGTCATCACTATCATCTCTTCTTCATTTTCGTAGGGACAGAAGGGTGGGAAATCAGCAGTGCCGTTTCCGTTGTCCGGCATCTGGCACGGTTCACTCCAGGCTGTTACTGGCACCGACAACACCCAAAGGAACAGGAGAGGTACAACAATTTTCATTTTTTTCATGATCATTCCCCTTTACAGCACAACTGTTAGTATCTAGTTTTTCAAGCACCCGATATTCTGAATCTCAGCGAATTCTCATTAGTATTGCCACCCATGCAATTGAAGATTCAGGTAACTCATCTGACGATTCAGATTGTTACCGTCGCACAGCTTCAAACAGATTGTTTCCATGAGTGTATGTAATTACAGATCACTCCAATTTGAAATTTACTAAAAGGGGAGCAATAAATCGAGCTATATATCCCGTTCCAGAATATTCTGGGTAACGCTGACTGGAAAATACTGTCCTGGACTGATCAGCAACCGGTCCACGAACCGCTCAATTATGTTGTTACTGTAATCAATGAGTGATCCCCTGCAGAACAGCTGACCCCTTTCCATGAAGTGAACCGCATCCTGTTAACCCTGTTACGCTCCCTGTCGATCCCGGTTCCGCTCAAAAAAGCTGCAACTTTCCCACTTCTGATGCATATTCCACAACTTCTGAAATTTACAACAATTGTTGAGGCTGACTATGAAACGACTGACCTGGATATTTATCAGCTCCCTGATGCTGGGAACTGCAGGAATGAGCAATGCAGGCAGCAGCTGGCAGGACGACCTGACAGCATTGCTTATGACCGATGATGAAGTAATTCAGACGAAATTGATTGAGAAGATCGTTAAGGCCGAAGCTGACTGGCAGGAGGTCACACGGGCAATTCAGGAACAACCGTTTTCCCAGCCGGAAGAAACCGGACTGATCCTGAGACAGAACCTCTGCTCTGATGATGTCGAACGACCCTGGGTACTCTACATCCCGGAAAGCTATAATCCGGCGGAGCCGACACCGCTGCTGCTGGCATTGCATGGCGGTGTGTCACGTGCTGACCTGCTGGAAGAACCCCTCGCATATGCAAAGGAAACCGCCTACTACCAGCTGGCAGAAGAGCGGGGAATGCTGGCTATCTGGCCGATGGGGCAGAAAGATGCCGTCTGGTGGGACGAGGTGGGGATGGACAATCTTCGTGATCAACTGCTGACCGTCAAGCGGGAGTTCAATGTCGATGATGACCGTCTGTACATGATCGGATATTCCGACGGGGCTTCCGCCGGATTCTGTTGGGCGATGCTGGAACCGACCTGGTTCGCCGGATTTATCGCGTTGTCCGGGCACCTGGGTGTAGGCAGTCTAGACGGTGACATGCCCACTTATGCAGGCAACCTGATCAATACGCCCCTTTATGCAGTCACCTCCTTTGACGATCAGCTCTACCCCTCGGCCCGGATGCGGGGAACGCTGGAGATGGCG
>CAZCRT010000061.1:0-10093 GCA_964501185.1 uncultured Bacteroidia bacterium
TCCAGAATGCTGCGTCCGTAGGTTTCCGGATCGAAGAAGGGAACGAACACCTGCTTGAAATCCTGGTAAAACTGGTCGTGCAGACCATTACGCAGCATTTCCAGCATGTACTTGTATTCCATATGCAGCCAGATCGATTCATTTTCGAACCAGCCGGGGGAAAATATTCTGGCGCGGCCAATTTCCATTGGCTGCTCCGCCAGGGAAGCATTGACCTTGTACATCCCCAGCCTCTGATCGTAGAGACCGCTGCGGGAGATGCTGGCAACCAGGTCGGCTGCCCGTGTGTGGTCAGGGTGACAACGAAGGTAGTGTACCGGACCCTCCAGAAACAGAGGTAACGCTTTCTGTGTAAGCTCCTCCGCCCTGAAACGGGTCATTCCTTTTCGATTTCGCTGCGGCTGCCGGGTGCCGTCTTGAGCGGTCTCCTCCAGTTCATGATACCGGGTTACCTGGTTGATGAAATATGTTGAAATGACCTGCTCCTCTTCATTCCAGGCCCGGGCAATGCCTGCATCCAGTTTTTCCAGACAGGCGGTGAAGAAACTCTGTACCTCCGCAACCGTGAGTTCCTGTTCCTCCCCGCTGATACCGAGACGGGTGTCAGCGCGGTATGACTCCTTGGCAGCAGTAGCCTGATCCCAGAACTCATACTGTGACAATTCCTGCTGCAGCAGCTGCTGAAGCTTTTGCATGAACTGGTACAGTTCAGTAAAGACCGGCCAGGTCGCCGGTGCAGTTTTCTCTTCTGCCAGCGCCTTCTGCAGAAACAGAATATGACGTTTGATCTCCAATGTCTCACTGATGCTGGAACCGATCAATCCCGGTAATCCGTTGAGGGCATCATACCAGTTCGGTTTATCCGCCTCCATCTCCACACCGACACCGGACGGATCGAGTGAAGCCATTTTGTTGACCAGCAGGCAGAGGAATTTGTTGAACAGGGTGGTGTAGTAGACCTCACCCTGCCCCCGGGCGGTATGCACCAGATCATGGTTGTTCACCCGCTGGTTCAGAAGTTCCCCCTTCTCCTCATCATACACTACCGCTTCCAGCTGCATCGGATGTCCTTCCCAGAGCACATACTTCTCGTCCCTGGGTTGAACCCGGTGAGGATTGTCGTAGAAAGTGAAGCTACTCTTCTCGAACAAGAGGTAAGACTTCTGTTCAGGATAGATCGCCAGGAAGTTCTCCAGCAGGTCCAGGTTGTAGGTCCAGTGATCGGTCCAGAAACCTTCCCCATGTTCAGTAGTGGTCAACCGCTCACAGCTGCCGAGCAGATCGCCAAACAACTGCTCCAGGCCCTGCTGCGGTTCAATGCCCAGCTCCTTCATGTTGATTGCCAGTTCGCCCGGTGTGAAAGGTGCTTCCAGCAACGGTACTACCCGTCGCAGTTGTTCGGGAGCCAGATGGTTAGCCAGCAGCTCGTTCAACTTCTGCTTATCCTTAAGCCGGAAACCGGTTTCCTTGACCACCAGCGGATTGAAACCGTCGAGTTGGATCAGGTTGCAGAACTGTTCCACATTCTCCGCCCCGACATCTGGATTGAATAACAGATCGGAGCGTCGGTTCTGATTCACATCCCGGAAGTTACCGTTTCCCTGCGAGAAGGGAGTGGGGGCAAGTCTGAAGTCGTTATAATCCCGTTCCAGATCCCCATGCTTTCGGGAGTAGAAATGGAGTGTCGTGCTGTGGCGCTTACCGGTCAGAGTCTGCGGGAGACCACCCCGTAGTGTGTTGTCCAGGAAATTCTGCCGGGCATATTGATCCAGTACCGCTTCCCTGCTGCAGATGAAGCCGGGCTGAGTCAGGCTGTCGATGGTTTCCCGGTTTTCCCTCTCTTTGCTCTCGATGTATTCATTCGAAGTCAGTTTCGGCACCAGTGCGTTCAGTTCTTCGGTGGAATGAGCATGGCCAATAATGGAGACATACTTGAAAACCGCTCCGGGAGCCAGGGTGGTGTCAAACCGCCCCATCGCGCTGGGCAGACGATTCTCAAGTATCTGTCCGCTGCTCATCTCTGCGGCTGTATCGGTCAGAAACCGTTCCGGATAGCTATAATCGCTGCGGTTGCCAAAGATCTTCTGTGGATCGACAATCGGTTTGATCAGCTGAGGTTCTGTGCCACAGCTCTCAAAGCCGAGGTAGAAATTGCCTTTGATAATGCGTATGACATCCGGCCTGTCTGCCGGTTCCACTTTGCCGCGGAAGAAAGGCACACCCTGATCGAAATTGCTTACCTCGACGAACGCTTCCACCAGACGGCGCATCTGCTTAAGCATGTTGTTATCCACGCCGTAAGGAATGATCAGCGGCAGACCGTCCAATCCACTCAGAGTAATTGTATCACGATTCAGGTTCTCGATGTTCAGAATACGCACCAGGCCGGCGTAACGGTCCTGTGGCACATTGAAGTACTCCACTGAGAACTTCAGTCCCAGTGTTTCATTGACCTCCTCCAGTCGCAGGCTGGCAGGGGAAATGTACATTCGCTGTGTACGTTCAACTTCCCGGTCCCGCAGGTGATCCTGGAACGGCTCATAAAAGTTCAGAGTGGGGTGATCGTTCAGTTTGATGAAGGTCCGGAATCCCTGTGAGGTCACCAGTTGATAGGCGCGATTGGCCGGCAGGAACTCCATGATCGGATGCTGTTTATCCTCGATCCCCATGCTGCAGACGCACTGCCCCCTGTTCACATAGAACAGCCACATAGGAATACCGTTCTGCCCGGCAACACCGGGGAAGAAGCTGGAAAACAGCTTCGTGGAGTTGTAGTCGCTGATCAGATACTCGCCATTATCCTTCAGCTGATAGCGAGTGCTGCCGGTAAAGGTCATATCTTTCCTTCTCATAATGTTACTGGACAGCCGGGCTTCTGCAGCTACCGGCTCTGCTTACTTAATACTCTAAATATCGGCTGCTTACAGGATTCGTTTACTGATCTGTCCCGATCCGTTGCAAAGTTCCATATAAATCACTTGCCAGCCGTTGCCTGCAATCAGCCGGTTACAGCTGCAACCGACTGAAAGCAGAAGAATTATTGTTATCACTTCAACAGTACCATCCGCCGGGTGGCAACGCTTTCACCATCGATTTCCAGCTGATAGAAGTAGATACCGGAAGCCAGCTGATTACCGGCCGCATCCTGTCCGTACCACTCTATCTGATAACTGCCGCCAGAGCAATTGCCATCTACCAGAGTACTCACCAGGTGACCGGTCAGGTTGTAAACATGCAGTGCCACCTGAGCCGACTGACGCAGGCTGTAAACGATTGTGGTTACCGGGTTGAACGGATTCGGATAGTTCTGTTCCAGGGCAAAGGAAGCGGGAACAGCAGGTGAATCATCCACGTCTGCCAGGGCCTCATCATAGAAATAGATGTTGTCCACGTAAACCGTATTCGGATCACCACCGATCAGCAGCTGAGCCAGGTGTTCCTGCGTGATCAGCTCTGTAAACTCGCTCAAAGGAATGTCCAGTGAAACCCAGACATCGCTCTCCAGCGGTGGATCATAGTTGGCATCGATATCGATAGTAGATTCGACATCATCACCACCACCATCCCAGACTCCATTGGCTCCGAAATCGACCAGTCTTACCCAGAAGATGTTGGGGAGATCAGTTGGATCCGATGTCCAGATGTCCATATGGAAATGGGTCATCACGGAAACATCGAGGGTATTGGAGGTGAACTCGATACCGGCAAACTCCAGACTGGTGTACAGCTTGACATCATCACCATCGATCTGGACATCCTGCACTTCAGCGACATCCCAGGGAGCTGACCAGGTATCGACAACCACATCGTCGTAGACGTTGCTGAACAGCGATATAACCGCACCTGCCCATTCGGTCGGAGCCGGGGCCGGAGCCTCGGGACCCTCTGGCAGGTCGATTGGTGAGAAAGTGATATTGTCTATATAACAGATGTTATCCTGGGTTCTTCCTTCCAGATCGAAATCAGGGAACAAGATGATCTGGTCGACGTCAGTGGATTCAGGATTACCGATTCTGGGGGAGAAGTCGAAAGTCAGTTCCTCCCACTGGTTGACCAGAGTGTTCGCTACCAGGATTTCCACTTCAGCGCCACCATCAGCCTGAGCAAACTTGACACCCACGTTACTGACTATCGGTTTGTAGACCATTACTTTCACAGTACAGTTGTCTTCCGTGATTGAGAATGTACCGATGTCTGCGCCATGCTGGCTCTCACAACCAGCCCAGGGATTACCGTCAATCAGTGCTGTGAATTGCAGCACTGTCGATGAGGTGTTAATCCCGGATGGATTGGGATTATCCGTGATCTCGACCGGTGGATTCCAGTCGTTTTCAAAGACGGTCCAGGTCCAGTCTGCACCGTATCCACCGTCCTCGTAATCGATCGGTGAGTTCTGTGCAGCCGCGATGCCACTCAGCAAAAAACTGCTGATCAGCACCAGCCAAAAACTAAATCTCTTTTCCATTGTTCCTCCCGAAACCTGTTGTGCTCTCTGTCAGAAGAGCTGTTTATCCTGTTACTCTTTGTTTTTGTGACAACCGTGATAGAGGCAGTTTAGTATCATTATTATTATCCGACTTTTCAGCAGGGCTGGCTTCCAAGTTAATCCCACCGTTTTACTGCCGTGTCAGCTGTAAAAACTGCTCAAACGACTCCTTTGGCTGACGAGTCTCATAAAATACCCCCCAGTTCTGTTCAACTTCGTTCGGGCCTGAGTCAGCCCCTCCCCCTTTCCAGGGCTCGTCGAATGCTTCGAAGATAAAAGTTGTGATACCGCTGCTGTCAACCCACTCGTCAAGCCTGATCAGGAACTCAGCCTGAGCGTTCAGGCTTACTTCCCCTTTCATCAGGGTCCCCTGTTCACCCGGGCCGACTTTCCCAGAATTGTATCTGGTCGCCCAGCCGGTTTCACCCAGCACAAGTTTGTGAGTGGGATGCAGGTTTTGTACCTCCTCCAGCGTTTGATTCAGCCACTCGATGGAGTTATCAAGCTGTTTGCCATTCCAGAGAGGATGAGCATGGGTGAAGATGAAATCCACTTCTGCCGCTACTTCGCGGCTCTCCGGCTTGTTCCAGTAGTTGTAATCATCCGCAGTTGTTACCGGTGTCGTTACAACGCTCCTGACAGCCCGGATATAGCGGATCAGGTTACTCTGCTCCATCGTGTGCGTAGCCCAGTCAACCCGGGTTTCGTTGCCGACACTGATAGCGACGATCAGCTCCGGGTATTGCTGCGCCAGTTTCAGACAATAGAGTGTGTTGATAATGTTCAACTTCTTCTGCTCAGGCCGATCCTGTTCTCCCTCCAGCCAGACTCCGAGTACCACCCGGATCGGTAACTGTTTTTCACGGATTACGCTGAGCATCAGCTCTGTGACACTATCTGCGTTATAGACCCTGATCAGTTGCCAGTAACGGCTGATTATGGTCAGATCTTCCTGTATCTCCTCGCGACCAGGCAGCGGTCCCCATGGCGCCTGCCCTTCCCGGAAACAGCCATATGCAACTGCTCGGCCATTCAGTACTTCCACTGGATAGGGAACAAACGGTCGGGTTACAAAAGGCTCCTCCCGAATAAATTCCTGTCCGTTGCCAAGCTGCTCACAGGTTGCAAATCTGGCTTGCCGGCTGGCGGCATCATTCCCTGCTGATGGTTCTGGAACAGTGCTGCAGGAGATTATCAGACTGATAATCAGGACGGTCAATATGGCTGACAGAAGTTGTGTTTTCATTATCATTCCTGTCGATGTGACGCTCAAATAGGCAAACGGCTCAGCAGAGTATTGTTGTCTCCACTGAGCCGCTCACTTTATGAAGTCACATCTGGTATTCTTCCTGCTTACTGATGGAAGAGTACATTGTCAATGTAAACTGTGTTAGGATCGCCACTGATGATCAGCTGCGCCAGATGCGCCCTGGTGGTCAAACCGGGGAACTCGGTAAATGGTAGATCAAAAACGACCCAGTTTTCACTCTGCAATGGTGTGGCATAGCTGGCATCGATCCAGAGCTCATGCTCTACATCATCTCCGCCACCCCAGGCACCATCAGCACCGAAGTCGACCAGCTTGATCTTGAAGAAAGCCGGCAGATCCGTTGCATCGGGTGTCCAGAAGTCCAGCCGGAAGTGAGTCATAGCAGTCGCATCAACAGTGGTGGTAGTGAACTCGATACCGGCGAATACCAGGTTCTCGTACAGCTTGACATTGTCACCATCGACCATCCAGTCGCTGACATTCGCCTGATCCCAACCGGCGGACCATGTATCAACCGGATGATTAGTATAGACATCGCTGAACAGGGAAATCACATCCTCAGCCGGATAGGTCGGGGCCGGGGCCGGTTCGGTTGGTTCAGGATCTGGTTCCACCACGGATTCACCGTGGAAATACCAGTTATCAAAGTAGACAACCGTTGATCCATTACCGCCAGTAACCTTGAACTGGTAGATGGCTTCCAGGTTAATTCCGCTGTAATGGCTGAGTGGAATATCAACGCTCACCCACTCCTCCAATGTAACAGGTAGCGAGTAGGGAAACTCAGCCTGGGGTGTGCTGCTGATCAGGTAGAAATCAAGAGCTGTGGCGTTAGGGGTCCAGAAATCCACATGGATATAGCCATATCCTGACACATCCTGATCCGCACCATCAAAGTGGCCCAGGTTGGTTCCCTGGTAGTTGAGATTTTCGTAGAGCAGTGTATTATCCCCGGCAACATCATGGTCGACGGTGACAATAGTGGTCTGTCCCCAGCTGGGATTGAAGTTTGTATCCGCCAGGTCAGTGTAGGCATCACTGTAAATAGAGAGGACAGTTTCGGGATCCTCCGTGGGAGTCGGAGCGGCTACTGTCGGTTCAGGATCCTCAACCACTTCAGTGTAACCATGGAAGTACCAGTTATCGAAGTACATGACAACCGTTCCGTCACCACCGTGAACCTTGAACTGGAAGATATCGGTCAGATTAAGACCTTGGTCACTGTAGTGACTCAGCGGAATATCCAGACTCACCCATTCTTCCTGGGTACTCGGCATAGCGTATCCACGCTCCCCAGTCGTACGACTGATCAGGTAGAAATGCATGACGGGTGTGTTGGGTGACCAGAAATCCACATGAAGGTAAGCGTATTCCGATACATCCTGGTCGGCACCATCCGCATGTCCCAGATTGGTCCCCTGGAAGTCCAAATCCTCGTAGAGGAGCGTATTGTCACCCGCAACATCATGATCGACGGTAACCTGTGTTGACTGTCCCCAGAAGGGGTTGAAGTTGGTGTCAGCCAGGTTGGTATAAGCATCACTGTAGATAGAGAGGACCGAATCGGGATCGGTTGTCGGAGTCGGTGCCGCCACCAGTGGTACTACGAAGGCAACGGTAAAGTCGATGCTGTAGGTAAGCTCGGTTATACCATCAAGCGCGGTGACGACAACATCTGTCGTGCCGGGCAGTTCCGGAGCAGCATTAACTACATGGGTGGCGCCTACAACGGTTGTAACAGCAGTGACGGTCGGAACTACCTCAGTACCCTGGGGCAGCTCAACATCGTAGTTCAGAATTTCTGAATCAAAACCGTCAACGGTTGTACCATCGACCAGCAGGTCGCTCAATGTAGCATCGGTATCCTGTGTGACCGGCGCTTTCCAGAAATAGATATTGTCCAGATAGATAGTGCCGCCGGTGCCACCATCAAACTTGAGCTGATGGATATCGGCAAGGGAAAGACCCAGATCACTGAAATGACTCAGCGGAATGTCGTAGCTGTTCCAGACATCCATGACCGGTGCCATCGCATAAGGCTGCTCACCGGTAGTCTGGCTGACCAGGAACACATTGACCGCTGCTTCGTTCTGCGTCCAGAGATCGAGATGCAGATACTCCATCAGGGAAAGATCCTGAGGGGCTGCCAGCTGGGTGCCCTGGTAATTGAAATTGGCATACTTAAGGGTGGGATTGCCAACAAGATCTTCGATAGTAACGATAGTATTCTGCCACCACCAGGGATTGAAATCGGTGTCAGGCAGATCTGTAAAGACATTGCTGAAAACGGAGATCACATCCTCTTCTTCATGCCCGGTTGGATCCGGAGCAGGACCGGGGATTACTTCACTGTCAAAGGAGGTGACAAAGAAAAACTCCCCCAGACCGCTGACATCGTAGGATAACACCTCGGGACCGACCTCAGCAAGCAGAGTTCCAGACCCGTATGGTTCGTTCATGCCGTAGATATTGTAACCGGCCGCTCCAGTGATTTCGGACCAGATCAACACATAGGCTTCACCTGATACTTCAAGCTGCACATCAGGTGCATCCAGCGCATAAGCAAACTGGATACCCAGGATGAGCAGAAAAGCAATTAAACTCTTCTTCATGATAATTCCTTTCTCAATTGCACATTCAGAAACTGCTGTATTTAGGCACATATATAAAAACTAGTGTTTGACTGGAACTTTGTTCGTCTGCCGAACTAAGTATCTTTATACTAGTAATCGTCTCTATGATAGTCAAGCTTTAAATAGCACGATTTTATTTTTATTCCGGTCCTTACTGAGACTGTGCTCCCGGTTCTGACTTCTGTACTCCTGAACCGACTCCGCTGCACCGGTACTGAGAGCAGCTGTTCAGGCCTGTTGACACACAGCTCCAGCATACCACCTGCTGCGGTTGATTATCTTGCTTGCCGATCCCGGTTAATGTAATTTCTGCTGAAGAGTTACCTGAATAAAGCAGGCAATATATAATGATCAATCCCCTGTCCGGGATATCGAAACTAAGAATGACTCTGCCGGGCTTGTTGCTGTTGTCGCTGCTGACCTCCTGCAGTTTCTGGCAGGATGATGATCAGGCAATAGACAACTATCGCTTCTCTGTGGATGACGATTTTATTCTGATGAATGACGAACCGTTGATCATCAGAGGGATTGTCTATGTGCCGGGGTATCCCGGTTACCTGCCCTGGGAGCTGGAAGAAGCTGAGGAGCTGCCGGAACAGCTGGTGGTCAGTATCAATGGTGATGTGGCCGAAATCAGGGATATGGGTGCAAACGTCATCCGGCTCTGGGGAACAGTACGAGATGTCTACCTGGCCATCATGGCTGCTGGAGATCTGAGTTTTATTCAGACGATATCCATCGACAGTCATTATCCGGACTATCAGAATTCGATATTCAAGGAGAATGTCAAAACCGCTATCAGACGGGTGGTGGACAGCATCTACTCCGTTTATACTGATCACGATCCTCCGCTGATCGCCTACCTGATCGGCAATGAGCTGAGTTCCGAGAGCATTCAGGCAACCGACGCTGCCCACCCGGACATCACCAGTTTTGCCGGCGACTACATCACCGCGAACCACCTGACCGCGACGGAGGTATTTCTGGCGGAAATGGCAGATTACTTGAAAACCTATGAAAATGAGCAATATGGTAATGTATCACTGGTATCATACGCCAACTACTTATATACCGCTGATATCATCGACACTCCCTTTCTCGACTTCCGGTGCCACAATATCTATTCGTATGACCTTCCCGCTATCGTGCCGGACACGCCGCCGGGCAGCAGTAGCGGTACTCTGCTGCAGGGCTGGGTAGAAGAGTTGAAAGCACGCTATCACTGGCTGCCACTCCTGGTAACCGAAACCGGTCTGAGTGTATCACCAAATGCAATCCACTTCGGACCACCTCATTACGGTTACGGTGGTAATACAGAGGAGGACCAGGCAACCGGTCTGGTGCAGAATATCATCGATATTAATACTACACTGCTGCCATCAGCCGGAGTCTGCATCCATGAATATCTGGATGCGTGGTGGAAGTGGGGATTAGAGGACTCTTACTCTCATGATCCTGATGATGTAGAGGAATGGTTCGGAATTACGCAGCTGATGCAGTCCGGGAATTGGTACATTACAGAGCCCCGCCCGGCATACGGTGCAATTCAGCAGATCTGGGGAGAATGATATTACCTGTTTCAGTCAGTATTCTCACCTGACTGACCTGCTTCCGAGGAGATACCAGCACCGGGGTAAGCCATTTGAATACCCCGGGCGCTATCATCATAACCTCCGGACGTAAAAAAGGAGCATGTCAGCGTAT
>CAZCRT010000062.1:0-9397 GCA_964501185.1 uncultured Bacteroidia bacterium
TGAAGGCGGCTGGGCTCGAACCAGCGACCGTCTGATTAAAAGTCAGATGCTCTGCCAACTGAGCTACGCCTCCGAAAAATCTGGAACCGGTAGAAGCAGATTCCAAATCAAGGCTTTTAATTTGGCTCTTCCATTCCTAAACGCAACAAAAAAACAAATCCCGGACAGGATATCAGTTGCAATCCTATTTCTTCTTAGTGCTCCTCGTGGTGGACGCTTTTCCTACCCTCTTCTTCCGCCCATACCCTACCACAGCCAGCTGCAGCACCTCTTCGATACGGCTGACCTGCGTAAACTCAAGCTTGTCACGGATCTGCTTCGGTATATCCACCAGGTCTTTCTCATTCCTGGTTGGAATCAGTACCTGCTTGATCCCTGCCCGCTGTGCGGCCATCGTCTTCGCCGTCAGGCCACCGATCGCCAGCACATCACCATGAATGGTAAGTTCACCGGTCATACCGAGATCATGCCGTACTTTCTTGCCTGAGATAGCGGAGTACATTGCTGTAGCCAGAGCGATACCGGCACTGGGGCCATCCTTCGGAATTGCCCCTTCAGGTACATGCAGATGGATCTCCCGGTTCTTGTAGAAATCCGCCTTCAACCCCAGTTTCTCCGCGTTGGCCCGCAGGAAACTATAGGCGGCGTGGGCCGACTCCTTCATCACATCACCCAGCTGTCCGGTCAGTTTAAGCGCTTCCTTCCCCGGCATGATATTTACCTCAACCTTGAGGATATCACCACCGACAGGTGTCCAGGCCAGACCCAGGCTGGCACCCAGCATGTCTTTATCCTCAACACGCCTCTGTTCGTACTTGGGTGGGCCCAGGTAGGTGGGAATCGAACGGTTATCAATCCGCAGTGTACCTGTTTTCTTATCCCGCACCCGTTTCAGGGCGATCTTGCGGCTGATAGTGGCGATACTCCGCTCCAGCTCCCGCACTCCCGCTTCCATGGTCCAGGAGTTGATCAGGGCGTTTAGCCCCTTCTCACTGAAATTAACCTGCTTCTGAGTGAGTCCATTCTCTTTAACCTGCCGCGGAACCAGGAAATTCCGGGCGATCTGCAGCTTTTCGTGTGGCAGATAACCGGGCAGGTGAATCACCTCCATCCGGTCACGCAGGGGCGGCGGAATCATTCCTTCTACATTGGCGGTGGTGATGAACATCACCTCGGAAATATCGTAATCGACATCCAGGTAGTGATCGTTGAAAGTGGAGTTCTGCTCAGGGTCCAGTACTTCCAGCAGTGCGGAAGCGGGATCACCTCTGAAATCGGTTGCCAGCTTGTCAATCTCATCCATCAGGAATACCGGATTTACGGTTCCAGCTTTTTTCATCCCCTGGATAATCCGTCCCGGCAATGCACCGATGTAAGTACGCCGGTGACCCCGTATTTCGGCTTCATCCCGTACGCCACCCAGCGAAAGGCGCACGAATTTGCGACCGAGCGCCCGGGCAATCGATTTGCCAAGCGAAGTCTTGCCGACACCGGGCGGGCCGACAAAACAGATTATCTGCCCGCGCAGCTTCTTCACCAGTTTCAGCACCGCCAGGTGTTCCAGAATACGCTCCTTGGCCTTATCCAGACCGTAGTGATCTTCATCCAGAATCTGCTGCGCCCGTTTCAGATTGGCGTTATCCCGGGTACGCTTGTTCCATGGAATGGAGAGCATCCAGTCCAGATAGTTGCGGATAACTGTCGACTCCGGCGACATCATCGGAATCTGCTTAAGCTTGTCGAGCTCTTCCTGAGCACGCTCTGCGGCGTGGGCGGGGAACTTTGCCTCTTTTATCTTGTCCAGATAGTCCTGGATATCGCCTGCCTCATCCTCCACCTCTTCATCCAGCTCCTTGCGGATGATACGCATCTGCTCCTGCAGGTAGAAGTTTCGCTGCGATTTTGAGATACGTTCCCGAACCTGGCTTTCAATGTTCTTCTCGATCTCAAGGATTTCGTTTTCCTCTTTCAGGACACGGGATATCTCCAGGAACTGATCCAGCAGTGAACTCTGCTCCAGAATGACCTGTTTTTTATCGGCACCCTGTGCGATATGAGCGGACATGAAGTCCGCCAGCATGGAGTACTTCTCGATCTGCTCGAGAGTGACCGTGATTTCATCAGGCAGGTTGGGGCTGAGATTGACATACTTTTCGAAGAGGGCGCTGCTGTGGCGGGCACTGGCTTCGATTTCCGGCTCGCTGGCATCCCCCGCCTCAAGTGGTTCCACCGTGGCTTTCATATAGCCATCCTTGCGATTCATCCGCACCAGTCTGGCGCGTGAAACACCCTCTATCAGCACCTTGATAACATTGTTGGGCAGCTTCAGAATCTGCAGGATCTTAACCACAGTACCGACATTGTACAGGTCGCGTCGTTTCGGTTCTTCGTTATCAGGGTCCTTCTGCGCTACAACAAACAGCAGCTTGCCACCGACCATCGCATGCTCAATCGCCTCCATGGAAGTCTGACGACCGATAAGCAACGGGAACACCATGTAGGGAAATATGACCACATCCCGCAGCGGCACCAGTGGTAACTGCTCCGGTATTGTATCCAGCACTTCATTTTCTTCAATATAATCGGACAAAACATCTCCTTGGATTACGTCCCCCGCCTGCGGGGGGCATCAGTTACCGGCAGTTGATAACTGGTAGATAGCTGCCGGATTCAGTATAGACAAAAAAACCACCTCGGTGGCACAATTAAGAAAATGTCTTTCTGGCTGCCACGCAACAAAAGCAGCTCTGTGTTGACGATTTGACTAAATTTACTGTGGCTGGCTGTCAATGCCCTGCAGGATTCATTCAGCCGGTGGTTCCTCCTCCCCGAACAGGCGCAACATCTCGTCCAGGTCTGCCTGGCTTATCTCTTCCGGTTTCTCTGCAGGCTCCGGCAACGCCTGCCGTCTGGCAATGCGCTCCTGCAACCACTCTGCCCCCACCGCGGTCGCGCCGTGACGGCGTGCATATGATTGTACTTCATGATCAGAGGATACAACCAGGTTGCGCTGCTGTTCCCTGCTCGCCAGCAGATCACGGATGAGCTGGTCCGCTTTCTGATCTCTGCTGCTGAAGCGAACAGAAATTCCACGAACTCTGCTGATACCGCTACTCTGTCCTTCTCCGTCAAACACTACTTCCAGTTTCCCGTATTCCTGTGGCAGGGATAGTCCTTTGAGCAACAACAGAAAGTGCTCACGAGCCTGTTCCAGTTTACCGGCGCGGATGAGATTCCGCAGCTCGGGAAGCTTGTACATGATATTGTAACCGTCGAGAAAGATCATTCCGCACCTTCAGGCAACCCGCTTTCTGGAGCTGCCGGGCCAAAGCGATCGTAAAGGCGGATTGCCAGCCAGGCCAGCAGGCCTCCCAGCAGAAATCCTCCCAGAATGTCAGATGGATAGTGCACTCCCAGGTATATCCTGGAATAGCCGATTCCGAATGCCAGCAGCAGCCACCAGAGCCGTCCACGCGAAAAGAGAAATCCAAGCCAGAGTGCGACCGCCATACCGTTGGCAGCATGTGAGGAGGGAAATGAGTAGGAACTCTTCCAGGTACGGTTGACTTCCACAGGGGTCATCACCCAGCCCTGGTTGTTATCGAGATAGTGAACCGCGCCGATTTCATTACAGGGTCGGCTGCGCTGGACACTTTTCTTTACTATGCTGGAGCTGATATAGTCGGAAAGGCCCAATGTGATCAGCAACATCAACAGCGCCAGGCGGCGACGCCTGCCACCCCGCCAGATCACCAGCGCAAAGGGGATCAGCAGCAGCAGTATCAACCAGGAGCGGCTTGAGAATGCTTCCATTACCGGGTCGAGCAGAGAGAAGTGCCAGCTGTTCAACAGGCTGAACAGCCAGCGATCGCAATTGAGTAGCCAATCGAATATCATAGAGTTGCTTCCAACCGGAGTTAACGGGCAAGAGGGTTTGCCCCGGTGCTGTGCTAATCGGATACGATTCCAATATAGAAGTGGGATGGGTAAAGACAAACGTTAGGGTTTTGAAACCACTCGATACCGGGGGTGTAAACTTAGGAAGCTACAGGCTGCTGATCTGCAGAGCCCAGTTGATGAAAGCAACAGCTCGGTCATCCTCAGGGTAATCAACCTGTTCAGATTCCAATAGATATTGAAACAACAGATCACATCGGTAATGGCTCCAGGTCAACCGTCGGCGCAACCGCAACTCCAGTTGCCCCGGCTGCATCCAGGACCACTGCACAGTTCCCGGTAATCCCAGCCCGCTTCCAGCCGCTGCCCCGGCTGTCCCCAGCGCGGTGCGAAACTGCAGCGACCAGTTACCCTGATCCATTCGTAACTGCCAGAGATAACGGGAACTTCCGCGGTGTGTCACGCTGCCTGAGAGATAACCGTTGTCATATCGTACCCGCAATCCCACCGCCAGGTAGCTGGCCACGCATATCTCCTCCCTTTCCAGACGTTGTCGCATTTTGAACTCACAGCATGCGAACCGTTTGTGCAGTCGCCATTCAAACCGGGCACGATGCGTCACAAGCGGCGCCTCTTCATCCTGCAGGCGCCATAACTGCAGACGGCTGTACCACTTCCAGCTACCCCGTCGCTGCTCCACCTCCTGGACAATCCCTGCTGCCTGTTGCCCCGAACCTGTAGCAAATGGCCAGCTTCCCGGCGGGGAGTGGCGCAAACCCCAACCGCCCATCGATAGACGCAGTGGTTGCCATTGCCAGCTGCGGCTGAGCAGCCAGCTCTGCAGATCACCGCCATTCAGTTCAACCAGCCAGTTCCGCCAGCTGCTTCCCAGGCTGACAGCGCATTTGTTCTCATCCTGCAGGGCTCGCAATCCTGCCAGCCGGAGTTTGAGATCACGCCACCTCCTTTCTGTCACCAGCAGGATATTCCAGCCGCTGAAACCACGGTTCCGGTTATCCGGATACTTCAATAACGCCAGGAACAGTCTCCCCTGAGTCTGCTCACAGATAACTGCTGTTCCAGGCAGGCTGAAACTGGAGGTGGAGAGACGGGCCCTGAAGCGATCAGCCCTGCGCAACGCTACTCTGCCAAATCCTGTGTGACAGAGTGCGCCGCTACCCTGTTGCAGCGCCAGGTTCCCCGCCAGCCAGCGATAACGGCCGCTCGCATCACCAACTTCCACCCCGCCCTGGAAGTGCAGTTTTCCATCAGCTCTACGATCACACCGTAACCGGGCCTCCCGGCATTGTGCCACAACACCGGCCTGCAGCTGTACAGAACCGGTGTCGCTGAGACGCAACCGCCAGGGTTCCTGTTGCCAGCCGGCAACCTCACCGGCTGCCAGTATCAGAAATAAAACCCTGATTGCAGGTGCTGTGAACAACCAAGCTGCGGATGCAGCAGCAGCGCGATACGCCATCCCATTCTCCCTCTGCGTAAACGCAGCGCCAGCATCGACTGGCCACTGCGTGTGTCATAATTGTATTCCAGTTGCGGTGAGGGCTTTCCGGGAATCTTTCCCAGCCAGCCCAGCAGCACTCCGGAGCCTGTATGCTGCTCAACCCGGCTTAGATGCAGCTGAAGCCAGCGGGCAGCCTGCAGGGAAACATCGAATTGTGCTGATGCCAGTTCACCGCAGCCGGGTGGTAGCCAGTTTTTCAGTGTAACTCCCGCATACCAGCCGGTACCAGCTTCATACAACAGAAAACAACTGCTGTTCATTGCCTGCAGCGGTGAATACCCCCTCACCTGCAGTCGATACAAATGAGCATCCATACCACCCTGCAACTGCTGCCAGTGCATACGCCAGCCGACACTTCCGCCCCACTCCCGGTACGCGGGCCATCCAAACTGTTTCAGTTGCATCCGCAACTCTCCACCAGCGACCGCCCAACCGCCTCTGACAGCGATTCCCTGCAGTTCCGGCAGATTGTAGAGCCGCCACCAGTCGAGAGTCAGATAGCTTTCCTGTTGTGGTAACAACCGGCAGGGTAAGGGATCACTCCAGGCTGCAACAGCATTACTGTTGAGAAAGAGCAGTATATAGATCCAACTGATTGCCCCTGAAAAACTGATTCCGATAGAGAGAACTGGTTTTTTACACATTTCTTTCTTCCTTGAAGGTAGTCAAAACGGAGATCCGATGATTCGCAGTATCATTTCTGGCCTTATCCTTGCCGCGCTGTTCGTTAACTGCTTACCTGCTGATGCTTTCACCCTTGATCCGACAGTTTCCGTGACCTATCCGCAGTTTAACGTTGACCAGCGTAATCGAGTGGAAGAGCTGGAACGTATGGTGACAGAGTACCTGGAGAACTGGGAAGACATGGAAGGTGGTGATTATGATCTTGAGATTCCGATAAACATGCAGATCACCCTGAACAGCTCGTCTCCCCAGGGAACCGTATACCGCTATGACGCCAACTTCATGATATCTGACCAGGCTGAGTACCAGTATCTGGACAACAAGTGGAGATTCCTGATGGCGGAGTACGAAGAGATCGGATCACACAGCGGATTCCACTCTTTCACTTCATTTATCGATTATTATCTGAACATCGTTCTCTCACACCAGATCGACAAACTGGACAATTTTGCCGGTGACCACTGGCTGGAATCTGCAATGCGTATCGCACAGGACGCCAAATTTGATCAGAACAGTCATGGCTGGTATGAACGGGGTGAGCTGATAGAGTCACTGCTCTCCGAAGATATGGAACTGCAACGAACACTCTCCTGGGCATATCATGCTTCCCTCTATTTCTACGAAGAAGTTGAAAACCCGTATGAAGCCTGGAATGCAGCTACGCTCTGTGTGGATATCCTCGAGGAGTTGCCGGACAGTGATTCAAAGGGGCGTTTTATTACTTTTGCCTACTATAAGCTGGGTAATATCCTGAAAGAGGGTAAAGACCCCAGGTTTCTGGAGCGGCTGCTAAGGATGGATAACACTCATGAAGAATACTACTACCGCCTGATAGACGATATGTAGTACAACTGTGACGCAGCAAAGGGCTGATTTGTTCCCGAACCGGGTTGTTTTCAGGTTATTATGTGAGCTTCTGTTTTACTTGCGTTCGCAGCCATATTAGGATATTTTATACTCGATGAAACGACCGACACTTATCCTGACAATATTTCTGTTAGCCACTCTGGCAATGGCCACTCAGGTCATGCAGTTTCGGGGAGTTCTCCTTTCGGAAACATCGGTAGATCTGCAATGGACTGTCGATGATGAAGAAGGGCTGCAGAGCTTCCAACTGCATCGCTCCCCTGACGGTATCAATTTCGGCCCGATCACAGATCCCATTCCTGCTGATGGCAGCCTCAGCTACTCGCATATCGATACCCCGATGGGATTCACCGGAGATGAAACGAGTCGCGTCTATTTTTACGCGCTCTATCTGATTGATCCTGAGGGTAATTCAGTGGCGGGGTGTGATCCAATCGAGATCACATTTGAAATTTCAGGTGTTGCTATCACCTGGGGTACGCTGAAAGCGATGTTCCGTTAATTCTTCTACCAGGCTGATCGCCTGATTTGTTTCACTAATTCCATAACCTGTTTTCGATGATCAATATCTCTTCTGCACGTTCACTGCCCAGCATGTCAGTTAACTCCCGGTAGAACTTCTGACGACGCTGCTGGAATTGCTGATGGAGGATATCTCGTTGATTGATCAGCTCTTCCACAACTTCTGCCGTGTTCTCACCGGTTATATTATCTATCCTGATTTCATTCAGTTCCTGTTGCCTTCTTATCGCCCGCACATCATGTCTCGCCTGTTCGTAAATTGGAAAGAAGACTTCAGCTTCTGCCGAATTGAGATCGAGTGTAGCCGTAATTATCTCATTCATATCGAGAGATGAGGTCTCCTCATGATACCGCGGAAAATGCTGCTGGAATTTGTCAGACCGCATTTTCACACCCAGAATAACCAGAGTGAAGCAGCATCCGATCAATATCCATTTGATCATCCGCATCTTTGGAGTTTCGAGCTTCTTCATACTCTGACGCTGTTTCTTGCCCAGCAGAACGCTCGCCTGGTGACGCTTACGCTCCGAGTCCTGCTGTTCCAGGTTCTGCAGAGCTTCCCGTGCCCATTCCATCTGTTCCTGGCAGGATGGGCAGTCTAACAGGTGACCCTGGACATCCTCCACCACCTCCTGCGAAAGCTCACCGAGAATGTAACTATCCATCAGCTCGCGGCACTGTTCGCAATCCATCAGAACCTCCTGGTGAAGGTTATATGATTAACATTTCCCAGTACGCCGAGACTTGTATAGCTATAGTCAAAAAGCCAGTTGCCGCCAATTTTACCACCAAAACCGAAGGTCATTCCACGCATTGCCTCGTCCAGGCTTTCCAGCCGGTCACTACCCTGTTCAAACAGATAACCACCACGCAGGGTCCAGCCGACAGGCAGGTAGAAATCAGCCCCCAGCTGCAACGCTCCCTCAGTTTCACCCAGTATTGTGTAATCAATAAACCAGCGCAGAGGCAGATGGTTAAGACGCTTGGCCAGGCCGGCGCGTAGACGGGACGGTAATTCGGTACTGGAGGTATTACTGTATTCGGAGAGTATGAACCCGGCGTTCTGTAGCACCAGCCCCAGATCCCAGCCGCTGTCGCCAAATGAGTAACGGCTGCCGAGATCCAGCGTTAAAGCAGTGAGTGTGAAGTTATCGATGCCGGAGTAGATAAGACGGCCGGTTGCGCCCAGATCCAGTTGATGCCAGTGGTAGGCACTGCTGCCATACAGCATGATTTCCTGAGCTGTGAAACTGCCGGTCTCATTGCCAAATTGATCATAACCATCCAGCTGGCCATAGAGCAGGCTGTTGATCCCTGCTGCCAGCGGAAATCCGGCATAGTCGCTCAGCGTAGCCGCCACCTGAAACTGATTGATCCCGGTAATCAACCGGTGTGCATAAGAGACCGATACCTCTTTTCCTATTGCCGGCAAATTGGCCGGATTGAGTAGCAGGCCCTCCAGGCGATCTTCCCGGGCGATACCGGTCTGTCCGCGTGCGGTAGTAACTGCATCAGGTGACAGGATCAGAAATTCCAGTGAGGATAGTGCCCGGGCAGTTTGTCCGCTGGTAAGTATAATCGCTAGCAAAGCCAGGGTGGCTGTTTTGAACATAGTGGTTCCGTCAGGCTGAATCGACATTATTGGGAAATACTACCACATATTGTACTGCCGTCAGAGCAGAATCTCAATATATACGATGCAAATAAATAATGACCCTTTAAACCGTCAATTGAAGCGTCGGCTCATAGCTTCGACCAGAGAGGTATCAATTGAGAACAGATAGATACAGTGTTTCTCTGGTTGGTTGAGCATTAGATGTCCTTTACGATCCTGTAAGAACTGTATGTCACAGAGTTAACTTCAAAAGTTGTGTATGAGAATGGGCAGCGTTCCTAAATTGTGAG
>CAZCRT010000063.1:0-7375 GCA_964501185.1 uncultured Bacteroidia bacterium
GAGTACTTCTTTCTCAAGATTAGAGCCGCTTACCCCGGAAATACGCGATGAACCCTTTTTAGAATACTTTATGGAAGCAGGCTTTCAAGATGCCTGACATAGCTCGCAGCGCCACCCTGCTGATAGCCGGTCTGTGCAATCACATCACCATTTGCTTCAAGCAGCATAATAGTGGGAAATCCACGCACTTTGTACTGGCTGGCGTAATTCTGATTACGTTCCTTCACCTCCTGCGGCTGGTGAGTGCGACGGGGGAAATCCAGGGTTACCAGAATCAGGTTCTCCGTGGCGTAGTCGGTAAATTCCTGCTGGGAGAATACCTCCTTGCCGAGCTTGATGCACCATTTGCACCAGTCCGAACCGGTAAAGTTGACCAGGATTGGCTTACCGTTTTCTGTTGCCAGTTGCTGAGCTTCATTCAGGTCAGTCATCCAGTTCAGTTCGACGGCATTTTCCTCACTGATCGTCGGTGCGGCCAGGGCAGCAGAGACCATCATCAGAATGGTAACTGTAGTAAATAAGCGGGTCTTCATATTATTGTTCCTTCGGTTGAATTTTGATTCTATCGGAAGTTGAGTTTTGTCGATCCGGTCATTTACAGGAATCGCTTTCATCCCCAACTTCCCTGTCAGGTTGCGGTTGCCATGGAGCAAGCTGCTCGCTGGCGCCATACTCACCCTCTTTCTCGTGAAGCACTCTGTGAAAACTGTCAATGTACAGCTTCACCTGGCGGTATATGTTGCCAACCTCATCCGGTGGTAACAGCTCAATAAGCCGTTGCTGTATTTCCCGGGTCTCGTCAGAAATATGCCGTGTGGCATTGATTCCGACAGCGGAAATCATAACCCGCCGGCTGCGGCGATCCTCTTCCGATTGATTGCGGCTGACCAGCCCCTTTTTTACCAGGCTGTCCATCAGACGGGTGATCCGGCTGTGGGAAACCTGCAAAGCTTTCGCCAGCACACTCATTGGAACAGGTTCATCATAAGTGGAGAGCAGGTTCAGCATCCGGCACTCCATCTCACCCAGATTGGCACATTTGCGCTGGACATTGTCGCGATAACTGAACAGGCGGTAGAGCGCATCGCTCAGATCAGCGAACTCCAGATATCCCGGTTTATCACTCATGACAACATCCCTCTGTGAAAAGGCAGTCTGCAGCAGTTCAGCAGGTTACGCGTTTACCGACAATACATCACCGATTGCTTTGACAAAAGTTTCCTTCGGGAGGGCGCCCATTGCCATCTGCGGCTGGCCATCTTTCGGAACAAACAGAATGGAAGGAATACTGCGAATGTTGAACATTGCCGCCAGTTCCTGCTGTTGCTCAGTGTTTACTTTATAGATGTCCACCTTGCCCTGATATTCCGTTGCCAGCTCTTCCAATACAGGCGCTACAGCTTTGCAGGGCTGACACCAGTCCGCATAAAAATCGATGATGCAGGGTTTGTCGCCATTGAAGGCCCACTCTTTGTTGGCTTCAAAATCGAACACTTTGGTTTTGAATGTCTCTTTGTTCAGATGTTCCATGATAACGGTCTCCATATTTCGTTTAATGTTGATATCACAGGATAACTGAACGGAATCAATACTGCCGTTCAGATTTCAGGTAATAGTATCGGCAGATAAGTTAACAGTGTCAAGTAAAATATTTGATAGTATGAAATATAATGAGATTATGACTGTACAGTTAATCCATTTCTTAGATTATCTTTACTTTATCACCAGATCCTCAATAAAGTATGGTTGTAGATATTCCCGGTAAATCAACGGAGGTAGATCATCGACGCTTTGTCTGTCTGGGTGAACGGACTTATCGTGCTGGCTACGATTGTTATTGTCGGGCTGGGTGCGCACTGGCTGGTGGATTCGGCTGTTCGCATATCCAAAAGGCTCAAGGTCTCCGAGCTGATCATTGGTCTTACCGTTGTCGCTTTCTGTACATCCGCGCCAGAGTTTGCAGTAACACTGCTCGCCTCTTTTGAGCATCACGGCGATATTTCCGTCGGCAATATTGTCGGCTCCAATATTTTCAATCTCGGTTTCATCCTGGGGGGGTGCGCGCTGATACGCTCCATTCCCACAACCCGGACAGTGCTGCGTCGTGACGGTGCTGTGCTGGGGATTACTACACTTCTGCTTTTTCTCATTATCGGCCTTGATCTCAAGTTGAACAGGCTGGACGGCGTATTGCTCTTTGGCCTGCTTCTGCTGTACCTCGGTTACCTGATCAGGCAGGGGCGACAATCAATGCTGGCCGGCGGTGAGAAGGATCATCAGAGCATTCAGCTTGAGGGCCATTCATTTTTCAAGGACCTGACACTGTTGCTGGTCGGACTGGCAGCCATCATCGGGGGATCTCATTTACTGGTGAATGCCTCGGTAGCACTCGCCAGGAGTTTCGGCCTGAGCGAATGGGTAATCGGGGTAACAATTGTTGCGGCTGGAACCTCGGCACCTGAATTTGCGACAGCCCTTGCCGGAGTCATCAAGGGTCGCTACTCTCTCAGCATAGGCAACATTATTGGCAGTGATATTTTCAACCTGCTGGGAGTCCTGGGCCTGGCTGGAATATTGAGACCGCTGTCGATTGACCCGATGGCGCGAATCTCGCTGGCTGCTCTATGCGGTATGGTTTTCCTTGTTCTTGTGTTCATCCGTACCGGGTGGCGCATTTACCGTCTGGAGGGGTTGGTACTGATTGCAATCGCCCTGCTCAGGTGGGGGTTTGACTTTGCCACACATCAATAAAGAATGCGGACACATCTTCGCTTGAAAACAGAGGCGTGATATGAGAAACTGTCCTTTTTCTGATCAATAAAGTCCTGAAGCAGGGGTTTATTGGGGGTATGATGGCCGTATACTTATAACAAACAATACAATAACCTGGTCCGACCCCGGGTGGATCACAACAAGAGGTAAGCTGTGAGCAATACTGCCCGTTTTGAGGAACGTTATCAGCAGGGAGATATTCCCTGGGATCACCAGCTGCCGGACGTCAATCTGGTCGATCTTGTCACTAGCCGGCCGCTCAATCCCTGCAGCGCACTCGACATCGGTTGTGGTCTGGGGGATAATGTTATCTGGTTGGCCGGGCAAGGTTTCAGTGTGACCGGTTGCGATATCTCCCCTACAGCAATCGAAGGTGCAAGACAGCGGGTTGATGCAGCCGGAGTGAAATGCGATCTGCTGGTACTGGATTTTCTCAAAGAGGAGGTCAACGGCGCACCTTTCCAGTTCATTTTCGATCGTGGTTGTCTGCACTCAATCAGCGGCAGCAGAAAGCGTAACAGCTTTGCACGCAGGGCTGCAGCCCACCTGGTACCTGGTGGTCTCTGGTTGACTCTCACCGGCAATGCCGATGCACCTCCCCGTGAAACCGGCCCCCCCTGTCTCAGCGCACGGGAACTGGTAAAGGCTGCTGAGCCACATTTCGAAATTCTTTCACTGCGGGCAGGACAGTTCGGATCTGATCAGATTGATCCCCCACCAGCCTGGATCTGTCTGATGAAGCGGCGGGGGCAGGCATGGGATTTGCGATAACGTTTACCGAACCCTGAATCTGGCTTTCTGGAGCAATAATCGGGAGATCACTATGATAATTCTTAACAGGTGTAAAACCTCTCTCCTCTTCATCCCTTTTTTGTTACTTCTTCTGACCTCAATCCAGGCCTACGCCCAGGGCACTATCGTCAGCGAGACCTTCTTCAGCGATGTGTTGCAGGAGAACCGCTGGCTCAAGATCTACCTGCCGGAGGGTTATGATCCGGAGGACACGGTTACCAGTTATCCACTGGTTGTCTTCCTGCACGGCGGGTATGTCAGTCAGCACTCCTATCCAATGCTGTTTGACGCCCTCGACGATCTCATCTGGACCGGCGGCGGTGATCCACCGGAGGGTAATATCCAGCCAATGATAGCTGTGTTACCCAACGGTAACTCCTCGCTGTTCGGTGGCCTGACCTGGTGGTCCGATTCCGAAGTGAACGGCAACTTCGAACGCTATGTGCATGAAGATCTGATCAGCTATATGGACAGCGCCTATAACACCAGCGCCTCCGTTTCCAGCCGCGCCATCATGGGGCATTCGATGGGGGGGTACGGTGCTGTTTCTATTGCCATGCGTAACCCTGCCGTTTTCAGTGCAGTCTCTACTTTTGGTGGAGTGGTTGATCTGACGGTAACCCTGGAGGGAATCATTCCCTGGATACTGGAGGAAAACGGTGGTTCAGGTCCATTCAATCCCGCAGCCGGTATCTGGACGGAAATTCTCTTTAGTCTATCCGCCGCCTTCTCCCCGGACCTGACCCAGAATCCTTATCCTGTCAACCTGCCGATTGAAGATGACGGCGCGATTATCGACAGCGTCTGGACCCGCTGGCAACTGGAGGATCCTCCGCATATCGCCCGTCAACTCCAGGGAGGTGAACTGGGAATCTACCTGCATTGTGGTCAGCAGGATGAGCTCTGGATCGACGCTAACCGCGCACTGCGGGACAGCCTGGGCCTGCTGGGGATTCCCTGCCGGCTGGGAGAGTTCACCGGCGGTCACAATGATCAGCTGCATACCCGTATCCCACTGGCGTTACAGTATTTCGACTCGCTGTTTGTCAGCCATGAAACAGTTGTGCCGACAGAGCAGGGTGCACTGCCGGGATCAATAGAGCTGAATCAGAATTATCCCAACCCCTTTAATCCTACCACCACGATAGAGTTCACTCTGCCAGATCCCGGAGAAATCCGGCTGGAGGTTTTCAACCTGCTGGGGGAACGGGTGGCGTTGGTGGCGGAGGGGATTTACCCGGCCGGGGTACATCAGGTTGCCCTGTACACAGGCCCTCAGTCTGCAGGGGTCGGGTTATCCCGCCCGCTTCCGAGCGGTGTGTATCTGTATAGGTTAACAGCAGATCGGGCAATGCTGTCGCACAAAATGCTGTTGTTAAAATGAGCAGTTACGAAGTGTATAATCATGTGCGCTGGCCTAATCGACATATCTCCCCCCTGGTTGACCTGTAACTACTGTCTCGCTATTTTGTTATTACCCTGAACCAACTGTGAGTTGTCGTCATGCATCGACTTTTAAGACCTGTCTGCATCCTCTTCCTGCTATGGGCACTAACATCCACTGCCACCGCCTCTACACTCAAAGAGATGTACGATATTGCCCCGGCACAGGAGGGATATGATCGCTATATCGAGCTGGAAACAGGTGTTACCTACAGCGGCGGCCTGCTGATCGGAAATGTGTTCCATCCTGCGACCAACGAACTTATCGGTGGTGAGGAGCTGGATGTGTGTATCATCGGTAACGGCGCCATACTGGATCTGCAGGGTGAACAACTCTGTATCTCCTATTGTGACAATCGGCTTGATATCGACGACTGTGTGATTCTCAATGGCAATATCCGTTTCCGTGGAATCAATACTTATGATCATCAGGTGCAACCGGTCGGCACGGTAAGTCATGTGACCTTCTATCAACCGCACGATTATGGAGTGCGGTTACAGGGAGCTGGTGCAGGTGTCACACTGGAATGGAACCTGGCGGTTGATGTGGTTGAAACAGGTTTCGAATGGATCTATACTACCGGATATGAATCCAGCTGGCTGCCAACCGGCTCCAGTTTTGCCCCCAGTGGCCAACCCGGGTTTTACGGGGTTCCGGAAGTCAACGACAACTGGACTTTTCACAGCGATTCTCTTCTCAACGCTGACCCGATGACGCATTTCGTGCTGCTCTGTGAATATGGCTGATTCGAGCCCTTTTTCTGGGCGGAGGCCGGTCAGGCCCCATACAACAATATCATCGGCATCGATCCCGGACTGGCTGATCCGGAACAGGGGTATTACCATCCTGCACCTGAAGCCACGGCTTATGGCTGTCAGACTTTTCCAGATCCTGGCATAAACCCACCTCACGATTCGACAGCGCCAGATCTTTCGCAAGCGACTTCCGGAAGTCTCACCCGCAGCAGCATAGAGGTGTCCGGCCTGATCGACAGTGATACCATCTGGAGTGCCGATACGGTACTGGTAACCGGAGATGTAGAGGTCAGTCATGGTATAACGCTTACAATTCCCCCCGGAACACTGGTTGAGTTTCAGGGCTTCTACAGTCTCCAGATTCTGGGTCGACTGCTGGCTGTGGGAACACCAGAAGCCTGGATCCATTTCAGCAGCAATGAACCACAGCTTTTTCAACCGGACAGTACAACCACCGGCAGCTGGAATGGAATAAGGTTTCCCGGAACCCTCTCCAGCAATCCTGATTCCCGGTTCGAGTTCTGTCTGATCGAATACAGCAAGCAACTGTCGGGTGAGGGGACAGGTGGTGCGCTGTCGGTGAGTAACTTCTCCCGATTACATATTACCAACTGCATTCTGCGCCACAACCTGGCCATGAAGGGTGGGGCGATCGGTTGCAGTTTCAACGCAGCCCCACGTATCATAAACTGTGTCATAAGCGATAACTACGCCTTCTACGGAGGATCGGCACTATACAGCGATTACTCCTATCCGCGACTGACCGGCAACACTATCGTCTATAACGAGGTGCTGAACGAAGAGAGTCTCGATCCCACCGGTACAGTTCACAGCTATATCGGTAAACCGCAACTCACCGGCAATATACTCTATTTCAACAGCTGTAATTACTTTGAACCGGGGGAGCTGTGGGGGATGAAGGATTATTACACAATCTGGAACGATCTTTCCCACGGGCACGGTGGTGTGGGTAACTTTGATCTGGACCCCGTTTTCAGCAATGATAATGAGCACCCGTTCAGTCTGCGCACGGAGTCACCCTGTGTTGACGCCTTTACCGGTGATACCAGTGGTTACGGTTTTCCGCTCTGGGATATCCTGGGTAGCGAGCGGGTCTGGGATGGGGATGATGATGGCCTGGCGTATATAGATATCGGCGCTTACGAATTCGGTGCGCCTCCCTGCGAAGGGAGCTGTTCAATGCCTCCGATATTGCCGGACCGGCTTCAGATTCTGAGGAATTATCCCAATCCGTTTAATCCAATGACCACGATAGAGTTCACCCTGCCAGATCCCGGAGAAATCCGGCTGGAGGTTTTCAATCTGCTGGGGGAAAGGGTTACTGTATTAGCTGATAACCATTATAATACCGGTGTTCACCAGTTTTATCTTGATGGTAGCAGGTTAGCCAGTGGAATCTATATTCTTCGACTCGTTACAGGTTCTAAGGTGGTCTCACGGAAGATGATACTTCTGCGCTAGCCTTCTGCAACAACTGAACTGGGGCTGTTTTTGGGGTGAAAAACGGTGAACCTCGCCTGATTTTCAGGGCAATATGGATGCTAAGTTTCTGTTATTCAGTAACATAACCTGGTCCGACCCCGGGATTGCT
>CAZCRT010000064.1:0-7328 GCA_964501185.1 uncultured Bacteroidia bacterium
CCCGCCAGGAGCGATCCGCTCATTGCTGTTTCCACCAGCCCTTACTTTGATGAAAACCTGCAACTGGAAAGCACCCTGGACGAATTGGGCTTCAGTTATGTCTATGTGAGCTCGGTTGCTGAAGCGCTGACCCTCGGGGCAGATGTTCTGATGGGCAGATTCGGTGGTACCGTTTTTGATTCTGAAGCGCTCGAATCCTGGGTTCTGTCCGGACATGGTTATCTCCATCTGGGCGACTGGTGCAGCTGGCTGGCAATTGAGTCTGAGGCTACCGGTGGAGATCCTGTTACAGTTGATATCGTAGATCCTGATTGTCCGCTTTCGGTTGATCTGCCCCCCTCCTGGGAAGCGACCGGTTTCTGGCACTATCAGGGATCACAACGACTGGGTTGGCTGAACGATGCAGGTCACGATAATGTAGCGGATGGTACGGTTAATGGAGAAACGCAAGCGCGCGCTGTTACCCTGAAACGACTGGGTAATGGATATGTCGCGTTCATCGGTTTCAATGTTTATGGCGAAGCTGCACCGGAAGAATCCAGGCAGCTGTTTGCCAACGCTCTCGATTGGGTAACTACAGGCGCCTGGAGCAGCTGGCTAAGCTACGATCCTGCTCAGGGTGCAGTACCGGCCGGTCAGGAACAGATGATTGAACTGCTGTTTAATGCTTCTGAACTGGGTGGCGGGATATACGAGCTTGAAGTAATGGTGTCCAGCAATGACCCTGTAAATCCGCTGCTAACCATACCGGCCACCCTGCAGGTAACCGGAGTTCCTGTTCTCACCAGCACCCCGGAAGCATTGGATTTCGGTAGTTGTCTGGTTGATTCAACCGTCACGCTTGAGTTGGATATTGCCAATGAGGGAACCGACCTGCTGGCAGTATCCGAGATTCAGGTAACCGCTCCCTGGCTTGGTGGACATGCTCCTTTCTCCCTGATGCCGGGTGAACATCAAATCCTTGAAGTCATTTTCGCGCCTGTCGATCCGGCAGAGTTCAACGGAACACTGACGCTGCTCAGCAATGATCCGGTGCAACCGGCCTATATTGTCCCGTTGCAGGGAATTGCCGGGATCCAGCCAATTGTCTCTGTTTCAGCAACAGAGGCCTACAAAGAACTTTACGCCAATTCTTATGGCGAGGAGATACTGGGCATTGAGAACCTCGGTGGGGCAGACCTGGAAGTAACAATGCTACTCCATGGGCTGGCACCTTCCTATAGCTCCGGGCCCTCAGGGGAAGAGTTGTACGAGTTGATAAATTCTCAGGAACCAATTACCAGCAGCCAACCACCGGAATGGATACAGGTACCTCCCGGCAGACCGGACCTGCCACCGGCTGATGGCCGCAACATAACGATTGCTGTGAACGAGAGTGCCTTCCAGGCTGAAAACATACAGCTGGAGGCAACACTGGCCGAGATGGGCTATACCCATGTCTATATCACGTCAGTTGAAGAGGCCGCTGAAGCCGGTGCTCTGGCCATTCTTGGGCGTTTCGGTGGTTGTGATCTCGATCCGGATGATTTGACCGAATGGATTGAGAGCGGTCATGGCTACATCCAGATCGGCGACTGGGTTAACTGGTATCCCGACAGCTGGACTGTTCTCGGTGGGGCGTCGGTTGAAATAGACCTGCAGGATACCACACATCCAATAACAACCGGGCTGCCCTCGAGCTGGACCGGTTCCGGTTACTGGGAGTACAACCGTGGTGATTTCCTCGGCTGGGTCATCAGTGACGCATTCTACGACATAGCAGATGGCAGCGCAAATTCCATTACCTATGAACGGATAGTGTCAGCGGATCAGATCGGTGACGGTTTCTCCGTTTATCTTGGTATCAATGTATATGGCGAGAATGTCTGTAATGAATCGAAGCAGTTACTGGAAAACGCCCTGCAATGGGTCATTTCCGGCGATGTTATCACCTGGGTAAGGCCACAGCCTAACGGCATGACCATACCGGGAGGTGAGGGCTTTGATGTAACACTGGAATTCGATTCGCAGGGTCTGGGGGTAGGTGACTACTTCGCAATCATGACCGTGTTGACCAACGACCCCCTCACACCGGAAGTGGAAGTAATGATCACACTGACGGTTCAGGCGGACGAGAATTGTCAGCCCTGCCATGATATTTCTGAGCTCACCTGTGGTGAAACCGTAACCGGATATACCGATCAATTCTGTAATATCTCAGCCTGGCAACAGTACGAATGCTGGCCGGAGCTCCAGGAGGGGCCGGAGGTTGTCTACCACTTCACCCTTGAACAGCACTCTGAGTTAACGGCAAGCTGGTCGGCAGATGATGAGCTGCAGCTGTTTCTCCTGGCCGATTGCAATCCGGAAGCCTGTATCGCCGCCGGGGATGGCGGGGTACTCTATTACGATTGCCTCATGCCGGGAGATTACTATCTGGTGCTTGATGGCCCCCTGCCAGTGGGTATCGGTTTTGATCTGACCATGGAGTGTGCTACCTGTTTGACAGAAGTGGTACCGGGTCAATACGCTCTTGAAACGAATTACCCCAATCCATTTAATCCGGTCACAACTATAGACTTCAGTCTTGCTGAACCTGGTCAGGTTACTTTAACCGTCTTCAATATTCAGGGGCAGCAAGTAGCCACGCTGGTGGAACGACGGCTTGCTGCCGGTTCTCATCAGGTGCAGTTTGATGGAAGTTCGCTTCCCAGTGGTCTTTATCTATACACACTGCGTGCCGGCGAGTTTACCGCAACACGCAAAATGGCTCTGGTCAAGTAACAAGAGCAGTTCCCGGGCCAGGTTTTGATTTGATGAAAACGGGGTTTCAAGTATTTCCAGAAATCCTACTCTGGGAATACTTAATGTGATGCTTCCGGTGTTAGTTGAAAAGACTAACCATTCTGAGCATCACTATATATAGAGGCGGCGGTTCCGAAAATGGGATCGCCGCTCTTTTTATAACAATAGTTCACGGATTCCACTACCCCACGGGGTCGGACCAAGTTATTGTGTTGTAAAATATAAGCTTACAAACGAAAACCGCCCTAAAATGATGCTTAGAGGGTGGTTTTTCGGGTGAAAAACAGTGTTTGAGGGATAATTACCCTCATACTGGTGTATCCAACTGAAGTGAGTACAATCAGCTATTCGCCCTTTGTGTACTTCTCAATCTGACGTCTTTCCCGCTTGGTTGGGCGCCCCCTGTGACGGCGCGTATCTTCAACCTGATCAAGCAGCCGGTTCAGCTCCCGGTTCTGATCCTTTTCCGTGTGATCCTCGAGAACCTGATAGAGATCGTGAGAGTCTCTGGCAGAAACACTTCTGGATGTAACGATCAACACCTTGAAATGGAGACGCCGTTGCCCCTTTGTTACAATGAACTCATCTCCAACTCTGACATCGCGACCCGGTTTTACAGATTGAGTGCCACACTTGACATGTCCGGCAGCGATTGATTCCTGTGCCAGTGAGCGGGTTTTGAATATACGCGCCACTTTCAACCACTTGTCGATTCTGACTTCCGGTTCCAGATCAGGTTGCCTGCCGGTAGTATTCCTGCTTTTTCTGCTCAAATGACGCTCCTGTTCTCCTGATTTCCGCTAGCGGTTTACTCGGTAGTTACCTGGTAGAAACAGTTGGATTCGTTTACCGGTTCCGACCAGTTAGCCGATGTTGTAGAATCAATGTACACAAAGGGGCCATATGGTTCATTCGCCCGATAGATATTGTATTGTGTCGCATTGTCTACTGCTGTCCAGAAAATGTAAACAGTATTACTTTCGATTGAAATGGAAAGATCCTCCACCGGCTCCATAATGTCGCCACAGTTGAAAGTCCCCGGAGTGGGTGCTGTGAAAAACTGCCACGCAGCTTCTCCATCCGGGCAGCGCCCCTCAGAGATATCCGTAGTTTGCTCACTGTAAGTCAGACTGTCAGCCCAGGTGATACCATCTGCGAAGAGTACACCGATCTGCTCACCACCGCCTGACAGTTTAAAGTCAGTATGGAATGGTCCCTGTTCGGAATCATCATCGCACCAGATAATTGCGAATTCTTCTGGTTGAAGCAGTGAATCAGCCTCGAGCTCCAAACGGTATTGTGTGGGATTGGCCAGATCATCTGTCAGATAGATACCGTTCAGATTCACCGGACAGTCAGTATGATTGTATAACTCAACCCAGTCATCAAACTCACCGAACTCATCAGGTAGAACGGTGTCATTGCTCGCCAGGAATTCGTTGATCAGCAACGGGCAGGCACATGGATCCTCCTGGACCAGATACTCCTCCGTTTCTCCTGGAGCACCAGCCGGCCAGAAAACAGTTGCGGAGGAATCATCAACTGCAGTCAGGTACCATTGTACGGTGGTACCGGTGGAGAAGGGGGGTATGGCGCCTGTCCAGAGGTCATTTGCACCGGAGGTCATTCCCGCCTGCATCCAGTCACCTTCACCACGATAGTTGACGGTTGCAGCTGTCACAATACTATCGTCCGTGATTGTTGTCGCTATCGACACTTCATCGACAGCAGTGGGGAAGAGCGGATCCTGTGTTACAACATCAATAAACGGCGAGAGGTTAACCGGTGCTTCCTCGTTGCGGGCGCCGGGTGTGCAGTTGCCATACTGTACCCACTCACCGTCACTGTCCGGAAAGCGTCCCAGCGAGACATCTTCCCGTTGCGTACCGAAAACTATTGAGTCGATGATGGTTGCGCCATCGCTGTCCACCAGAGCCAGCTCCTCGCCACCACTACCCAGTTTGAAAGTCGCATGCAGCGGCCCCTGCTCGGCGTCATTGTCGAGCCAGATCAACAACCATACTTCATCATCAATCAGTGTGTCAGGGAACATCCACTTGGACAGATCGGTCAGGTCATCGGTCAGATAGCAGCCACCCAGATTGAAATCGGCATCACCTGTAAAATGAATTTCGACCCAGTCTTCAAACTCGCCCATCTCATCTGCCATTATGGTCTCATTGTCAGCCATGAATTCGTTCAATACCAGAGGTGGTCTTTCCTGAGCTCCGCCGACCTGAGAGATTACCGACTGTCGGCGCTGGGCGATAAAGGGCTTTAATCCGGGAAATGGCCCCATATGATGTTCGATATTGAACTCAAACTCCTCATTGCTGAACTGTTTGCGGGTATCGGCATAAACATCGGCGCGGATCAGATCAGCAAGTGCGTCGATCTGTGGAAAAAAATAAGCTTCAGTGAAGTGGTTTTCCGCGAGATCGGCAAGGTGTCCTTCATACCAGCTACGAAATTCAGGCAGCTCATATGTGCGGAGAGTAAGTGGCCGCTCCGATCCCCCCGGAAAATTAAGCGGCAGAAAATCGATCGGCATATGAATCAACTGATATACACCCATCCCCATGTTGAAACCACCGAAGCTCTCGTTCAAGTCCCAGGGGATATGGATAAACCGGTTATTATCATCACGATGGTAAAGGTAGTAATTGTGTCCACTACCTTGGTAAGAGTCGAGATTGACAAAGAGAGTGTTCATCGCCAGAAAATGGCGCCAGTTGCCATCCAGAAACAGTTCCGGAAGTGCGGTATTCAAATCCTCGTCAGGGGTATTGTTCAATACATCTATAAACTGAATCAGGTCACTCCAGTCGTTCTCCCCTTCGTTGGTTTTGAGCTCGTAATGTTCCCAGTATGGTTCAGGATCATTGCCCAACCAGGTAAGATGTCCATGAGGATCCCCTTTGAACAGGTTGCCATCCTCACCGTTGCCGAAGCGATCCTCGATAAATGGCTTATCCACCTGTTCTACCAGGGTATAGAATCCCCAGTATTCCCCATTGAGGTGAACCCGGGCGAAGTTGGCCCGTGGTGATGGCAGGAACTGGCCAATAAAATCATAGGTGAGTTTTTCCCTCAGGAAAGTAGCATCCTGAAAGCCGTTGCTTAGATTGATCTTCTGCAGGCCAAAGAATCGTTGATTTTCATCATATTTATTGAACTTGAGCTTTAATGGCTTCTTGTCACCCGGATGTCCCCAAAAAGAGCTGTTGCCTTTAAACCGGATTCCGACAGAATCGAGTGACACACCGTTACAGGTGACCGAACAGGACACATAGGTTTCCTCTGGTCTATGTTCGTAGAGAGTGTCGAGAAAGTCGACATAAGGAAACACTATTTCAATATCGAAAATTTGAGTTGTCTGAAAGAGGCTGTCGCTTTCTGCGGCGGGCAGAAGTGCCGGGAGCAGTAGTAAACAGGCTATTGTAAGCTGTGTGAACAAATTTGTAGGAATGTGCATTGGAGGCCCCCGTATTTAGAATTTTCATAATTATCATCAGTTATGCGGGAGCATAAGCAACGATTGTGCCAACTGGCGTATCCGGAGGCCTGTAAGTGGAAGTAAAGGAATGGATTTCAGTAAGTTCAGCGGATTGTTTTGTGTTATCGTGCATCTCGTTTTGAAAACAGCAATCCCGGCCAGGTCAGCAGAAAGAGTAAGTCAGCACTCAGTCCCAGCCAGCTGCCTGCCGCCGGGTCAGCGGAAACGAGAATACCGAAGGCCGGCCACCAGGGAAACAGCGGTTGCCAGTTGAAGGCGGTGTTGAAGATGACCACGATTAATGAAGCTGTTAACAACACAAGAACCGGTTCCAGGATAATCGCAAGACGGCGACGTCCGGTACCGGGAGTGCCGATCAGTAGTAACAGTATGAGAACAGGCCAGAGGTAGGCAACACCAAGCAGAGGGATCGCAGCAGGATCATCAGCTATCATCATCCAGGAATAGGTCAGGACACAGGTGCCATCGGGTGCGGTATGGGAGTAAAGCGGTAGAAGAAGACAGGCCACCAGCAACACACCGGCAAACAGGCGAAATGAAGAAAGCAGTTTCCCAGGCTTCATATCTAACCACCATTAGCGTTTTTTACGCCAGAATAATGTAGCTGATAATCACATATCGAATCAGTTTCCCGGAAGTGACAAAAGCAAAGAAGAGAAACAGATTTATCTTCAGGACACCGGCAACCACCGTCAGTGGATCGCCGATTACCGGCACCCAGGCGAAGAACAGACTGAACACCCCGTACTTTTTAAACCGCTGTTCCGCCCTGGCAAATTCTTTCTCAGAAATTCTTGAGACCTTCCTGACGAGGATTATACTCCCCCAGTAGCCGATAGCATAATTCGTAAACGCTCCAAGAACATTACCGACCGTAGCAACACCAACCAGCATAGTCGGACTTAAACCATTCAATAATAAGAAGCTAAGAACAATTTCTGAACTCAACGGCAGTATTGTTGCAGACAAAAAGGAAGCCAGAAACAATCCGATGTAGCCAAACTCAGAGAAAAATTCCATAGTGTTA
>CAZCRT010000065.1:0-7111 GCA_964501185.1 uncultured Bacteroidia bacterium
CCCAGTGATCACGGGCCGGGGGTGCACCCCCGAAAGAATCAAGGTGGAGAGCGCCACCCCACTCCATGAAACCGAGGTTGGCGTCACGGGTTGTGGGTAGATGGTAATAGACCAGACCGATGCTGGCAGCCAGACGGGCGTTCTCCCGCATGTCGCTGTCCCAGGAGTACATCCAGGTCGCCGGGGTCGGATCGTAGGTGATCAGAAACTCGGCGGCGGTCACCTCCCGGCTGCCGAGAACCGCAAAGGGATCGTTGAGGACATTGCGTGGTGCTGCTGGAGCCGGAGCGTCACTCGGAATGGGACCGATCAACGGTTTCTGCCACATGAAGTTGGGTGCGAACTGCCAGTTACCCCGGTTATACGCCAGGCCTGAATGTACACTCATCTGGTTGCCGCTGCCGGTGTACTTCAGACGCCAGCCGGTAAAGGTCTGGGTCTGGTCCGGGCCACCATCTGCAACCAGTCCCTGGTAAGCACCCTGCCCGTACCACATCCAGCCACCATGGGTAAATGTCAATTTAGCCCGGCCACCGAAAGCGTCGGTGTCTTTGATATCATCCTGCAGCGCCCGGTCCTCCTTGACATAATAGAATGTCTCGCCAACCTTGTTGCTGCCGGCCCAGATACCACCCAGCTCGATACCGAACGGCCCGTAGTCGGTTGTCATATGCAGACTGGTACGACGGATTGGAGGCAGGGGTATGGCAGAGGAGGTAACTGTTGAAGTCTGCTCCTCCAGATCCTCCTGGTGGACCGCAGCCAGGCCAAACGAACCCATTGTGCGCTGATACTTGACCAGCAGGGCGGGATTAGCACCCCACCACAGCTCCGGTCCATAGGCGACTTTCAGACCGCTCATCTGTTTCTTGAAGGTTACCTCCACACCGAGTGGTGCTTCTCCACCGTAGATATCAATGTTCGGTCCGTAGTTGGCTTCCCGGTAGAAACCGAAGAAGTCCCCCTCATAACTCCAGTGGTAATGCCCACTGCGGTAAAAACCGTTCAACTGAAACCAGCGGTCATCCCAGTTGACGGAGGCGTTATGAACCCTAAGCCGCTCGATATCGTTCATGGTTACCGAGCCGTTGTCGGTAACTACCACCCGGGACCGCCCCCGGTTTTCATAGAAAATCTCGTCGATCGGATTTGTCGGTACGTGACCGAGATAGTTGAGGGTAAGTGTTCCGGAAACATTTTCAGCCGGATGTGCCTCAATCTCGGCAAAGTAGGTCTGCATGTGATCGAAGCCTTTGAAGGCGGGATAGACACCAGCACCTTGTTGTGCCACGTCGGGTGTGCTGACGCGACTGCCACCGGTGCTGATCGTTTCCAGCCGCATACTGAGCTCGCTCAGGCTGATCAGCTGACTGGCCTCCGCCTGCAAAGCTGCCTTATCGCTTCGCGCCTGCAGCATTGTCGTCATCAGTTCAACGGAGGCAAAATGAGCTCCGATGCGATCCAGATCCGTACCGGATGCATATGGATCGAGTGCACAGGCATCCTGCAGAGCGTAATAGGCGGCGCGGGGAAACACATTATAGTACCCCTGAGCGTCGGTGAAGCCCTTGGCACAGATTCCCCACCACTCCTCGTTCATGTTGTTCTCACCCTCGACATAATCGTACGGATAACCGCCGTTGGGCCAGGAGGCATTGGTATCGTGAATGCTGAGGTTGGCGTCCTGCTGGTACTTCCACCAGCCGTCGCTCCATTGGAAAGTGATCCCGCCGATGGCATTACCGACACGACCCTTGCCGGCAGACTGTTCGTAGATCTCCTGCCACTGACCCAGCAGAAAACGGGCCTGGTTGTACTGGTCCTCCTGCATGGTGCGGGCGTTGAAAGCGTCACAACCGAACTCGGTGAACATAACCGGTATGCCAAGTTTCTCATCGACCACTTCGTACAGGTCCCGTACAGAGATACCGCGGTAGACGTTGGTACCCATGATGTCCAGGCCCTGACACTCCTCGGCGATTATGTCAATGTACCCCACATCACCATTAGCCATTGAGACCGGGTGGTTGGGATCGAGTCGGTGCAGGTCATCGATAACGGTACCGAAGAGCCGGTACAGGTAGCGGGCTTTGGCACTCCAGCGCTCATCCTCAGGCAGAGCTTCGATCTCGAAAGAGGACCAGTGGAGACCATAATTGTTCTCATTTCCCAGCAGCCACATCAGCAGACCGGGTGTGTCCCGGAACTGGATGGCCAACTGCTCGATTTCGCCTCGTATCTGGCTGATGACTTTCGGATCGCTGTAGTCGGTAGCTGGCACCCAGACACCATCGATAGTCAGGCCATAGCGTCCGATGGGATGGTTCAGTATCGTCCAGATACCGTAATTCTCGTAGATATACTCCACCCAGCGGGGGGGGATGCCTATATACTGGCGGATAGCATTTACACCCATATCCTGCAGCAGCGACATCTCGATTTCCAGGGCGGTTTTGATAAAGTCATCCGGCTTCCCCCAGAAATCATAGGTGTAATTCTGGCCGATAGGCATATAGCCCCAGTTCATACCGAAGACCATGAAATCCTGACCGTCAACCTGGAGTCTCTGGCCTGAATGGTCAGATATGACTTCGATGTTTAAGGTCTGTGCTGAAATAGAGGTTCCACTTAGCAGTATAAGCAAAGCAAAAACTGTGAGCAGTAAGCTCGATTTCGGTCGATAAATCGCAATCTTCTTAGATGTCATGAAAGGCTCCTTAAACTGGTGACCTGAACTACCTCCAGGGTGCTACAGGTCACTGATCTCTAATAGACGATGCAGCTCGTCGTCATGTGGCGGACCAGCTGAGAACTACTCAAAGTGGGATAGCAACCTTCTACCTGCAGCAAACAGGAAACACAGGTTGCGACATGTATGGTACTTTGTTCGGTCTCAGAACAAAGTACCATACAGAGGGCTGTCTGTCAAGCAAAGAATTCGCCGTCGTGCTATGCTGATACAGTCGGGTGAAGGCCTGGCGACTGTCAGCCCGAGTTCAAATGCCTTGTCGAGTTGCTTCCCCGGTTCTGGTCCGCCCCCCCAGGTCCGGAAGGTGTTGCCACCGGTAGCAGGACAGCACAGACTTCCCCCACAATCTTCCCACAATCTTCCATACGAATGGCCCTGCGCTTACTGCAGCAGAACACACTTCCTCACATCGCTCGAATTACCAGCCACCATTCTGTAGAAATAGATCCCTGATGGGTGCCCGGCAGCATTCCAGCTGACAGCATACTCACCCGGATTCTGAGTATCGTTGACCAGGGTAGTAACCAGCTGACCACTGAGGTTGTACAGGGACAGCTCTACCTCTGTTGTCTGTGTAAGCGTATACGTTATCGTGGTCAGAGGATTAAAGGGATTAGGGTAATTCTGCTGCAGAGTAAACTGCTCTGGCGATATCTCCTCACCATGGCCGACCAGTATTTCTTCAGTCGAACCACCATCCCAGTAGATATCATCCAGGGCAAATTCACACTGGGCACCATTCACTTCCAGGATAACAAACTCATAGCTCATCATCCGCAGATCAATCAACTCACCCCGGAGATCACTGACCGGAATGACGGCCTGCCCCCAGTTGCCATCCCTGACCAGCCCGTATACGGTCTGATTTGCAGGAAATTCAACATAAGACTGATTGCCCCAGGCATCGATTATCCCGATCTGAAAGGAGACGTTAGCCGGGATATTGATCATGAATTTCAAATGACCTTCGCCAAAACCGAACAGGTTGACCTGCTGCATTGACATGATTCCGGCACCAAACCACCCCAGTCCTGTTGTAGTCCAGCTGATGACATTCTCCCCTTCATAAGGTTCTATTGAACCGGCGGCGAGTGTCCCTTCCCAGACGTAAATCTCGGCATCTTCACCGATTACCAGGCTGTTATCAGTCGGCGTTGTGTCGGTAAACAGGCCAAATGTTCCAACTTCCTGATCGGGCGGCCCCAAATGGACTTCACCCTGCTCGTTCCACTCATAGACTCTGATATAGTCAACATACATTTCAGCCGGGAAAGGCATCGAAACCGGATCACCGCTGCCGGGATCACCGAGGTTGTAGGCATCCGTGAAAGCACCCCCGATTGCCAGATTTGCTATCAGATAAAAGGGTCTCTGAAACTCGGCCGATACTGAATCAATCTGAAAGGGATCAGTGTATAGATCGTACTCAACACTATCATCGATAGCTGTGAACCTGAGGCTTTCTTCGTCCCAGTAGAGACGATAGGTCAGGAAGCGGCCATTGAACGGTTCATTGTAGTTATAGTAGGGACGGCAGTATTCATCTTCAGGATCCCAGGCAATACTGCTGGCCCCGGAGGGATTATCAGGATTGACTGCTTCATCTGAATAGAAGATGGCGTTAGCCCCGACCATTTGATTCACTGTTGAATTATCAGCGCCATTGCCACCGTTGTGTTCATCATGCAGATCCCGGAAAGCCTGGGTATGCCCCAGTTCCATGATGTCGATTTCGCCACAACGGGGCCATCCCAGATTGCTTGTACCCAGCATCCAGACCGCCGGCCAGCCACCGAGATCGAGATCAGGCACCCACACCCGGGTCTCAACTACCCCGTACTGGACCGACACACTGGCTTTCGTACTGATCTTACCGGAAGTGTAATCCAGGGGATTACCCCACTGATCCACAATTTCAGGTCCTGATTCCTCCCGGGCAGGTATCCGGAGGCCATTATTGCCCGGCTCACCAGGGATCTCAGAAATTTCAACATTATCTTCATGATAGAATTCCAGCTCACCGTTTCCCCAGCCCCAGGAGCCGTTACCGGTGAGTATTATCCAGTTATCCAGATTGTCGAAGTTATCTTCCCAGATCAATTCGCCGATTTCAGCATCACTCTGTCGGGGAATTGCGATCAAAGTGGCTATCGCCAGCAGCCACACCTGCCAGGCTGTGTTCTGCGGTATTCTACCTGTCATTTCAGACTCCTTTGTATACCTGCAACTACATAGGTTTACAGGACTATATTGCCGTCTACATTTACCTGTGAAAAAGGACATTATCTATGAAGACTGTATTGGGATCGCCGGAGATCAGCAGCTGTGCCAGGTGCTCCCGGCTGGTCAGGGTAGTGAACTCGCTCAGTGGGATATCGAAACTGATCCCTTTCAGATCCTGAATTGCCCTCTGGCGCCCGTTCCGTTCCGGCCAGCGAAGTGACCTGAAAAAACCGACGCTCCTCCGCCAGCCAATCCGTAATCACATAGTTCTCTTCCTCGACACTGGCCAAAAGATTGCCCGGTGCGATTTCGAACCAGGGATCGACGGAACTGTAGATATTGTAGCTCAGGATCGTGATCGGATCACCGTGGATGTCCACCAGCGGTCGCGACCAGTGGAGAATCAGGTCGTTGCCGATCCGTTGCAGCCACAGATCATCAATCGCAGCCGGAACGGGATTCGGATACTCACCGCCATCCCAGTAGATATCGTCCAGGGCAAACTCGCACTGGGTACCGTTCACCTCCAGAATGACAAACTCATAACTCATCATCCGCAGGTCAATCAGTTCACCACGGAGATCACTGATCGGTATTGCCGCCTGCCCCCAGGAGCCATCCCGGACCAGTCCGTAGGTTGTCTGATGTGCTGGAAACTCAACATACGATTGATTACCCCAGGCATCGATAATCCCGATCTGAAACGAGACGTGCGCTGGAATGTTGATCATGAACTTCAGATGACCGTCGCCGAAACCGAACAGATTCACCGGTTGGATGGACATAATACCTGCACCGAACCAGCCCAGACCGGTTGTCACCCAGGAGATACCGTGTTCACCTTCATAAGGCTCGATCGAACCGGCAGCAAGCGTTCCCTCCCAGACATAGATCTCGGCATCTTCCCCGATTACCAGGCTGTTATCGGTCGGTGTGGTGTCGGTGAACAGGCCGAATGTTCCGACCTCTTGATCAGGCGGTCCCAAATGCACTTCACCCTGCTCGTTCCACTCATAGACTCTGATATAGTCAACATACATTTCAGCCGGGAAAGGCATCGAAACCGGATCACCACTGCCGGGATCACCGAGGTTGTAGGCATCGGTCAACATACCCCCGATGGCCAGATTGGCAATCAGGTAGAAAGGCTGTTGAAACTCCGCTGAAACAGAATCTATCGGAAAGGGATCGGTGTAGAGGTCGTACTCAACATCGTCATCAATCGCGGTGAATCGGAGACTGGTTTCATCCCAGTAAAGCCGGTAGATCATGAACCGTCCGTTAAAGGGATCATCGTAATTATAGTAGGGGCGACAGAATTCATCATCAGGGTCCCAGGCGAGACTGGCGGCTCCGGATGGATTATCAGGATTGACCGCATCATCTGAATAGAAGATGGCGTTAGCTCCGACCATTTGATTCACTGTTGAGTTGTTTTCTCCATTGCCGCCGTTGTGCTCATCATGCAGATCTCTGGCCTCCTGCGTGTGCCCCATCTCCATCATATCGATCTCACCACAACGGGGCCATCCCAGATTGCTTGTACCCAGCATCCAGACAGCCGGCCAGCCACCGAGATCGAGATCAGGCACCCACACCCGGGTCTCAACTACCCCGTACTGGACCGACACACTGGCTTTCGTACTGATCTTACCGGAAGTGTAATCCAGGGGATTACCCCACTGATCCACAATTTCAGGTCCTGATTCCTCCCGGGCAGTTATCCGGAGGCCATTATTACCCGGCTCACCAGGGATCTCAGAAATTTCAACATTATCTTCATGATAGAACTCCAGTTCACCGTTTCCCCAGCCCCAGGAGCCGTTACCGGTGAGTATCATCCAGTTATCCAGGTTATCGAAGTTGTCTTCCCAGATCAATTCGCCGATTTCAGCATCACTCTGTCGGGGAATTGCGATCAAAGTGGCTATCGCCAGCAGCCACCCTTTCCAGGCTGTGTTCTGCAATACTCTGCTTATCATAGTTTTCCGCCTTTCACCTGTGAAACAGAACGTTGTCGATATAGACTGTATTTGGATCACCGGAGATCAGCAGCTGCGCCAGGTGCTCCCGGCTGGTCAGGGTAGTGAACTCGCTCAGTGGGATATCGAAACTGATCCAGCTGCCGGAGTGCAGTTC
>CAZCRT010000066.1:0-7017 GCA_964501185.1 uncultured Bacteroidia bacterium
TAATCTACAGAAAAACACTTAAGCGAGTGTCCATTTTTTCGGGACCACCTCTTCTGTCGATGATCCCGTCTCATCTTCACGAACATACATATCAGATACAGGCCGAAAAAAAGGGAGCGCAACGTTCATGCACTCCCTCTGAATCATCAGTTTGTTACTTTACTTGATCAACAGCATTTTGTGAGACAACTGTCGTTGATCATCAGCCAGGCGTACAATGTAGAGTCCACTGGACATATCCCCTGCCTGCCATTCGTAATAATGCAAACCGGCGTTGAGACTACCCTGAGCCAGTGTGGCAACCTTCTGGCCGACGATGTTGAAAATCGCAAGTTCTCCCTGCCGTAGTGGTGAAAGCAGTTCCACTTTCACTGTAGTTGCAGGATTAAACGGATTCGGATAGCTTGTCAGCAAGGCCCAGTCAGTGGGGATGACTTCGGGATCTGTCACACTTGCAAGAGTGTAATTTACCCGCTGCGCGTATATATTCTGCAGATCTTCCTTGCCGGATGAACGCATATCGACCCAGCCGATAAAGGCACCGAAGTCGCCATCGTAGGAAATGGTCGGGAACTTCTGGTGGTGGTAGAAATCGTTGACTATGGCGCCATCGTCACCACTCCAGATATGCGAGCCGTCAGCAGCTATCTCCTGACCATACAGGTCGTAATGCATATTCATACGCAGATCAGCCCAGGAGCTGATCATCCGGTTCTCACCCTCTCGGTCGAAGACTATGAAATCCGAGCTCTGTTGATCGTTGGAAGCCTCACAGACTGCAGTATTGCCGGCAGCCCACTGTGCTGATCCCGCTGAGTCAAAGTGCTGGAGGTAGATATTATAATCTGTACCGCTGGAGAAATCCTTCCACAGGAGATATAAACCACCATCACCATCAGGGCGGACCCGACTGAATTCCTGATCGGAGACCTCTGTAACCAGCAGGATGCCGTTCTCAGCCCACTGCAGGGTACCGTCAGCCTGTACCAGTTGACCGTAAATATCTTTCGAGTTTGCGGATTCACGCGGGTCGTTCCAGATTACGTAAACACCGGGGAAGTCATCCCCATCAACCTGAGTGGCCAGTGTCCCCTTGAGCTGGTTACCGGATGCGTTACAGGCATCCATACCCTCAGCGCCCCATCCGTCAACAACATTACCATCGGTGTCGATATGCTGCATGCGCAGGTTGAAATCTCCCCAGGAACCGAACTGCCAGAGTACATAGGCGCCACCACTACCATCAGCAGCAATTGCGAGAGCTACATTTTCAGATGCGTCAGAACTGAAGGAAAGCTGTATACCATCTTCACCCCAGAGACGGCTGCCTGCCGGGGAAAGACGCTGGGCGAAGATCTTGCTGTTAATGGGATCGACATCCTCGTTGTGCTCAGACCAGACAGCAATAACCCCTCCGTTGTTATCACTGCAGATATTGATATCCTTCTGGTAATCTGTAGGATAAACATTATATGTATCGGTTACACTGACGGGATCAGCCCAGAGCGGATCACCGCTATCTCCCAGACGAGTCACAAAAGCAGCCGTACCGAGATCGGGACCCCAGATAAATGAAATGTAAGCACCATTATCACCATCTGTCAGAGCACCTGGATTACGTTGTTCTCTTTCAATGAAATCAGCATGCGGAACAACACCGTTAGCAACCCATTGAATCACGCCATCACTATCGAGCTTCTGTGCAGCGATAACACTACTGGAGAATCGACGGTCCTCCCAGACAAAGATAGCGCTGTTATCCTCGGTTCCAATGCTGGTCAGGTTGGAAGCATTGCCATCAATACCCCAGACAATCTCCTTGCCGTTGACTTCTGCAAAACGGGACTCACCGTCTTCATCCAGGCAGTTGGAATAGATACCGATACTGCCGTAACGCAGATCACCCCATGAAACAAAGGCGCCACCGTTCTGGTCGGCTCGTACAGAGGGAGAATGCTGACTGCCTGATTCTGTTGAGGCGGGCATTCCATTATCATCATCACCCCAGAGAGTGTTGCCATCTGTGTCAACGTGCTGGACATAGATATCTTCATATCCGAAAGTGCCACCGTTTCGATAATCGGTCCAGGCGATGAATGCACCCCCATTGCTATCTGAAGCCATACGTGCGTTTACCTGTTCTTCAGGCGCGGTGCAGGCGGGGATACCACCGGTAGTCCATACCAGGTCAGAGGTCGAGACCTTCTGAACATAGACATCACCGACAGTGTTGTTGGGGTCGTTGCGATTATCCTGCCACATAACTATTACAAGGCCATCACCGGCGTTTGTGACACGGTTGTTTTTCTGTTCGAAGTGCTGTTCCTCATCCTCAATCAGGCTGATCTGAACACCATCGGTGGGAAAACTGACCGAGCCGCCACTGTTTATGTGCTGAAGATAGATATCACCAAAATTATCGTTTCTCTTATCGGCCCAGGAAACAAAGGCGCCACCGAGTGCGTCAGGTGCAAGTTTGGGAGTTGTCTGAATACCGTCAGCACCACATATCTGGTAACCGTTATCTTCCAGATCCATTGTACCGTCTGCGAGTACATGCTGGATAAAGATATTATGATTGTCCTGAATGCGCTTATCGGCCCAGGTTATCCAGGCACCACCTTCTGTATCGGATACCATACTGACCGAAACCTGTTCACCCGGCTCGGTTACTACCGGTGTGCCGTTTTCATCGAAACCGGGAGCGATAGTCCCGTCAGCCAGGAGGTGGGTGATATAAAGATCTGTGTCACCGGTACGGGAGTCGTTCCAGGAGATAAAGACACCACCATCTTCATCGTAACACATATTGATTGAGATCTGCACATTGGAAACGGTACTGATGGGTACACCGTCTGCATCAAGCAACAGTTCTCCATCCGGACCGATATGCTGTGAATAGATGTCGCCCGCACTGTCGGAACGGAAATCGACCCAGCTGATAAAGGCTCCACCGTTACGATCTGATTCCAGAACCGGATCTTCCTGACGGGAATAGGCTCCGTTAACCAGCAGCCCGTTTTCAGTCCAGAGTACATTGCCTTCATCATCCAGTTTCTGCGCGTAGAGGTCGCGCAGCTGATTGCGCGTATCGGACCAGGCTACGATCAGTTCTCCGGCATCACCGGGACAGGTGGTCTTCTGCCACTCAATATGATATCCCTGACGTACGGGAACACCATCAGAAGCCCAGACAGTGGGAGCCTGCTGTGCCAGCGCAGTCTGCAGCGTGACAGCCGCCGTAAGCCAGATAAGTATCGATAAGTGCTTCATTTTCTCTCCTCGTCTATATGTTGGAAATTGTATCCTTAAACAATGGCTCAAAATGAAAGGGCCCGATATCATACTCATGGATGATACAAAACCACGCTCACTTTCAGTCGAGTGGGTTTTCAAAGAAGAACAGTCCCTCTTCTCCATCAACTACAGCTATAATATGATCATTTACAGCAATACGTCTGGCTGATGGAAGATCATAGTAGTATGTCGGTTGCGGATTAACCGGGTCACTGATATCAAGAACCAGGACACCGGAGCTACTCCAGGCCACGAAAATATGATCATCCTGCAGTTCCACATCATATGCGGTATAGGAAGCCTGATAACGGCTCAGAACCACCGGCAGGAACGGGTCAGAAATATCTATACAATAGACACCACCAGCGCCTGCACCGACAACCAGCAGATTCCCGTCAACCACCATGCGGCGGGCGTCTCCCGCGAGAGACAGGGTAGTTATCTCTGTCAATTCAAGTGGGGTAGTACTGCCCACACTGAATACTTTGAGACCATAAGCCCCATCGGCGATATAGAGAAATCCATCCTGAAGAATCAGGTCGTTGATATCGTTGTCAAAATCAATGAAGACACTCTGTGCGGATGCCTCCCCATAGTCCCAGAAAGCAGAATCGGGAGAAGTATAATAGAAATGGGACTGGATACCGTCTTCAGGTGACCGGTCCGCTGCAAGTATAGTTAAGGAATTATCACCCGTCTGGGTGAAAACGTGATTGATCTGGCCGGAAAAATCCCAACCGAAATATTCAGGTGTAGCGCTATCAGTGATTTTCACGAATTTCATATTGCGGGTTGAAGTACAGAGGAGCAGGGAGTCATTGGCCCAGGTCGCTGAGACAAAAGTCTCATCCTGCTGCCAGTCGGGAATAACTGCAGCTCCAACTGGTGTGGGAACGGCTGCTTCCGCAAGATTGAAGGTCAGGATACTGTTGGTGATGGAGGTCAGCGCCCAGGCCCGTTCCTCGGACAGCGCCACCTCACTGACATCTCCAGCAACATCGAAGTAGTTTCCCAGCAGCTCGAGTTCATAGTCAGTGCGATTGCTATCGGTCTCACATCCAAGCAGCACGCTCAGTGAGACGAGTAACACAACATTGGCCATACCGGTTAGGAATTTCTGGAATCGATCCTGCATAACGGATTCCTCTGGAATTTATTACAAAATGGACGTGCTCTGGCACGATCAGGTTGCGATGGTAAGAAGCAAGTTTCATGCCAGTAATACAGACTGAAATCTGCTTTCACGAATCATCTGATTTGAGCGCCAGTTTCTCGCTTAATTTCATGTAAGAAGGTTTCTGGATCACAAGAAATTACAGGAAAATGCAAGAAATGCAACATCCGATCTGACAACAGATAAAATTGGCCGGACTGTATTACGTCCTGCAACGCAGATGTAAGACGAGAAATCGGGTCGTGAAAAAAAACCCCTTAGAGGTGTGAGGGCTACCAGTGGATGGTAATACTATTTTTCAGTTTCAGATCAAGTGGTTCCCTGTCACTGTCAGGGTCATAAGGGTCGCTTTCATAACGCAGATTGATTGTGAAATTGAAATTGAGATGCTGCGTGAGAGTGACGGTCATATTCCCTTCATCCAGTAGCCGCCAGCTCAACGGGCTGGCTAATGCAGGTTGCAGGTAGAGTGTGTTGCCAAATTCAAGACCGGTGCCAGGACGATAATTCATGGAGAGGTAGCCGGAAACTACACCCCTGGTGCGAATCCAACCATCATAATCTTCCCGCTCCGCCATGAGTGATAGCCCCAGGAATGCCTTATCCACTATCTGCAGACGGACTCCCCCCCCACCCAGAAGACGGTTATCAAGATCATGAGACCGGTCAAACTCAAACTGGCAGTATTGCTCCAATGCTACTCTTGCAGACAGCTTCCAGCTGTTTCTCCAATGCAGGAATCCTGCATTTTCGAAACGGGTATCTTCAGCAGAAGCGGTCTGATAATTGAGGCGCACAAACGATGAATAGGGATTAAGCTGTAAAGCGGCCTGCAGGTCAGTGCCAAACTCAAGAAATCTGGTGTTTCCACGCTTGAGAGTCATGCTTTCGCTCAGGCTGCCGGACCAGACATGATCACCCTGATTTTTGCGCATTTTTTCAGTATTGATCTGCGCCAGAACATGGGTTGAACTCAAGAGCATCAGCAGAAGCATCCAGATCAAGCGATGTGGCACACTACCGGGTTTACAATTCCGGGACATCGGTTCTCCTGTAGGTTTGAGGAATCATATACAATATTCCAGACGACCATGAACATAATGCGGTCTCGACATATATCCAAAGCTGTTCCTGAACCTTATCACTTGTATTGATATTCTCCAGTTTTTAACGTATGCTTAACAGTTGAAGTAAGTAACCGTAGTCTGAAACCTGAATGACAGCTCAAGTCAGAGTACAACGGAGGTAGAGGAAACCCCTGTATGGAAATGGTACCTTTTTTACATCTTACAGATAAGAAGCTGGTTGAGCGGACCACTGCCGCCATGCAGCTGAAGGGAACCGCAGCCAGGTTTCGTCCATTAGTTGAGCTGACACCGGAAGAGATCCCCCCCTGGGTTGAAGTGAAGAAAGGTGGTTGGGTACTCTTTCTGGACAGGAGTACTATGGATTCCGGATCATCCCGTCTGGGAGCACAGATTTCTTTTCAATCAGCCGGATTGGATGACACAGACGACGAGTAAACAGCCTTACCCCTGATCCCCCCTAAAACCATATCATCCTGATATCACCATATCAGAAACAGCGGTTTGCCATCCACCTGAAATCTCAATTATTATCCTGTATGTGTATTATATACATCATGTTACATGACGTATGCCTTTTGGCACGCCCTTTGCCATTATCATGAGCAGAAAGCAACTGAACTTCAATCTGAAAGGGAAATACAATGAGAGAGCGTCGAATACGATTCCGCAATTCACAAGAGCTTAGTTGGATGTCAATTCGCTTTGCATCGCATGGTGCAAACGCAACGATGGCAAGATTGTTAGGATCTGTCTGGGAGATGGCTGGAACGGTTTCCTCGGGAAGTGCCGGATCCGGGAGCAACCTCGGGAATGCTGACAACAGCAGGAGTATTGAACGGAAGAATCGCTCTTCTGGTGGAGTGATTAAGGAGGGGTCTGATGAGAAAGCATAATGTACTGACACTGTTGGCGGTATCCTGTATGCTAAGTGGAACCGCCCTGGCGATTGACAGGAGTGGAGATACCTGCCTGCAACCCAATCTCATACATGCGAAGTTGTTCTTACCGGAGCAGCACCCGGAGCAGCTTATTCCGAAATGCGCCTGCTGCGCATGTGAAGAGTTCAAGGGGTATCCTTTGCTTCCAGAAGGAGACTATCGCAGTATCAATACGGACATGAGCCCGAGGGTAAATCTTCGCTGAACCAGTAGGGAATTGATCAGTTGTTCCAATAATACAGACTGATCAACCGGGATTCTGACCCTGTTTAGCAGACCTGTTGAGGTACTGCTCCGAAGACAGCGTCAGGATATATAACTCCCTGTGAGATGGGAGGGTGTATCGGGAAAGCCCGCACCGTTATCTAATCGATTCTGGCGAGTCAGAATCGAGACGGAGCGGGCTTTTTAACGTCCCCGGTCATTAACAATAAAACTTCAGACTATTCTGTGAGGTGTAAAGCTTAACTGTTTACCCGTTTCATATTTTGCTGTCCTTTTGTGAAGAATATCGTTAGGT
>CAZCRT010000067.1:0-6535 GCA_964501185.1 uncultured Bacteroidia bacterium
GCGATGTCGCTGTCTCTTTTTCCCCTAAATTCCGCGATGAACCTTTTTTTATGTGCCCGGTTTTGGAAGTTGCCGCTCTCCGGGTCCTTCTGGTGTGTTTCATATCTTACTGTAAGTATAGCACTTACACAACCATGGGGTCGGACCAAGTTATCCTTATGTTTATTATAGATATATAGTGGTTTTCTCCTGAATTTCGGGGGGAAGATGGGTGTTTTTGGCCTGTTTTATAAGCGAAGTAATGCCTGTCCCTGCTGGTTTTCCAAGGAAAGGCGTTTTTTCATGGTAGAAAACAGCAAACCTTGACCTCTTATGGCGTGTTTATTGACCTTATGTCCTTATATAACAATCCCATAACTTGGTCCGACCCAAAACAACCCGAAAACAGGTTAACGCCCCTTCGGTTTCACTCCCCTGGTAACAATGAAATGTGGCATATATTTTGAAATTGGATCTTCGGCTTCAGGTGGATAACGATCCTCATAAAACCCGGTAATGACAAAACCGGCATCGACCTGTCCACCGATCTGTGTTTCCAGGCTGTGGCTGAATTCCAATGGGATTTTGTTCTGACGATACCGTTTTAACTCAGCCTGTGACAGATCTTCGGCATCCGACCAGGGAAGCTTGTGGGCAACCCGTAACTCTCCTTTCTGCTCTACCAGATCCCAGTCAAAGGAATGAACTACCGGGTTGTCAAATCCAACAAGCAGTACTCCCCCCGGCTTTAACACCCGCCACGCCTCCCGCCAGATCGGCTGCAGATCAGGTGCGAACACATTTGATACCGGGTTAATAATGAGGTCAAAACTCTCATCACCCAGGGCTGACATGTCTGCCATATCCCCCTCTACAGTAATCAACTGCAAACCATCCCGCCCGGCAACCATCCTGTCTTTTGCAAGCTGTGCGGGGGAATTATCCAGGACTGTTACACTGGCACCGGCTGCTGCCAGCAGCGGCCCCTGCTGCCCGCCTCCCCCTGCCAGGCAGAGCAGATCACAGTCTTTAAGATCGGGCATCCACTCGCGCGGAAGGGGGCGGAATGGAGTCAGGTACACTTCCCACTCACCCTGACGGGCGGCTGCGATAATCTCCGGGCCGAATGGTATTGTCCAGGGATTGCCTTTGGCCACCTCGTTATCCCAGGCAATCTGATTATGTTTTCTTATATCCATGATATTCCTTTTTCGCCGTTTGATTCAACTGACCGCTGGATACTAGTTCTCACTGCTGACATTGTCAAGTTACCACGTGTATGTCATAGTTGCGGCAAACAGTGTTATCGTGGAAATTCCATCCTGTTCTTATTCGAATCCTGAATTCCGGAAATCATTTCTGTTATGCGAGCTGGTTACTATCTTCTGGAATTAATACGAACTGTGTATTTCACATGTCTACTGCAGGAGGTAACAATATGAAACCGGTTTTGATACTTCTGGTCTTCGCGCTGCTGACAGGCGGGTGTGAGTCCGTCCTTTCCGATGTTGAAATTACCGATCCGACAGTGCTCTCGGCAAGCGGACAGCTGTCCCGCACCAGTACTGATGGTGTACTCTCCACCCATGCGATCCGTTTGCACATCCGGGATAAGAATGGTGCCATGGTGGAGCTTTTGAATGGATCCGCTACTGTCAATGATCTGTTGATGGACTATGACAGCGGCCTGACCGGTTACAGGCTTCACGATGACCAGGTGACGATTGCCGCTGACTCTCTCTATCAGTTCGATGTTGTACTGGCGGATGGCGCCCACTATCCGGCCGGGATTACAACTCAGGAGCAACTGCTTGAATACTCCGATTTCCCCGAGGATATTGCTCCGGGGGATAACCTTACTTTCGGCTGGACCGGTGCCGGGCAGACCGATCCGATTGAAATTACACTCACTGTTTTTGCTGGAAATGACAGTGAGACCTTTGTTTTTCAATTGGGAGACCTGTCACAACAACAGTACACGATCAGCGCTGTATATCTCCTCAACCCCCCGAATGCCGACAGGGCCAGGGTTTCACTTGAGTCAACCAGGACAGTGCCGGGAAATCAGAATTTCAGGGAAAGCACATTGACCAGCATTTTCCAGTGCGTGCGGGAAGTGGCTATCGGGATATAGTGACAGAGAGACCGGGCAGATTGCGGTCGTGTTTTTGTATGCAGCACTACTGCTGCCCTGTTGACATCATAGCACTGATAGTAGAAAGCGAGGCCTATGAAAACCGGTTCAAAAGGTGTGGTGGTTACACTTTTCATGCTGATTCTGTTTGTTAATGACGCTGCTGCTGTTACCGGGGGCCTTCGTTTTCTGCTCTGGCGTCCCTCAGCATCTGCTACCGCCCTGGGGGGCAGCGGTGTTGCCTCATACAATGGTGGCTTCTCGCTCTATTACAACCCCGCCCTGCTGACCGAAACCGAGGGCCTGGATATCTCCGGCTCCTATGTGAAGCCAATGCCGTTTTTTGAGAACATTATGCACAACTACAATGGGGTGGTTCTCAGGTTGGATAACATGTCAGCGCTGGGGATTTCCGGAAACCTCAACTGGCGTGGTGGGATGCTGGGACTCACAGAGGTTGGAAACACATTTGGGGCGGATGCGGGAGCTTATCTTTTTACCGGACAATTTAAGGCGGCTTATGCGCGGGAAATTATACCGGGGGTATCTCTGGGTGCTGCAGTCAGTCTGCTCTACCATAAATTCATAAATGGGAGTATCCGGGTAGGCGCACAGGAAGCAGGGCCTTCCCTGAGGGCCTGGTTGTTCGATCTGGGTATTCACGCCAGCAATCTGCTGCCAGACGCTACCCGGAGACTGCCTGATCGCGAACTACCTCAACTGTGTCAGAAGTACTGTCCGGATAACAATTCTTCCGGGCTTGCTGCCGGCCTGTCCCTGCTGAATCTCGGGCCGAAGGTCATCGTTGTTGATGCAGCTCAGGCCGCTCCTCCCCCCTCGTTGCTGCTGGCAGGGCTATCATGGTATCCGTCAACCTCCAACTGGTTGCAGTTCAGGTTAGCTCTGGAAGTGGAAAAGCAGTTAGCTGAACCATCACGACTTGATTATATCCGCTCAGGGGCGGAATTGAATTATATGCGAATGCTGTTGTTGCGCGCTGGTTATGTTATGGACACTGACGGCTACCGGAACTCCTATCGTACCTGGGGTGTCGGGCTGTTGTTTAAAAATGGCAGCCTGAATGTATCCCGGTACAATGCTTCTCTGTTGAGCACATGGCATTTTGATCTGCGATTTTCCTGGAGTTTTTCATGATAAGAAAACAGTTGGTGGTGGTTCTTCTACTGCTGGTTGCAATAACTGGCGGGTGCAGTGATAGAGGGATAATCATGAGTGGTGTCCATGATGGGGAGCGAATGCAGGATGGGGATCTGATTCCCTTCATTCTCATGCAGAACTACCCCAATCCATTCAACCCCTCAACAACTGTCGAGTTTACTATGGGTTCAGAGATGTTTGTGACGCTGGCGGTCTATACAGATAACTGGGAAAGGGTAATGGTTGCCTTTCAGGGGGAGCTGGAGCCCGGGAACTATTCTGTTGGCGTGATGCTGCAGGACCAGCCTTCCGGTGAATACTTCTACACACTTGAGGGTGGTGGTTATACTTTGATTCGCAAAATGCGGCTTATCGAATAAATCGAAATCACTGGAGCCTAAGATGAAAAAAAATATTGCCACATGGATCGCACTGATCACCTTGACCGCCCTGTCTTTCGGCCAGGGGTTCACTGATATCAACGCCGGACTGACCGGTCTCCATTTCAGCGATGTAGCCTGGGGAGACTATGATGGGGATGGTGATCTGGATCTGTTGATTGCCGGTCTCAATTCAAGCGATATTGGTGTTACCAAACTGTATCGCAACGATGGTAACGAGGAATTCAACGAGGTGGCCGGACTTCCTTTCCCCGGCACTTTTGTGGGAGATTTCTGCTGGGGGGATTACGATAACGATGGTGATCTCGATCTACTGCTCCAGGGCTACACCACCTCTTCCCAGATCACCGAAATCTACCGCAACGAGGGGAATGACAGCTTCGTTGAAAGCGATGTCATCCTTCCGGCGCTGGCGGACGGCTCGGTCAGCTTCACCGATCTCAACAACGACGGCTGGCTGGACCTGCTGATAGCGGGATTCGATGGTGCGGCAAATCAGGCATATCTGTATCGCAACAACGGAGACGGAAGTTTCGATGTACTGGAACAGCTGCTTCCGGGGGCTATCAAGAGCTGTTACGAATGGGGTGATTTCGATAACGACTCACACCTCGATCTCTTCATTACCGGTCTTGACGCAACCGGCAGCCTGATTTCAGTGCTTTACAAAAACAACGGTAATGACACATTTACAGAAACAGGCAACGAGTTCACAGGCGCCTGGCTGGGTGACGCTGCCTGGGGGGATTATGACAGTGATGGCGATCTCGATCTACTCCTCTGCGGTTTTACCTTTCCCAACGACCGGATAGCAGAACTCTATCTCAATGACGGAGAGGGTAATTTCACACTTTTCGGTGCAGCTGGATTGACCGGTGTGTCACACGCCTCAACTATCTGGGGCGACTACGATAACGACGGTGACCTGGATGTCTTCATCGGTGGAACATATGAGGATGGTGGCGGCTGGGTGCGGGTAATCGATGTCTTCCTGAACAGCGGGCTCGGTTTTACAGCGGCCGGCCTGGAGTTCGCACATGAGGTTATCTGGGGGGAATCGGCCTGGGGGGATTTCGATGGTGACCGTGATCTCGATCTGGTCTGCTGTGGCTACGACGATGCAGGCAACAGTTATACCACTATTTATCGCAATGACGCGCCGGTGGCCAATACACCCCCTACCCCTCCGACCGGTCTGGAAGCGTGGGGCGCAGATGATGAATATGCTGAGCTCAGCTGGGAAGAAGCCAGTGACTCCGAAACTGCTGCTGCTGGTTTGACCTACAATGTCTACGTTCGTAATGAGTATGATGAAATTGTCTGGGGTTCCATGTCGAATATGGCAAACGGACAGCGATTACTTCCGGCCTGGGGAAACGCTCAACAGAACAGGCTCTGGATTATTACCGGACTTGAATGTGGGGATTACACCTGGAGTGTACAGGCGATTGATAACAATTTCGCCGGATCACAGTTTGCAGAGGAGGGGACTTTTTCTGTCGGCTGTATTAATGTCGATCCGCTGGAGCCTGCGGAATTCCAACTGCTCAGCAATTACCCCAATCCCTTCAACGGAGTCACCACCTTCCGTTACCAGTTGCAGCAGCCGGGACTGGTAAAGCTGGAGCTATTCGATATTGAGGGCCGCCTGGTTCAGTTGCTGGTTGATCGTCAGCAACAGAACGGGTGTCACGAAGCAACCTGGAATGGTAAAAGTGTATCTGGAGAAGCTGCCGGTTCCGGGCTTTACCTGTATCGACTGCAGCTGGATGGCAACGAGATATTAAATGGCAAATGCCTGCTGGTGAAATAGCCCGTCAGTTTCAGAATCTGTAACTGTTATAATCGAGGAGTAAAGATGCGCTTCATCGACTTTCGCCGGCAGGTTCTGGCTGAACTGATGAAGCATCCCGCAGGTCTCACCTGGGCGCAGCTCCGCGATTGCCTGGAACTGCCATACCGTCAACCATGCCCCACCTGGGTCAGGAGATTGGAGCGGGAGGATGGCCTGACCGGAACAGCGGGAGCCGGACATGCCCTGATATGGCAAGTTGGAAGCATATGCTAAGTTAATGACTGAATCCAAGAGGAGTATTTCTTGTATAATTCTACTCGTCAGTTTACTCACAAATGCCAACTGGCTTTGATTTGCTGCACGCTTTGTTGCCTACTTCTAACTGTATTCGGGTGTGCGCCGATTTCCTCAGATTTACAGAGCGCGCGTCTTGTAGACAAGGGAAAGTGTGAACTTACAACCAGCTACGGGTTAGTGAAGTATTGGCAGGGTTCAGTTTACGGTGGGCCATTTCTGGGCAATTCCAAACCTATTGAAGAGGATGTACAACGGCAATTGGGTTTCCAATTGGCTATTGGCACCAGTGACAGGCATAACGTCAGATTTCGTTACGTGCATGTCGATGGTGCTCCTTACGATGTACTTGACCAGACTATCGATGTCGACGCGGAAGTTGTTAGCCTAGGTTTGAAGTATGGACTTCTGAAAGACTATGTCGCGCTATACTTCCCGGTTGGATTTGCCTTTGGGGATGAGATTGACGAGTCCAAGACTTGGTCGTTCCATCCCACGGTACTTATCAGGTTGCCCTTAAGTCGTTACTTAGAGATTAATCCATCCTATAAAGCGATGATCCCGATATCTCGAGATGATGACGTTCTGTATGCCCTCAATATCGGATTGGGTTTGAGTACAAACTTGGAGAAGTGGGCAATACGTCCTGAAACTGGTTTCCTGTTCAATCCAGGCGAGGATGGTCATTACGGTCATTTTAGTATGGGAGCGACCTGGTATCCTTAGACCTCCGGGCAGGATTAGGCAGGTCATCTGAGCTGTGGGTACAGCTTC
>CAZCRT010000068.1:0-6336 GCA_964501185.1 uncultured Bacteroidia bacterium
AACAGGTTAAGCCCAAGCCTTGTGTGTCGTTTTACACCATCAACCCTATCGCACCACTCACTGCCAGCATTGTACCCAGCAGCGCTCGCCAGGATACTCTCTCTTTCAGAATATACCACGCCAGAGGCAACAGGAAAATCGGGATCAATGACATCAGTGTAGCTGCAATCCCTACCCGCGCCTGCTGCACAGCGTAGAGCGACAACATTACTCCCGCCACAGGTCCTACCAGTGTGCCTTTCAACAGCGCATTACACCCCTGCCTGTCACGCAATCGTTGAAAATTCTCCCGCACACGACGACGCGCAATTACCGGTAACCACATGAGCAGTGTTGCTACAGCTATACGGATCAGCGTTCCGGAAAACACCGAATAACTATCCTGCAAGCCCAGCTTGCTGAAAACCAGGCCGGCTGCCTGTGCGAAAGCAGCAAAGATTCCGAGCAGTATCCCGGATAGAAGCATACGACGTGATACAATTCCACTGGTGCGACGTTCTGTGATTACCCAGACAATTCCGGACATGGTTAAAACAATGAAACCCCACTCCTTCATTGTAATACACTCACCCAGTACCAGCCAGGCTATCAGGCTGCCGAAGAACGGAATTAAAGTAGTCAGCAGAACTGTATAGCGAGCGCCAATCCGCACCAGCGCTTCAAAGAGAGCGGCGTCCCCCAATACAAAACCGATGATAGCGGAAACCGCCAGCCAGTTGAAACGCTCCCAGCCGGAGTCCAGCGGTATTGGTGTACCACGCAGTACCCAATGCGCTCCTGCCAGTATTATCAGCCCTCCCAGCAGCCGCATACGATTGACTACCGGTGAAGTGAGCTTATTACCGGCAATATTGAACTGAATCGCGTTGTATGCAAAGCAGATTGCCGTGAGGATGGCTGCAAGTTCTCCGCTCATTCAAAAACTCCAACCACTCGAAAGAAACGACTGGAGTTGCTGACCGGTTCTTCAAACCATGGATTTGCCTGTGTTGAAATAAGGGTAACTCCGGTGGGTACGAAATGAGGATCACTGGAGGCATGTACCATGTAGGCAACAGCATCGGGAAGAGGTGTCCAGCTTAGTAGTATGGCATTATCAGTCAGCTCAATCTGCAGATCGGTTATACCTGGAATTGAATCCTCGCTGAAACGCTCCTCGATCTGCGACCAGACATCTGTCCAGTTATCCTGGTAGCCCAACGCCCAGATACCATTCCCCTGCAGATCATAGGCTTCTGTGAGATCGTATTTTTCACCCAGGCTGACTGTATCTTCATGCCAGCACTGCCGCCAGCCTCCATCGAGATAAGGGGTCCATGGTGTTTGTGCGATTGTCTCACGCTGCCAACCCTGTTCCAGAGCCAGATTGCGTGCGAAGGCATATGTACGAGCAGTACCGGAAGCTGTAGTGGATGCACCCGGCAAATCGGAAGCCGTTGGCCAGTCATAGCCGTACCAGGGCATACCCAGCACCAGTTGTTCAGGTCGATTGCCGTTATAGTTTAAATGATCCTCCACCGACCAGTTAACATTGAAGGTCCCCCAGCCGTCAGCTGGTGCCACCGGTCCGGTGGTAGCGGATCCGCTCCAGTAGTAGTTATATCCCATAATGAAAAGTGCGTCGCAGCAATCTGATAGCCCACTGTAATCGTAACTTCCGGCCCAGTCTACAGCCGGTGTGCAGACCATCAGTTGATATTCGCGTTCATCCTCTATCCCGGCCTGCTCCAGAAGGGATCGCAGTTCATTCATGAAAATCGTCATCATCGTATACATGCTGTATGGCAGCTGTTCGAAGTCGATCATGACGCCATCAGCATCCCCTGCCCGCATCCGTTCCACCAGGTTACCGGAAGCATTGGCTCGATAGGTGGGGGAACTGAGCAGTGTTTCCAGATCGCTGCCGTTGAAAAGGGTGGCTGTCACAAGAACCGGCACCCCACCTGTGTGAAAGTAATCGACCAGTGGGCCGTCAGGCCAGCCATGATGTGCGTCAATACCACCTGTGGCATTCAGTTCCAGAGCAAACCAGCAGATGTGCGTTACCAGTTCGGGTGGAATACTCTCCCAGCAGTCACCCATCCAGTAAGGCAGGAAACCGACCAGATTTCTCGTCAACCGTTCTCGTCTGTGCGACAGGGGAATATTCTGTGGTGCGATCCCTCCAGATGGCAACAGATCGGGATATTGCTTTTCCAGCTGTTGTTTGTGGATTGAGGAGTGAGGTACATACATACTTCCGGGAGATACTGAAGCAACAGCGTTGTTCAGCAAGACCTGCAGCATAATAATCAGGCTTATGCAAAGCTGAAGAGGTCCCAGCATGGTGTTATCCTTCGGGTTGACTGCTTAAGTATACACTCTGGTGGTTATCAACCAAGTGGGAATGCTTTCCTCAGGAGTCGAAAAAAGTAGAGCCCCGCACAGCAGGGCTCCACAACGGACTAGTAAACATTTCCTCTCACAGATTTGTTTTGTACAATTTTGTCCGTGCAAACATGTATATAATGGAATCCGGTGGCAAGACCACCATCTCTCACTACTAAATACAATATTCTGGGAAACATGTCAATGCTTTTCGTATACATAAAAAGATTTTCTAATTTCCCGAAAACAAATGAGTGGCTTCAAATTTCCGTTTTTCCCTGTTGAGGTAGATTTGGTTGAAAATCCGCTGTTGACTGACCTTTATCAGGTAATGCACTCTCACCTTCCCGTAAAACAGGGGTTCTGTCGACCGGAGAAGGGGCCCATAAGCAGGGGAAAGTCCAGATGATCAGCAGACTCGGTGCCAATCATTACCTCGTTCTGGCCATATTGTGCTGGTCCACGGTTGCTACAGCTTTCAAGCTGGTGTTGCGAACCCTGCCGGTAGCTGATCTACTCCTGCTGGCAACCCTCACCTCTGCCCTGCTGCTCTGGTCGTTGTTGTTGATACAGAGACGGGGGGCATTGCTGTTTCAACAGACCCGAAAACAACTGCTGCTCTCAGCCTTACAGGGGGTGCTTAATCCGGTTCTATACTATCTGACACTTTTCGAAGCATACCGTCTACTCCCTGCGCAGGTTGCGCAACCACTGAATTTTACCTGGCCCCTCGTGCTGATGCTGCTCTCAATATTCCTTCTGAAGCAGCGCTTGACCTGGCGCAAGCTGCTGGCGCTGTTGATCAGCTATGGTGGTGTTTTGTTGATAGTCACCAGGGGTGATTTCTCTACTCTCCTGGTGAAAGAGATGAGGGGGGTGTTCCTGGCCCTTGTCAGTACAGTTTTCTGGTCACTCTACTGGTTGCTCAATCTACGGGATGAGCGGGATGACCTGCTCAAACTGACGATGGCGTTCAGCTGGGGTGCGCTGTACCTCATTATCACCCTTCCCTGGCGAGCACCGGTACAGCTTCCCGATTTCGCTGCTCTGGGAGGAGCCATCTATATCGGGGTCTTTGAGATGGGCTTAGCATTTTTCTTCTGGCTGCGGGCATTGAAGCTGGCTCGTAATCAGGCACTGCCTCTCAATGCTATCTATCTCACACCCTTCATCTCACTGATCTGGATTCACTTCCTGCTCGGTGAGCGCGTTCATTATACTGCAGTACTGGGATTGATGTTGATCGCGGGTGGAATACTGCTGCAGAAATCACTTCCCCGGGGAGATAAATTGCAGAGCAACAGCACTTGAAGAAGGAATCTCTCTGCAACTCATTCGCATCTGAACTGAAACTCTGTTTGCGTAAATCCACTTCGTTCGGTTATTTCAACACTCCACTAACAGCATGGTCACCTGACATACGCTTCATATCGCATGATAAACCCGGGAAGCCAGGAAGGAAATACAATGATTAATGAACGCCTGCAGCAGCAACTGGGATTTATCATCGAGGTTGATCGCCTTAAGGGTGTTCTGCGACAGACCACTGCTTTAGAGGGGGGGCGCCGTGAAAACGATGCTGAACACTCATGGCACCTGGCGCTGATGGTTGTAATTCTGAGCGAATATGCCCACCAGGATGACCTGGATTTATTGAAAGCACTCAAGATGGTTGTGATACATGACCTGGTGGAAATCGATGCTGGTGATACATTCGCATATGATACCGCTGGCGAGGAGACAAAGCTGGAGCGGGAACGGCAGGCGGCCGATCGAATTTTCGGTCTGCTACCTGATGATCAGGAGAGGGAGCTGCACGAACTCTGGGAGGAGTTCGAAGCGCGCCACTCTGTGACTGCCCGTTTTGCTGCCGCTGTTGACCGCCTGCAACCGATGCTGAGCAATTTCAGTGATAAGGGGGGAGCCTGGCATAGACATGGTATTACCAGCAGGCAGGTGACCGCCCGCAACTACCAGATCGTGGAGGGGGCACCAGCACTGTGGGAATATGCTGAGGAGTTAATCAGAGAAGCGGTAACAAAGGGATACCTGCCCGAATAGTGGCTGGATCTGCCGCGCTGTTTGCGAGGCGGGACTGGCTCACCGGGATTGCAGATTATCGTAACACATATACGCAGATTGATGAGGAGATAAAAATGAGCATTGTAATGAGTGGAACCGGACTGACCATTGAAAAACTGGTACAGGTCGCCCGCCATAACGCCAGGGTTGAGTTACATCCTGACGCACTCGCCCGTATCAAGAAGTGCCGTGTGTTGTTGGAGAAGAAAATCGATGCGCACGAAATCATGTACGGCGTCAACACCGGTATCGGTGAATTTTCTGAAGTGGTGCTCGATGACGAGCAGGTCAAGCAGTTTCAGCGTTACCTGATCTATAATCATGCTGCCGGTATCGGTGATCCCGCACCGATCGAACATGTGCGGGGCGCCATGCTGGGTCGGATCAATGTACACTCGCATGGACATTCCGGTTGCCGGCCACAGATTACTGAAACCCTGGTAGCCATGCTGAACGAGGGTGTGACACCTGTCGTTTGCGAGAAGGGCTCTGTCGGAGCCAGTGGTGACCTGGCGCCGATGTCACAGATCGCCCTGCTGATGATGGGGGAGGGGGAGGCTTTCTACCGGGGAGAACGATTGCCGGGTAAGGAAGCACTGCAACGTGCCGGTATCCCGATACCTGGCCTGGAAGCGCGTGATGGCCTGGCCGTAATCAATGGTTCCAACCTGCTGACCGCGATGAGCGCCATTCACCTCTACGATATCAACCGCTGGCTCAAGCAGGCGGAAATTGCCGCTGCCATGAGTCTGGAGGCTCTGAAAGCCAACCTGAAGCCATACGACGTACGGTTGCATGAAGTACGTGGTTTCCCGGGTGCCGTGCGCAGTGCCACCTCAATCAAAAGGATGATAAACGGAAGCGAACTTCTGTCGGGCAAAATCAAGATCAAGGTGCAGGACGCTTACTCGATGCGCTCCACTCCGCAGGTTATTGGTGCAGCACACGATGCGGTTGTGCACGCTCGCAGGCAGGTGGAAACTGAATTGAACGGTGTCGGTGATAATCCAATTTTCTTCCCGGAAGAAGATCTGACACTTACCGGAGCCAACTTTCAGGGCTCACCAGTCTCACTGCCGATGGACATGATCAGCTCTGCTGTGACTATGGTAAGTGTACTTTCGGAGCGTCGTCTCAATCGTTTGCTCAACCCGGCACTCAGTGTCGGCCTGCCTGCTTTCCTGACTAAAGGCGCCGGAATGTTCTCAGGGATGATGCTGAGTCAGTACACTGCCGATATGCAGATCGTTGAGCAGCGGATGCTCTCCGCGCCAGCTTCTGTGGCTTCGATACCGGCTGCTGCCGATCAGGAGGATTTCGTTTCAATGGGGATGAATACCGCTCTTAAAAACGGTCAGATCCTGGATAACGCGTATGGAGTACTCGGTATTGAATTCATGGCGGCCGCTCAGGCACTTGATTTCCGTGATTTCAAAGCCGGAGAAGGGGTGCGAACTGCTCACGATGTAATACGCAGACATGTTGAGTTCCTGGATATCGACCGTCCGCTGTATAGCGATCACAATACAATGAAGGCTCTGGTTAAATCATGTGAGATATTGGAAGCGGTAGAGGAGAAATTGGGCAGCCTGGAGTAATTTCTGGTAGTTTTCTGGGGTCGGACCAAGCTATTTTATTAATTATAATGGAGTTGCTTGGTTATTATTAGCTAAAATCGGGTATTTACCCCCTTTTTTCGACATGAAAACAGGTGCAAAATAGGGATCATTTCCTTAGTTTTTCACACCCATAAAAGCTGTGAAATAGGTGGTTTTAGTGAGTTCATAGGGTCTTATGTGGTTATTATACATTGAGATAGCTTGGTCCGACCCCATTCTTATCTTATGAAAATCCTCGAAATCACCATAAACGACCCCCTGTATACCG
>CAZCRT010000069.1:0-6264 GCA_964501185.1 uncultured Bacteroidia bacterium
ACCGGCAACTGGATCACTTTTGACATTCCGCTGGCCGATTTCAGCGGCCTGGTTACCAGGGAGCATCTGGCTCAGTTGATCTACTCCGGTGATCCCAATACGGTCTATCTGGATAACATTCTGTTTCACAACTAGCTTAACGGTGAGAACGCTATGAACGAGAAACATGGTAGTGGGCATGTATTCAATTCCCTTGAGCGGAGAGCCGATCCCTGGCAGGCCCGTCCTCTGGTAGATTCGGTGTTCAGGCTGATCTGGCGTGAAAAACGGATTTCCCGAGCTGAAATTGCACAGAATCTCGGGTTATCCCGCTCAACTGTGACTGAAATTGTCAAGGACCTGCTTACCACCGGGTTTGTCAAGGAAGTAGGCAGCGGTGAATCACGCGGTGGCCGTAAACCTATCGTTCTCGAGTTTCAGAGTGAAGCAGGTGTGATTCTGGGGGTCGATATCGGTGCTACCCACGTCGCAGTCGGGCTGACCGATCTGCAGGGTAAAATTCTGTCCTGGCAGGAGGGAGACCATCCGGTAAGAACCGATCCGGAAGGAACCTGGGAACTGATCTTCTCGCTCTGCGACAGCTGTCTGCAGGAGTGGAAAGGAGACCTGCACTGCCTGCTCGGTATCGGGATTGCAGTGCCGAGTCCGGTTGATCCTCTCCATACGGAATGGCTTTCCGAAGTGGTGATTCCCGGCTGGCACGGTCGCGCTGACTGGGAGAGGCTGCAACAAAGATATCTTGCCCCTGTTTTCGTGGACAATGATGCCAACCTGGGTGCGCTGGCGGAGCATAAGCTGGGGGCGGGACGAGGTTGTGATAACCTCATCTATCTCAAACTGGCGCATGGAGTTGGAGCCGGTTACATCCTCAAGGGGGAGATATACCGTGGCGCTGATGGCGTGGCGGGTGAGATGGGGCATTTCCCCATAGATCCGCGGGGTGAAACCTGTGTCTGTGGGCTGAATGGTTGTCTCGTGACACTTATCGGGGCGGAAGGATTGGAGGCACGGACCCGGGAACTACTTCCGGAATATCCTGACAGCCTCCTGAAGGATAAGGAATTGACACTTACCAATATCGAGAATGCAGCACTGGCAGAAGACAGGCTGGCGTTGCAACTGTTCCAGGAATCTGCTGTGTACCTCAGTATTGCGATTGCCGGTTGGGCCAATCTGATGAATCCAGACACCGTTGTTCTGGGTGGAAGCATGTCGCGACTCGGCAATCTGATTCTGCAACCAATCCAGGATAAAGTACGGGAGTGCACGCTCGTGAAATCGGTACGCAATTGTGATATTCGCCTGTCGGAGCTGGGGCAGCAGGCAGGAGCTATTGGAGCTGCTACACTTGCTCTCGAGGAGGTCTTTGATACCCCTCATGTCTATTGGCAAGAGCAGGAGGATAAAGCAACAGGGGCAGGAAAAAGCCGGAACAAAATTCGCTGGCAATCATCAATTTAACCGAGGATAAACCGGTGAACCGGAGAAAAACCCGCTCGCTCAAGCTGCTGGAGCTGATGATAATTACGGCCGCTGCGACTGCTATCAGCAGTATTGCCATGGCAGAATGCGACTGGAGCATTATCTGGCATGATGAGTTTGATGGTCCGGCCGGTCAGTTGCCCGATCCCACCCGCTGGGCCTTTGATATCGGAACCAACTGGGGCAATAACCAGCTGGAGTACGACACAGACAGGGCGGTAAATGCCTCGCTTGATGGTGAAGGGCACCTCCTGATCACCGCCCGCGAGGAACAATACCAGGGTTGTCAGTACACCTCCGCCCGTATCGTCACCCGTGATCTGTTTGAACCGACCGGGGGGCGCTTTGAGGCCCGTCTGCAGTTGCCGACGGGTCAGGGATTCTGGCCGGCGTTCTGGCTGCTCGGTGCAGATGTCTACGATATCGGCTGGCCGCAATGCGGTGAGATCGATATAATGGAGAATCTGGGCCAGCAACCACACCTCATTTACACTACAGTGCATGGACCGGGCTATTCCGGGGGGGGCGGGGTTGGCCTTTCATGGGAGCTTCCACAGGGAGGTCTGGTTACCGACTTTCATATCTATGCTGTTGAATGGACTGCGGTCAGCATTATCTGGCTGGTCGACGGAATTGAGGTGTTCAGCGTGACACCCGGTGACCTTCCCGGTGACTGGGTGTTTGATCATCCGTTTTATCTCATTCTCAATCTCGCCGTGGGTGGTAACTGGCCCGGTCCCCCCAACCAGGATACCATCTTCCCCCAGTCGGTAGTTGTTGATTGGGTGCGTGTATACGAAGAGATACGATGACAAACTGTTGAAATTGCCGGCTTGTAATCTCGCTTGTACCGCAAGGTATTAGTCATCCTTATGGTGTTCTGTGATTAGTGCAACTGACAAACCAGGCTCTGGCGTCTGCGCCACAGCTGTTTAAGCGATGGGATTTCCAGATGACCTCTAAACACTATGCTACAGCTCCGGAAGATCGCATTCCTTTCCTGCAGAAGTTAGTTTACGGACTGGGTGCGTTTGTTAACAATACCCTGGCAGCCGCCAGTGGCGGGATGATGATCGTACTCAACCTGGGGCTGGGTATGAATCCGGCCCTGGTAGGATTGCTGGGTGCGATTCCACGCCTGACTGATGCTTTTACCGATCCGATGATGGGGTACATCTCCGACAATAGCCGTACCCGCTGGGGCAGGCGGCGGCCCTATATCTTCATGGGCGCGATTTTTGCTGCTCTGATGTTCGCTTTCCTCTGGCAGCTGCCGGATGGAAAAAGTGAGACATTCTACTTCGTCTACTTTCTGACCGGATCTCTCCTGTTCTATCTGGGCTATACTATTTTCGCCACACCCTGGGTCGCACTCGGTTTCGAACTCACTCCGGACTACCATGAACGAACCCGTCTGATGGGAACGCAGTTCTTCGTCGGTAACTTCGCATATGTAGTCTCCCCCTGGTTCCTCTGGATAATGAACAGCGGTGCTTTCTTCCGCAATGCCGCCGGTGAGCCGGATCAGGTGGCCGGGGCAGCCGGTCTGGCCATAGTGATAGCAGTGGTCACAATCGGATTGGGGATACTGCCGGCCATATTCCTGCGTGAGCGGATGAAGGATATCGCCGAAAACGAACTGGGCGAGAAGGCGGTAACCGGTATTGTCAGAAACATGATAGAGTTCTTTAAAGGTTTTTTCATCACACTGCGTTCAAAATCGTTTCTCAAGCTCTGTATCGCCACCTTCCTGGTGTTCAACGGTTTCATATTGATCTCCGCTTTCTCCTCCTACGTGATCATCTACTACGTTTGCGGCGGTGACCAGGAGCTGGGAGCGCAGTATGTTGGCTGGGCGGGATCTCTGGGAGCAGTCTCCACCTTTGCGGTGATCGCTTTCGTTACCTGGCTCGGTACAAGAATCGGCAAGCGCCGGGCATTTTTTGTTTCAACCGGTCTCTCCATAATCGGCTACGCTTTGAAGTGGATTTGCTACAATCCTGACCTGCCCTGGCTGGTGCTGGTACCGGCGCCACTGCTGGCGTTCGGGCTGGGAGGACTGTTCACCCTGATGCCGTCAATGGTGGCCGATATAGTCGATGTCGATGAGCTGAAAACACACGAACGGCGGGAAGGGATGTACGGCTCGATTTTCTGGTGGGTAGTGAAACTGGGTATGGCAGCAGCCCTGGCCGGTGGTGGCTACCTTCTTAACGCCACCGGGTTCGACGTCGCACTGGATGGCAACCAGACCAATCATGCGATCTTTCTCATGCGGCTATTCGATGTGGGCATACCAATCATAGCTTCAGCAATAGCCATCTGGGCGATCGTAGCCTATCCCATCACGGAGGAAAAAGCTCATGAGGTTCGCCAGGCGCTGGAGAAACGCCGTGGAACAGCCGGGGAAATCCCGGCCTAGAGGAGGAATCTATGCATAGCAGGAGCAGTAAACTCCGGCCTGTTGTACTACTGTTAGTAGTGTTGGCCCTGCTGATGACCGGCTGCAGTGAGGAGGATCCACTCATCATCGACTATTCCAATCTGGTCTGGGAGGATGAGTTTGATGGGCCGGCCGGACAGCTGCCTGACCCCACACACTGGGATTTTGACATCGGTACTAACTGGGGTAACAACCAGCTGGAGTATGATACTGACCGCCCTGAGAACGTATCACTGGATGGTGAAGGACACCTGGTGATAACCGCCAGGGAGGAGCAGTACAACGGTTGTGATTACACTTCCGCCCGTATCGTTACCCGGGATCTGTTTGAACCGACCTATGGTCTGTTTGAAGCACGAATTAAACTGCCGGTAGGCCGCGGAATGTGGCCGGCATTCTGGTTGCTGGGAGCCGATATCGAAACGGTAAGCTGGCCCGCCTGCGGCGAGATCGACATCATGGAGTACATCGGAAATATACCCAATACTGTCTATGCCACCGTGCATGGTCCCGGTTATTCAGGAGGTGGTGGAGTAGGTCATCACTATACCCTGCCATCCGGTACTTTTGATGCTGGCTATCACATCTTTTCTGCATCATGGGGTGTCGACTACATCAGCTGGTATGTTGACGGTATTCACGTCCAGACGGTTAATCCGAGCGACCTGCCAGGTGAGTGGGTTTTCGACCATCCCTTTTATATCATTATCAACCTTGCCGTGGGTGGTAACTGGCCCGGTTCTCCTGACGACAGCACTGTTTTTCCTCAGACCATGCTGATCGACTGGGTGCGGGTATACCAGTAATCGACCAGGCACGTTAGAAAAACGTCCCCAGTTTTTCGAGCAATAGAGGGTAATAGAGAGGAATAGCGAGTAATAACGCAAATCAGCGTGCGCTTCTAAACCCCCTTAAATACTGGTATTCTGGTGCTATTTCGTAATTACGTCAAGTGTTGAAGCTGGTATCCCGGCTTCTCCGTTAAACCGCTTTAAATGCTTGATATTTCGGCATAAACATGTGCTGACCAGAGGACACGTCATAAATATGTTGGCGTGTCCTTTTTTGAACTGATAGAAGCGAGAAAGCATGATTTCTACCTCCGAATGCCGAAGAACCAGAGCGCAAAATCTGTGTGTACTAAAATCGAATTTTGGGAATTCGGGATTTATGGGAGACCCGATAATTCCCTGCATGCATGTATCATTAGTGAAAACCGGCCCTATCCGCCCTGATCCATGTAAAGCAAATAATAACACATATTCTAACAGATCAGGAAAAAATCTTCGCAGTCTCACCCGTTGCATCCCGCCTGACTTTTTACTATGTTCCCCACAGTGAGCGCAGCTACTATCCAGCCTCGACCGCATCCTGATTTACCCTTGTGACAATAATACTATCCTTACCGTAAAACTACAGGCGTCAGATTCAATCGAGCGATAGCAGTGAGGAAGCCATGTGTCAGAAAACTGCCATAGCCATCACCGCATTTCTACTGACAGCAGGTGTAGCATCAGCCACCATCATCAATATTCCCGGTGAATGGGGAATGTCAATTCAGGAGGGGATCGAAGTTGCTTCTCCAGGTGATACCGTACTGGTTGAACCGGGAGTTTATTATGAATGCGTAAACTTCGGTGGCAGTGCGATTACCGTCGCCTCCCACTATCTCCTTACCGGTGAACCGGCATTTATCGATCAGACCAATATAGCTGGCTGCGGCGGTTACTTACCGGCTGTCTACTTCTTTAGTGGTGAAACCAGCTCATCCATACTTTGCGGGTTCATGATCGGTGGGGAAAGCGCCTACTATGGTGTTAGTTGCCAGGATGGATCCAATCCTACTATAGCCGGTTGTATCGTTTTCGGTCACACTGTTGCTGGTATCAACTGTGAGGGTGCCTCACCAACAATTAACGACTGCACCATTACCCAGAATTCAATCGGAATCTACTGCGGCAACGCATCACCGATAATTACGGCCACCGCCGTCGGGTGGAACAACGGAATCGGAATCAATTGTGATGACGATTCCAGTCCCCAGGTTACCGGTAGCTTCATCCGCTACAACTTGAACTACGGTGTGCGTTTCATGGGACCAGGTGGGAGCCCACTGTTTACCGGGACCGATATCTCTCTGAACACAGGCTATCCGGTACTGGCTTACCCTGATCAGGTGGGAGGATTCAGCGGCAATACCTACGATGACAACACCTACCAGCTCTTTGCCATTGAAGGTGGGACCTTAAGCAGTGATGCCGTCTGGGTGGATCAGGGAATTCCCTAGAGGTGGTCCCGAAAAAATGGACACTCGCTTAAGTGTTTTTCTGTAGATTAAA
>CAZCRT010000070.1:0-6122 GCA_964501185.1 uncultured Bacteroidia bacterium
CCCTCTCCGCATGTCCAATTGGTACAGTGATTGTTATAACAAACATAAATGTATAACGGAGATTCTACATATCAACCTTTCAATAGATTACCTATCTGCAAATATGAGGGCCAGAACATGCGTGCAGTCAAACTGATTTTCGGACTGATTCTTTTCATTCTCATAATTTCCTGTACAGCCACTCTTCACCAGAGGGATCGAGGTCCGGTATTAGATGGCATAACCGTTGAGCAAGTAGAGGAGATCTTGCGTGAAGGATGGCAGCATCTTTGGAACAACGAATACAAATCGGCCGAAGAAGCCTTCAGTTTGCTGATTGCTCCACAGAGCGCTTCACCTGAGGCTTTACGTGGACGCGGATTGACTCGCTGGATATTGGCACAGGAAGAGGAAGCAGTTGAAGATCTGGTCTGTGCCATTGAGATGCAGCCGGAACAGGCTATCAGCGTAGTGATCAGGGATTTTCTTTCCGGTCAGGTTCTGAAGCGGAAAAGTATTGACCTTTTGCTGGATAGGGCTTCTTCTGAAATAGCCTCGTCAGATGGTCCGGTCTGGATTCGTCGCGAAGGGCTTTCGAGCCAGACCCACTATGCCGCCAACCTGCATTCCAATCTAACCAGCTTCAAACGACTCAATGAAAAATTAAACTGGATCAAAGGCTGGACGCTTATTGGACCTTTCTCTAATGTTTCAGGTTCAGGATTCAACAAGGAGTTTATCGATGAATCCCGCCTTTCTTCCGGTTGTCTGGTGTATCCAAACGGTGCGTTAGTACCTGATCAGAACACTTCAGGATCCTCAACAGCGTATTCTGGTGGAAAAAAGAGGGGCGGCAGAAGCTTTGAACAATTGATTCCCGACCTTCCCCCTTACCTGGACAGAGCTGGACAGAGTCCATATCGTGGAATCAACAACATGCCTGTCAACTGGTTCAAGCCAGTGATTAATGGTGCTTCCGGTGTTTTGCCACTTCAATATCTAAATTCTTTCGCCAGTCCGGTAGGGTATGCCTGGAAGCAGATCAGCGTCCCGAAAACAGGCGAGTATTTAGTAGTGATCACCAAGGGTGGCGCTATCAAGCTCTGGCTCGATGGCAAACTTCTGCTGGTGGACGAAGAGGAAACCTACGGCAATGAACGCCATTACCTCAGATTGCAGCTTGAAGCCGGCTCTCACTTTATGCTTGTAAAACTGGCTGGCGAAACGACATCACTTGTCATGCGTATTGCCCTGGAATTTCTCGATGAAAATGACCGTCGGTTACTTGACAGCAGAGATATTTCATCCAGCATTCCCGGTTTAACACAAATGCCTGAGTGGCCGGCACCAGTGCTACCCGATCCACTGCTCAATCAACTTGGACTCGCCGTTGACGGGGAACCGCATAACCCTGAAGCCAGTTTCTGGCTGGCCTACATGCTTAAGATCAAGGGGTTTCCCGCTGCCGGTTTAGAACTTCTTAACAAAATCAAGGGGCAGTACCCTGAAAGCGCTCTGCTGGACCATGGACGCATTATCTGTATGGAAGATATGGGTGATCAGGAAGCAGAAATTCAAAGGCTGATCCATCAAATCTGCGATCGCGACCTGAACTCACCGCGCGCTCGGGCTTCGCTGGTAGCAAAACTGCTCGCCCGGGAGAGTCTTAAACCAGCTGAGCGTGAGTTGGTTTTGCTCAAGGAACAGGCACCAAACTGGATTCAGACCTATCTGATGCAGGCCGGTCTTCATTTTCATCGTAGCCAGTTCGATGAGGCGTTCAGAGTGATCGATACAGCGGAAAAGCAATATCAGGACGCGCCGGATCTCTTCCAACTGCAGATTCTACGTGCCGCCAAGCATCTCGAGCATGGGCGTTTCGAACAATTACTCCACAAGATCGCCGCCAACGGTAGAAAATCTCAGGCAGATAACTACCTGCTTGAACTGGAAATGGATCGGGAGCAGTTTTCTCTGGCTCGTTCCCGCATTAACAGAATGTTGTCGTTTTACCCTACCCGGAAAAATGCTCTTCTGAGCGACTGTATGGCCAGGTTGAGGACGGGGGAAGAAGATGTTTTAATATACGCCAACAATCTCTTGCGTAGCTTTCCTTATGACAATGACCTGCTCGATTTTACACAATCAGTCCTGGAATACTACAGATACAGTTTGACTGATCTTGCTGATGACAAACAGATCACGGATAACGATTTCATAACCGACATAAAACGCAGTAAGAACAAGGCTGAGCGGAATCTGGAGACTCTTTACAGCTGGAGGCTCTCTATCGATCCTCGCCAGTATCAGATCCGCAAGCAATTGCGGGAAATCAGGGGGAGCCTGGCTGTAGATGAGTTCGTCGAAAGCTATGATTCCTATGATCTGATTCGTGACTACGAGGCGACTGATTTGGTCCATGACACAGACGCTTCATTTGTACTGGATGACGAGTGCAGGATTTTCTTTGCCGATGGCGCGGAGCGGCACTACTACCACTCAGTGATTCATGTTCTGACTCAGGGTGGTGTAGAGCAGTTCATTAATAGACCGTTGGTGTATCACCCCTTGTTTTCTGATGGGGATATTCAGTTGGCGCGTGTGATTCATGCTGACGGCACTATTGAGGACGCCAGTGTAGGCAGTGGTTACGCTACCTATACAGGGCTGAAGCCGGGAGATTATGTAGAACTGAAGTATACGGTAAACTATTTTCGTTCCGGTTGGCTGAACGGTGAATTCTGGGCTTCCTTCCAACTGAATTCGAGCATGCCATCCTTTGTTACACGTTTTACGGAAGTTCACCAGCAACCACTTAACCCGAAAATCGTCATCCACAACGGAAGTAATGTTCAACTGAACCGTGAAACGATCTCACCGACAGTTGGCTTTACCGGCACGCAGATAGATGTATCCAGATTAGACGCAGTCGACCTCGAAACCGCAATGGATCTGCCACAGGATGTCTACTGCTGGATCGATATCAGCACCATTAGTGACTGGCAAAAGATCAGCAGCTGGTATCAGGATCTATCCTTCTCACAGGCGGAAGACACTCCTTCCATTCGCAACAAAGCAGAAGAACTCTGCGCAATGATGGAAGCGGGTCAGGACACGATTACGGTGCTGGCTGACTTTGTGGCGCGGGAAATTGAATACGATGTAATAGATTTTCATCGCAGTAACTACATACCGGCAAATGCCACTACCGTACTCAGGCATGGCTTTGGTGACTGCAAGGATAAGAGCACACTGTTGATTGCCCTTTGCCGGACAGTAGGGATTGACGCGAATATTGTGCTAAGTATGAGCACTTACAGTGGTAATCATCCTTTTCTCCCTTCACCGCGGTTTAATCATGCAATTGTGTATTTCCCCGATAAGGACCGTTTTCTGGACCCAACTTCCGATGCTTTTGAAGTCACCGGATTACCTGAACACCTGTATGGAACCATAATACTTCCGATCGGAGTAGAGTATCAGCACACTGAATTACTGCGCTTACTTCCAACCTATGATCTTTTTTCAACATCTGTAATGGATCTTCGTGCGGATCAAAATGGGGAAATTGAGATTCAAGGTCATCTGGTGATGAACGGAACTAATGCAGCTATTATTCGGACACTGCTGGCGCACGGTACAGCCGATGTGAAGCTGAAGAATTTTAGCTCTCTGCTCAACACCTGGATTCCCGGACTTCATATAAGCAGTCTGGACTGTTCACAGATGGAAGACTTATCAGGTCCTCTTGAGATAAGCTATATGGGAACGATACCGGTTCCCGAAGATCAAGAACGCTGTTACTTCTCCTTGCCATGGATTTTTACTCATGATTTCTTTCCTGGTCTGGAAAGCGAACAGCGAAGTCATATACTTGTCCATGATTCAGAAGCACATGCTATCCAATTGCGCCAGGAGCTTCGTTTCCACACCGGCTCAGGTTTGCGTGTATTGGACACTCCGGCAGATGCGTTCTTTGCATTTGCAGACGCTAGATTATCTTACCGCTATCAAATGGAGGATGGAATCCTGGTCTGCGTCCGGCAGGACCTGGTGCCGGATTTGAAAGTCGAACCTGAAGCGTTTTCGGAGTACCGCCAATTCGCACTGGCGGTGCTGGACAAGGAGCGCGAGAATCTGTGGCTGAGTGTGGATTGATTCCTGATCGGAATAGTATCTGATCATATATTCAGGGAGAATCCAAAACAAACTCTGGTAGCATGATAAGTATTTTCAGCAGAATGGTATGAAGGCAAACTTATGAACACCAGAACACCGATTATGCCGTATCTCAGGTATTGTCCGAAATGTAGACACTACCAGATTGAGACATCTGTCTGCAAAAAATTCTCCTTTAATGTCAGTGACTACCCGAAGCAATTTCTCAAGCGTTGCCAGGGTGAGGGGTTTGAAGCGATCGACGCTGGAGTTGCGCCTGAAGCAGTGCAACCGTTTGCCAGAAAACGAGTGCCTAGAAACAAACCGGTCTCTGAGATACCATCAGAGTTGGAAGATGCCTTGAAAGGTTCGCAAACTTTCACCGCGCGCGCGATCATGGCTACAGTTCTGATGTTCGGCTTCTATACTCTAGCGGTAGCCATTGCAGCCGGATTACTCTTCATACCCTTTGCCCAGATATTTTATGGCGACGGAATTTCCATCAGACTTTCACTGTTTTGTCTGGTGGTGGCATTCAGTATTCTCGCTGCCATCTGGCCTCGAGGTGAAGAGTTCCTGGCCCCAGGTCCCGCCTTGACTCAGGAGAACGAACCGAAGCTCTTCAAACACTTAGAAGATATCGCTCGCAAAACCGGACAATCAATGCCGGAGGAGGTGTATCTATTGTCTGAGATGAACGCCTGGGTAGCGAACAGGGGTGGCACGATGGGATATGGCAGTTGGCGCGTCATGGGACTGGGATTACCGTTGATGGCTGTTATCAGCGAAGCTGAGTTCGACGCAATTCTGGCACATGAATTCGGTCATTATTGTGGCGGTGATACCAGGCTTGGTCCCTGGGTCTACAAAACACGCACAGCTATTGGTCGAACTCTCATCAATCTGGGTGATGGTATCATGAGCCTACCCTTTCGCACCTACGGCCGCTTCTTTCTGCGTATTACCCAGAAGATTTCCCGTGGACAGGAGTATACCGCTGACCGTGTGGCCGCTTTCGTATCCAGCGCTCGCGCTCTTATCGGCGGATTAGAAACACTGCATGCCAAAGGCCAATTTTTTGATGTGTACTGGCAGAACGAACTGGGGCCACTTGCCGAGGTTGGTATTGCACCACCGATTATGGATGGGTTTCATAGGTTTCTAAGCGCTCCAGCAATTAAGCTAGAGATGAGTAAACTGGCAGAGCAGGAGAAGGATGAATCTGAAGATAACAGATACGACAGTCACCCTCTGCTACATGACAGGATTGAAGCACTGAAAGAGCTAATAGACGAACAAGTCACAGCCCCGGTTACCGAAAAGGCTATAGATCTGCTCTCAAATCCTGAGGCTGCAGAACGAGATCTGTTTACTTTCGTAGCCGCTACAGGGGGAGTGTATGAATTACGAGTGATCAGCTGGGATGCGGTGTTGACTGAAGCTTATCTGCCACGCTGGAAGCAAATGACTGGCAGTATTGCAAGTTTGTTGGGTCAGGCTACCATCGATATGCTTCCGGAAGTGATAACCGATCAGGGGAGGGAGATTGCCCGTGCTATTACTCCAGAGTATAGTAGAGTTCCTGATGAAGATGTCTTGCGTGTAATATTCATGCATCTGGGGGCTTCTTTAACCTTGGCAATGATCGATTTCGAGTGGGATGTTAGAAGTGGTGTTGGGGAACCGATCAGACTGCACAAGGGTGAACAGGGTATTACACCATTTGAGTTGTTAGCGGAATTAGTAAGTGGAAGGTTGTCCGAAGTAGAGTGGCGGCAGATGATAGGTAAATACAAGATAGGGCAAATTCCATTAGTCAGTCAGTCGACGCGGGATTACATCAATCAATAGGCTAAAGGAGAACCAGTAGAATCCTGATTTATAGTTTCCCCCCTTGCCAAAATGGCGATTGGAGTAGTTTTCCTCGTTGAAGTGAAACTCAGATTGACTCCTGATCAGGCACGGCAACTAAACGCACTTGTGGT
>CAZCRT010000071.1:0-2700 GCA_964501185.1 uncultured Bacteroidia bacterium
CAAAAAAAGCCCCCGATCTCTCGGGGGCTTATAAGCATCAGCTTAAATCAGCTGATAGTCTTCAGTGGTTTGTCTTACTTGACAAATACCATCTTCTTAGTGTCGACGAAAGTACCGGAAGTCATGGTGTAGAAGTAAATTCCACTTGACAGATCGGTAGCATCGAACTGAGCGGTATGAGAACCGGCCTCAACCTGACCATCAACCAGTGTGGCAACAAGAGATCCAGCCATGTTGTAAACCGACAGGTTTACGTGACCGGGATCACCAATACTGAAATCGATAGTAGTTGTAGGATTGAACGGGTTCGGATAGTTGTTCTGCAGAGCGTACTCAGTCGGAACGACTTCGCTGGCACCACAGTCAAGTGTGAAGGAACTCTGAACAGGATCAACCAGGTCAGGACCATACGCATCAAGAATGTTTCCGTCATCATCTGTTATTGTCCATGAGCACTCATAGACCCAGCCACCGGCAGCATCAAAGTAGTAATCGTACACGCCACCTGGCAGACAGTAAATAACTGTAGTTTCGGAGCCAACGCAGGTTATAACATCATCAAGGAAGAAAATGCTGCTGCCGTTCCAACCGTCACCGTATGAATCAAAGAGGTTGAAGTATACGAAGCAACCGTCATCACAGCTGTATTCGCATGATCCATCATCGATTGTTGCATCGGGATTGTAGTTGTCAGCATCAGGATCTGTACATCCGAGGATATTTTCCTGTACTGTAATAGTATAGGCAAAGTCAATATTAAGACCATCAACATCCATTGCCATTACAGGCCACAGCCATGGACCGGCAGGCATATCAGCATATGTACAGGTAAGAACGCCATCTTCAAAGACATAAGAGCCATAGGAAGAAACATAATCGTCACAGAGACAGTCATCCATCAGGATGATACCGGCATTGCTGAGAACGTCCGGGTCAACACCCTCAAGGGTAGTGACTACAAGATTAGATTCGTATGGAAGGTCAAATGCGTACCATACAGCATACCAGTTGAGAAGATCGACACAATCGGGTGTTGCACCCTGTGTTGTACCGATACCTGCTGCGGGAAGTGTCACATATTCAGCATTCTCACAAAGGTCGTTGGCAGGTGCTTCATACAGGCAGCTTCCATCATCGATTGTTGCATCCGGATTGTAATTCAGAGCTTCAGGATCAGTGCAACCATAGACGTCGCCACTTGGTACTGTGAATTCAAAGGTGAAGAAATCACCTGAGTCTAGAGTTTCTGAGAACTGAATATTGCCATCACCGTCTACCAGTGTAGCATAATTTCCGTTCCAACCGTCGCCATAGGAATCATAACCGTTGAAAATGTAAGTTCCGTCGGGAAGATCGACCGGGGTATCAATTTCAGGACAGAAACCTGAATAGAGAATCTCTGGCACGAGATTTGTGATTTCCCAGGTGACTTCACTCTGCCAGCTGCCACCATCTACTGTCAGATAGTACATGGCACGGCTGTTGTTGTCTGCCGCCTGGGCAGTAATGGGCATGGTTTTAATCGCTTCAGCAAATGCGAGCGAACTTGCAAAAGCGGAAACCAGGAACACTAAAAATAGCTTTTTCATACTAACTCCTTTTGGTTTTGTGAAAAACATGTGTTTTACCACATTGATGTAATACAGAATCAAACTAGTTTTCTGTTTCAGTAACCTATTCTAAATATTGGCACAAAACATACTGAACTCTTAATGTTATCAATGCAAACAGAATGCCAATTCTGGCGAATATCCTACATCGATGCCTTATCAATTCTATCTGCTTATTTACTAAGATATTAGAAAACTCTGCTCTTCCAACTGGCTTAAATTCGATAAAATCAACTTGTAGCAGCGCAGGAAGAGAAGAATCATTATTATTAAATCATTCATCATTATAATGCATAATTATTCATTATATAAACATATGGGTCTATGTTCAATATATGTGCAGACTGTTCAACTACACAACGCTTTGAACAATTCCCCCTGATATAAAACAGCATTAACCGGATAAGCTCCTTCAAAGCCCGGTTTCACACTTCAGGGAGGGCTTTTCCATGATTCAATGTGTATATGGGAAACAGCTCTGTCTGGAGAGCAGCCACAAATATCTCCTGTTTGAAACCGGTCAGAATCTCTATCAATGATAATAATCCCTTGTTCTGGACATTCCGGGAATGAGGAGTTACATTCTGGAAGCAGGGGAGGTAATTATGAAACTCTATAGAATGGTTTTCGCTGTCTGTGTAACCATGCTGTTTTCGCTTCAGGGTATTGCGGGGCCACGAGTCCTGATAAATGGTGTTCATGGAAATCCGGAGCTTTATCCGGTTTACACATATCAGGATCTCGAACAATTCATGCAGAGGTTCCCTGATGTGGATTTCCACACTGTTACCGCTGAGGACCTGCCGATCTGCCGGACACTGGTTGAGGGAACGCTGGCGCCAGGTTATCACAGCTTTACGGTACCGGCGGAAACGAGTCCCCTGCTGTCATTCCTCTATGTGATCGAGCTGAACAACGGGGATAATATCCAGCTGCCCTTTGATCTGCTGACCGATCCGGAGAACAACACATACCTTCAGTTTGAGAACAGCTTCATTATTGAGAATCCCCTCCCGGGCCAGTGGGACCTGGAGATTACCGATTACCCGGACCCGGGTGGTAGAGAAGTGCGAATTGGGCTCGGGCCTTC
>CAZCRT010000071.1:2800-5478 GCA_964501185.1 uncultured Bacteroidia bacterium
TTTCCGGAGCAGCTGGACCAGCAGTATTTCGCTATGAATTTCACCGACAATGGGCTCTGGGATAACACCGATTTCTGTGAATGGGAGTACACGATTTCCTTTCATACATTCAACACTGCCTCTCCACTGGCTGCAGCATTGCTCGATGGTGTTGATCAACTCTGTGGTGAACAGGCAACCGGCATAACCGGCCAGGGACTCGAATTTCCAGTTACCGGTGATGACGATACACAGGATTGGGGAGAGGACTTCCCACCGGGCAGTTACCCACCGGTAATAGCAGTGGATTATCACGGTGATGGCGCTGTGCTCGGTATTTCCGATCAGGGATTTCTGGTGGATGAGGCTGACAACAATCAACTGATGCTCAACCTGTTTGCTGCTTTCGATGTACCCGGGCCGGGTGATGAAAACTGGCTGTTGTTCGATCCACCTGTCCAGGAAATCCTTTTGTGCACGACCGGGCGCAGTGACATTGAGTTCCTGGCTGTCAACATGGGAAACGATACAATCACAGTTGTCCAGGATTCCCCGTCCGTCCTCTGGCTGGAAGCGGCCGGTATCACCCCGGAACAGCTGGCACCAGGTGATACTGCACTTGCTGAGTACAATGTACTCTGGGATTCACCCTGGCTGGAGGATGGTGAATATGATATAGAATTATCCCTTACGCCTGGAACAGGTGCTGCATTTGTGCACGCTATAGTCAGCCTGCAGGCAGTCACACCGCTACCGGAACAGGTTCGCCTGATCAGGGCGCATCCCAATCCATTTAATAACAGCACCACTCTGGAGCTGGAACTCCTGCGGAGTTGTGAGATTGACCTGGCGGTCTTTAATCAACTGGGGCAGTTCCTGGAACAACTGTCCGGAAGTCATCATCTCCCGGCCGGTAACAACAGGCTGCAACTCGATTTCAGTGATTATGCCAGCGGTATATATTATTATCGCTTACGCTTTAAGGCAGGTGAAATTTATCATGGTGCTGTCACACTGTTGCAGTAACTTGGTTTTCAACCATCACTGCAGAAGGAGACAGCATGCCGGAACTACCGGAAGTCGAGACAATCGCACAGGGCCTGCGCGATCAGCTGGTTGGCTATAATTGCACCGGCCTCAATGCTGACTGGAAAAGTATTTTCACTCCTTCATTTGCTGTGATCCGGCGGACAATCGTGGGGAAAACTCTGACAACTGTTTCCAGACAGGGTAAGTACCTGTTTCTGGATTTTGGCAGCTTTGAAGAGGGAGGCGACACAATCCGTTTGATGCTGCACCTGCGAATGACCGGACAGATATTCACAGCACCCGATTATCAGCCGGACAAACATGTCCATGCACATTTCAGTTTCGAGGACAGGAACATCTGGTGGCGGGATATCCGTAAGTTCGGCCGTATTACCCTGCTGACGGAGAAAGACCGCGGGGAAGTAATGCAGCATATTGGCAGGGATATGCTGGAGATTACATTTGCACAATGGTATAGACAGATCGCACACCGCAATGCTCCACTGAAAAACCTGCTGCTCAACCAGCAGATCGCCAGCGGAATCGGCAATATCTACGCGGATGAAGCACTTTTTCGTGCCGGCCTTCACCCCTGCACTACTCCTGCGGCCATCACCGAGGAGAAACTGAAAACGCTGTTTAAAGCTAGTCGAAATATTCTTCGTCTCGCTATCCGTCACCATGGAACGACCTTTTCCGATTTCGTCGACTTCAGTGGTAAACCGGGCAACTTCAAACGACGCCTGCAGGTCTACGGGAGGACAGGTGAAAGGTGCAATCTTTGTAAGACACCGATTGTTCGTCTGAAGCTGGCCGGACGGTCGGCTCATTTTTGTCCACAGTGTCAAACGGAGAAGTAACAAGCAGCACTGTCTCATGTTGTGAAATAGCTTCAAAACAGAGCAGATCGGGGTCGGACCAAGTTATGTGACTAATATTCCTACAGATAACCCTGAATTTTGTATGAAATCAACCCGAAGTATCACCTTTTCAGGGCTGAAAAAGACGCTCTAATCGAACCACTATGATGTTCGACATACATACAGCTTCATTTTCAACCCCTTAAACTCCCAAACATAGCCCGTTTTGTGGTCGTTTTCGCGCATATTTTACTAAATAACAATATGATAACTTGGTCCGACCCCAATGTTCTCAGTAACTTCAATTTTGTTAAATAGCTATTGTGTGTAATCCCGCTTCCCAATTTCACCACACAGGCTTTCAGCTGGATACAACTTCCAAGTCAGTACTTATAATTCCCATTCCTCCATATTCCATATCATTTCTACATGTCTATATACTGTATATATGTAAAACATAGATAGATTCGAAGTTTGACTCTTTGTAAAGTGCTGATTATGCATTATTTATAACATGTATCCGTTCTGGCACACCCCTTGCATACAGTAAGGCAGAAACCGATACTACCTGAAGCAAGGGTGCTGACCAGATCAACATAATGAGGTTTAAAATGGTTCCAGGCATTAATCACAATTCGTACTATTCCCGGCGGGAAGCTGGGTTCATCGGAACCGGAATGCTCTCACTTGTATTGGCTTTCGCTTTACTGTCCATATTCACTCTGAATGGGAGTTGTCAGATGCAGAAAACCAAAGGAAATGGTATTCCCGGAGAGCGGCTGGTAGAAATAGGACAGTTTGAGCAGGTAC
>CAZCRT010000072.1:0-5204 GCA_964501185.1 uncultured Bacteroidia bacterium
AAACCACACATAGTTAAATGGCTAAATGAGTGCGAAATGTTTTGACGGCGAACAATCGTCAATGAATAACGCATTGTATCCCCTTATGGAAAACATCGATTACCCGGTCCGGCAGGCACTCAGTATATCAAAATTCCTGAGCGTGACTGTGTCATCAGCATTTGGAGGTATAAATATGAAAGGGGTCGTCAAACCATACAAGTGTAAAACAGGCTGTGGAGAGAAAGGGCACCCGCCGGGGTGCCCTGCTATCTCCTGTCTCCTGACTCTTCCGCATCACTATCGTTCTATAAAAGGCGATTGATTCTGCAAGTAGTTTGAAACGTAACAGAGTCGATAACCTGACTTCTACTTCACCAATAACATTTTGTGTACTTCCCGGAATTCTCCGGCCTGAATCACATAAAAGTACAGGCCACTTGGCATTGTGGCAGCATTAAACTGCACAGTATGCCTTCCGGCTGTGCGTGCATCGTCAAGTACCAGTGCTACCTGACGGCCGGTAATATCATAAATCGTCAGCTCCACCTGTGATGCGACCGGCAGGGTAAACTCGATAGTGGTGCTCGGGTTAAATGGATTGGGATAGTTCTGCATCAGTTCATAATCCTGAGGTATGCCATCCGCAACCGGCAGGTCATCAGGGTCTATCCAGGTCAGGGTATACTCGCTGCTGGGGCTGGAGGCATAATAATCATCGTATGCTACGAAGGCACTGTAAGTGCCGGCATCAGCAATTGTGTATGTCAGGCGATAATCTGAACAGTATCCCTGGGGAGAACCGGTAGCCACTATTTCCGGGCTGCCGCTGCTCTCATCAACCAGGTACAGAACCAGAGCATGCCCCTCTTCACCGTCGAGCAGGAAGTCCACCTCACTATCGGCATTCACTTCGAACTGATACCAGTCTGTGTCACGGGTGTAGGCATTGGACCACACTCCACCGCAATGTGTCTCCCCGAACGCAATATTGTCATAGGAGGGAGGGCTGCTGTTACTGCCGTCGTTGGGTTCAACCTCGTCGATACCCCAGTCCGGGCAGTCCGGTGGTTCGCAGGGATCGCATGTGCCCTCATAATAGCACTCTACCTGATAATTACCGGCTTCTTCTTCATAACCTTCTATCACCAGGTAATAGAGACCCTGTGCCAGACAGGTCGTAATCGTCGACCAGTAGCTGTATGCACCGTCGCAATCATCATCGTTAGCGTAAATGATTGTCTCACAATCCTCGGCCAGGATCAATATTCGTGTGTCGAAATAGCCTTCGTAGGTCTCCTCCATACAGGTAGTGAAAGTATAGACACCCTCTTCATCCAGCAGGAATTCATAAAAAACATCCGGGGAGGGATTGAACCCGCTGTCACCATAACCGAAGGTCATCCACTCGTCGCTGTAGGGAAACTGGTCAATAATGAAAGGATCATTACAGTCATTTCCCTGGCTGGGTGCGTCAGTTGTAACATCGAGGCTGTAGTTGCCACTGTTTGAAGAGAATCCTTCCACGCAGATGACATAACTTCCGGGGCTCAGGAAAACATCCATCTCTGATTGAAGTCCACAGGCATCATCGTTGTAATCGATCTGGGTAGCGCAGTCATCACTTAACAATCTCAGATATGAATCGAAATCAGTACCACCGTCGCAGAGTGAGATCAGTACATTCCCCTCCACCGGCAGTGAGAACTGGTACCACTCGTCAGGTGAGGGGTTGCCATAAGTGTCGAGGTTGTCAGTAGTGGTTTCAACCGCTTCAAAAGGCAGGAATGGTATCTGGATAGCTGATTCACAGTACTCTCCCGGAGGTGGATCGAACTCTTCCCACTCTATGGATAGATTATAGTCACCACCGGAGTCACCCCAGGAAGCTTCCACACAGAGCAGGTAGGTTCCCGGTTGCATCAGGCGCATCATATAAGAGGGATCCCCCCAGGTGCCACAACCGTAATCATCCGTTTCAATCACATTCACACAATCATCCGCCAGCAGGTGAATATAGCTGTCAAAAGCGGTGCCTTCACAGAGTGAGATGGTGACCAGCCCCTCTTCCAGAACTTCGAAACTGTACCATTCATCCGGTGAGGGATTGCCGTAGGTGTCCAGATTGTCAAGGTTGGTTGCGGTAGTATCAAATGGCAGCTCAACGATATTGGGATCGTCGCAGAAATCACCAACTCCCGGTGTAAAGGGGTTGAAGGTGGCGTTCAGATAGTAGTTACCCATGTTACTTGAAAAGCCTTCAACGCAGAGTTCGTAAGTGCCTGCTTCGAGATACTCCATCACTTCGGATGGCTCATAGTTCGCCTGATCCTCCTCACAGAGCGGCCCATCATCGTCGTAAGCGATCTGCGTGGCACAGTCATCGGCGATCAGACGCAGGTATGTGTCATAGTCGGTCTCCGCTCCACAGAGCGTTGCATAAAAATTCCCCGACTCTTCAAGAGTGAACTGGTACCACTCGTCAGGTGATGGGTTAAACTGGCTGTTGGTATTGTCTGAAGTCGTACCGGTCGTTTCAAATGGGAAATCATCGATAAACAGCGGTTCGGCACAGAAATCACCGGGTGGTGGCACCCAGGTTTCCTGTGTCATGGTCAGGATGTATTCCCCCTCCGCCAGTTCGAATGCATCGTGCATGACATAAATGTAGTAGTGCCCCGGCCCGGTGATAGCGGCAAGCTCTTCACCTTCGCAGATTGTACCATTGTTTGCACTGCCTACCGTGGTTGTGTTACAACTCTCCGCCGGATCGGAAACCAGATAGAGATAGGGGTCACAGTTATATGATTCCACTACCACTGTAGTCAGGTAGAAACCCTCGAGGTCAAAAACATACCAGTCGCTGTCACGTTCATTGGTGTTTGCCCACAGTTCACCGCAGATAACTTCGTCAGGAGTAATCTGTTGAAACAGGTAAGGGGTACTATGACACCCGCCGTTGTCATCCTCCTCCGGTGTGCCGTCACATTCCAGCGGTTCGCAGATGACCTCAGTAATCTCCAGTTCAAAATCACCCACCGCTGAAAACCACCCCTCAACGCAGAGGTTGTAGATGCCGGGATCGAGCGGAAGGGTCAGGCGGGACTGCTGATCACAGTCGTTATCGTTTACAGCCAGCACTGTATTACAATCCTCCTCCAGCAGGTAGATATAGGTATTGAAGGAACTTCCACAGAGCGAGAAGGTGTATAAACCCTCCTGGGTAATCTCCACCTGATACCACTCGTCCGGTGAATCGTAACCGTACGTATCGATATTGTCGGTTGTAGTGCCGGAGGTGGTGTAAGGCAGCGTTTCCACAATGAAAGGATCACCGCAGAAATCTCCGGTCCCCGGTTCAAAGGGATCCAGAGTTACTTCCATGTAGTAATTTCCGGAGTAACTCGAATATCCCTCAACGCAGATGCGATAATCTCCCGCTACCAGAAACTCAAACAACTCAGAGGGTTCATAGTTTGCCTGATCCTCCTCACAGTTCGGTCCATCATCATCATAAGCTATCTGTGTAGCGCAGTCATTGGTCAGTAACCTCAGGTAGCAATCGTAATCGGTTTCGGCTCCACAGAGCGTTATATAGACATTGCCGGATTCCTCAAGAGACAGCAGATACCATTCGTCAGGTGAAGGATTGCCATAGGTGTCGGTGTTATCGCTGGTGTTTCCCGTCGTGCTGAAGGGCAGCTCTTCAATCGACAGCGGGTCGGCACAGAAATCACCCGTTGGCGGTGTAAAGATTTCGCCGGTGAGCAGTAATGAAAACTCCGCATCAACCAGTTCACTGGCCGGGTCGGCTTCTTTGATCCAGGCATAGTAGTGACCGGGGCCCAGTATGGTTGTATAGTTTTCGCTTTCACAGAAAACCGTATTGTTGATAGTAGCTACTGTTCCGCCTGTACAATTCTCATCAGGATCGGAAACGATGTATAGAACCGGATCGAAATTATAGGAGTCTACCTGGAAGGTGATCTCATAGAATTCCGGCAGGTCGAAAACAAACCAGTCCTCATCCCAGTCGCCACCCTCACACCAGGTTGTGCCACAGATGATCTCTCCCAGCGCGATCTCCTGGAAAACCGGGGTGTCGGCATTGCAACCACCATTATCTTCAATCTCTTCGGTTCCCTCACATTCCAGCGGATCACAGCGGAATTCGGTGATGTGCAGGATATAGTCGCCTGAACTACCTCCGTACCCATCAATTATGATATAGTAATCATCAGCAGGAATCAGCTCAAGCAGCAGGTAGGAGCGAAAACCGGGACAGGCGTCATCATTACAGTCTATCAGATTCATGTCGCTGTCGTAGACATATATCTTCGTATCGTATCCGGAATCACAGAGGTCGAGTGAAACACCGGTATCCTCCTCCAGCGTCAGCAGGTAGACAACATCCGGTGAGGTGGAGCCGGTGTATGGGCACTCCTCATCGTAATCATCACTGTAGCCAACAGTTGTTCCGGTAACAGTCGTATCCAGAGATACCGTAACTGCTTCATCAATGGTGTCACCACCCTGTCGTTCCAGTAACGGGAGGTCCTCGAAATAAATACCCAGCTGTTTATCCACCCGGTCATACAGCTGGTGCGGTACCGGCTGGCCGGCTTCCTTCAGATCTGTAATCTCTGCTTCGGCGCCGCTGTAGTAGTCGGCAGTGGGATCGAGGCTGGAAGTGACAGCTCTTTGCATAGCAGGGTCTGATGGTGATGTTGGATTCACAAAATCGCTTCTAACAGCAGGTAACTGGTTCTTATCACTTTCCAGGTCTGCTTTTTCACACTCCCTGTCTGTATGAGCAGTCGGTTGTGTCCTTTGATAATCTGCAGAGGAGAGCGGTGGTGAAAACACCCGGTCAACCTGCTTCTCCCTGTCAGTGGATTTCTGATCATTCAATAACTCCTTGACAGCAAATGTACTTGCAGCCAGCGCCAGCACCAGTAACAGACTCAATGATTTCCGCATACTTCCTCCCGAAATCGGCCATTTTATATCGATCCATTCATAGTAATATCAGGGATTTCCAACTAATGCTCAACCAATTATAAACCGAACAGGGGATTTTTGCGGGGAATCCTACAAAAAAAGGCGCCCCTTTACGGGACGCCCCTGAAGTAGTACATGTTGACCACAACTTAACCGGTATCGATCTTGCGACGTCGGTTGAAACCGGAAGTAGCCCTATCAAGAGGCCACACCTGTTATCTGAC
>CAZCRT010000073.1:0-3744 GCA_964501185.1 uncultured Bacteroidia bacterium
TTATTAGCACATTTCTTCACTCTTTATTTACTTATCTGTAATAACAATCTGCTCTTGACTTTTTGCCAAGCCATTCCTATCTTCATTACACTAGTTTAGGAATGATTTACTTATTGCAACTATCAATTTCGTCATAGTTGTCCTGTATATTACTGTGGCTAATGAATTTATATAGTTTTTCTTTATTATTGTAACGGGGGTGAAATGAGTGTATTCTCACATTTATTAGGTTATTGCAAATCAATCACACATATATATCGAACGGCATTAGCACTTATCACTGCTGTTATCATTCTGGCACCTGCCAACGCGTTTGCCATTGCTACTGTCAGCATCCTGCTACCGGATTGTACCGAACCCTACACCACCAATCTGATGGAAGTGGAAATCGTTCTGGATCCGGGTGATTCACTCAAAGTCTACGATATCCGTATTCAATTCGACACACTGCAGGTCGTGCCTGATCTGTCCCAGATCCAGCAGGGCAATTGGTTTCCCGCAGCTGGCCCCACATTTTTCTGGTATGATATGATCGACGATAGTCTGATTGTCAATCAGGCAGTGCTGGGCCCCGGCCTGGCAGTTACAGGTAGCGGAATCGCGTTTTCTCTACCAGTAGACTATATTTCCCCCGGCAACAGTGATTTGACTTTCGCCCTGACAGAACTATACAACGCCCAGGCTGAAATTTTCCCCTCGATAGGTATACCACACCATTTCGCGGCACCCTGCACCGATTTTCAGTTACAGATAACCTATCTACCGGATCTGGATCGCATTGAACTGGAGTGGCTCCCGCAAACCTGGACCCAGTATTACGAGATCCTGGCTGGTGATGAACCTTACGGACCGGTGTGGCAGGTCATCGACACCAGTTACAACACCAACTGGTGGGAACCGCGCAACGGTATAGAGCGCAGATTCTATCGAGTCAGATCCGTACTGACTAACTGATGCTATGACGTTTTCATAAGAACGCTCTTTTATGAGCATAAGATGATGATATTTGAATAAATAGTGATGTAACTGTCATAATATTAATATCATAGATGTCATTCTGTGATTATGATCTCTTGTAAGAGAGATCAAGTGCCCGCACAGTCGGACATCTTCCAAAGTTGTGTCAGGGGTGGGTGTACGCTTAGCATTCCGTCACAACCTGAAGCGAATCTCATATCTGATCATGTCGAAAAATGTGATTTTTCGTCGTCGGTGAGTTATGCCCTGTTCAAAAGTAGTCTACAGCATGCCGGGATTATAGTAAATGCCTGAAGCTGAACTGTCCGGTTACATCTGATTTTAAAATACCGTTCTCAAATCACTTGAGCTGAAACACAATTCGAATTGAAGTTGAGTCGCTGAGATGACGATCTAAGCTATACTACCGAGTTAATCTGATACACGCAGCAAGCACAGGAGTGACGCTGCACAGGTGGAAGAGATAAACTGAAGGAAATGTTATGAAAAGAGCTAAACTGTTTTTAACCACATCACTGATTCTGATATCTGTAATCGCATTTGCAGGCCAGAGTCTGGAAAGAACAGGAGTTGCAGCTTCAGGCTTTGAATTACCGATAGCCAGCGCTGTAGCTAATCCCGCAGATCTACAACCGATACCGGGAACTCTCGGTGAAACAACGGATGCCTATCAGGCCGCCGGGGATCGTCTTACATCCCTGCAGCAGAACGATGGTGGCTGGGACTGGCCTCTTGATGATGGAGATCCCAACGACGCCAGCCCTCTAAACACACTGGGTCCTATTGCCAAGGGATTGGCTGAGATCTATCAGCATACACTGGATCCGGCTCACCTGGTTGCTCTCCAGAATGCTGCAGGTTACTTCCTGACAAAAACCAATAACTTCTCCCCCTGCGACGGGTATCTGGCAGCACAACTGGATGCCATTTTTGGTGGTACCACCTATCTGGATTTTGTCATGACCAGTTTCTACAACCCCCTTACTGCAGGAACCTATGATAGAAACGGTGCCGGAACACTATACGACACCGAAGGTTATGTGAACCTGATCCGGGACGCTCGCGCCAGCCAGGGAATTCCCAATCTGGCAGCCTGGGATATTGGCATGGGCCTGGTGGCTGCCGTTGCAGTCAATGCTCCCTTAGCCGACTGGATAACCGGTGTAACGGGTGAAATCGATGAGTTGGATGGGGCAGATTCCTACGATGTCATCGGTCTGGCCGGGGCAGTCTATGCCCTGGCGGTAGCAGGTGAAGATTATGATCCTGTGGCTGGTGAGCATGTAGCGGCATCCAATCTGTCTGATCTGGCAGATATACTCGCTACATATCAGATCAGTTCTGGTGGATTTGCCTGGAACAGCAACTATGTAATTCCTGATGATGATAATGAAGAAACTCAGGAAACCGCATATGCCATGCTTGCACTTGCAGCAGTAGACAGTGACATCTATCTGGACGAACTGCTGGATGCAAGAGACTACATGCTGAGTATCAGATTGCCTGAAGGTGGTTTATGGAGCTACTGGGGTGAGAATAATGAGGTGACGGCAGAGGGTTTCTGGGGTATTTCCGTTATTCCAATTTTCACTGTCTCTCTGTCTGCTGACAATGAACTCATCTCTGCAGAGGATTGCGCAGTCCAGGATCCCGATCACGATCCCTGCCTGGATCGCAGTGTGGTCACCTTCAGTATTGACGAAGGCCCTTCTAATGGAGCCTGGCGTAGTGTAACCGTGCATTTCACCTATGATGTTGACTATCTCGAAATCGTATCAATTGACCGTCTCTATGATGCTGGCGGACTGTTTTCAGCTTTTGATGAATACGAGATATCTGCCGGACTCCACGAGGTCGCGCTCGCCATCTATGGTATTGAGGATATGGAAGATGAAGCACAGGACCTCTTCAGCGTTACTTTTGATGGTCTCGTCTTCGGAACGACCCCGGACTACATCGGCGTAGTGGATTTCGATGATATTTTCGTGCGTGACTACTTCAACCAGCCAATGGAGGCTGTGGACGGAGGACCACTGGAGATCCAGATAGATAACGAAGGTCCCGCACCGATACCTGATGAATTTTTCGGCCCCGGTTCTGATCCTTTCTGTACTGATGGGTCCCTGATTCCTGTCCCGGGTGCAACAAGCGATAACATCGAACTGGATCGCATCGAGTATAAAGTCGACACAGGAAGCTGGCTTGTAGCCCCCGGTGCCGGTAACATCGGTGGACCGAACTGGGCTGGCCCCTGGTTCCTCGATCCTGATGATCCCGTTGTGATTCCGGATGGTCTGCATACACTCACCGTTCGCGTGTGGGATGCGGTTGGCTATGTGAGCGCCGAAACCAGCGATGACTTCATTATTGACCGTACAGCTCCCGGCGTTATCACCGACCTCGATGCAACCCCGAATCATGTGGAAGTAAACCTAACCTGGTCGGTACCGGCCGGCCATACAGGCCCCGGTGACTGTTATGAGCTGTTCCGCGCCAAACGGCTGACATATCCCTATGAGGGAGGCCTGACCGGTGAGAGCTTCTGGGATGGGGACTATGCTTCGATAGCAGTTATCACCGATCCTTCACAGACAAGCTATCAGGATCTGGCATTTACCGATAACAGCGACGCACATCGCGCTGTCTATGATTACAAACTGGTTGCTTTCGATTGTATACATGCTGAATCGGTCAGCAACACTGCCAGTGCCACCAACTACTTCCTGGGCGACTGGGCGGCCAACGACGGGATCGTCTTCTCCGCTG
>CAZCRT010000074.1:0-3707 GCA_964501185.1 uncultured Bacteroidia bacterium
TTCTGCATGCTGCATGCTGATTCCCCCTTTTTTCTTGACACCGTGAAACTCATTATTATCTTGTTAGCACTCTAAATCGAGGAGTGCTAAACGGAGTGCTTTTCAATCCACTCTCTGACGGTATAAACCTGTAGTTTTCAGAGTGTGCTCATTAGACAAAATTCCAATCAATATCAAAATAACCAGGAGGTTAGCGTGAAGTTACGTCCCATTGATGATCGTATCATCGTCCAGAAGGTCGAAGAAGATCAGACAACAGCTGGTGGTATCATTATTCCCGATACTGCTAAAGAAGAACCGCAGCAGGGTGAAGTTATCGCTGTCTCGGTCCAGGAAGAAGAAGCCGGCGATATCAAAGTTGGCAACAAGGTTATTTATGCCAAATATGGCCCTACGGAAATCAAACTGGAGGGTACTGCCTTCCTGATCGTATCCCGGGCTGATGTACTGGCTGTCATCGACTAGAGTATTTCTGCTGAGTAACAAATGACCGAAATATTCACAGTCTCAAGGAAATACTCTTCAAGTGATGCACGCTGTTACATACGGAACAGGTCCGGTTTTCAGGCATCACTATAACAAACATTTAATTCAAGGAGCAATACAATGGCAAAAGATCTAACCTACAGTGCCGACGCTCGCGGCGGTCTCAAGCTGGGTGTCGATAAACTGACTGACGCTGTTAAGGCGACCCTCGGTCCTAAAGGCCGTAACGTAGTAATTGACCGTAAATTTGGCGCCCCGCTGACTACCAAAGATGGTGTTACGGTTGCCAAGGAGATCGAACTCTCTGATCCGATTGAGAACATGGGTGCACAGATGGTTCGCGAAGTCGCATCCAAGACATCTGATCAGGCTGGTGACGGCACTACTACCGCTACTATTCTGGCACAGAGCATTCTCGCCGAAGGGCTGAAAAATGTCACAGCCGGTGCCAATCCGACTGAACTTAAACGTGGTATCGACAGCGCTGTTACCACCGTTACCGCTTATCTGAGTGAGATCTCCAATCCCGTTGCCGGTAAGGATGATATAGCCAAGGTCGGTTCCATTTCCGCTAATAACGATAACGCCATCGGTGATCTGATTGCTGAAGCTATGGATAAGGTCGGTAATGACGGCGTGATTACGGTAGAGGAATCCAAGACTGCCGAAACTTATTCCTCCCTCGTGGATGGTATGCAGTTCGACCGTGGTTATCTTTCCCCATATTTCGTTACCGATGCTGATAACATGAGTGTCGATTTCGAAGAACCCTTCATCCTGATCCACGACAAGAAGATATCCGTAATGAAGGACCTGCTGCCGATTCTGGAGAAAGTCCTGCAGACCGGTAAGCCTTTGCTGATCATCGCTGAGGATGTGGAAGCGGAAGCCCTGGCTACGCTGGTAGTCAACAAGATGCGTGGCAGCCTCAAAATTGCTGCAGTAAAAGCTCCCGGTTTCGGTGATCGTCGTAAAGCCATGCTGGAAGATATCGCCACACTGACCGGTGGCCGTCTCATCACTGAAGATCTCGGTTTCAAGCTGGAAAACGCTACTCTTGAAGATCTGGGTACAGCCAAGACTGTTACCATCGACAAGGATAATACAACTATCGTTGACGGTGCCGGTTCCGAGGATGATATCAAAGCACGCATTCAGCAGATTCGCGCACAGGCGGAAGAGACTTCCTCCGATTACGATCGTGAGAAGCTGCAGGAACGTCTGGCTAAGCTGGCCGGTGGTGTTGCGGTTCTGAATATCGGTGCTGCTACCGAAGTAGAAATGAAAGAGAAGAAAGCACGCGTCGAAGATGCACTGCATGCTACCCGTGCTGCTGTAGAAGAAGGTATCGTACCTGGTGGTGGTGTTGCACTGCTGCGCTCCCAGGAAAAGCTTGATGCTCTCAGTCCTGAAGGTGACCAGCAGATTGGTGTCAATATTGTGCGTCGCGCGATGGAAGAGCCGATCCGTCAGATCGTTGCCAATGCAGGTCAGGAAGGTGCCATCGTGGTACAGAACATCCTGGCCAAGAAGGATCTCAACTACGGTTACAACGCCCGTACTGAGATTTACGCCGATCTTTATGAAGATGGTGTCATCGATCCCACCAAGGTTACCCGTACTGCGCTGGAAAACGCTGCTTCCGTTTCCGGACTGCTGCTGATGACTGAAGTGGTTGTCACTGACAGCAAGGATGATAAGGAAGAGCCAATGCCGGCGATGCCGCCCGGTGGTGGTGGTATGCCCGGTATGTACTAGGCCTGAGATCCATACAGACAAAAAGCCCGGTCACATCTTTGTGCCGGGCTTTTCTCTCTCACAAACAACTCTTTATGATCAGGAATAACTGCTGATTACTCCCGCTTTGTCCTGCTCCGCTATTGCTGTATCCGTGAACTGCCACCGGTGCATGGTGACATCTCTGATCAACAGCAACACCTGTTTATGTCCACTGATCTGGGACATTCGGGATTGAAAATAGCGAGCCTCGCTATTCTCCGGGTCACACTGCAGCTGGAACTCATCTTTCTGAACTTCACCGGTCTGCAACGCCACCTGGAGCGATTTCATCATCATCTCGACTACACCGTGTGGTAACACCTCGGTGATATTCTTGCCAATATTCAGCGTTGCCCCATAGGCTTCTATATCTGTTTCAGCACGATAGTAGATTATATCACCCTTCTCATCCAGTACGGCAACCGTATCGGAAATTGCGTCAAGCAACGCCCGTTGCCTGGTTTCGCTTTCGTAAAGCGAATCTGAAGTACCTTTTCGTCTGGCGGCTTCCGATTCCAGCTCCTCCTTCACCCTGCTCAACTCCATGAAATTCTGACGATGCCTGCGATCCAGACGATGTACAAACAGACCAGCTACAATGCCGGTTATCAACATGGAGAAAATCAGTATACTCTGACTCAAACGGGAATTGTGCAGCCGGGAAGCAATAATCTCTTTCAGACTGTTCTCAATTTCAGCTGCTGCGGATAGAGAGTACTGATATGACTGTTCAAATTCACCATAATTCTGCGGGCTCAGTATACTCTCCCCGGAATTGAGGCATTTTTCTGTTACTGCCCTGAACAGAATCAGACGCGCGTGCAACACTTCTACATTGCTTCGAAACTGCTCATCCCTGATCGGTTCAAACATTAAAGTCTTATCCTCACCGGATTGAAGCAGATCCTGTGCATAACCATCAACCAACTCAAGGTGTTGCCAGGCGTTCTGCAAAGCTACAGTCTCCTCACCTCTGAATATCTCTTCCAGAAGCAGGCGGGACTGGGTAATTTCATATTTGGTTTCCAGCACCATATCCAGAGTAGGAATAATGCGGGCTACCGTAGTGTTGCCGGTAAAAAAGGTGTAGACAGCACCGCTGCAAAGCGTGAGAAACACCAGACCGATTATACTGAGGTGCAATAGTTCGGAACGATACTTTATCAAACTTCCCTGCTTGGTCATCTGAGCTTTCCCCTGTTATTGAAACTTTAGCACACTCCTGATCCAACCGTGATTCATAAAAAAAGCGGCATGTTTGTGAGCGTAAACATACCGCTACCGTCTACTGTTCTGTTCAATTACTGAATCATATTTTAAACGAAGAACACCTGTAGTTGACACTTATGTCGGCAATTGAAGATTGCATCTGTAGGATGGAAGCGGAATAAATAACTTGTTCCAGAATTACTGGAAATATACTCAGGTATGTGAAATCGCGA
>CAZCRT010000075.1:0-3298 GCA_964501185.1 uncultured Bacteroidia bacterium
GTCGCTCTTCAGCATCATGCATACTTCGGTGATTTTCAATCCGCAGTGGATTGCCGGTGAAATTCAGGGGCAGATCAAACGGGGGGAGATCGCCCTCAACACGCAGCGGGAAGTACAGCGGATCGAGCAGGAAATCGTCCAGCATCGTCAGCAGACAAATGCTGAAATTCACAACGATATGTTCCTGACCCTGACCGATCAGGAGGAGTTTATCAATCCATATACTAACCAGGTTGAGACCGGCTCCAATCAGTGGCAGAACCGCTGGATCAATGACAACGGGGATGTGATCTACACTGATAGTGATGATTACGACCCCAATCACGATATTGAGCTGCAACTGTCCGGCTTCAAACGGTCCCCGGTAAGAAAGAGATAGAGCTTCACATTATGATACCAGCCAACCGCTATCCTCTAACGAAAGGTGATATGATTGATGACAACCGAAAATAGGAAGATGACATTTGTTTCTGACAGGCTGGTCCAGCAGATCATCGACGGACGGAAAACAGCCAGCGTTGTAGAATTGGATGAAGTCGATGTAGTTGAAGACGATTACAATGATGCGCTGGTGGTCGGAAAGTTCTACGATGTTTACGACAGTGAACTGATCAAGAGGGTTACGATTCGCATTACTGCCATGGAACTATGCCGCTGGGATTCAATACCGGAAAGGCTCTGGCGTGGTGAGACTAATGAGAATCCGGAAGAGTTCCGTACCGACCATCTTGACTTTTTCCCCGATCCGGATGATGATTTCGAGTTCGTGGCATACTACTTCGAGAAGTCAGAAGCCCTGTCAGGGTAGCATCAGACGAGAGCCTGACTGCAACACGGCTACCCGGATCAGGTGATATTCTAAAGGGAGGGAGTTATCTTATGGCTAAACAGTTTAAGCAGGTGCTGCGAGCTCGCACAGCCCCCTTACTCCTGCTGTTCGTGGTGTCGGCTGGATTCTGCCAGTCCTCTGACCCTGAACTGAATCGGGCGATTGACACTTTCTATGCTTCGATCGAATCAGGAGATCCGGAACCACGCATCGCGCTGCTGGCGGACGATGTGATCATGATGCCGAACCACTGGACATTGAGCAGTGGCAGCGAGACTGTTGCCCGTTCCTATCGTTCCGGCCGGGACAGCGGTATGGCATTCAAAATCCGCGACCGCGAGATCCTGCAAATGGAGATGAGCGGGGGGATCGCCTATACAGTCAACTGCTATTACTACGCCTACTATCCGGTCAACGAGGAACCACAATGGCATCAGACCAAGAATGTCCATATCTGGCGCAGGCAGCAGGATAGCAGCTGGCGGCTGGCGGTAGACATCTGGAACAGTGATGTGCCGCTGGAGCTGTTCGGGGAAGAGTAGGTGATGAACCCGGTTCTGCAATCGGGACAGGATAGAAGTTGCGTTATTCGGAGGAGATCCCGAATGGAGCTGACTTTGAGAAACGCCTACTGGGATGATCCCATTGCCAGAATGGCTTTCCGCGAATTCATGATCGAATCATTCCAGCTGGATTTCTCCACCTGGGAAGAGAACGGTTTCTGGGATGAAGCCTACAGGCCATTCTCCTTCTTCGCCGGTAATCGAGTTGTTGCCAACTGCTCTGTTTATTCACTGCCGGCACAGATCAACAGGAAATCCGCTCTGGTAGCTCAACTGTCAGCTGTTGCTACACTTCCGGAGTACCGGCGCCGGGGCTTGAACAGACAGCTGACAGCAACCGCTCTGAAATGGGCACATGATCATGACGCGATATTTCTCTTTTCTACAGATGAAGCAATTCCATTCTACAGGGCTTGCGGATTCAGGCAGATCAGTGAGCAGCTCGAATATCACCCGATCATAGACGTCACTTCAAAGCCAGGACTCATTAAACTCGATCCTGCCGACAGAGGTGATTTACGAAAGATCTATCAGTATGCCTGCAGGCGTACGCCGGTCTCTGACCGTCTCAGTATCGGTAATGCCCGGCTGTTTATGTTCCAATGCCTGTATATCCTGCAGGATTCTATCTATGAGATCCCGGAATTGAATTGCCTGGTTCTTTTCAAAAGGGAAGGTTCACAGCTGCAACTGCTGGATGTTGCAGGGGAGCAGATTCCAGAGTGGGAAGAGCTCTGTCCCTATCTGGTTGAGCCGGGTGACCACGAGCTTGAGTGCCACTTTCATACCGACAGGTTTGGAATTGAAAATCCGCAAACCCGCACATTGATCGGCAATAACCCCTTTGTCCGTGATCCGTTCCCCTTTGAACAACCTGTCTTCCCGTATACCTGTCGGGCTTGAAGCACAGCTTTTACATCAGGAATCGGTATCGAAATGCCACGGTCTATTTTCATCCTGCAGTGATTGCAGCGAACATGAAAAACTGTAAAATGGTGATTCATTAAACCATATTGACCAGACAGAGGTACGGCCGACACTATCGCAATTGTACGGCAATCAAATGGAGGACTTTATGATACGCCTGTTTTTATTCACCGGATTACTGTCTGTGACGTTTCTTGCCTGTAATTGTTCCGGTCCCAACGACAATGCAAAAGAGTTGCAACGGTTGCAGGCAGCACCAAAGACAGCTACGGTTACCGGGCAGGAACTTACACTGGCTACTTTTCTCTGGCGTAACTTCATGCCTGTAAACGACCCGGAAGCTGAGAGGCCGTTACTGGCAACAATAACCCTGCAGACGACCGATCAGAAACCGTTACCGACAGGTATCACTGTTGAGCAGATCTGGCTGATCAACGAAGAGGATCTCTGGACTACGACTGAACTGGAATTGTTTCCCCTGATGACAGATTCCCCTCATCAAACGGTGAAGCTGCGAAATGGACCTGCATGGGAAACCGGACTCAAAGTTGATGTAGTATTACAACTGCGGGACAGTCAGCAGCAGGTTATCCTGATCAAAGCTGCCGGGCAGGAAGTTGAACGGGTAGAGTAACCGCTGAGATGGTCTGCCGGTTCCCGTAAACAGAGATTGACTGCCGAATAACTAAGAAATAGAAATCAAATGGGAGTCAGCTGATGACTGACGTGAAGACTACATCTCAGGCAACCGAACAGGCGCCTGTGGATGATCACGATGTTGTATATGCGTTGAGAACTGCTCAGCAGCATCAATCGCAGTTGAGCCTGGTTGCCGATCAGAAAGCCAATATTGTTATCGGGTTCTCGCTGATCGTGCTCTCGGTTATTCAATCGCAGATGTTCAGCGAAGGATTTGACGAAAAGTTCTATTTCATTCCGATGATTGCCATGTCGCTGCTGATATTCGTAGCTTTTTTTA
>CAZCRT010000076.1:0-3294 GCA_964501185.1 uncultured Bacteroidia bacterium
TAATCTACAGAAAAACACTTAAGCGAGTGTCCATTTTTTCGGGACCACCTCTCTGTACATATTCCGGTTACTTCCTCTGTAAAGTATTGTATTGTGGTGATATCTGGCTGTGCGATTTTTTTCCATCAATACTGGATAATTCTAACGCTCGTTGCAAAAAGTATGTAGTGAGGTGGTATGTTTTGCCTGTTTTGGTAATTGATAACTACTATGTGTTCATTTTCTGAACGGGAGTGAGCAATTGCCATATCTCATTTATGAAAAATGACTATCCGGGCTGCTGATGACTCGCTGGTCTCTATCGCTGCAGGGCTTGACATAACGACAGGGATTCTACAGTTATCTGATAAGGTATATACACAACTATCCCGTAAAATCCTGTGGCTGGATAATCCAGTATCGAATTTTTTGTTTGAAGAATGTGCCAATACACTTAGAATTTAACATATGCACAAACAACAAAACGGAGATAAGCATGACTGATTCAACTGCCTATTCAGCAGATTTCCTGAAAGCTGTAGAAATCGGACGCCCCCCGAACATAACCGGACTGTTTCCCAATTCTAAAGCGCTGATCGTAAGCGGAAAAGTGATCGACCGAGCCATGCTGGCCAGAGGCAATGCGATGACTATCGCTGCCAACGGGCGAAACACCCTTGTAATTCGTGGCGCGCTACTCGCTGCACAACGGGCTAACGCTGCTATTATTATCGAGATCGCCAAATCTGAGGGTGGAGCCAGTGCTTACTGCGCTGTCAACTTCTGGAACATGGCCCGGATAGTTGACGCCGCGTGTAACGAGTTGGGTATCACAATCCCGGTGGCTATTCACGCTGACCACTACGGTATCAAAAATGATGCAGATGTCGAGCGGGCCAGAACAGAGATCCCATCGCTGTTCGACGCCGGCATGACTTCGATCGCAGTTGATGCTTCTCACCTGCCGGATGCGGATAACCTGCTGGCCAATCTGGAACTCAACAGCTATATACCTGACTGGGCAGGTTACGAGACGGAAGTCGGTGAAATAAAGGGTAAACAGGGGCTGTCTACTGAAGAGGAAGCCCTTTTCCTCATTCAGGGCCTCAACGCCAACAATATCTTCCCTGACTGGATTGCTTTAAACAACGGCACCACACATGGCCTTGAGGCCAGTGATGCCGGAATTCAGATTGACCTCACTGCCGCTATCCATAATGCTCTGGCTCCCTACAAAATGTCCGGTGCTCAGCATGGCACTTCCGGTAACAGTTCCGACCGCCTGCGTGCAATCGCCGGCCAGACCAGCACTACCAAAGCCAATGTCGCGACAGCTCTGCAGATGATCTCCTGGGGACTGGAAGTTAATGATTACGGCAACGCCATCCTGGATGATCAGGAACAGTTCATCAAGTTGCAGGGTGAAGGGGTAACCGAAGAGGTATGGTCTGAGATTACAGCTTTCGCCGATAAGCAGGGATGGAAGAAAGGTGACTACAAGAAACTGAACCTTCCCTTCGAGAACAGGCTGCTGGGGCAGTCCGCCGAGGTTCGGAAACGGATGGTCAAGCGGGTGGAGAACTTCGTCTACACTATATTGACAGAGGTCTTCAATGCTGGTGATACTGCACCGCTGGCAATCAACGCCATTCTGGAAGCGGGATCATACGATCTCGGCGCCAAGGGTGAGAGGATTGAGAATCCCGAGGAGTGGACAGCAGCAACCATACCGGCCAGAGGCGCTGCCATTGATTCCGACAAGGGACCGGAAGGGAACTTTGACGACTGATTCGCACAAAAAAACCCCCGGTTTCTGCCGGGGGTTACATTTGAAAGTGATTGTTGGTGTGTAAAGTATTCTGCTACCCTTACTCAAACCGTGTCAGTTTATCAAACATGGGATCCCCTTCATAACCGAGCTTCTCCCAGTCCAGCCTCGCCTGACCATTACGAATATGGCAATCCCTGCAACTGAGCGCCTCTTCGTGCGGTGCAACCATGTGGTTGATCTTCCAGTACATCTCTGTCTCTACAAAAGCATAACCGCCGCTGTATTCAATGCCGGCTGCAGCAGCCCCGTTAGTAACTGACTGTTGCCAGTTAAAAGTATTCCAATAGCCATCTTTGCCAAAAAGATGGACCGGTAACAGGTAGTGGTTCTGACGATCAGCGATCTGTTTGCCACGATGAACCTTGAAAGGATAAATCCTGGAAGTAGGATCATTAACATTACCAATCGGGGATGTAATCTGGTTCACAGAATTCATCTCAATCTCGTCTCCCAGAACCATACGGTGAGAACTGCCATTATACCAGGCATACTCCGGCACTACATTTTTCCCCCAGACAAAAGCGCCCTTCTTTTTATTGTAATCGGGTTTGCCAAATTCATCCGTTCCCGGTTTACGGTCCTGACCTGCCTGTGACCAGTCCCATTGCATCTTGGTAGGATTGACGCGGGCGAATTCCGGAATGTGACAGGATTGACAGGCGACGGTTTTCACATGCCTGTTCAGGTACTTTGCAAACCTCGCTTCATGTGGTGCCTCAGTGTGACAGTTTTCACAGGTAAGAGTCTCACTATGGGCAGATGTCGAAAGAGCATTGCCGGATATGTTATGATCGTCAGTCAGGTGGCATTCTGTGCAGCTGAAATCCATACCGCCCATGTGAACATCAAGCGTCTCGGGGGGATCGACCAGTGCGTTTTCGAGATCACCATGTTTCACATTGTTACCACCACCGCCATAGAAATGACAGGCACCACAATTCTCACGGGATGGAAGCGCCACACTGCGTGCAACTGTGAGTAGGTCCACATCACTTCTCGGCATACCCGCACCCATGGGATTCTTCTTGTAAGTCCCCGATCCATCGTGACAGATCAGACAGTCAATGTTTTCCGGATTGTTGAAATCAAAGGAAGCGTTCTCCCAGCCATAACCAGCGTGACAGCTGGTGCAACGGGGCCAGTTCGCTTCCAGACCAATACAGAAATTGTTAAGCGCTGTTTTTTTACCGATCGCTATCAATTGATCATGTCCCTGCAACTCTTCCGGTTCTCCCATCCAGGTCCAATGTTCGGAGTGCAGGAATGCCTCTCCCGCTTCCTCATGACACTCCAGACAGTACGCGGTAACCTCCTGTGGAGAACCGAATTCATCTTCAAAGAACTCTGAGTGATCTTCAGCTAAACTGACCATGCCGAAGCCCAGTAATAGCGAAACAACAGCAATCATTTTCATCATGAGTCAACCTCTTGAGTTAATGTCAAATGTTGTGTATGGGTGCATTCCTAAGCTGCGAGTATTTCCT
>CAZCRT010000077.1:0-3085 GCA_964501185.1 uncultured Bacteroidia bacterium
AAAAACACTTAAGAATCAAGCTGAGCTGTCCTGGGAAACCGGACCACTTCTAGACACATGAGGAGGTCAATATGAAGGTAGCAGTTCTGGGGTGTGGCCTGGTGGGAAGCGCTATGGCGCTTGATCTGGCTCGAACCGGCCATCAGGTGAAGGTTGCCGATCTCGATCAGTCCTCCTTTGCGCGCCTGAGTGGAGATGAAGATATCACAACTGTCGAGGGGGACCTCAGCCGGGCTGATGTGATACATAAAGTGATTGAAGACTGTGATCTCGTTATTGGCGCCGTCCCGGGGTTTATGGGATATCAAACTGTCAGGACAGTTCTGGAGGCAAAGCGGAACATCGTCGACATCTCCTTCTTCCCCGAAGACCCTTTTGCTCTGCAGGAAGTAGCTGAGCAGAACGGTGTAACTGCTATTCTCGACTGCGGTGTGGCACCCGGTTTCAGTCATGTTGCCTTTGGCTATCTCAGCCTCTGGTTCGACGAACCACAGCGACTGGCCTGCTATGTGGGCGGGTTGCCGGCAGCCAGGGTAAAGCCATTTGAATATCGCATTGTGTTCTCCGCCCTTGATGTAATTGAGGAATATACCCGTCCTGCCCGGATTGTGGAAAATGGCAAGGTGGTAATCAGGGAGGCACTCACTGAGATCGAGGAACTTGATCTCCCCGGTGTAGGGACGCTGGAAGCTTTCAACTCAGATGGATTGCGCAGCCTGACACGTACACTCGATGTTCCACATATGATTGAGAAAACCATGCGCTATCCCGGTCACGCCGAGAAAATGAAACTGCTGCGCACGGTCGGCATGCTTGACAAAGAGCCGGTACTGGTTGATGGCAAAGAGGTAATTCCTCTGCATCTGACTGCCGAGCTGCTCTTCCCACAACTCAAACTGGAGGATGATGAAGAGGATCTGACCATCATGCGAATCGTCGGTGAAGGTTTGAAGGATGGGAATGCACAACGGGTGACTTTTGATTTGTTGGACCGTCGCGATCCTGAAACCGGTATAACCTCCATGGCGCGGACAACCGGTTATACTGCCACTTCTGCAGCAGAACTGTTCCTGCAGGGAAAAATCAATCGACAGGGGCTGATCCTGCCGGAACAGCTCGGGCAGGAAGACGGCTTCATCGAACTGCTGCTGAATGAACTGGAATCACGGGGCGTTGTATACAAAAAGAATATTGAAGTGGTCGACTGAGACAGCTCTACTTCAGCATCAGCAACTTTCTGGCAGTCACGCTTCCGGCCGATTGCAGGCTGTACAGATAGATCCCCGAGCTGACCTGATTTCCGTTATCATCTGTCCCATCCCAGGTTACGGTCCCGTATGAGGTGGCGTTGGTAAAATCCGTCGATCGCAATATTCTGATCAACCGGCCTGCCAGATTAAAGATCGTAATTTCCACCTGCGGGTCATTGCTTGAAAAGGAAATTGTAGTGGTTGCATTGAAGGGATTGGGATAGTTCTGATTAAGTTGACAGGCAGCCGCAATCTGACCGGAGGGCGATTCAGCAACAGCCTCACTTCCCGGCCTGGAAGTAGCCACTGTAAGGTTATCTATCCACATCACCTGCTCTACCGGTGAGCCATCCCCGATGTATGGTGCCAGCAGAAACTGGTTGAATCTGATATCCGGATGCTCGCCTGTTCTGATGGTGATATCTTCATGATCTATTATCAACTGGTCATCATACCAGTACTTGATAATCCCATCAGAGATTCCGATCCCTTCCACAATGCTGTTCAGTTTGAAGTATGCTTCAATGAAGTGCCAGTCGTTCTGGTAATAGGGTCCCGGTACATCCTGAAAGTACACACCTCCCGCCCGCCACTGCTTGCCGTTGCAATGCGTTGAACCACACCAGTAGCATTCACCATCTCCATAACCATCGCTGTCACCATTACATCCGGCAACAGCTCTGTTTTCTGTTATCTCAGTCAGGTCAACACCAATATTGGATTCATCAATATTCTGGCCATCCTGAATACTCAGCAACGGCTCTCCTTCGTTGTGTTCAACATATGCGGTCAGATAGGTCCAGGCCGGACCGGCATAGGGGCCGTTTTCATTGGTCATGAACAGAAACTCGTGCGGATGGTAGGGTAAATCAGAACCGACATAGTTGGCGCTGTACTTGACATAGTAGCTCAGATAGATCTCATCCGTTTCATCGAAGAGATGTCGGCCCGGCGTGCCACCTTCGCATCCACTGGTTCCCTGTAGAAACCTGCACTCAAAACAGGCTGTGCTACCCTCCCCTTCAATATGCTCTTCGGTAGTTATAGTCCCTTCCAGCGCATCATACCAGCCACGTGATGCAAACAGGGTATCCTCAAAAGGCTCAAAGAAGAGGATCTCTCTGTCTGCGGCTGTTGGCACAAGTGACCCATCCAGGATTGCGTCAGCTGCTATTGCCGGATTTGCGCTGATGAGCATGAGAAGAATAATTGTCATCAACTTCGGTTCACTCCCCTTTCCGTTACAGATTAGCAGAACGAGCAACTCGAAAACCGATGTGTCTGTTTGTAAAGCCGGTGTTGTAGTAGTAACGTTTTGCACATCGCAGGTGGCGAGCGTAGTTGCTCCAGCCTCCACCTCGTAACGCATGGCCAGAGCTGCCGTCTGGCCCCAGAGGATCGGTTTCCGGGCTGACCTCGTAATAATCGTGGTCATACCAGTCCCCGATCCACTCGTACACATTTCCCCCCATATCCATCAGGTCCAGATGACTGTTTCCTGCCGGATAGCTTCCAACCGGTGCTGTCCATCCGGTACAGTAACCATTATTGTGAAAGTTGGCCAGATTACAATCCGGTTCTTCATCACCCCAGGGGAGGGTGCGCTCATCGTTAAAGCTGATTGCATACTCCCACTCTGCTTCTGTAGGTAATCGATAGGCCGGTGAACTATAGGGGTTATGTTCGGCCGTCTGATTCCAGTTCCCGTTATAGAAAGCTTCTGCTCCCGCCATCATGCTGATCCAGTCACAGTAGCATGCTGCTCCGTACCAGTAGACTTCCTTTACGGGGTGGTCTGAGGGATCATAGCCAGCGGGATAGGCATTCTGTGCATA
>CAZCRT010000078.1:0-2865 GCA_964501185.1 uncultured Bacteroidia bacterium
ACTGAAGAAAGATTCAGCAATGGGTGTGTGGCGGTTTTCTTTCAAGACATAGCGAAATTTGCAGCGACCACTATCGTTGAAGTATATTTGGATATCGGTTGCTGGCTTCAGGCTTGTGAGAAAGGCGTGCATTTCTTCCCAAGTGTGCCCGGCTTGGAGGCGGTGATTATTCATGACCGGTTTATCCTGTATGATGCTTTAAATTCGATTCTCAATTGCTGCCTGCAGTTCTTCATCCACCACATGCGCATAGATAGCCGTGGTCTGCGGGCTTTCGTGGTCCATGGCTTCTGTACGAGTCGCAGGTTGCTGGTTTTGTAGATCAGATAAGTTAACCATTTGGATACAAGAAGTGATACCACCCACAGCATGGTCATCAGTATCCGAGGAAACGACTACTTCACAAGCGTAAGCAAACGGCTATCCCTGCCCAGCTCCGATTTTAGTGAAACAATATAAACGCCGCTGGCAAAGTCATCAGCGGAGAATTGTAAACTATGCTCACCAGCACCGATCCAGGCATCGATAATTACATCCACCAGCTGACCGGTGATGTTGTAAAGCGACAACTCCACCTGATCGGGACGGGGGAGGGCGAAGGTGATTGTGGTGCTGTTGTTGAACGGATTGGGGTGAATGGAGCTGATCGCCAGCTGATCAGGAAGCTGAGGCGGCTCTTCAGGAGTGACCGCCTGCTGGTCAAACTCATAAGCACCGATATCGGGAGCGCTGCCGCTGTACTGATCCGGTGAGAGGTTGACCACCGTATCGCCATCCACCACCCAGAAGGCGGTACCGGCATCGATGGCGGGAGAACCCTCGGCCAGTTGATAGGGGTGCTCTCCAGAATCCATAAACAGCGGGTCAGCGCTGAAGTTGCCTTCATGGAAGATCAGCTCAGGATTGCCGATCAGGTTCATGCCAGCTTCCATATCCTGTATGATGTTATGCGAAAACTGCATGGTGATCGGGTGAGTCGAAGCGTCGATGTAGAACTCATACAGCTCGTTATCCCAGAAGAGGCAGTTCGCCAACCGCACCTCATTATCCGTAGCATAGCTTATCGCTCCCAGGCAGCCGCTGACCAGTGAGGAGTTATCGGCAAAAGTACAGTTGACGATGTCCAGCGGATAGCGGTAATCACGCAGGTTCAATGCGGTTGAGAAGTGAAAGTAGTTGGTGTAGTTTGCGGCGTTGTTTGTGAAAACGCATTTCTCTATACGGTGATTAAATGGATAGGGATAATCATAAGGGGGTGCCACCAATCCCAGAGCGGACGAAGCACCCTCCCACTCCGGATCCCAATCCTCCAGTGGTGTGCTATTTTCGAACCGGCAGTTCTGTATCAGAACCTCACTGTGAATACCAACGCCAACGATCCTGATACAGTGATTGTCGATGAAGTCACAATCTCGGATAGTCAGACTGGTATTGTCCACCAGCGTCATCCAATTGGGGTAGTAGTGACTAATGAAATGAGTGGCTTCATGACCAGAAAACAAGATATCTTCCAGCACCAATCCACTGTTTTGCTCGATGGCTATTCCATTGAAAAAATCGGGTCGGTTGGTATTAAGGATGCTCATTGAAGCGATGCTGTAATCCTTCTCCATATCCATAGCGGCCATTACGGTTGGATAACTATGTTCTAGATCGATAATCGTATTCTCCCGGTCGGAGCCTATCAGGGAAACATAGGAGCGCAGATTGAGCGGAAAGCTCTGACCTCCGGAAGGTGAATAGACTCCAGACAGTAGGTTGATTGTCAGGGGATGTAGGGAGTCGGCGTCGATAATATGCAGAGCAAAGGTGATGGTTTTCAGCGGATCGTCAGGTGAGTAGCCGCTGTTGTTGTCGTTGCCGTCAGGTGAAACCCAGAGATCATGTTGCACCGGTTCCAGTTTGCCGTAAAGGATATCAACCGTCTCGAATACGCCTCCGATGAAGTAATCATCCTGAAGGGCAACCGTCGCTGTGTCGAGATATATCGCAAGGTAGTTATCGCTGTTGAATGAGTGATAGATGTCGTTGAAGGCGCCCGCCTCATTTAGGAAGATACTGCATCTGTTGGTTGGGTCCATTTCAATTTCAGAGCTTCCTGAGTACAAACCACCACCTTTGCTCTGCGCGTTGTTTCGTGTTATAATCAGATTTGAGAGATAGAGCGGCGCACGGAGTGCGTAAATACCGCCACCACCACTTATACCACAACAACTGTTGCCAGTGATCAGACAGTTGATAATACTGGGACAGGTCTCATCGGCAAAGATACCGCCACCTCTGGTGTAAGCGTCACCATACAATCTACCACTACCATTAGTAATGGTAAAACCGCTCAGCACAGCTGTTCGCTCCTCTCCTTCCCGAAAGGTGACCACTGAGCCATTCTGTCCACCATCGATCACAGTCTGCTCGATGTAGTTCTCATCACCCTCCAGGTAGTGAAGTGAGGTGAGGAAGATGTTCCTGCCATGATAGTCGATGTTCTCGATATAAGTACCGGGAGCGACGACGACGGTGTCCCCCTCCGGGGAGACACCGTCTATCGCCATCTGGATGGTCTGAAAGTCTACGGGGACATGGTATGTCCCCGCAGGTAGATTCAAAGGTTGGAAGAACAGAGCAGTAACAGAAAACAGTCCGACAAGTGCATTAGCGAACCAAATCCGCTCTTTCTGCCCCAAGTTAAAGCCCAGGGTCTGGGTTTTAGCCTTAGTTCTACTGGAACGACAAGATTCATGCATTAGAATGTCGGATTGCATCTGCTCCTCCCGCTGATTATTACTTGAGCAGAATCAGCTTCTGGCTGATCTGTTCACTGCCATTGCTTAACTGGAAGTAGTAGATACCGCTCGCCACTGAATT
>CAZCRT010000079.1:0-2562 GCA_964501185.1 uncultured Bacteroidia bacterium
GGAAATCGAGCGCGACAAATTCTGATATTATGGCATACCGAATAATCACAGTTTCCTTTGATCCAGGCTAGGTGGGTTTTCAGACGAAGAACTCAACGGTTTCCATCCGATAAGCGGATTCTCTTTTGACGAGATGACGTTGTCCCACTAATTTGCGTTATTCCCGCGAAGACTGGAATCCAAGTGAATTGCAAATTGCCAATCAAACAGAGGAAATTAGGGTGATTGTCACCAGCGGCTCCAACCGTGTCAAACGGGGCGGCAACTGGAACAACAACGCCGACAACGTGCGTTCTGCGAATCGGAACAACAACAATCCGACGAACACGAACAACAACATCGGTTTCCGTTCCTGCAGTACGATTGTGCAGCAGACCTGTGATGTTTATGGATGTCACAGCCGCTTGTCGGTGCTTACCGACCAATCTTTTCAATCGTCCAGACGATCATCCCGCCCGTTTGATTCTCAATCTGTTGATCAGACGGCAAAATCCACAATACCGTCAGGGCTGGTAGGGAGACCGAAGGTGCTGACGGTTTAACGTATTATCATGAGTTGCGTCAACAGGCGGATAGTTAATTGCAATATGGTCAAACCGTTCTATTCGAGGACATTAATGTTTTTCTTATAAACCACCCCGCGTTCCGCCAGCTCACCCAGTAGCAGTTCAATAAAGCCATTTTCCTGCCCGAGATACTCCGGCAGGATCAGTCCACGATGCTTGATGATGTTTCGCGACCACAGCTCCGCCACCGAAGTAGCGGTATAACCGGTGGTACGCGCCATGGAGGTGATACCGTTTTCAGGATCCCGGCGATCCAGCAAATCGAAAGTAATCCTCTGCTGCTTTCCATCTTTTCGCCCCTCGCCGACGATTCGCATGACGGTCAGGTCCGCTTCATCATCCTCCAGTTTGAGCTGTGGGAAGAGAAGCTCAGCAGTCAGATGTAGAGGAATCACTTTTTCGCTATCCGCCAATACCGGTTCTTTCGAGAGCATGTCAACATCGCGCAGCAGATACTTCATCAATAGCCGTCTAACCCTTGAAAAAGAGACAAACAACTCTTATATTAACTAAGCTTTTGTACTTCCGCAAAGTATTCATAATAAAGAAAGAGGGTGAGTTCGATGAAATCTCATCTTATAATTGTCCTTATTCTGGGTTTAATAGCACCCCAGGTGCTGGCTGCACCCGTTTCCGAAGAAACGGCCCGAACCGTGGCTGTTAACTGGTATTCCCATTATGCGCCGGTCGATATCAATTCCGGTCAGATTACCGTAGATCAACTGAGCAGCTTTTCAAGTGGTGAATGGGTGGACTGCTACGTTTATGCTTTCCAGCCGGCCGGTTTCGTGATCGTTTCCGGTGATGATGCTACCATCCCGGTTATCGGCTATTCCCACCAGTCACCGATTCAGACCGAGTTAACTCATCCTGCAGTGCGGGAGTTCTTCGAAAACGTCCAGGCACAATTGCTGTGGGTACGACAGGAGAGCATTGACAACAGCACCGCACTGCCGCTATGGCGGGAAGTTCTCGACGACCGGCTTCCTTTGCACGACCGTGACAGGGATGTGACGCCGCTGCTCGCTACTACCTGGAATCAGGGCTGTGGCTACAACGAGGATTGCCCGGTTGACGGCGACGGCCCCTGCGGGCATGTCTGGGCAGGATGTGTGGCAACTGCCATGGCACAGGTAATGAAGTACTGGGCGCACCCGGCGCAGGGTGTAGGTTCGCACGGATACACCCATCCTGATTACGGTTATCAGTATGTCGACTTTAGCACCGCCACCTACAACTGGGCCGGTATGCCGAATGACTACGGCGAAGAAGATATTGCCGAACTGCTCTATCATTGCGGAGTAGCCCTGGAGATGGACTATGGACCTGATGGTTCCGGTGCTTACACCGGCACTTACGGTTATCCGAATGTGGTTTCGGTGCTGGAGGACTACTTCGATTACCAAACAGAAGCTGATTATCTGTACAAGTCCGATTATTCTGATTCCATCTGGGACAGCATGTTAAGAGAGCAGCTGGATGAGGGGCAGCCACTAGTCTATCGTGGTCAAAGCAGAGGCGGTCACGCTTTTGTCTGCGATGGCTATCAGGGGGATGACTACTTCCATTTTAATTGGGGCTGGTCAGGTTCCTATGACGGCTATTTCTATCTGGATGACCTGACACCAGGCAGTCATGAATACACGATTGATCAAGGTGCTGTGTTTGATATCCGACCAAATGAACAGGTGATACCTGATCCTGTAGACGATCTGACGATCACGCTGCAGGGAGAAGACGACGTTCTACTGGAATGGAGTGCAGTCGTAGGAGCCAATGAGTACAGTGTTTACAGACTTTCGGAGCCCTACGCGCTACCTGGCACACTGCTGGGAACCACTATTGGCACCTCCTATACACTGCTTGATGAGTTACAGTCACAGTCGATGGCGTTCTATGTTGTGACTGTGGTCTACAGCGGCGCGCCGCCAGGCTTCACCTTCATCCCCGCCGGTACTTTCATGATGGGCCAGGAGGGCGTAGCAACACCTGTTCA
>CAZCRT010000080.1:0-2301 GCA_964501185.1 uncultured Bacteroidia bacterium
ACTCCTTGTCCTTCAGAACCGGGTAGCCACGCTACTACAAAAGCCTGTGAAGAGTCCAGTTCGTGATTGATCACCAGCGGGCGTCCACAGATCATAACCGTGACCACCGGAACTCCTTTGTTGCGGATGTTCTGGATGGTGGTCAGATCCTCAGGATGCAGCTGATGCAGGTAGAGGTGTGTTCCGTAGATATCCTCGAATTCCACCTCTGTCAGGGAAGCGGAATCAGGTTGAGCAGGTTGCTCGCTGTTACTGTCAGCCTTGTCCTGCTCTTCACCTTTGACTCTAACGCTGGTCAGTCCGGGCACCCTGATGTCACCCTTCATTTCCGCATACGGCAGCTCGCCTATCACTACCAGCGCAACGTCATGTTTCTCCGGATCGGCATCGGAGCCATCATCACTTCTGCTTAGCAGTGCACCGGGAGCAACCTCCTGCACCGCTTCCCAGATGGAAGTGCCACCGACGATCGATTCGTTATCGTTTACTCCCTGCCAGGCAACTGTGAAACCACCACACTGGTGTCCCCGGTTGTGAGCGTTCTTACCTGCTACCAGAATGCGGGCGTCCTTCTGCAGAGGCAGCAGCTCCTCTTCATTCTGCAGCAGTACCATTGATTTGCGCACCGCTTCCCGGGCCACTTCACGATGTGACCGGGAACCAAAGACATTGGTCTGCCGCGCCAGCTTCCGTGCGGATGGACGGGATTTGTCGAACATACCGAATCTCATTTTGAGCCGCAGGATCCGGCGGACAGCATCGTCGAGACGCTCCAGCGGCACCCTGCCCTGCTCGATATGGTCTTTCACATGCCGGATGAATTCCTGCCACCGCTCAGTGATCATGAACATGTCCAGTCCGGCATTCAATCCGATGGCAGCAGCCTCGGCGTAATTATCAGACAGATAATTGATTCCATCCCAATCGGAGACGACTACCCCATCGAAACCCAGCTCTCCCTTCAACAGGTCGGTCAGCAGTTGCCTGTGCCCGTGACACTTGATCCGATTCCAGCTGCTCAGTGAAGCCATAACCGTCAACACCCCGGCCTGAATAGCTGCCTGATAGGGAGGCAGGTGAATCCGGCGCAGTTCCGCTTCACTGACATCGGTTTCCCCCTGGTCGATACCATGCTCTGTCCCGCCATCACCTATCCAGTGCTTGGCACAGGCGATGACATTTTCTTCTCCGAAGTGACCCTGCATTCCCCTGATAAAGCGGACGGCGTAATCGGTAGTTATCTCCGGGTCTTCCGAGTAGCTTTCGTAAGTGCGTCCCCAGTGACCGTTGCGGGCAACCGCCAGTGTGGGGGCAAAAGTCCAGTCCAGCCCCACAGCGGCAACCTCCCGGGCAGTGACATAAGCAATCCGTTCAATCAGCTCCGGATCACGGGCGGCGCCGAGACCGATATTGTGTGGGAAAACAACCGCACCCAGCACGTTGGTATTGCCATGGATAGCGTCGATGCCGTAGATGATAGGAATCGGCAGGTGATCCGCATCCTCCTCTATAGAGGAAGCCCAGTAGGCATCGTTCATCTTGATCCAATCAGCAGGTCTGTTCCTTCCCGGTACCGATCCCCCTCCACTCAGAACGGAACCGATATGATACTTTTTCACCTGCTCCGGGACGACAAACTCCCTTTCCGCTTGAACGATCTGCCCCACTTTCTGGTCCAGATTCATCCGTTCCAGCAGATCAGTTACCTGTTGTTCCAGATTCTTCGCTTGTATCTGTTGCTCGACAATACTCATAAAACTACTCAGCTGAGTTTGATCTCCATTCTACTGATTTTCCGATTTCTAACCTGCCGGACCAATTCACCCTGCAACCGGTCACCGGTCAAAAAATGAGTCTGCCCTTCCCGGTCAGTAACCTCCCATGACAGGGGTCTGACCGCCCTGTCGCCAAATGTATCACGCCGTTCCGGATTGTGATATGTCACCAGGACACTGCCCAGAAACATGAAGCTGAAACTGCCTGGTGGGAAGGTTATCTCCTGCCACTCCCCCTGCAACAGTAGACGTTCGGTCCGTTCCTCCCTGGTGAAAAGCCATTCCGGGAGTGCCGGCCTTAGTTTGAGCACAAGTTCTCCCTCACCATTGAGTTGAAATGGTTGCTCCCCAACAGACATCAATTGCAGTATCTGGATAAACTCAGCGGTCGCCCCACTCAGGCGGGCCACAAAGCCATTACCATGCAGATCAGGATCAGGATTACCGCTGCTGACAATGAAGGAGGAGTTTTCCAGAATGCTGCGTCCGTAGGTTTCCGGATCGAAGAAGGGAACGAACACCTGCT
>CAZCRT010000081.1:0-2233 GCA_964501185.1 uncultured Bacteroidia bacterium
CATGCTATTCCCCTGTTTACCCATGGCAGTCACTGGCACCCGGTCTGGAGCTGGGGGTGTTCGAAGCTACGCTGCCTCACTCAATAGGTGATGGTGAGATAACCATCCTGCGGATCGATTCAACGCTCTGGGAGCTGGAGTTCGCCGGAGTCAGTCAAACCCCTGATCAGCTGGACCAGCTCCATACTGCTAAAGAATGGTGTGAGATCCGGGGATACGCAGCGGCGATCAACGCCGGCATGTTTCAAACTGATTATGTCAGTAATGTGGGATATCTGAAAGCTGGTGACCATCTGAACAATCCGAGCATTAACAAGTACATGTCCGTAGCGGCATTCGATCCCCAGAAGGAAGGGTTACCGTACTTTCATCTGTTTGACCTTGATCTGCCCGGGATTTCTTTCGAACAGATCGTAGAGGACTATGGGACAGTAATCCAGAACCTCAGACTGATTAAACGACCAGGTGAGAATCGATGGAAACAGCAGCAGAAACGGTGGAGCGAAGTGGCGTTGGGCGAGGATACTGAAGGCAACATCCTGTTCATCTATTGCCGGTCACCATATTCGATGCATGATCTAAGCGAACAGTTGCTGGCGCTCGATATCAACTTGCAGTGTGCGCAGCACCTCGAGGGTGGTCCCGAAGCTCAACTCTATATAAAGGTCGATGACTTCGAACGACAGTTGGTAGGCAGCTATGAGACCGGTTTCCACCCCAGGGATGATAACTACGTCGCCTGGAAAGTTCCCAATGTGATCGGCATCAGGCTAAGGTAGATCGGCTGGCTCTAAATCAGTAGCTGGATAACAGTTGTCTCCTTTACAGAATGGAGCAAAAAATGCAGAGCAGAATATTCCCAATCTTCATTTTTGCACTAGTACTGCTGGTTGGCGTTGCTGCAACTACTGAGAACTTATCAGGTCAGGAAGTCCCGGAATCTGAAAATGAACCGGCGTTCTACGTTTTCAAAACGGAAACCGGTGCGCTGGTAGTCTGTAATGATTCTACGGCACATTTTACAGCAGAGCTTACTACGTCAACATTCTACCAGGATTCGCCTGAAGGGGTAGCTTTCTTACTCAACGGACAATTCATAAACGTGCTTACAGCTAATCCCTGGCACTTCGGGTTGTCACCACAAGATCCGCCTGATCAAATCATGCAGGAGTACAGGAGGTGGGAAACGGCCTACTGGGAAGAACAGATCAATTTACCCTTAGAGTCAGAGGAGATTACTGAAGTAGCGGGTAATGAAGATGGTCCTTACTTGTGGATGTTGTCCTGGCCTGAGAGCTGGCGTGCAGAGCAACGTGTGGAGTCAGTGGGCAATATGTTTGCTACGCGAATGGTGGGAGATCGTGTGGTAGTTGTAGCTTTAGCCTTGATGGAAGATGCCGATTACGACACTGCTGTAAATGCAGTCACGGAAGTCTGGCAAGCGATCGACCCTCATGATGCCTATATTGATCCTGAGAAGCTCCAGGAGAGCCTTCGTAAGAAGTGAGTTTTGATCTGTGAGCAAGAGCGGATAACTCAGATACGTCCTTAGGAGTTTAAATCAAAAAGTAGGGAGTGGTGCCCAGAATCTTGAGGCTCCACATAGTCAGAACTCTGTAGCACTGACCGTCCAAACATGAAAAAACGAAGAACCCCTCAAGAAAAGAAGAAATTGAGCCTGGAAAAGGACCACCCTCTGCAGGCAAAGTACCCGCACGCTTTTCGGAAAAGCTGGCGAAAAAAGAGAAGGCATGCTGAAAAAAGCGCGAGAAACAAACTCAGGCAGGAAGTTGAACAGATCAGGGGGGAAGTGAGCAAGGATCTATTGGATGACCTGGATACCAATAATCATAGAAGAGTGGAAATCAGAAAATGGGATAGTCTGAGTCTTGGGGAAGTGATCAAACACAAGGAAGCTCGTCGGATTGGTTCCTACCAAAGAAAGCAAAGAAACAGAGTACAACGAGCTGTTATCCAGCTATTTATAAAAGAGAATCAAGATATTGGAGCATGTAGTTCCCAGCTAGTTGAATCTGATGAGAACCAGCTAGTATTAAGATTGACATACAGCTTAAAAGGTAAGATACAAGAGTACACCGTTCTGCTATATTGCCAGAAAAAAGGGATGGATTGGTACATAGTTAAGCAAGATTATCAAGGTCACACTCCTTAGGTTTTTGAATTGCAGGCATTTCTCCTGAGATCTGCATGCGAAAATGAATTGGTATGAGTA
>CAZCRT010000082.1:0-1841 GCA_964501185.1 uncultured Bacteroidia bacterium
AAATACTCGCAGCTTAGGAATGCACCCATACACAACATTTGACATTAACTCGAGACCACCACCAAGGATAGTCATATCATCAGTAGGGCTCCAGTAGAAAAAGGGAATGTTAATCTCATTGGCACCGTCTTTGATGATTTTGCCAAAGTGTCCGGAATAGATGTTGAAGACCAGACCAAGGGGGTTAATCCCGAAGATATTGGTTTTGGCCGGTGCCTGTGCAAACGCAAACGAGGATGCCATCAACAGGGTCATTACCATAATTGTCAGTTTCTTCATAAATAGTCCTTTCTGAGGATAGTTCAATAATTGAATAATGTGTTAAGGAGTTTAATATCTCCTCGTGGTTTGTTGCCGGTAATGATATTCAATACGGTCGGGTAATCAATGCTTTTTCCACTATAAATGGAGTGCTGCAATATTGTTGTGATATCGGAATACAGCCTCTAAGCCACCTTCATGCTTTCACAGTCTGCTGTATTCCGCTTCTGAATGAGCTGGCTGCGTAACCGATCAGGGCTCAGCAATCACCTTCACCAGGTCTTTCTGGTCCTGCTGATGCCGCGGGTGATAGGCCCCGGCCGGTATCGCCTCAAGGCATTGAAAATTGACATCCCGGGCAATCGGCACATAGTCGGTTACCGCGGTAGTCACGGCTGTCACCACCACCTGTGCCAGCAAACCGGCCAGACCACCCCCCTGGTTGTCTGCTGTTGTATCCACAGTGATAGTACCGGTGTAATCCCAGAGTGGCAGGCCGGTTTCAGTCGAGATCAGGTGAAACTCCAGTGCCACAGTGACATTGCCACCTATCACATAGTACGATGTGTCCCATTTTTCGATGACCACATAGAGTACGGCGTCAGCACCGAAAAATTCTTTGAAGGCAGCCAGAGGCAGATCTTCAATAGAGCCGACATAATCGATCCCCTGCTCATAGAGCAACTGGTGGACCGGCTGCACCGGCAGCACATAAAAGCCGGCTTCTGCCAGCGGTTGCAGGATAGTAGTGCTGTAGAGATCGGGCGCGTCAGCAGCAGTGGAGTTGTTTACCGGGGGCAGCACCAGAATTGAGAGTGGATCTTCCGCATAATGATCCGGAAAAGCGTCCAGCTTTGTCAACTGCGGGGTGCAGGAGAGAATACCCAACGATATCAGTAGCAACAGCAGCAGGTTAATCCCTTTCACTTTCCACCTCCTCTGCGGCGGGGGCTTCTTCCGCCTCCTCCTGTGATCTGGATAGCATCTGCCTGTAGTTATTAACGAAAGCGGCTGCTTCAGGATAGGTGGCTACTTCCAGTTCAAAGTAAGTGGAAGCCTCATCCAGATGGCCCTCCTGGTACATCAGATATCCCAGTTCATAGTAAACACCCGGCGGAACCTGGCGCTTCCACTGCTCAGACTGTTCGATGATGCGCAGCAGCGTTTCCTGATGTCTGGCGCTGCTCTCCGGGCCGGGATCAGTGACCGTTTTGTAAAGCGAGTCAGAGTAGTTACCCCACTGGTAGATGCCGGTGGTTACACACCCGGATAACAGAACAGATAATCCGGTGCAGAGAATGAGTTTTCTCATGGTATACGGACCTCTCTGGTTTCACCCTGTCCGATAAATATCTTCTTCTGCAGAATAAGATCACCATCCCGCACAGCACTGACCATGTGATTACCCGGCTTCACACGATATTTAAAATGTGCTGCCCTTGGATCATCAGTCTTACCGGTAATCGGTACAAACTCCTGCTCATCTACCGACACCGAAACATCATTGAGGTTGCCGACGAACATAATATAACACTCATTCGGCTGCTGAGTATTGCTCTCCCGATGCCCGTAATAGCATC